>JBASDX010000005.1:0-259867 GCA_049652385.1 Bacteroidales bacterium | reverse complement strand
CTTTTTTGGATTTTTAGAAGATGGGCCCCGGAGGTTTCATTATTCAGAAGAATGGATAGGAGGTTGGTATTACAGCCTGTTCCTGGGATTGTTGGAAAACAGGGATTTTATAAGGGTTGACTATTTAGGGTTTATATTTTCAATAATATCTCTGATGTCCCATTCCTCGACACCTAATTTTTCTACTGCTTTTTCAATTAACAAATCATCGGCTTCGGTATTCCATGCAAACCATTGAATATGATCTAATCCAAATTCATTTAAATCAATATCAATTTCAAGTTTGTTAATTTTTACATTTTTTGGATTATCTGAATATCCATTTTTAGTAGGTATATTTTCTGTTACATATTGATGTATAAAACAGCAAAAATTATTATTAATATGGGGCTTGTTTGTGGGATATTTGGAAAGCAAAAAATTGGCATATAATGACAAAAATAAATCTCGGTTGGTTTCTTTTTGTGTATCAGTATATTTAATGAGGTTTTGTGCAATTATTGGCAGAAGTTTTTCATTTATTTGGGAAGTTGCTTGAAGCTTACGCCGATCACTATTTATGTCAAAAGCATTGCAATGCAGCAAAAAACTAAAACCATTTTTTTCTTCGTCCATTGAAAAATATGTATAAAGATTTGGGGCCAATCCGTTTTGTAATTCAGATGCTTCTTTATAATCATAATAAAAAGCGAAGGAGAATTTTATATCCCTCTTTTTATTGTTTGGATTGATTTCTATGAACTCCTTACTGCCAATAGGAAAAGAATGAGAATAATTTAAAATCGTTTTTGCTTTAATTATTTCGCCATTTATGTATATTTTTTGTAGACTATTTAAGAATTTGAATGAATATGATAATCCGCTTTTAATTCTATCAATACCTTCATCAAGAAATCTACTCTTACCTTTACCTAATTTGAGAAAAAACATTGAACCATTCTTCAAAAAATTATCCTCAGTTAAATTGAAATTTCGCAATGATTCTTGTAAGAACTCCTGCATTTCACTCAATTCATTTTCTCCAAATTTTGTTTCTCTTGTATCATAGTCACCTAACCTGATTTGTTCCTTATAATGCGAGGGGAAACAGGTATATAAAATTTTTACTAGCCATGGATTTTCTTTGTCTCTTTCATAATTATAACTATTTCTATTTTTACCTACGCCAGAAACATAGATAGATTCCCTGTCAAGGAATTTTTTTAATTGAATATATTTATTCCAACTAAAAATCACAGGGCCAGCATAATCATTTATTATGGCTTCTTCTCCATCGTCCGTACCAAGTAATCTGTGTAGTATTTTAAACCCGATGCCCCAAGAACCAATATCTTCTCCATCTTTGTAATTACCAGCCACGTTGATAATGGCTGACATATCATAGTCAGTAAAATAATTACCATTGTTGATACAGAGCAAGTACTTTTCATTGTAATTCACACTAAAAAAAGTTGATTCACAATCGTCTGCATTTTGAATGAGTTCATATATAGCTTGATCATCAGCAGCTACGTTTAAAGCAATTGTTTTTAAGAAATGTCCCAAATCTATTCTATTTCCGTATATGAGTTTTGAAAACCCCGTCTCATTCCGTCTTTTCTCTGGGTGTAGAGAGCCAACAAAATTGAGATCAATAGAACTACTTTCTCTTGCAATCTGCTCTTTAAAAAATTTGCGAAAATAAAAAGCGTTTCTTATGAATAGCATCTGTTCTTAGTTATTTCTGTTGAATAAAAGTGTGTTCTAATTATTTGGCAAAAAGCAAATATGATACAATGGAGAGTTTTTAAGAGCTCGGTTGAAATTCTGCCAGTTGTGTTGCTACATTTGTATTATATCTTAATCGTTTTTGTTTATTTAAACGAGGAACGAATACTAAACCTAGTTCAATTGCAATCGCTCAACCTCGCTTATACAAAATCAATTTTTTTTTACCATTACGAATTGCAATAAAAAATCAATATTTGTTTTTCACTCATTGAAGTTTTGGGGGAATTTTATAGAGTTAGTCTGATGTTAAGTTGTGTAAAAGGGATTTTTTAGGATAAAACAATAAGATTAGCAGGATGCTATCAAAATTAATAGAATATAACTAAATAACCAACATTTAAACTATATAATCTTAAGAGGAAGTCTGTTAAAATTCATTTTAAGAAAAGAATAGTTTACTCTAAATATGAATATGACGTAATTTAACAACGCTTGCTAGATTGCAAAGGTGTCTTATGAGCCTGTATTTTATAGAACGGCGTTATCGTATATAGACCTTAGTATTTCTGATTTTATAAATAAATCGTTCTTAATTTTTTATCTCGATTTAAGAGTCTTTGCTCTAAAGTACAAAGTAGCATTATAGGGCCTCTTAACTTCATCAGCTCAGATTAAGGAAGGCTTCGGTTTTATTATTCAACGCACTCACATAATCCGCAATCCTTTTATTGCGTGCCTTTAAAAACGCCATAACTCGTTCTTTATACACCAAGTAATCCTCCACGCTTTTGAAAGCAGGAGGCGTTTTGAATTGGTCAAAAGGAAGGTAAAACCGAATGTGTCCGTTTTGGTCAACCAGGTCGTTTAATAGGAAAAAGTTGACATAACCAGTAAAATTGCGGAATAAATCAAAGAAATCCTTGTGTCGTAACAGGGCAGTGTAAAGAGGACTCTGCTGGCCAGCGTAGAAGAGCCTGATGCACTCCAAGGTAAGATCAAACCGGTCGTCAATGTATTGGTTGACACCACGAGCTTGATTGATGGTATGTTGATTGTCTATGCGTTTTCCTGGAAAAAGTGTGTAAGCACCGATAGTAGAGCCGGCGTTGTAAAGTTCTTGTACTTCTTCTGAAATCTGTTTTGTGAGCCAGGCTTTGCGCTTGTGTTTTCTGTAGGAGTGGGAAATGGCATCGCTGCTAAGGAAAAACTCGCCAAGCGGTGATTTGTGGTAGAGATAGGCATCCTTTCTTGTATCGGTCAACTCAAAGACACCACCGCCGGGTAGCGGTTTGCTCCATAAGATTAGCTAATCTCTAATTTTACTGTCTTCAACCGTGAAGGAAAAATTCCTTCCTCCATGCAAATGATACACATAACCTACACCTCCATCCACAACTGAAACGGAACTCCCGGAATGCCCTATGGGGCGTCCCGATCCTGAAAACAACACACTTCCGTATTGGTCCAGTGCGTTGAACCCGTATCCATTTACGCTGACGGCAGCAATGTACCGGGGTTCTTTTCCGTCCGGAGTGTCGTAAACCTTTGGCGGATTTTTCCTTTTTGCTCTCCTTCCTAAAATTATTGACAGAAGTAAAAATATAATTACACCAGGTTCCATGACTATAAATTTTTAGAGTTATTTTTTTAATTACTACAAAGATAAGCCAGGCCTATGCGGTAAGTCCGCATACCTTTTTACTATCTTTGTAAAAAGAAACTATTTTACATATGCGAAAATTATCCACACTCATAAGAAGGTATGTGTGGTTGATATCAACCATACACGATGCCGGTCGGATATCTTATAAGGAAATTGAAGAAAAATGGATGCGCAGCAGCCTGAACGACCAACAAATACCCTTCCCGCTGCGAACGTTTCATGACCACATAAATGCTATCCAGGAGGTATTTGACGTAAATATCGTCTGCGACAGAAGCTACGGGTATAAATACTACATTGAAAATGCAGAAGACCTGGAGCTGAATGCTGTGACCCGCTGGATGCTGAATAATTTCTCTGTCAGCAATGCACTTTCCGGGGCCAAAGACATCCGGGACAGGATTTTTATAGAAGACGTCCCCTCTGCCCAGCGTTGGCTGACGACCATACTTACGGCCATTGGCGGTAAGCAGGTTATTGAGATTGATTACCGGTCTTTTCAAAAAGGCGAAACGCCCCCAAGAAAACTTTGTCCGTTCTTTGTGAAACTCTACGAGAGGCGTTGGTATGTATACGCCCGGGAGCCGGAAGATCCCAAAATGAAGGTGTATGCGCTGGACAGGATTACGGCATTGAGAGCGACCGATGAGGTGTTTGATTTTGAACCGACGTATCGGGACAGGGAATCCATTGAGAAAAGCTTTGGCTACCAAATTTTTGAACAAACCCCACCACAAATACTCCGTATAAAAGCCACCGGTACGGCCCCTGAATACCTGGATACCTTGCCCTTACACAAATCGCAACGCGTTTACGAAAGGGGAGAAGATTACGTCATTTACGAATATGAATTTGCTCCTACAGGAGAGTTTGAGGCCACCTTGCGTAAATGGGGGAATCAGCTGGAAGTATTGTAAACTAAAAACCTGCCGCCTCTGCAGCTTTACCGCATAGGTTTCGTCCATCTTTGCAACAAAGTTGGACGGTATGGATGTAACGATTTATAGGGGCGCAGAGGAAATTGGCGGGAACTGCATAGGATTACATACGGGGCAGACTAAAATTCTGGTGGATTTTGGTCTGCCTTTGGATTTTCAAGAACGGTCCCGGCAGGAGCAAGACAAAATCCGGGCAGATGCCGCGGTCTGGGCCAAAGATGCCCATGCGGTATTCATCAGCCACAGCCATGCCGACCATTACGGGCTGCTGCCCGTTTTGCCCAAAGGCACGCCCGTTTTCATGACCCCGGGCACCCGCATGCTCCTGGATTGCCATCCGCTAAGCGGCATAGAGCCGGAAGAAACGGCCAGCATCCCCGTGGAGCCTCGGCAACCCTTCACCTTCAGGGACATTGCCGTCACCGCGTACGATGTGGACCACTCGGCCTATGGAGCGTGTGCTTTTTGTTTTCAGGCCGAGGGAACGTCCGTGCTGTACAGCGGCGATATCAGGCTGCACGGACGGAAAGGCGGGCTCCACAGGCGGCTGCCTCGGCAGGTGGATTACCTGTTGCTGGAAGGCACCAACATAGGGGCAGAGAAGGCGTGCGAAAAAGAGACGGCGTTGGAAGAGCGGTTTGCCTGGGCATTTACAAAGGCTGCAGGCAGCCTCCACCTGGTGTGGTGCTCGAGCCAGAACATAGACCGCATGGTGACGCTTTACAAAGCCTGTCTGCAAAGCCGGCGCCGGTTGGTGGTAGATCCTTACACAGCTGTTGTACTGGACCGGGTGGCCGGACTGAGCCCGACGATTCCAAACGTGCTGGGATTTGACCGGGTGAAAGTGTATTACCCCAAAAAACTGACAACGTATCTGCATAACAAATACGGCTCCCGGTATACCACCTACCTGCAGCCCGGGGTCAATAAGGTGACTTATAAAGACCTGATGGAGAATCCGGGGGCGTACGTAATGGTGGTGCGGCCTTCTTCGCTGGACTACCTCAAGCGCCTGTCTGTGCCTTCCATTCGTTTTACCCTTTCTACGTGGAGGGGGTATTGGGAGCAGGATCTCCCCGGGACTATGAAATTCAGGGAGTGGGTGGAGACCCATTGCCACATAACAGAAGATATCCATACGAGCGGGCATGCCGATGCAGCCGGCCTGCGGAGGATTGTGGAACACGTCCGCCCAAAGCACATTATTCCCATACACACGGAACATGCAGCACTTTTTTCCCAAAAAATCGAAAATGCAGGCCCCTTTATCGTATTATATAATAACACAACATATACACTGTAATGGAAAAGAAAACAAGAAAATTGAACATCAAATCTTCAAAGGAGCCCATGTTTGACTATTATTCTCCTTTGGACGCAGGTATTGTGCGTATGGCAACCTTTTGTTATTGCGCACTGATTGGCGGAACGGCCGTACAGTTTCTGGCCAGAAAGTACGGAATCCGGGAGCGCAGGGCCCGCTCAAACAACGATTTAGACTTTATCTCCCCGGCGGGAAATTATTTCCTGGATCAGTTCAACGAGAGGCTGGTAACAAGCGGTTTCAAAGAAGTCAAGATGGGGAAGACGGAATACATGTGGAATTATGAACATGCCGAACTTGGGATAGAAGTGGATCTGCTGATCTCGCACGAGAGGGGATTGTCCCGGCAGATGGTGCTGGAAACGCCTTTTCTGATATGGCACCCGGTATATTTGTTTACCTCTAAAGTACAACGGATGACCCTATTCAATACCAGGGCAGAAACAGACGCAGCCGACCTGAATACGCTGTATGACGTATTGAAAAAACGCAAGGAACTGCCCCTGCTGGAAGAGGCCTTGTCAAAGATGGACCTGACGGACGAGGGGATCCGGTTGGTGAACGATGCGTTGAAGGAGTGAGCGCCCAGCCTCAAGATGGTGCGCAGCACAGAAAAATTGCCAAGTGTAACTGCTTGATATTTTAGCATGTAAGTCAAAACAAGCGAAATTTTTGCGCACCATCTTGAGGCTGGGGTGCGCAACCTGTCGTGCTGACGTGCTTTATTTTTCTTTATCAATTATTTGGTCAATCTGGATTTTATTTTCTGGTAAATGATTTGTTGCAATATCCCAAATTATCTCATAATCAATCCCAAAATATTCATGTGAGACCCTATTTCTCATATAGTACATTTCTTTCCATGGAACATCGGGATATTTTTCTTTTATTTTTTCATCCAACTTTTTTGAAGCTTCACCGATAATCTCAAAATTCCTGACAACTGCGTCAACAGTTTTGTAATCCCTTTTGAAATGTTCAAAATCGTAACCTGCGATATATTCTGCAATCCGACTCATCGAAGTTTGAATATCATCAAGGAACATTTTGTAACTGCGTTCTTCCTTTCTCACATTAAACGTAATTAACTTGGGTTAAAATTCTATCCTTTAAATGGTCCTTTAATGCATTTTTGGTTACTAAATCAATCTTACGACCAAAAATACCTTCAAGATAAATCTCTAATGAAAAATATTTCCATCCAATAGGTCTTTCAAATTCAACGAGCAAATCTATATCGCTATCATCTGTGTAAGAGCCATCAGAGAAAGAACCAAATAATCCAATTTTCTTAACAGAGTAATCTTTATGCAAGATTGGCTTTAAGTCACTCAACGTATTCAATATGTCGGCCTTGCTTATCATAAAATCAAAGATACTAATTTTTAAAATACGTACGTATCTGTCTTTTCAACATGCAGCACAACGTTTTGGTGACATAGCGTTGGGCAGGTAAGTTGAAACGGAGAAAATTTTTGCGCACCATCTTGAGGCTGGGATCTCAACCTAAAATCTGTCGCAGAGCGGGGATGATGGTATATTGGTAGCCAGTTGGTATGGTGATAAGTTCCGTATAGTAGACTGCTGCAGATTCTTCAAATACGACTGTAGAAGCCATCACGCGTTCCTTTACCGACTCTTGCACCTGGGCGCGGAGCGTTCCGTATGCACGGGAGCGCAGGGTGTCCACGTAGGAGGGTTTTACCTCTTTGCCGGATTGTGCGGCAAGCATGGCGGCAATTTCTTTGCTGGAGTAGCCTTCCAGGGTCTTAAAAAGGACAAAGCGCGTTTTTTCATTGGGGTACGCGTTTATCAGCTCCAGCAGCCGGAGCATTTGCTCGCGCTCATAATCGTCTTCATATGGAAGGTACCGGGCGGCATCGATGTCAATGGTAGGTTTTTCCCTTGCGCCCATATCGAAGAGCAGATTTCTGGCAATGGTGCTCAGGTACGTTTTGAACCGGGCGGTACCTTTGTAGCCGGTGACGGCGGCAAAATGATCCTTGCCCATCTTGACATGCAATTCCAGCATGAAATCGTCAAAGTCGAGTCCCTTTTTTGCGTATCTGGCAAATACGGCCTTGAGCATGGATACGTAACGGCCAAAAAGAAGGTAGAAGAGTATTATCCAACTTTCATCCTGCCTTTTGCCGATACGCAGGACCAGAGCCTCGTCCGGAATCTTTCCGTATTCGGGCTCCAGTTCCAGTGCTGTTTTGCGGGTTATGTGGCTCATGGTGCATCTAAAGTTACGACTTTTTAGATTTCTTCTTGGGATCCGTACCAAAATAATTGTACTTGTACAGTTCTTTTGGTTCGGCACAATTTTCCATAAATGCGTACAAGGCGTCTCTTTTTGAACGCTCATATACCATCATGTCTTTTACACCTTCCGGAGTGGCGTTGTAAGAAAGGCCGTGGTCTATGTGCATCTTGTATGCCTCGGCAAGGGCGTCCTGGTTGGCGCCGATGTAGGTGATAATCCAGCCCTTTGCCTTCAGAGAGTCTATGGTCTGCGTTATGGAAGAGTAGTTGTATTCTTTGGAGTCGTTCTCCAGACCGTCGGTAATGATGGTCACCAGGACCATATCATCGTCCGTAATCTGCCTGCGGAGTTTACTCAGGGAAAAACCGATGGCATCGTACAGGGGCGTGCAGTAGCCGGGGTCGTACTTTTCTCCCGCAAACGTTTCTGTTTCGCTGACCGGGGTCAAGTCGTAATGATAGAGCATACGGTGGCTGTTGAAGCTTATAAGGCTCAGGAAATGCTCCTGATTCGCATGCTTTTTCTGCGCATTGCTTATGGTTTGGATGGTTTCATTCAGGCCCGAGATGGTGGCCTGGCGGATGTCGGACATGCTCCCGGATTCGTCCAGGACAATGAGGTTGTAAATTTTCTTTTTCATAGCGATAGGGTTTTATTTCTGCTATATAGACTGAAAAAGAAGGCGGAATCTGTCAAACCGTCCTGAGGATGGTTATCTTTGCACCATGAAAATTGCTTGGATTACTATTTACGTCAGGGATATGGAAGAGTCTCTGGCTTTCTACACACAAATCCTGGGTATGCAGGTGGCCCGGTCTTTCAATGGCGGACAAGGTGTGAAAATACATTTTTTGGACGGTAAGGGTGCGGACCTGGAATTGATTCACGACCCCAATAAAACGGACGTAAGTTGCGCGGCTGATGTGTCTGTGGGGTTGATGGTGGAGGATTTGGACGCTGCCATAGCCCATTTGAAAGAGCAGGGGATAACGGATATAGCAGGTCCCATTGCACCCAATCCGCACCTGCACTTTATCTTTATCAAAGACCCCAACGGCTTTACGGTGCAGTTGGTGGAGCAAATTTGCTAAAAAACATGCTAATCTAATCATAAAATGATTATATTTGCACAAAGTTTAGCAATTCATGAGTGCTCTTACTGTTAGCAAATGGATTAGAGATTTAGAGATTCACGGTTTCTGTACTTTTTCTTTTGAAAATGTACGTGAAGCATTTCCCGATGTAACGGAGCAAAACCTTTCCAATTCACTTTACCGATTGACTGTAAAAAAAAGAATTTTGTCTGTTTATAAGGGTTTCTATGTTATTATTCCTCCACAGTATGCTGCAAAGGGTATTGTTGTTCCTTCTTATTACATTGACCAATTAATGCAATATATTGGAAAGCCTTATTATGTAGCTTTACTAAATGCTGCTGAATTGCATGGAGCGGCCCATCAACGTTCGCAACGTTTCTTTGTAATGACAATGTATCCTTCTAAACATATGTCCAAAACAAGAAATAGTATGCTTAGCTGGGTTTATAGGAAAGAGGTACCGGAAAAATTTTTACAACAAACAAATTCTGAGACCGGAATAATTCATTTTTCGAATCCGGAGTTAACAGCAATAGATATAGTACAATACCAGAGACATATAGGTGGTTTGTCAAGAGCAGCAACCGTTTTAGCCGAATTAACAGAAGTAACAGATTTCACAAAAGTATCTGATGAGTTTTTTGATTTCACATCCGTAACAGCAGTACAACGTTTGGGGTTTATTTTAGAGCGTATTTTAAAAGAAAACATACAGGCTGACAATTTATATCAGAAGTTACGTAACT
Organism: Bacteroidales bacterium; assembly: GCA_049652385.1. Classification (GTDB taxonomy): domain Bacteria; phylum Bacteroidota; class Bacteroidia; order Bacteroidales; family UBA932; genus DMER64. The sequence goes on along the minus strand of JBASDX010000005.1, from coordinate 250,123 downwards.
ATGGAAAACGGTTGAACTATGTTCCTTTGAGCACAAGCTCGGAGTATAGAAATTTTAAAAAAGATTCCCGCTGGAAAGTATACGTCAATAGAGCAATAGAAATTGATGATTTATGATAAATAGAGCAGCAATTTCCCAGTGGAGAACGCAAGTGCCTTGGAATAAGGGAGAGCAGGTTGAACAAGACTTGATAATCTCTCGTACTTTAATTGCAATATTCAGCGATGAGTTTTTAGCAAACCAGTTGGCTTTTCGTGGAGGAACGGCATTGCATAAATTATACTTTGATCCCCAAAGTAGGTATTCAGAAGATATCGATTTAGTTCAAATTAATGCAGGACCTATTAAGCCTATTCTTTATCGTATAGGAGAAGTACTGGATTTTTTACCTGGTAAGTCTGTCAAACAAAAGCGATTTAACAATATTATGTTGTTTCGCATGAATTCCGAGGTACCTCCGATTGTACCTTTGCGTCTGAAAATTGAGATTAACTGCATTGAACATTTTAGTGAACTCGGATTTGTGAAAATTCCTTACTCTATGGAAAACAGTTGGTTTTCCGGCAGGTGTGAATTAACCACCTACGCTTTAGAAGAATTATTGGGAACAAAACTCCGAGCTTTATACCAACGTGCAAAAGGAAGAGATCTTTTTGATTTATATAAAGCCCTAAGTGTTTCAAACGTAGATATTGAAAAGATAATTCGTTGTTACAAACGATACATGAATTTTTCTGTTATTAAACTACCTACACACAAACAATTCATACTGAACTTGGAAAAGAAAATGAGTAATTCTGATTTTTTGGAAGATATGGATAGTTTGATTCGCCCCGAGGAAACTTATAATGCAGAAGAAGCATATCGCTTTGTGAAAAAAGAATTAATTGATAGACTATAATATGAATAGTTTTCAATCGGGCCGTTACATCGACCACGGCTGCTACAAAAGCTTCAGCCCGGCTTTCATCTACCGGGCCTGGGAGATGGATGATATGGAGCTGATTGTGCTTATGTGTCAGACTAGCCGCCAGCTGGGCAGGCTGGAGACTGACTTCCGGTTTCAGGATCTGGACGCAGCCGGAGGGATTGAAGCAGAGGTGGCGAGGCTGCTGGAGCGACTGCCTTTCTCGGCTCGGCTTATCAAGGAAGTCCATGTGTTGTTGGGGCAGGAGGGCCGAGGCCGCTTCAAGGTGCCGGGTACTTACAGAAGCAGCCAAAGCTGGACATGCAGCCTGTCGCCGGATGCAGATGCCGGCGGACGCCCAGAGGTCGAAGCATCGGCAGAGGTATTTGTGCCGCCGTATCCCACCGAGATTCCGGAGTTGATGTCCGATTGGGAAAAATTTGCCAATAACCATTACGTTCAGCTGCCCGATCTGGTAAGACTGGCCATTGTCTATTACCAGTTCCACGTCATACATCCTTTTTGGGAAGGCAATGAAGAGGCAGGCCGATGGATTGTTCCGCTTTATCTGATGAGTATGGACATGCTTCCCCGTCCGTTTTTTGATCTATCGGATTATTTTGAAGAGAACAAAGACTTGTACCTTGATCATCTGACAAGGGTGCGGACGCATAACGATATGGCCGGATGGGTGAAGTTCTTTTTAGAAGGGGTAATAGAAACGGCGCGCCGCAAAACAGACGGGCGCGCCGAACAAACAAAAACACTAAGCCATGAAAACACAATATGGCTATGAGTCTTTATGAAGTGAGATAATTGCACGTAACTTTTTAAAGGCCCGGAATCCAAGATAGGCTACGGCCAGGCCTATGACAAATAACAATACCGAACCCCAAACGTACCCTTTTCCGTATTGGCTCAAGATTTTGTAGTCCAGGACATATCTGAAACCTTGAAAGAAACCAAGCAGGATTGCCAGGATTCCGGCAATGCCTAATAACAATGTTATTACCAGTGCAATTACCAGGATAACTTTTCTCATCAAGGAGTGGTTACTTCCTGATCTTTACTGTTGTGGGAGTATATATACCACCGGTCAAAGCAGCCAGTAAACCGTCTAAGATGGTATGCTCTATAGTAACGGTGTAATCTTTTGCCCCTCCGGCCATTGCTTTGGGGTCAGCCAATTTGATAGGTGCCAAACCGCCTATCAGGTAATGGTTTCTGTCAACTACCTCAACACCTGTTTTTGCACCTTGGCCTACTGTAAACGTAATAGAGTAGCAGGAGGTCATCAGAAGGGCAACTGTTAACAATAGCGCTCCTTTTACAACGATTTTTTTCATATTAGGTTTAGTTAAATGGGTCCTACTCTTTGGGCTTTTCGGAAACCGCCCCGTTTTTTTAAGTGGATTCGGCACCACATTACACATATTTAACCCAAAAATAACAAAATTTATGATATAGTTATCTTTGTCGTATGAAATTCCGTCTTTTCTTTCTCGTGCTGCTGGCAGGCTGTACGGCATCTGTGCATAAAAAGCCAACCCCTGCCTGGCTGGATAACAAGTATTCCATGTTCATTCATTTTGGTCTGTATTCGCATTTTGGGGGCGAGTACCAAGGGCAGCCTGTTACAAGTGGTTATAGTGAGCAGATTCAGGCCTTTGCACCTATTCCGGCTGGGGAGTATGAAGCAGCAGCCAGTCAATTCAACCCCATGCAATGGGATCCGCACCACGTGGTGGAGGTGGCCAGGAAAGCCGGTATGCGCTCTATTGTCTTTACGGTCAAGCACCACGACGGCTTCTGCATGTACCACTCGGCCTATACGCCTTTCAATATTGTGGAGGCGACACCGTACGGCCGTGATGCGATGGGAGAGCTGGCCGCGGCTTGCCGGGAGGGAGGTATGGCCTTTGGCGTGTATTTTTCGCTCATCGACTGGCATTTTCCGCAGGCCAATCCCATGTCCGGTCACAACGCCGATCCCATCACGCCGGAGCACCACCGCCTGAACCTGCGTCAGGTAGAGGAGATTCTGTCCGGCTACGGACCCATCTCTGAGATTTGGTTTGATATGGGCTCCCTGACGGTGGAGCAGAGCCGGGAGCTGTACCAATTGGTCACGCTGTTGCAGCCCGGGTGTATGGTGAGCGGACGGCTGGGCAACGACTTTGGCGATTTTAGTGTGATGGCCGACAACCAAATCCCCGACTACCACCTGGCCGTGCCCTGGCAGACACCCGCCTCGGTTTTCCGGGAAACGTGGGGCTACCGCCGCTGGCAGGAGCGTGGAGCGTTGCAGCCTAAAGTGGACGAGAAAATCAGAAACCTGGTGCATGTCATTGGCCGAGGCGGGAATTTCCTGCTCAACGTAGGTCCGCGCCCCGACGGCAGCCTGGTGCCCTTTGAGGAGGAACTGCTGGTGGAAGCAGGCCGATGGATCAGCACCCACAGCCGTGCCATCTACGGCACCCGCTCCAATCCCTTTGGCCAGATTTTCCCCTGGGGCGAGGTGACCGCCAAAGGCGACAGCCTGTACCTGTTTGTCATGGAGGAGCATGCCGGACAAACCATTTACCTGCCCCGTATCCGGGGTTCCGTGCAATCGGTCCGGATGTTAAGCGGTGCGGCGCAACCGGAGTGGAGGTATGCGGCCGGGGAATTTGCCGCCGGAGAATTCGCTGCCGGGGAATTCGCTGCCGAGGAATTCGCTGCCGGGGAATTTGCTGCCGGGGAATTTGCTGCCGCGAAGTCTGCTGCCGGGGGGTCTGTTTCCGGAGAATCTGAAGCCCATACGGGATTGCTCCTGCAAATGCCCGCCCGTTTCACATCTTGCTGTGAGGTGCTGGAAATCGTCTTTGAGGACGGCTATACGCTGCTTCCGGAAAAACCCATCTCTTTCGTTCCGCAGCAAGAGGCCGACGGAGGCAGGCAGCCCGGATTGTTGCTGAATGCCGGAAACGCTGCTCCGCACTTTGGCCACTCGGCCCTGAATTATTACGCCGGCTACAAAAGCCTGATTGCCTACGAATGGACGGTGAATGTGCCTGAGAGTGCATCCCGGGCAGATGATCCGGCGTATCTGTTATATACAAAAGCTGAGGCCGGAAGGCCGTTGCGGTTGGAGGTAGACGGTATCGCATATGAGATTACATTGGAAGCGGAAAGCAGGTCCGGGATGTCGTCGGATTCCGTAGTGGTACATACAGACAGCTCCGTGGTTCGCTGGGGTAGCCTGTACCGCAAGCCGGGCAGGGGTGTCTTTGGTTTTGTGGAAGAAGAAGGCCTTGGACTTATTGATATGCAGGCGGTCGGGGGATGGGAACAGGTAGAAGGTTTTGAGTATGGGGTGTGGCAGACTATGGATCTGCCGCAACGCCGCGGCGTATTGTTTTTACAGGAAATTTGGGCCGATGAGGCGCAAACTGCAGCCGTAGAACTAGGAAGCGGGAACGGAGTATATGTACTGTTGAACGGGGAATATCTGACGGCCCATTGTATGCCGGAACGGCTTGGTTATCAGCGTGAATTGCTTTTGCTGCCTTTGCAAAAAGGTGCCAACCAGCTGCTTATCAAATACTACAATGCTTTTGAAGATGCCTTGCATTACAGCATAAAGCCTGAATGGCAATGGACAGAGTACCGCCGGCAGCTGCCCTTTGGCGGGTTGGAGCCCGGATGGCATACCATCACCCTGCGCCCGGCCAACCCACCCTCCGCAGTCGCTCCCTTGCGGGCCGGCAACCTGCAATTGGTGGTGCGCTAGTTGGCGTGCCAGATTGGATCAAGCGCGTCACTTCTGGTCACTGAATTTTCAAAACATTGACAGTTAGGATTTTGTGTTTTGGCAAAAACGATTTGGCGCGCTAGATTGGATCTGGTGCGTCGTTTGAGCCTCTGTCGAGAGGTGAGGTGTGAGGTGAGGTGTGGGGAGGGGGTGTGGGAGGTCAGCCGGCTTTAAAGTTGTAGATGGGTTTGATGGTGGTCAGGAGCGTGGCGGTGGGTTGGATGGCGGCTATGATTTCGTCCATGGGTTTGTAGGCGTGAGGGGCCTCGTCCAGGGTCTTTTTGGTGACCGAGGTGGAGTAGACGTGTTGCATGGAGTGTACGTAGTCGGCCATGTCCAGCATCTGGAAGGCTTTGTTGCGGCTGAGCAGGCGGCCGGCTCCGTGGGGGGCGGAGTAATTCCAGTCGGGGTTGCCCTTGCCTCGGCAAAGGAGGGTCCCGTCACGCATGTTCAGGGGGATGACCAGCAGCTCTCCGTCCCGGGCGCTTACGGCGCCTTTGCGCAGGATCATGTGCCGGGTGTCGATGTAGTTGTGGATGGTTTCTACTATTTTTTCGAAAGGAAGTTTTAGGTGTTCCATGATGATTTGGAGCATGGTGCTGCGATTGTGGCCGGCGTAGCGCTGGGTGATTTCCATGTCGTTCAGGTAGTCTTCAAAGGCTTGTCCTTCCAGCCACGCCAGGTCGCGGGGCACGTCCTGGTCTCCTTGTTCTTTGCGTTGTTTGACAGCTAGTTTTTGGTAGTAGCTGCAGACGCCCACTCCCAGGTTGCGGCTGCCCGAGTGGATCATCAGGTACAACTCTCCGTCGTTGCTTTTTCCCACTTCAATAAAATGGTTGCCTCCGCCCAGCGTGCCTATGGAATGGCAGGCCCGGCCGAGGTCTACGTACGGGGCGCACCGGAGGTTGGAAAAATCGAATGGGGAGGGGGTTTTTCTGATGGAAAATCCGCTGGGAATGTGCTTCCTGATAAGGTTGTCCAGTTTGTGCAGATCCAGGCCGGGGCTTTTGATTTTGGCCACAGCGACCCCGCATCCGATATCTACACCTACCAGATTGGGGGTGAGCTTGTTGGAGATGGTCATGGTAGTGCCTATCACACAGCCTTTACCGGCGTGGACATCGGGCATAATGCGGATTTTCTCCTTTTTGTAAGCACGGCATTCGGCCAGGTCCTTGATTTGCTCAAGGGCTTCTTTTTCTACGTCTTTGGCAAAAATCTTTACGCTCATGGAATACAAGATACGAAATTTTGGCGTGACGCACTAAACGCACGGTGGCGAACAGTGGCGCACCGGATCAGATCCGGTATTTTATTCTTATCTTTGTGGCTTGAAAAAAAAGTCGGGGCGAAATGACTCGAACATTCGACCCCTTGCACCCCATGCAAGTGCGCTACCAACTGCGCCACGCCCCGCTTTTTAGAGCCGCAAATATACAGAATTTTTATGATTATTAACAATTGTATAAAAAATCTACTATGGAAGTAATAAAATGCCTTATAGCGGGAAGCGGACCGGCCGGATATACAGCCGCTATTTATGCAGCCAGGTCTAATTTGCAACCCGTTCTTTATGAGGGAATTTTAAAGGGAGGTCAATTGACTACGACTACGGAAATCGAGAACTTTCCGGGCTATCCGGACGGAATAGACGGGAATGCATTGATGGAAGACCTCCGGCAGCAGGCCGGGCGTTTTGGAACGGAATTCAGAACGGGAATTATTGTGGAAAGCCAACTGGATAAAGCTCCGTTTCGTTTGAAACTGGATGACGGCAAAGAGGTGCTGGCCCAAACGGTGATTATAGCCACGGGAGCTACGGCGCGTTATCTGGGCCTGGAATCGGAAGAGCGTTTCAAGGGGATGGGCGTATCGGCTTGTGCCACGTGTGACGGGTTCTTTTACAGAGGGAAAGATGTGGCCGTGGTAGGCGGAGGAGATACGGCTTGTGAAGAGGCCATTTATTTGGCTGGCCTGTGCCGCAAAGTATATATGATAGTGCGACGGAACGTGTTCCGTGCTTGTAAGGTATTGCAGGAGCGCGTGTTGGCTACGCCCAATATTGAGGTATTGTGGGAACACCAGACCCGGGAAGTGCTGGGTGACGAAACGGGCGTGACGGGAGTCAGGCTGGTGCACAAATCGGGAGAGGAAAAAGTGATTGATATCCTTGGTTTCTTTTTGGCCATCGGACATCATCCCAACTCGGAGCCTTTCCAGCCCTGGATAGAAGTCAATAGTGACGGATACATTGTAACAAAAGGCAAAACTTCAGAAACCAACGTACCGGGCGTGTTTGCGGCGGGTGACGTACAAGATCCGCGATACCGTCAGGCCGTAACGGCAGCAGGCAGCGGATGTATGGCAGCTATGGACGCAGAACGTTTCCTTTCTATGCAAAGCGATCTGTAATTTGCTAAACTGTTGTATATTTGCCCGAATACATTGCTCATGAAAAAAAGATTTTTGTTTCCTGTCGTATTGGCTACTGTATTAGGAGCTTCTTGTATGAACCAATTTGAGGCCCTGCTGCGAAGTACAGACTATCAATTGAAATTCCGCAAGGCCATTGAATATTTTGAGGCCAGGCGGTATTCCCGCTCGCAGCCGCTGCTGGAACAGCTGCAGATGGTGTACAGGGGTACCGTACAGGACGATACGTTGCAATACTATTTGGGATTGAGCAATTACCATTTGAACGACTTTGTTACGGCAGAAGAAAATTTCAGACAATTTGCAGAGATTTTTCCTCGCAGTCCTTTTACCAAATCGGCAAGGTTCCTGAGGCTGGATTGTATGTACCAGAATACTTACAGGTACGAACTGGATCAGCAGCCCAGCCGGATGACCATTGCTGCCATAGAAGAGTTCCTGTACGATTACCAGGGCAGTGAATACGAAGCGGTCTGTCACAGCATGCTGGAGGATTTGCACCACCGGCTGGACAAAAAATCGTTTGAGTCTGCAAAATTGTATTATACGATAGAGGACTACAAGGCGGCTACGCATGCCCTCAAAGAAACGCTGAAGGAAAATCCGGAAAGCATGTACAGGGAAGATATTATGTACTATATTGTGGCTGCCAATTTCCAATATGCCCTTAACAGCATACCGGAGTTGCAGAGGGAACGTTTTTTGAATGTCGTTGACGAGTATTACAACTTTGTCAGCGAATTTCCCGATTCAAAATATGCAAGGGACGTAGACAGCATGTTCAAAAGGGCGCGTCAATTTATTACAAAGAAAGGTGAGCCTGAAGAAACAAGGCAAGAAAGTGATAACACATAGCATTTAAAATACTTATGAATACAAAAAAACATCCTGTGGCAGATACCACCATTACCCGTGATCTTACCAAATTGTCCGAAGAGACAGGAAATATATACGAAACGGTTATGATTATTGCACAGCGGGCCAATCAGATTGCTACGGAAGTAAAGAAAGAACTGAGCTCCCGTCTGGAGGAGTTTGCCACTTTTACAGATACGCTGGAAGAAACGTTCGAGAACCGCGAGCAGATAGAAATATCGCGTTATTACGAGCGCCAGCCCAAGCCTACTTTGGTAGCTATAAAAGAATTTGAAGACGGAGATACGTTTTACAGAAGAGCCAGTGAGCTGGCAGAATAAGGGTGTTACACTCTCTGAACATATCCAATTATGCCCTCATCCAGGCTTTGGAAGCAGGGTTTTCAGAGGGCCTTACCATTATTACCGGGGAAACGGGTGCCGGTAAATCCATTATTTTAGGGGCGTTGTCCCTGCTGCTGGGAGAAAAAGCCGATAAGGCTTTCTTGCGCGATCCTTCCAAAAACGCCGTAGTAGAGGCGCTGTTCAAAATTCCCGTTACGGCGTGGCAACGTGAGCATTTTGCAGATTTGGAGGGGCCGGAATGGGAAGATTTGACGGCACCGGAACAGACCATAGATCTGGTCATCAGGCGGATCGTCTATCCTACGGGACAAAGCCGGGCTTTTGTGAACGACCAGCCGGTACAGCTGGGTTTACTTAAAACGTTGGGTAATACGCTCATTGATATACACTCACAGCATGAAAACCTGCTGCTCTCCCAAAGCGATTATCCGTTGAAGGTAGTAGACCATTTTGCCGGGCACACGGCACTTTTGGAATCCTACAAAGCGGTCCATAAAAAAGTGGTGGACCTGACGGCCCGGGTGCGTGCCTTGCGTGCTGCCTATGAGAAGAGCCGGCAGGAAACGGAGTATATCCAGTTTCAGTTTACGGAATTGGAACAGGCCAGACTGGTGGAAGGCGAGCAGGAAGAATGGGAGCAGCAGTTGAAAATTCTGGAAAACGCGGCCGATATCCGCCGGGCTTTTTACGAAATTACACAGCTTTTGGAAGAAGGACAGGTGCCTGTTCTTTCCCAATTGAAAGAGGCGGAACGCCTGGCCCGGGAGGCAGCGCGTCACAACCCGGATTACAACCACATAGGCCAAAGGCTGGAACAGGCGCGCTTAGAGCTGAAGGACCTGGCGCAGGAATGTGCTGCGCAATTGGAGCATGTAAGGGAAGAACCCCAGAGGATGGAGCAGATCAGCCAAAGGCTGGATGTGTTGTATACCTTGCAGCGCAAGCACAACGTGCAGACGGTGGAAGCCTTGATGGCGCGCATGGCCTTTTTTGAAGAGCAGCTGCAAGCCGTACAAGACGATTCCACGTTGCTTGAACAGTGGGAGGCGGAGCTGGAAACGCTTACGGAAGAAAGGAACCGACTGGCCTTACTCCTTCATGAGAGCCGAGGCAAAGCCCTGGAGCCGCTCTCTTCCGATTTGTGCAGCCGCCTGGCGCTTTTGGGCATCCCGCATGCGCAGCTGGTATTTGATCTGCAGGTAAAACCGGAATACGGACCTTTGGGAAACAGCGGCCTGCAGATGTTGTTTTCTGCCAACAGAGATGTGGAACCCAAGGAGTTGAGCCGTATTGCCTCGGGCGGGGAGATGTCCCGCCTGATGTTGTGCATAAAATCCATAACGGCACAAAGTGCCGGGTTGAATACCATTATTTTTGACGAGGTGGATCTGGGTGTATCGGGGAAAATTGCCGACAGCATGGGCGATATGATTTATGCTTTGTCCGGGCATATGCAAGTGCTGGCCATCACGCACCTGCCACAGGTAGCGGCCAAAGGAGGTACGCATTACCTGGTGAAAAAAGAATGGGCGGAAGACGCTACGCAAACCGGTATCGTACTTTTGACCGGAGAAGAAAGGGTTATGGAAATAGCCCGTATGTTGAGCGGTTCTGCCGTTACGCCGGCAGCCGTTGAAAATGCCAGAGAATTATTAAACGACAAATCATGAGGGTACTTATTGTAAGAGACTACGAAAGCCTGTCTGCATGGGCAGCCGGGTACATTGCCGATGAAATCAATGCCTTTGGACCAACGGAAACCCGGCCCTTTGTATTGGGCCTGCCTACGGGCTCATCGCCTTTGGGTACGTATAAGCAGTTGATTGCCATGGTAAAACAAGGAAAATTGTCTTTTAAAAACGTGGTGACATTCAATATGGACGAATACGTAGGCCTGTCCGGCGACCATCCGCAGTCGTACCGGTATTTTATGCAGGAGCATTTTTTCAACCATATCGATATCAAGCCGGAAAATACCCACATACCCAACGGACTGGCTACAGACCTGGAGGCCGAATGCAAGGCGTATGAGCAAGCCATCCGACATGCCGGAGGCGTACATTTGTTTTTTGGCGGAGTGGGAACGGACGGCCATATTGCGTTTAATGAACCCGGTTCTTCTTTGGCTTCCAGAACGCGTGTAAAAACACTTACTTCAGATACGGTACGGGCCAATGCCCGCTTTTTTGACAACAATACGGACCTGGTCCCCAAAACGGCCATTACCGTTGGGGTGGGAACCATCATGGATGCCCGTCAGGTACTGCTGGTAGTCAGCGGAGTATCTAAAGCGGAAGCATTGAAGCAAGCCGTGGAAGGGGCTGTTTCTCATATGTGGACGGTCACGGCCCTGCAGATGCATCCGAAAGCCATCATAGTCTGTGACGAGGCGGCCGCCGCAGGTCTGAAAACAGAAACGGTACGTTATTTCAAGGATATAGAAAAAGACAACTTACGGCAGTAGTTCAATGGAATAATCGGGCAGGTAGCGGACCATCCGTACACCTGTGTTGATAAAGCCGTGACCGGGGTCTTTGCGTACAAAAGACAGCCGTGTTTGCAGCAGGGGCAGGTGCAGGTTGTCTAGACAATCTTCAAAATGTGGTCCGTATTGGTACAAAGCCTGCAGGAAGAAGTAGGCAATATCGTATCCCTGGAAGGCAAAGGCAGTAGGTTCGCTATGGAATAAGGCACGGTAAAGGGCTACAAAATCCTTGACGTGTTCTTGCGTGTAATCTACGTATGCCGATAGCGGAAGTACCACTTTCAACTCATGTAACGCTGTCAGATCCAGCGTTTTGAATCCATACCAACGCGACAATCCAAACAACTCTATGGGAATGTGCTCATAAGCGGACAACAGGTGTAAATTGCGGATGGCATCCGATACAAATGCCTCGTTTTGAGAAGCAATAATAATTTGGTTGTGCGGGTAATTCTCCAGTAATTCTTTCAGTTGTTCGGTGACCTCACGGCCCTTCAATACATCGTAGGCAAAACTTCTGTAAGGGATAACATTCCTATCCAGCAAGCCTCTGATACCGGGAGCAATCAGTTGTTCTCCTTCTTCCGATATGACCCATACGGCGGACCGGTGCGGTTCCAGGTATTTCAGGATGGCTTCCTGTTGTATTTCCAACGGGGGCTGTACTTGTAAAAAGTTGGAAAAAGAACTGACCCACACGTCCGATTTGCTGTCTAGCGGAGAGACGATTTTAGTGGCACTGTCCCTGAAGTAGGCCAGGGCGGTACCTACATCGGGAGCGTATACAGGACCTATGATTACCTGGCTTCTTGCCAGATCGTAGGACGAAAGCAAAGCGTCCGTGCCTTCTTCATCCCAGTCGTATACCTGTACAACGGCTTGCATGCCGGTTTGTTTCATTTGCTCCACAGCCAGCAGCAATCCCTGGTAAAATTCAAGAAAACCGGCGTTTTCCGGTATGTCTTCAAAAGGCAGCAATACGGAAAGAACAGGTTTGTAATCGCGGTTCCGTTCAAAAAACAGGCAGGGTGAAGCGCCTTCTTCTTTCCGGTCGGTGTCGGGGAAAACAGCTTCTTCTGTCAGGAGCGTATCTGCCCGGGTATCTTCTAAATATATGTTTGTTTGTTTTGTTTTGTCCGGAATGAGCAATATCTGACCGCGGTAGATTTCTCCTGTGGGGAGGTTGTTCAGGATGGCTATTTCTTTAGGGTCCACCTGATATTTTCTGCCAATGGAATACAACGTTTCCATCCAGCGTACCTTATGTCTGATATACCGGGGTTCCTGTGCGTGAACGGCCACAGATACCAGCAGCAGGAGGGTTGTTATGAGTGTGCGAAATTTCATAAACGGGCAAGCATATTTCGGATGCAGCCTTCCAGGGTATCGTAAAAAGTGCTGTCGTATGTTTGCGGAACAAAAGTCATGCCTGTCAAATGCTCGTACAATTCTATGTACCGTTGCGATATGCCCTCCAAAACATCCCGCGTCAAGGCAGGCAGGGTTTGGCCGGGCCCTCCGCTAAAGCCGTTTTCCATCAGCCACTCCCTTACAAATTCTTTGGACAGCTGCCTGGGTGGCAGGCCTTTGGGGAATTGTTCCAGGTAATCTTCTGTGTAAAAATAACGCGATGAATCCGGAGTGTGGATTTCGTCTATCAGGTATATGGTGTCGTCGCGTTTGCCAAATTCGTACTTGGTATCTACCAGTATCAAGCCTTTTTCCGCGGCGTAGCGGCGGCCTCGTTCAAAAAGGGCCAGCGCATAAGATTCCAGTTGTACGTAATCTTCTTCAGAAACGAGTCCTCGTTCCAGGATCTCTTCCCGGCTGATGTTTTCATCATGAAATCCTGACTCGGCTTTGGTGGTAGGGGTGATAAGGGGGCGAGGGAACGCCTGATGTTCTTTCATGCCGTCCGGAAGGGGGATGCCGCATAAGGACCGTTGTCCGCTTTTATAGGCCCTCCATGCGCTGCCCGTCAGGTATCCGCGTACGATCATTTCTATGGGAAACGGCCGGCATTTATATCCTACAGTGACCATGGGGTGCGGCACGGCAATTTTCCAGTTGGGCAGGATATCGGAAGTGGCATCCAGAAATTGAGCCGCCATGCTGTTCAGGATCTGTCCTTTGTACGGTACGCCTTCCGGAAAGACTATGTCAAAGGCAGATATACGGTCTGTAGTCACCATGACCAGCAGGCGGTCGTTAATGGTATATACGTCGCGTACTTTTCCTTTGTAGAATTGTGTTTGACCCGGAAAATGAAACTGTGTTTCTGTCACTGATTCCATGCAGTCCGTTTATTTACGGCTTTTGGCATATTCACGGTTAAGCCCTTCTACAACATCTTTGGTAATGTCCAGGTATTTACCGGCTTCAATGACCGTGTTGCTGCTGTTGTCCGTGGTCAGAATCATGTCGTAATTTTGCAGAGTGCGGTATTCGGCCAGATAGGTTTTAATGGCATCCAGGACTCTGTTGAGCATGACCTGGTTCTCTTCTGCCAGTTCCATTTGTTTTTGCTGGGCGTATTGTTCCAATTCCTGCTGACGGGTGGCCAGCTGGTTTTGCTGCGTTTCTGCCTGGCTTCTGGTAATAAGTCCCTTCTGTACTTTCTCCTGAAAATTGTTGACGTCCTTTTCAAAAGCGCGTCCTTTTTTGTTCAAATCGTCTTCCACAATACGCGCTTTGGCGGTCAGGTCTGACTGCAGGTCCAGGAACAAATCGTATTGGTTCAACAGGGAGTCAATATGGATGTATACAATACTTCCTGTGGCAGCTTCTCCCGTCTGGCGCTCTGTCTGCTCTGCAGCGGTGAAGGTTTTGCAATTATTGGTAAAATGCAATACGTAAAGGACTGCAAGTCCTACTGCCAACACGATGGTAATTATGGGTAATGCTTTCTTCATGATAATAGTAATAAAAACGTGCAAATATAGTTAAAAATCGGAGAGTTCCCTTAGGTAAATACCTATGACATTCTCCAGCCCCAGGTAAATGGATTCACAGATAATGGCATGACCGATGGATACTTCCAGCAAGTTGGGGATATTCCTGTGGAAATAACGGATGTTGTGCATGTTCAGGTCGTGTCCCGCATTCAGACCCAATCCGCAATCAGCGGCTGCTTGTGCTGCGATTACGTAAGGTTCAATGGCTTTTTCCGGGTTTTCTTCATAGCCTGTGGCGTAAGCTTCTGTGTAGAGTTCCACCCGGTCCGTACCCGTTTGGGCAGCGGCATGGATCAGCTCCGGATTGGGGTCGATAAACAACGAGGTACGAATTCCGGCCTGTTTAAAGATGCGTATCCATTCTTTCAGTTCTTTGGCAAAGGTAATGGTGTCCCAGCCGGCGTTGGAGGTAATGACATCGTGTGCATCGGGGACCAGCGTCACTTGTGCCGGCTTCACTTCCAGGACTAAATCTATGAACGAGGGAATGGGATTCCCTTCTATATTGAATTCGGTAGTTACCAAAGGACTGATATCGCGTACGTCCCGGTACCTTATGTGGCGCTCATCGGGACGAGGGTGTACAGTAATGCCTTGAGCTCCAAAACGTTCGCAGTCTTTAACAGCTTGGAGTACGTCCGGCATGTTGCCTCCTCTTGCGTTGCGCAAAGTGGCAAATTTGTTTACATTAACGCTCAGATTTGTCATTATTGGTTATCTTTGTTGCAAAAGTAAGCCAATTGATTGGCAATACAAATATGAAGGTCGTTTTTTACGGGAAGGATTTACATAAAGACCTGCACCTCCCTGAGCGTAGCGATATGACATTTTCCATTCTGGGGGAGGACCGCCAAGTCCCGCCCGGGACAGATCTCCTGGTGACCATAGGAGGTGATGGTACCTTTTTACAGGCTCTTGAAATAGTTAAAGATTCAGGGATACCTATTGCCGGTGTCAATTTTGGGCGGTTGGGTTTTTTGACGGGGTGCGGGCCGGATTTCATAGGGTATTTGTTCGATGCGGTCAAGGCCGGAGAATTTTCTGCCACAAAACATACGGTGCTTTCTCTCTTGGAGGAAGGAGTGCCTTCCGGAGTGTATCCTTATGCCATCAACGAAGTCTGTATCCAGCGCATAGGCTCTGCCATGCTGGAAGTAGATGTGAAAATGAACGGAAAGCCGGTGGCTACGTACCGTGGTGACGGCATTATTGTAGCCACGCCGACGGGATCAACCGCGTATTCATTAAGTGTGGGTGGCCCCATTGTTTTCCCGCAGTCGGGTGTGCTTGTATTATCGCCCATTGCTCCGCACAATTTGAACGTACGCCCCATTGTATTTCCGGATGACGCAACATTGGAAATTCAGGTAAAAAGCCGGACGGATAATGCGCAATTGCATTTGGATAACCGCTCCGTCAAAGTAGCGCTGCCCTATAGCTTTAAGGTACAAAAGGCTCCCTTTCATCTGACAAGCCTTTCTTTTGCCGGCAACGATTTCATAGCTACCTTAAGGGAAAAACTCATGATGGGTTTTGACAAAAGAAACGGAGGCCATGAACATGAATAGCCCAAAAGAAATACAACCGCAGCCGGAAGGTTTGAAGCTGCCGGACCATGTATGCATCATCATGGACGGGAACGGCCGGTGGGCTTTGAAGCACGACCTGGAAAGAAACGACGGGCACAGGATGGGAGCCGAGGCGGTACGTCAGGTAACGGAATTTGCAGCCGAAACGGGCATACGGTACTTGAGTTTGTTTGCTTTTTCCGAGGAGAACTGGGGACGCCCCGAAGAAGAGATTGAGGCGCTTATGCGGTTGATTGTGGAATATGTCGAAAGCGAAACCCCCAATTTGATGAAAAACAACATCCGTGTGCTGTTTAAAGGGGATTTGCCTCATTTGAGTTCCCGGGTCCGGGAACGGCTGGAGCAATGTATGCGAACGACAGAAGGCAACACGGGAATGGTCTTGCTCATATTCGTCAATTACAGTGGAAAATGGGATATTCTGCAGGCCGTCACCAAACTGATGGAAACCGGACCGGACAGCCGCGTTCCCGTTTCTTACGATACCTTTGCCCGTTATCTGTCCACGGCAGGCATTCCCGATCCCGATTTGATGATACGAACGAGCGGAGAAGAGCGGATCAGCAATTTTATGCTGTGGCAGATAGCTTATACGGAGTTCTATTTTACCCCTGTACTTTGGCCCGATTTTCGCAAGACTGATTTCCGTGCGGCCCTTGAAGCCTATAGTAACAGGAAGCGCAGGTTTGGAAAAATTGAAGAATGACAATAATATCCCTTTGCATGAAGCGTTTGTTTTTTTCTATTGCTTTGTTTTTAATAGCACTTCCCCTTTTTGCACAGGTTGAGACAAGTTCAGTAGTCGTTGACTATACAAAACCCCGTAAATGTACCATTGCCGGTCTGACGGTTACAGGTGTCAATTATTTGAATGCAGATCAGATTCTCTCTTTGACGGGCCTGGCCATTGGCGATACCATAAATATTCCCGGGGAAGAATTGCAAAGCATAGTTAAACGGCTTTTCATGCAGCGCTTCTTTTCTGACGTGGCTGTGTACGTAGACAGCCTGGTACAGGATAACGCGTACCTGAATATCAACATTGTGGAGCGGCCCAGGGTGTCGCAATGGAAATTTGAGGGAATCAAAAAAGGAGAAAAATCAGATATTGAAGAAAGGGTAAAGCTCAGAAGAGGCAGCGAATTGTCCGATTATATCATCAAATCTTCCGGCGATATCATACGCAGGTATTATGTGGAGAAAGGCTTTTTAAATACGGAGGTATGGGCTACGCATCAGGAAGACACCACCATTAAAAACGCCGTACAAGTTACCTTTCACGTAAAGAAAAACAACAAGGTCCGCATTAAGCAAATCAACTTTTTGGGAAGTGAAGAATTGTCTTTGCTCAAAATGCGGTTTGCCATGAAAAAAACGAAAGACAAACGTTTTTACAATTTCTTTTTCAGTAAAAAATTTGATGAAAAGGAATTTAAGAATGACAAACAGCTGCTGTTACAAAAATTCCACGAATTGGGATACCGCGATGCCCGGATTGTGAGGGATTCCATTTATACCATAGATGAAAAGAACCTGGGTATTGACATAGAGATAGACCAGGGACAGAAATATTATTTCAGAAACATTACCTGGACAGGAAATACGCAATACGGGGCAGATGTGCTCAACTCTGTCCTTCGTATAGAAAAGGGCGATGTGTACGACGTGGTCACCATGGAGGAGCGGCTTTTTGGCGGCGGTAAATTGCAGCAGCAGAACGTGTCCCAGATTTACAAAGACCAGGGTTACCTGTTCTTTAGGATAGTACCCGTGGAAGTAACCATAGAAAAAGATTCCGTAGACATAGAGATGCGTGTTTTTGAAGGGAAACCGGCCACCTACAACAGGATTGTCATCAACGGAAACAACGTTTCCAACGAAAAAATAGTACGCCGTCAGGTATTTACGCGGCCCGGCTACCTGTTCAGCCAGACAGAATTGGAGCGTTCCATCCGCGAGATAGCTTCCATGGGTCATTTTGACCAGGAGGCCATCATGCAAATGGGCAGCGGGTTCAATGTGATTCCCAACCAGGCGAGCAATACGGTAGATATTCTCTATAACGTTACAGAAAAGCCCGACAGCCAGTTTGAGATCGCCGGGGGATGGGGCGGAAATACGTTTGTAGGGACGGTTGGTATCAGTTTCAACAATTTTTCCATCAAAAGACTTTTTGACAAGGAAGCCTGGAGGCCTGTTCCCCTGGGGGACGGGCAAACACTTTCCATACGTTTCCAAACGAACGGAACGTACTACATGGCACTCAGTTCAACGTTTGTGGAACCGTGGCTGACAGGCAAAAAACCCACCTCGTTCAGCACAAGTATTTATTACACCCGGCAAACGGCCTCTACGTACTACTACCTGACCAACGACCAGTTTATGGAAGTGTACGGTCTTGGAATTGGGTTGGGTACCCGGCTCAAGTGGCCCGATAACTACTTTGTCTTTTACAGCCAATTGGATGTGAAGCGGTACAACCTGCAGGACTGGGGGTATTATTTTATGTTTACCGATGGCCAGTCCAACATTGTGGATTATACCGTTAGTCTGCAACGCAATTCTACGGACCAGATTATCTATCCGCGGCAAGGATCTGATTTTAAGCTGAGTTTACAGGTAACTCCGCCTTATTCGCTGTTCAGGGACAAGAACACGGATTATGCTTCCATGTCCACGGCCCAAAGGTACCGCTGGATTGAATACCACAAATGGAAATTTGATGCCAGTATCTACACACGAATCATTGGAGATCTGGTACTTATGACCAGAGCCAACTTCGGGTACCTGGGGTATTACAGCAGAAGTTTGGGGTATTCTCCGTTTGAAGGCTTCATGTTGGGAGGAGACGGCATGAGCGGGTACAATACGTACGGAGCAGATATTGTTTCACAGCGCGGTTATTCCAATTATTCACTGACTCCCACAAAAGACGATGCGTATACGGGTCGTGTATATACCCGGTATACGGTGGAATTGCGGTATCCCGTTATTTTGCAACCGCAATCTACCATTTACGCCCTTATTTTCCTTGAAGGCGGCAATTGCTGGAGCGATATCCGTGACTTCAATCCTTTTACCATTAAAAGAGCCACCGGTGTGGGTGTAAGGGTATTCCTGCCCATGATTGGTTTGCTGGGTATCGATTGGGGTTATGGATTTGACACAGATTTCAGTGGCAAAAAGGGCGGTTCTAATTTCCATTTTATGATTGGACAAACATTTTAAATCTATTGTTATGAAAAGAATAGTTTTCTTATTGGGGATTCTTCTGATGGCGGGAAACGTGTGGGCTCAAAAATATGCCGTAGTCGATTCAGAAAAAATATTGGGAGCTTTATCCGAATATACGGCCGCACAGGAGAAGATATCGCAATTGCAGGAACAGTACAGCCAGAGGCTGCAAAGAGAATATGACGCTCTGGAACGCATGTTCCAGAAATATCAAAACGACAAAGGCACGTTGAACCCTCAGCAAAGAAAAGTAAGGGAACAAGCAATTATTGACCGGGAAAAAGAGGTGAAGGAAATGCAGGAACAGTATTTTGGTCAGGAAGGAGTCATGTCTCAGGAATCCATGGCCCTGTTCAAGCCCATTCAAGACAGGATGCAGCAAGCCATAAATCATGTGGCAGAAATGTATGGTTACGCTCTTGTACTGGATGTATCCGCCGGAATGGGCATTGTGCACTACTCCGCTGCCATAGACATAAGTAATCTGGTTATAGAAAGATTACGGGTTCTCAAGTAATTATTTTGTACATTTGTATTCTTTATAAACAAAAATTTATGAAACGTATTGTTACCCTCCTGGTTGTAATTACCTGTGTACTGGGCACAGCCTTTGCGCAAACTTTGAAATTTGGCCATATCAATTCTCAGGAACTCATCGGTCTTATGCCGGAAAGGGATTCAGCCCTGGTGAAATTACAAAGCTATACCCAGGAATTGGAGGATACTATTGCAGAAATGCAGCAGGAGTACCAGACCAAATACAACACTTATCAACAAAGACAAGCTACGTGGTCTGCCGCCGTATTGGAGTCCAAACAGCGTGAATTGATAGAATTGCAACAACGTTTGGAGCAATTCAGCCAGGGAGCGCAACAGGAATACCAGCAAATGCAGCAAATCCTGTTTTCACCGGTCTTCCAGAAAGCAAATCAGGCGATTGAAAAAGTAGCCAAAGAGCAAGGTTTTGCCTTTATATTCGATCTGTCGGCAGGCGCTCTCATTTATTTTGATGAAAAGTCAAGTGTGGATGTGCTGCCGTTAGCCAAAGCCGTATTGGGTATTCCGGCAGAAAAGGTAGCTCCTACGCAATTGCCGGGCATGGAAGAACAATAGGATCTTTATGAACAAGGCAGCCATAGGAATATGGGATTCCGGTATAGGAGGCTTGTCTGTTCACGCACATATTCAGGCGCTTCTACCTTGGGAGCGCCTGATTTATGTGGCAGATACGGCCTGGTGTCCCTACGGCACCAAGGCTGTGGAAATTATCAGGGAAAGGAGTATACTCATTACTCGTTTTTTATTGGACCAAGGCTGTAAATTGATAGTGGTGGCTTGCAATACGGCAACAGCGGCTGCCATTAAAACGTTGCGGGCGACGTTTCCCCAGGTACCTATTGTAGGTATGGAACCGGCTGTCAAGCCGGCTATTTTACATACAAAGAGCGGAGTGGTTGGTGTATTGGCAACCCGCGGTACCTTTAAGGGGTCTTTGTACAACAGCACGTTGGCCGCTTTTTCGGGCCCGGTCAGAGTCATTGAACAACCGGGCGACGGCTGGGTACAAGCGGTGGAAGAAGGGGCTCTCGATACACCGCAGACACGGGAAATGGTAAGGAAAGTCATTGAACCCATGCTGCGTGAAGGGGCCGATCATCTGGTCTTGGGATGTACGCATTATCCTTTTCTAATACCGGTAATCAGAGAGATTGCCGGCCCCGGTGTGCAAATCGTAGATCCGGCACCGGCGGTGGCGCAACGCGTAAAATATTTACTTTCGGAAAAAGGCTGGCTGGCAACACCGGATGTCCCCAAAGAGGAGGATTTGTATTATACTTCTTCAGACAAGGCAAATATGCTTCCCAGGGCTGTTCCGTACATGGCAAAAGGCGGAACTATAAACTGGAGGCCGTACACCTTCGAGAAGAGGGCATAAATATTTTCTATTTGCGGAATACGTGTAAGCGTTCCCACAAAAACCACGTTTGTTTTATTGCTGCTTTTGCAGACCATGACAGCCATGCTTCCTATGACTTGCAAGACAAGATTGATGAGAGCCATGGCCAAATCTTCTTTGGTAGCATCTTTGGCCCGGTCTGCATAAAGAGGATGAGCCAGTTTCCCGAAATTGGCCGCCGTCAGGTTAGGGGGTAGAAATTCAAGTTCCTGTTCCGTGATATCACCAATCAGCAAATCAACACGGTTCAAACGACCATGAGAAGCCAGACGAACGATATCTCTGACCGAACTTGTTCCCAGCAGGCTTTGACCCAAACCGGTCAACGTACCTCCGCCAACGCCCGTTCCGCCCAGGTGGCGTATTTCATTTTCTGCGGCATCTACGTAGGTAGTGCCAGTACCCATATTGACGACCAATGCGCTTTTCAAACCGGCCAAAGCCAATCCTCCTTTGGCAATGGAAGTCACTTCGGGTACTCTGTGCACAGGAACCCCAAAAAGACTTTCTTTTACCAGGTGTGAATAGGTGCCGGTAGCCGAAACGCTTTGAATGGACCGGACAGGAATATTTTCCGCTTTCAGGAAAGCTTCCAGCGCTTTATAGAAATCTTCCGGATTGTTGTTTGTTTTGTATTTAAAAACAGCCCGGGGAAAAGGACTGTCTTTTCCTCCGGGCTGTATGAGAGCCATTTTAGTTAACGTGGAACCAAAATCCAGGCCCAATTGGTACATCATCAGATGACTCCTTGTTCCAACATGGCTTGGGCTACTTTCATAAAGCCGGCAATGTTGGCACCTTTAACGTAGTTGATGAATCCGTCTTCTTGTTTACCGTATGTAACACAAGCATCGTGAATGCTGGACATAATCTGATGCAGTTTGGCATCTACTTCGGCTTCTGTCCAGCTCATGTGTGTGGCGTTCTGACTCATTTCCAATCCCGATGTGGCCACGCCTCCGGCGTTGACGGCTTTACCGGGGGCAAAATTGACTTTGGCTTTCTGGAAAGCTTCAATAGCTTCGGGAGTACAACCCATGTTGGATACTTCGGCAACCAGGGATACGTTGTTGGCTATGAGTTGAGCGGCATCGTTTCCGTTCAATTCGTTCTGGATGGCGCAGGGCATGGCAATGTCTACTTTCACTTCCCAGGGTTTTTTGCCTGCATGGAACACGGCACCGGGGAATTTCTCTGCGTAGGGAGCTACGATGTCGTTACCGCTGGCACGCAATTCCAGCATGTAGGCAATTTTTTCTTCATTCATGCCGTCTTTGTCGTAGATGTAGCCGTCAGGTCCGGAAATGGTCACTACTTTGGCACCCAGCTGGGTGGCTTTTTCAGCGGCTCCCCAGGCTACGTTTCCGAAACCGGAAATGGCCACGGTTTTACCTTTGATATTATCATTGACGGTTTGCAGCATATGCTCCACAAAGTATACGGCTCCGTAACCGGTAGCTTCCGGACGGATAAGGGAACCTCCCCATGTCAGGCCTTTTCCTGTAAAGGTACCGGTATGCTCTTGTGCCAATTTTTTGTACATTCCGTACATGAAACCTACTTCTCTTTTCCCCACGCCAATGTCACCGGCAGGAACGTCTGTGTAGGGGCCCAGGTGCTTCCACAACTCTTGCATATAGGCTTGTGCAAAACGCATCATTTCGTTGGCTGAACGACCGCGGGGATCCAGGTCGGCACCGCCTTTTCCACCACCCATAGGCAGCGAGGTCAATGCGTTTTTGAAGGTTTGCTCAAATCCCAGGAATTTAAGGGTGGAGGGGTTCACGGAAGGGTGGAAACGAATGCCTCCCTTATAGGCGCCAATGGCGTTGTTGAATTGTACGCGGTAACCGGTATTCACTTCAACTTCTCCTTTGTCGTTTACCCAGGTAACCCTGAAGGTGAAGATCCTGTCGGGTTCAACAATGCGGTCCACGATGTTGGCTGCTTCAAACTCGGGATGTTGGTTGTATACTTCTTCAATACTTTCCAACACTTCGTGAACAGCTTGCAGATATTCCTTTTCGTGCCCATACTTTTTCTGGAGGCGCTCCATTACTTCTTTTGCTTTCATTGTGCTAAATAAAATTAAATGTTTGTTTTATAAGATATGTGGTTTATTCAACTACCCATGTATCACCGCTTCTGAGCATATCGTTCATACAGCGGATCTGTGATTTGTTGGCTACTTCTGTCAATTGGTCACGTACCATATCGTCGTACGTACGGTCTTTCACCCGGCGGATAACGCCCAGGGCAACAGGAAGTTCCGGCCATTGCATTTCACAAAGCATCATATGTATGCCGTGGTTTTCTTCTTCCGCGTTATGTACCAATATGTCGTCCAACGTGATGCCGTTTTCTCCTATGGTAACAGACTTCAACCGGAGTCCGTCCAGAACAAGGCCTTTGTCGTTATCTTTCCCATATACCATGGGTTCTCCATGACGCAGTACAATGGTGCGGTCTGCCCTGAATGCCCTGTCTGTGATGACAGCGTGTGTCTTGTCATTGAAAATAACACAGTTTTGAAGTACTTCCACCAGAGATGTACCGTCGTGGCGGGCGGCTTCTACCATGATATCGCTCGTGAGTTTCAATTCCATATCCAGGGTCCGGGCAAAAAAAGTGCCGCGTGCACCCATGGCCAAAGCGCCGGGATTGAACGGGTGTTCCACCGTTCCGTAAGGCGAGGTTCTGGTGATACTTCCCCATTTGGAGGTCGGGGAGTATTGGCCTTTTGTGAGTCCGTAAATTCTGTTGTTGAAGAGTACGATATTGATATCAATGTTTCTCCGTATGGCATGGATCAGGTGGTTTCCTCCAATAGCCAGGGAATCTCCGTCTCCGGTCATCTCCCAGATGGAAAGCGTGGGGTTGGCCACTTTCATACCGGTGGCTATAGCGGCTGCGCGTCCATGAATACCATGGAAGCCGTAAGTTTTCATGTAATAGGGGAAACGCGATGAACAACCGATTCCGGAAACGAAAACATACCTTTCCTTGGAATAGCCCAATTCTTCACTGATTTCCGGAAGTGCACGCTGGATGGAGGCCAGCACGGCGTGGTCTCCGCAACCGGGACACCATTTTACTTCCTGATCCGATTTGAAATCCTGAGGTGTATATTTCATGTTGTTATGTTGTTAATGGCTTCTACAATTTCTGCTACAATAAAGGGTTGTCCCTGTATTTTGTTATACTGCAAATACTTGAACTGAGGGAATTTGGCCCTCAGGTAATTGGCAAAATGACCGCTGTTGAGTTCAAATACAATAATTTTCTTAAAGCGTTCAAATACTTCTGCCGTATTCAGAGGCAGGGGATTGATATAATCAAAATGGGCAAGGCCTGTGTGGATGTTTTGTGCGCGCAGTTCGCTCTGGGCGCTTAACATATGACCGTACGTGCCTCCCCAGCTGACCATCAAAATGTCTCCTTCCTGTTCTCCCAACACTTCCAGCGGCGGTATTTTATGCGCCAGACGCTCGATTTTTTCAGCACGCTCGCGTACCATTTGTTCGTGCACAAAAGGATCTGAAGAGACAGCTCCCCGATGGTTTTTCTCCAAACCTCCCACGCGGTGCTCCATACCGGGTGTGCCCGGAAGAGCCCATCGGCGTACCAGGGTTTCAGGGTCTCTGCGGAATGGATAGAAATACGGTTCATCCGGATCCAGGGTATCTGCCAGCGGTGGGGTGATGGTTGGAAAATCGCTCATATCGGGGATTTTCCACGGTTCGGAGCCGTTGCCCAGGAAACCTTCCGACAGCAGGATAACCGGCATCATATGTTCCAGTGCATACTTGGCAGCGTAGAAGGCGGCTTCAAAACAATGGGACGGAGAGTGAGGAGCTATGATGGCTACGGGACATTCTCCGTTTCTGCCGTACAGAGCCTGGTTGAGGTCTGCTTGCTCTGTTTTGGTGGGGATTCCCGTAGAAGGACCTCCGCGTTGCACGTTCACAACTACCAGAGGAAGCTCTGTGATGACGGCCAAACCCAAAGCTTCTGACTTGAGCGACAGACCGGGACCTGAAGTAGTGGTAACGGCCAATGAGCCTGCATAGGAAGCTCCTATGGCCGTACAGATGCCGGCAATTTCGTCTTCACATTGTAAGGTCTTTACTCCCAGGTATTTGTGTACGGCAAGTTCTTCCAGAATGCTGGTTGCCGGTGTAATGGGATAGGATCCGCAGAAGAGCGGCCTTCCCGATTTTTCCGAAGCAGCCATCAAACCCCAGGCAATGGCTGTATTTCCGTTGATGTTACGGTATATGCCCGGTTCTTGTTTGGAAGGCTTCACTATGTACGTATCGGCAATGGCCTCCACAGTACTTGCGTAATTGTAGCCGTCTTTAAGGACTCTCAGGTTCATATCTACAAGGGCCGGAGTTTTGAAGAATTTTGTTTTTATAAATTGCTCCGTATGCTCCATAGACATGTTGTACAGGTAATAACAAATCCCCAGAGCAAACATGTTTTTACACCTTTGTCCCTGTTTGGGATCTATGCCCAACATTTGGGCGCTTTCTTTTGTCAGCGTGGAGATGGGTGGTGTAACCAGATTGTGGTGTTTGACGTTGAGTTCTTCAAAAGCATCGGTTGTTTTGAATCCTGCTTTTTCCAGACCCTTTTCATCAAAGGTGTCTATATCCACGATGATGGTAGCGTTGGGTTTAAGCCACCTGACATTGGATTTGAGAGCGGCCGGGTTCATGGCCACCAGCACGTCGCAATAATCACCCGGGGTGTAGACGGCACTGCTTCCAATGTGGACCTGGTACCCTGATACTCCCGCTAAAGTGCCTTGTGGGGCTCTGATCTCGGCAGGAAAATCGGGAAATGTGGTAATATCATTCCCAAAAAACGCGGCTGTGTCTGCAAAAAGGGAGCCTGTCAATTGCATCCCGTCTCCGGAGTCGCCGGAAAATCGAATGACAACATCCTGAACATCTATAACTTTATGCGGCATAGATAATATGATAATAATTGATAAGTTTAATCGGCAAAGATATAAAAAAATAAGGGCAAAAAGCCCTTATTTCTTAAAATATGAAAGGTTCCATTATTTCTTGGGTAATGTACGTTCTTCTACCATTTTATTGTACTCAGACATAGAGGCGACCAAAATATCTTCGTACTCCCTGAGTCCCGTGCCGGCGGGAATCAAATGCCCGCAGATAACGTTCTCTTTCAATCCTTCCAGCGTATCTGTCTTGCCAAAAATGGCGGCTTCTGACAATACTTTTGTCGTTTCCTGGAACGAGGCGGCCGACATGAAGCTGGTCGTTCTGAGGGCTGCACGTGTAATACCCTGCAAAATTTGGTTGGAAGTGGCCGGGAGTGCATCACGCGTTTCAACGAGCTTCAAATCTTTACGCTTGAGCGACGAGTTTTCATCCCTCAGCCTGCGTACCGTGATGATCTGACCTTTGTGAAGTTCTTCTGAATCACCCGGGTCCTTGACCACTTTCTTATCAAAGATGGCATCGTTCTCCTGCATGAATTCCCATTTGTCCACCAGTTGTTCCGGCAGGAAACGGGTATCTCCCGGTTCAACAATTTCAACCTTGCGCATCATTTGACGTACGATGACTTCAAAGTGCTTGTCGTTGATTTTTACGCCCTGGTTGCGGTAGACGCTTTGGATTTCGTTGACAATGTATTCCTGAACCTTTGTGGGTCCTTGAATCTGCAGGATATCGGTAGGAGAAATGGCTCCTTCGGACAATGTCATACCGGCCCTGACGTAGTCGTTTTCCTGTACCAGGATTTGCTTGGACAAGGGAACCAGGTATTTCTTTTCTTCTCCCGTTTTGGCACGAATGATGATTTCGCGGTTACCGCGTTTGATTCTGCCCATCTGCACTTCACCGTCAATCTCGGATACGACGGCGGGGTTGGACGGGTTACGCGCTTCGAACAGTTCCGTTACCCGGGGGAGTCCTCCGGTGATATCACCCGATTTTCCAATGGCACGGGGGATTTTAACCAGGATATCTCCGGCTTTGACTTCCTGGCCTTCATTTACCATGATATGGGCACCCACAGGCAGGTTGTACTGCTTTTTCTCTTCTTTGCCCATCATGATTTTTAAGGTAGGATTCCTGGATTTGTCCCGGCTTTCAATGATGACTTTATCGCGGTGCTGTGAGAACTCGTCGGTAGCTTCTTCCCGGTATGTTACTCCTTCAATAAAGCTGTCAAAAGAAACGGTACCGTCAAATTCCGCAATGGTGACTGCGTTGTAGGAGTCCCATTCGCAAATGACGTCTTTTTCTTTGACCGTATCGCCGGCCTTGAAGTACAAGGTAGCTCCGTACGGAATGTTGTATGTAGAAAGCACAATGTGGGTATTGCTGTCCACAATACGCATTTCTGCCGTACGGCCTATGACAAGCGTGGTTTTTTCACCGGTGGGAGACACTTTTTCAAGCGTACGCAGTTCATCAATTTCCAATATGCCGTTGTAGCGGGCAACGATGGAATTTTCTGAGCTGATGGTAGAGGCCGTACCTCCTTCGTGGAACGTACGCAGGGTAAGCTGTGTACCCGGTTCTCCGATGGACTGTGCGGCAATGACACCAACTACTTCGCCTTTTTCTACGGGTCTTCCCGTTGCCAGGTTTCTTCCGTAACATTTGGCACAAACGCCTTTCCCTGATTCACAGGTTAATACGCTGCGTATTTCCACCTGCTCGATGGGAAGACTTGCAATGGTTTCTGCAATATCTTCTGTAATTTCTTCTCCGGCTTCAATAATCAGATTTCCGGTGAGCGGGTCGTACACGTCGTGTACACTGGTGCGGCCCAAGATTCTGTCGTAGAGTGATTCCACAATCTGGTCCTTGTTCTTGATGGCGGTAGCCACCAGGCCTCTGAGCGTACCGCAGTCTTCTTCCGTGATGATGACATCGTGCGATACGTCCACCAGACGACGTGTAAGGTAACCGGCGTCGGCTGTTTTAAGAGCCGTGTCTGCCAACCCTTTACGGGCACCGTGTGTAGAGATGAAATATTCCAGTACGGAAAGTCCTTCCTGCAGGTTGGCCAAAATGGGGTTCTCGATAATTTCGGCACTGGTAGATCCCGATTTTTGCGGTTTATTCATCAAGCCGCGCATACCGGAAAGCTGACGGATCTGGGCTTTGGATCCCCGGGCTCCGGAGTCCAGCATCATGTATATGGGATTGAATCCTTCTTTATCTTCCTTCAGCTCTTTTTCCAGGATATTGGTCAGACGTACGTTGACATCGGTCCAAATATCAATGATTTTGTTGTACCGTTCGTTATTGGCCAAAAGACCCATGTTATAGTTCCCCGTTACCTCTTCCACGTCGCGGTATCCTTTATCTATTAACCGGGCTTTGGCTTCCGGCACTATCACATCGTCCAGGTTAAAGGACAAACCGCCTTTATAGGCCATGTTGTACCCGATATCTTTAATGCTGTCCAGGAACTTGACCGTTTGGGCCACCCCCGTTGTTTTCAGAATCAGATTGATGATATCGCGCAGGGTCCTTTTTGTAAGCAGTTCGTTAATGAAACCTGCTTCTTTGGGAACTACCTGGTTGAACAGCACGCGACCTGCGGATGTTTCAATGATATGGTTTCCTTTAGAGGCATCTGTTTTATAAATTACCGAGCCGCGGGAAGGGTTGTTCTCATCTTTCAGACTGCGTACAACGGTGTCGTTGAGCCGTAATTTAATACGTGCGTGCATGTCTATCACCTTTTCGTTGTAGGCTATGATAACCTCTTCCGGACTGTAGAATGTCATGCCTTGCCCTTTGGCGTTGTTGCGCAGTTTGGTGCTGTAATACAGCCCCAGGACCATGTCTTGTGAAGGAACGGTAATGGGGGCACCGTTTGCCGGGTTCAGGATATTGTGTGAACCGAGCATCAGCAGTTGGGCTTCCAGGATGGCGGCGTTGCCGAGCGGCAAATGGACAGCCATCTGGTCACCGTCAAAGTCTGCGTTGAAAGCCGTACAGGCCAGCGGGTGCAATTGTATGGCTTTTCCTTCAATCAACCGGGGCTGGAAGGCCTGGATACCCAGACGGTGCAGGGTCGGAGCCCGGTTCAGCAGCACGGGGTGTCCTTTCATGACATTTTCCAGGATGTCCCAAATCATGGGGTCTTTACGGTCCACGATCTTCTTGGCGGATTTAACCGTTTTTACAATACCTCTTTCAATCAGTTTTCTGATGATGAAAGGTTTGTACAATTCGGCTGCCATGTCTTTGGGAATCCCGCATTCGTTCATGCTCAGTTCCGGTCCTACTACGATGACGGAACGGGCCGAATAGTCTACCCGTTTTCCAAGCAAGTTCTGACGGAAACGTCCTTGCTTTCCTTTTAAGCTGTCTGACAGCGATTTAAGAGCTCTGTTGGCTTCCGTTTTAACGGCACTTGATTTCCTGGAGTTGTCAAACAGGGAATCCACGGCTTCCTGAAGCATGCGTTTTTCGTTTCTCAGAATTACTTCCGGAGCCTTAATTTCAATCAGGCGCTTGAGGCGGTTGTTTCTGATAATGACGCGGCGGTACAAATCGTTCAGGTCCGAGGTGGCAAAACGGCCGCCGTCCAGCGGTACGAGCGGACGCAAATCGGGAGGTATGACCGGTATGACCTTCATGATCATCCATTCCGGTTGGTTGATATCTGCCGATTCGCGGAATGCCTCTATGATATTCAACCGTTTGAGTGCGTCTGCTTTGCGTTGCTGGGAGGTTTCATTGTCGGCTTTATCCCTCAGGTCATAGGACAGCTTGTCCAGGTCCAGTCTCACCAGAAGCTTGTAGATGGCTTCTGCTCCCATGTCAGCAATGAATTTATTGGGGTCCTCGTCGTCCAGCATTTGGTTTTCTTTGGGAAGGGAGTCCAAAATGTTCAGGTACTCTTCTTCTGTAAGGAAATCCAATGGCTGGATACCGTCGGCTTCCAGGATCCCCGGCTGGATAACAACATACCGCTCATAATAGATGATGGATTCCAGTTTCTTTCCGGGAATACCCAGCAAATATCCTATCTTGTTGGGAGTGGAACGGAAAAACCAGATATGTGCAACAGGTACTACCAGCGAAATGTGACCTATACGCTCCCTGCGTACTTTCTTTTCTGTAACCTCAACGCCGCAGCGGTCACACGTAATGCCTCTGTAACGGATGCGTTTGTATTTACCGCAATGGCATTCGTAATCTTTTGAGGGTCCGAAAATACGCTCGCAGAACAAGCCGTCTCGTTCCGGTTTGTACGTACGGTAGTTGACAGTTTCCGGCTTGGTGACTTCTCCGTGAGACATAGCCAGAATCTGTTCCGGGGATGCCAGACCTATAGTGATTTGTTTGAAATCGCTTTTCAACTTATTGTCTTTTTTATAAGTCATAATTTGTTTGTTATTTCAGGTTAACACTAAGTCCCAAACCGCGCAATTCATGAAGCAGTACGTTCAGGGATTCCGGGATGCCCGGCGTGGGCATGGTATCTCCTTTGACAATGGCTTCGTAGGCGCGTGAACGTCCTGTCACGTCGTCCGATTTAACGGTCAGGATTTCCTGAAGAATATTGGCGGCTCCAAAAGCCTCCAGGGCCCAGACTTCCATTTCACCAAAACGCTGTCCTCCAAATTGGGCTTTACCTCCCAAAGGTTGTTGGGTAATGAGGGAGTACGGTCCAATGGAACGGGCATGCATTTTATCGTCTACCATATGACCCAGTTTTAGCATGTAAATGACACCCACGGTGGCCGGTTGGTCAAAGTACTCTCCGGTACCTCCGTCACGCAGGTGAGTTTTGCCGTATTTGGGCAAGTTGGCTTTGTCTGTATAGTGTGTAATCTCTTCCAGAGATGCTCCGTCAAAAATGGGGGAGGAGAACCGGAGTCCCAACTCCTGACCTGCCCAACCAAGGACAGTTTCATAAATCTGTCCCAGGTTCATACGCGAAGGCACACCCAGAGGATTCAGGACGATGTCCACTATGGAACCGTCGTCCAGGAACGGCATATCTTCATCACGGACCACTTTGGCAACGATACCCTTGTTACCGTGGCGGCCGGCCATTTTATCGCCTACGCGGATTTTACGTTTTTTGGCGATATATACTTTGGCAAGCTGCATAATACCCGTGGGCAATTCGTCGCCTATGGTCAGGCTGTATTTCACCCGTTTAAGCTCGGCATCCAGCTCTTTGTGGCTGAGCAGGTAATTGCTGATGAGTTTTTTAATTTTGTTGTTCGTTTGCTTGTCTTTCGTCCACTTGGTGGGGTTGATGTTTTCGTAATTGATATCCCCCAATAACTCACGGGTGAATTTGATATCTTTTTCTATGGCCGGTTCACCGTATAAATTCGTAATGCCTGCAGAAGTTTTTCCTTTAAGCAGTATCTCTAATTTATCCAGGAACAAGTCTTTAAGGTCGTCAAAGCGTTTTTTATAACGCTCGTCTGCCTGTTGGACCTGCATTTTGGACATAGGCTTGGCCTTTTTGGAACCGTCCCTGATGACCCTGGAGAAAAGGCGTTTTTCAATGACGGTACCGTACAGAGAAGGAGAGGCTTTGAGTGAAGCATCTTTAACGTCGCCTGCTTTATCGCCAAAAATAGCTTTCAGCAGTTTCTCTTCCGGAGTAGGATCGCTTTCTCCTTTTGGAGTAATCTTTCCAATCAGGATATCTCCCGGCTCCACGTAGGCACCTATACGGATGATTCCGTTTTCGTCCAGGTCTTTTGTAGCCTCTTCCGATACGTTGGGGATATCGTTGGTGAGCTCTTCCATCCCTCGTTTTGTATCGCGCACCTCCATGATGTATTCATCAACGTGGATGGACGTAAACACATCTTCCCGCAACAACCTTTCCGAAAGTACAATTGCGTCTTCAAAATTGTACCCTTTCCAGGGCATGAAGGCTACTTTCAGGTTGCGGCCCAAGGCAAGTTCTCCGTTTTGAGTTGCGTAACCTTCTGTTAAAATCTGTCCTTTCGTTACTTTTTGCCCTTTCCTGACAATAGGTTTCAGGTTGACGGAAGTATTCTGGTTTGTTTTTCTGTAAATAGGAAGCTTGTATACGGTTACTTCCGGGTCGAAGCTTACAAATTTTTCATCTTCGCTCATTTCGTAGCGGATATGGATTTCGTTGGCATCTACATAAACCACTTCTCCTTTGCCTTCTGCCGTAATTTGTGTCCGGCTGTCACGTACCACAGTGTCTTCCAACCCTGTACCAACAATAGGAGCTTCCTGTTGTATGAGCGGAACGGCTTGACGCATCATGTTGGATCCCATCAGGGCACGGTTGGCATCGTCGTGTTCCAGGAAAGGTATGAGTGAAGCGGCAATAGACGCAATCTGGTTGGGAGCTACGTCCATCAAATGGACTTCCTCTTTGGACACGACGGGGTAGTCGGCTTCGTAACGGCACTTGATACGCTCGTCCAGTATGTGTCCTTCGTCATCCAGATTAACGTTGGCTTGTGCCACCATGCGTTCTTCTTCTTCTTCGGCACTCATATATATATATCCCTTGCCGGACAGGTCCACACAACCGTCCGCTACTTTCCGGTAAGGGGTTTCTATGAAGCCTAGTTCGTTGATACGGGCGTAAACACATAAGGAAGAAATAAGGCCGATGTTGGGACCTTCCGGTGTTTCGATGGGACAAAGCCTGCCGTAATGCGTATAATGAACGTCACGTACCTCAAAACCTGCACGGTCTCTGGAAAGTCCGCCCGGACCCAGTGCAGAAAGACGTCTTTTGTGGGTCATCTCGGCCAGCGGGTTGGTCTGATCCATAAACTGAGACAACTGCGAGGTGCCAAAGAAAGAGTTGATGACCGAGGACAAAGTCTTGGCGTTGATCAGGTCAACGGGTGTAAAGACTTCGTTGTCCCGCACGTTCATTCGTTCACGTATGGTTCTTGCCATTCTGGAAAGTCCTACACTAAACTGGTTGGCCAGCTGTTCGCCAACGGTCCGTATGCGGCGGTTGCTCAAATGGTCTATATCGTCTACAATGGCCTTGGAGTTGATCAGCTGTACCAGGTGGCTGATGATGGCTATGATATCTTCTTTTGTCAATACCCGTATATCTGAAGATGTGGTCAGACCCAGTTTGCGGTTCAGGCGGTAACGTCCTACTTCACCCAGGTCGTACCGTTTGGATGAGAAGAAGAGTTTGTCTATGACATCGTTGGCGGTAGCTTCATCAGGCGGTTCCGAATTACGCAACTGCCTGTAAATGTATATAACGGCTTCTTTGGCCGAGTTGCAGGGGTCCTTTTGCAGGGTGTTGTGTATGATTGCATAGTCTCCCACACGTGCATCTTCCTTATGAAGCAGAATGGTGGCGGCTCCTGACTCTATAATCAAATCTATGTGCTCTTCTTCCAGCACGGTATTTCTGTCCAGGACAATTTCATTCCGTTCTACGGAAACTACCTCTCCCGTATCTTCGTCCACAAAGTCTTCTATCCAGGTTTTGAGCACACGGGCTGCCAGCTGCCTGCCTATGTTCTTCTTCAGGCCTGTTTTTGTGACTTTAACTTCATTGGCCAGGCCAAAAATCTCCAAAATATCTTTATCGCTCTCAAACCCAATGGCTCTCAGCAAGGTAGTGACAGGCAATTTTTTCTTTCTGTCTATGTATGCGTACATCACGTTGTTGATGTCCGTTGCAAATTCTATCCAGGATCCTTTAAAAGGGATAATACGTGCAGAATACAGTTTTGTACCGTTGGTGTGAATGCTTTGACCAAAAAATACGCCGGGAGAGCGGTGTAATTGTGAAACTACGATGCGTTCCGATCCGTTGATGACAAAAGTACCGCGCGGCGTCATATAGGGAATGGTTCCCAGGTAGACGTCCTGGATGACCGTTTCAAAGTCTTCGTGCTCTTCGTCTGTACAGTACAATTTGAGCTTGGCCTTAAGGGGGACACTGAAAGTAAGGCCCCTGTCCAGGCATTCTTCTATGGAATAACGGGGAGGATCTATAAAGTAATCGATGAATTCCAGTACAAAGTTGTTCCGTGTGTCAGTGATGGGGAAGTTGTCCTGAAAGACTTTGTACAACCCCTCATTTTTGCGGTTTTCCTGTGTTGTCTCCAGTAAGAAGAAATCCTGAAATGACTTAAGTTGCACCTCCAGAAAATCGGGGTGATTCAGGAGGGTTTTTGATTTTGCGAAGCTAATTCGCTGTGTAGTAGCTTTTTGAGACATTTTTTAAGGATTAGTTGAAAATAAACGTTTTTAACGACAAAAAGGCTTAGAACCCCACAGGGGTTCTAAACCTGGTGCGTTCCCGCCTGGTGCGGGAAGAGGGTTTATTTAATTTCAACTTCTCCGCCGGCGTCTTCAATTTGTGATTTGATTTGTTCGGCCTCGGCCTTGCTTGTTTTTTCTTTCAGGGCTTTGGGTGCTCCGTCAACAAGCTCTTTTGATTCTTTCAAACCCAGACCGGTGATTTCCTTTACTACCTTGATGACTTGCAATTTTGCCTGTCCGGCGGAAACAAGTATGACATCAAATTGAGTCTGTTCAGCTTCTGCTGCAGGGCCTTCTGCCGTAGGAGCGGCAACTGCGGCAACTGCGGCTGCGGCCGGTTCAATTCCGTATTCGTCTTTGAGGATGTTTGCTAGTTCAATAGCTTCTTTAATGGTAAGATTAGCAATGGCTTCTGCCATTTGTTTCAATTCTGCCATGATTGTTATAGTTAAAATTTTGTTTTCTAAATGCTTTATTATTCACGTTCTGCCAGTGTTTTCACAATACCGGCCATATTATTTCCGGCCATTTGGATGGCACTGACAAGTCTTTGTGCGGGAGACAGAATGAGTCCTGCAATATCTCCAATCAATTCTTCGCGGGACTTGATATGGAGGAGTGTTTCCAGCTGATCTTCTCCCACATAGGCACATTCCTGAACAAACGCTCCTTTCAATACGGGCTTTCCGTGTTGTTTGCCAAAGCTTTTGATGAGCTTGGCAGGAGCGTTGACACTTTGTGTAAACATGATGGCTGTGGAGCCTTCCAATATGGGGAACAACAAGTCCATTTCAGGAGCTGCTTTTTGTTCCAGCGCACGTTTGAGCAACGTGTTCTTTACAACTACCAGTTTGATGTCCTGAGCAAAGCATTCACGCCTGAGATCGGACGTCTTTTTGGCATTGAGTCCTTCAATACTGACAAGATAGAAATCCGGGGTAGCTTCAAACTGAGCGACCAAACCATCTACAATAAGTCCTTTATCTTCTTTCTTCATAATGCATAATTCTTATTCGGCGGTTGTCCCGGTTTTTGTATCTACCGCAATACCCGGCCCCATGGTAGTGGACAGGTATATGCTCTTAACGTATGTTCCTTTAAGTGCCTGAGGTTTTAATTTGATGACGGTACTGAGAAATTCCTGGGCGTTTTCCTGAAGCATTTTGGGTGCGAAGGAAACTTTGCCAATGGCAGCGTGAATGATACCGGTCTTGTCTACTTTAAAGTCGATTTTTCCGGCTTTGACTTCTGCTATTGCCTTTCCTATGTCCATGGTAACCGTCCCCGATTTGGGGTTGGGCATCAACCCGCGGGGACCCAGGATACGACCGATCGGACCGATTTTTGCCATCACAGATGGCGTACAGATGATAACATCCACATCTGTCCAACCTTTTTTGATTTGCTCTATATAATCATCAAGACCTACGTGGTCAGCTCCGGCATTTTTTGCTTCCTCCTCTTTGTCGGGGGTACAAAGTACCAGTACTCGAACTGTTTTTCCTGTTCCATGCGGAAGAGTCACAACGCCACGTACCATTTGATTGGCTCTACGGGGGTCAACGCCCAAACGTATGGCCATCTCTACCGAAGCGTCAAATTTGGTAAAGCTTGTTTGCACTACCAGTTCACAAGCTTCTGAAAGCTTGTATTGCTTCTCCGGATCTACTTTGGCGTATACTACTTTTTGGTTTTTAGTTAGTTTACTCATTTCTACATAGAAGTTTAGTTAACGTCTTCCGGGAATTTACCGCGTACGGTTATACCCATACTGCGTGCGGTACCGGCAACCATGCTCATGGCAGATTTAAGCGTGAAGGCATTCATGTCCTCCAGCTTGTTTTCTGCAATGGCACGTACCTGATCCCAGGTAACGGAAGCTACTTTTTTTCTGTTAGGTTCCGGAGAACCTGATTCAATTTTGGCAGCTTCTTTCAATTGAACAGCAATGGGGGGCTGCTTGACAATAAATGAAAACGATTTATCGCTGTAAACGGTAATGATTACCGGTAATACCTTACCGGCCCTATCCTGCGTTTGTGCGTTAAAGCGTTTACAGAAATCCATTATGTTTACACCCTTGGAACCCAGAGCCGGACCTACCGGGGGAGAAGGGTTTGCAGCACCGCCTTTAATCTGTAATTTGATTAATCCGGCAATTTCTTTAGCCATAATGATTGCTTAATTATTCTTTTTCAACTTGAACAAAACTGAGTTCAAGCAACGTCCTTCTGCCGAAGATTTTCACCATCACCTTTAATTTTTTCTTTTCTTCCAGGACTTCTTCAACCGTTCCAATGAAACCGTTGAAAGGACCGTCAATAACTTTAACGGCTTCTCCTGCCAGGTAGGGTGTGATGATTTCTTCGTCACGTTCTGCCTGCTCATCTACCTTCCCCAGGATTCTGTTGATTTCCTGTATACGGATGGGAACGGGTTCCCCTCCTTTTACAGTACCCAGAAACCCTGATACGTGCGGAAGGCTTGTTATCATGTGTTGGATTTCAGGTGTAAGGGCTACCTCAATCAAGATGTACCCGGGGTAGAAAATGCGTTCTTTACTGATTTTCTTTCCGTTTTTGACTTGATAGATTTTTTCGGTGGGAATCAAAATTTGGCTTACGCGATCTTGTAAGTTAAGACGCTTAACTTCGTTCTCTATGTATTCCTTGGCTTTTTTTTCCTTACCTCCTGCTGCTCTTACAACATACCACTTTTTAACAAATTCCGGCATTTCTCTTTGTGAATTATACAGTTAATACAAAGCTTTGTAGAGAAATTCCATTAAATTTCTGAAAGTGAAATCCATGGCAAAAATGACCAGGGCAAAAATAACCGAAGCCACCATTACTATGATTGCGCTATTTTGCAGTTGACTCCAGGAAGGCCAGCTTACTTTGTAAACCAGTTCGTTGTAGGAGTCTTTAAAGTACGTTCCTATTTTGCTCATGCTTTGTTCGTTTGCAACAAAGGGAGACGGAAGCTTCTCCTGTTGTTGAATTTATACATACAGGACCGTAACATCCTGTATTGGCAGGGGCAGAGCGACTCGAACGCCCATCAACGGTTTTGGAGACCGCTATTCTACCCTTAAACTATGCCCCTGTAAGGTACAGGTTTAGCTGTAGGCAGCCAAACCTGTATGAAAACGCTGTACAGTACAGGTAAGGTTATTCACCAATTTTTGTAATCTGCCCTGCACCTACGGTACGACCTCCTTCGCGGATAGCAAAGCGGAGTCCTTCGTTCAGAGCTACGGGGTAAATCAGTTCTACGTTGATAGAAACGTTGTCACCCGGCATTACCATTTCAATACCTTCCGGCAGACGTACTTCACCGGTAACGTCCAGCGTACGCAGGAAGAATTGAGGACGGTATTTGTTGTGGAAAGGAGTATGGCGGCCGCCTTCGTCTTTTTTCAGCACGTAAATTTCTGCAGAAAAATTTCTGTGGGGAGTAATGGTTCCGGGACGGGTAATTACCTGACCGCGTTTTACTTCTCTCTTGTCTACTCCACGGAGCAACAGACCTACGTTATCACCGGCTTCTCCTCTGTCAAGGATTTTGCGGAACATTTCCACTCCGGTTACTACGCTGGTTCTGGGTTTTTCACCCAAACCTACAATTTCTACCTGATCACCTGTTTTGATAACACCTGTTTCAATACGACCGGTTGCAACGGTACCGCGACCGGTAATGGAGAAAATATCTTCTACAGGCATGAGGAAGGGTTTTTCGTTGTCACGCAAGGGGACGGGGATGTAGCTGTCTACGCTGTCCATCAATTCCATAACCTTTTCTTCCCACTCCGGCTCACCGTTCAGGGCACCTAATGCAGAACCGCGGATAACAGGAGTGTTGTCACCGTCAAAATTGTATTTTGACAGAAGGTCACGTACTTCCAGTTCAACCAGGTCGAGCATTTCAGGATCGTCTACCATGTCGCATTTGTTCAGGAAAACAACAATACGGGGAACGTTTACCTGACGAGCCAACAGTACGTGCTCGTTCGTTTGGGGCATGGGGCCGTCGGTGGCGGCTACCACTAAAATGGAGCCGTCCATTTGGGCGGCACCCGTAACCATGTTTTTGACGTAGTCGGCGTGGCCGGGGCAGTCAACGTGTGCATAGTGACGTTCTGCTGTCTGGTATTCTACGTGAGACGTATTAATGGTGATACCGCGTTCCTTTTCTTCCGGTGCGTTATCAATGGAATCAAATGAGCGTTGTTCCGACAGTCCTTTCTTGGCCAATACTTGTGTAATGGCGGCAGTCAGTGTTGTTTTACCATGGTCTACGTGACCGATGGTCCCGATGTTAACGTGGGGTTTGTCCCTTTTAAAGGTTTCTTTTGCCATAATATTAATAATTTAATAACTCGATAATGATATGTTGAGCCGGTGATGAGATTTGAACTCATGACCTCTTCCTTACCAAGGAAGCGCTCTACCCCTGAGCTACACTGGCTTGTGCAATAAGAGCGGAAGACGAGGTTCGAACTCGCGACCCTCAGCTTGGAAGGCTGATGCTCTACCATCTGAGCTACTTCCGCATGGTGGGAGGGGCAGGATTCGAACCTACGAAGACGTTCGTCAGCAGATTTACAGTCTGCCCCATTTGGCCACTTTGGTACCCTCCCATAAGTCTCACATTCTGTCAAATAACGTCGAGCCGATAGAGGGATTCGAACCCCCGACCTGCTGATTACAAATCAGCTGCTCTGACCAACTGAGCTACATCGGCAAAAGGCATCCCTGCATTTTGGAGCGGCAAAGATAAACGATTTCCTGTAACTACCAAAAAAAAACGGCAAAAAACGCATGCAACTGCCATGATAATTAAGCTACAAGACCAGGTCCCGGAGCGCTTGGGCAATACTATCAACATCATAGCCGCATTCTTTGTAAAGCTGCTGCAAAGTACCGTGTTGTATGAAACGATCCGGAATACCCAGTCCGGTCACGGTAATGGCCGCTTCTTTACGGCTTGTCATAAAGGCAGATACGGTACTGTGCAAGCCGCCAATGACACAGCCGTCTTCCAAAGTAACTACTTTGGTGAAACGGCGTGACACATAATCGAGCACCTCCCGGTCAATGGGTTTGAGGAAGCGCATATCGTAATGTTGCACCTTCAGGCCTTCTTCTGCAACAAGAGCGACTGCTTTTGCTCCCATGATCCCGGCCGTTCCCAGGCTCAGAAGGGCTATATCCGCTCCTTCATGCAGCAGACGTGCTTTGCCGGGTTCGATGTATTGAAAAGGTTTCCTCCAATCTTTCGTACCCGTTCCGGTTCCTCTGGGGTAACGTATACTGGTGGCTTTATACCTTTTATCCTGAGCCGAGTACAGCATATTACGGAGTTCTTCTTCGTCCATGGGAGCTGCAACGAACAGATTGGGTATGCAATTGAAATACGCCAGGTCAAAGGCTCCGTGATGCGTAGCTCCGTCTTCGCCCACCAGCCCGCCACGATCCAGGCAAAAGACTACTTTAAGGTCTTGTATGGCTACGTCGTGGATAACGGAATCGTAGGCACGTTGCATGAACGTGGAGTAAATGTTGCAATAGGGCAGGTAGCCGGCCGCTGCCAGTCCGGCGGAAAAAGTGACAGCATGTTGTTCGGCTATACCTACATCAAAACAACGCTCCGGCATTTCTTTCATCATAATGCTGAGGGAACATCCGCTGGGCATAGCCGGTGTAATACCTATAATATCCGGGTTGGAACGTGCTAATTCCAATAACGTATGTCCGAAAACTTCCTGGAATTTGACGGCTGTTTTTCCGCCTGCTGCACATTCGCTTATTTTGTTTCCTGTTTCCACATCAAACAATCCGGGTGCATGCCACGCGGCCTGGTCGTTTTCTGCCGGCGGGAATCCCTTTCCTTTGATAGTCAATATATGGAGCAAGCGGGGGCCTTTCAGTTTCTGCAGCCGTCTGAAGGTATTGACCAGTTGTACCACATCGTGACCGTCCACGGGCCCAAAATAACGGATGCCCAACGGTTGGAATAAGGTGCTGTTTTTGACAAAAAAACGTTTTACGGCTTTCACCAGTCTTTGCACAGCATCTCTTACGGTGCCTGCTCCCAGGGCTGTCCACGTTTTGGATTTGAGCTTGTTGTACCTTGCCGAGGTAGTAAGCTTGAGTAACGAATTGTGCAACCCTCCCACGTTAGGCTCGATAGCCATCTTGTTGTCATTCAGAACAATAAGCAAGTCAGTATCGGTGGCACCGGCGTTGTTCAGTCCTTCGTAAGCCAGTCCGGCCGTCATGGAGCCGTCGCCGATGACAGCTATTGTTTTTGCTCCGTTTTTACGCATGGCCGCTGCCGTTGCATAGCCTAAGGCCGCTGATATGGACGTGGAAGAATGTCCTGTACCAAAGGCGTCGTAAGGGCTTTCACTCATTTTCGGAAAACCGCTGAGTCCGTTGTAACACCTGTTTTTCAGAAAAGCCTTACGGCGTTCGGTAAGGATTTTATGGGTATAAGCCTGGTGCCCCACATCCCATATGATTTTATCTTCCGGTGCATCGTATACGTAATGAAGAGCCACCGTTAATTCTACCGTACCCAGGCTGGCTCCCAAATGCCCCGGATTGCGCGAGCAGCAGTCTGTGATGTAAGCCCTTATTTGGTCACACAGAAGCGGTAATTGGCTAAGCTGCAGTTTTTTAAGGTCTTGTGGATTGTTTATGGTATCTATAAGGTCAGGCATGATTGAAAAATTCTCTGATTATGGTTTGTTCCCTGTCCGGGCCGACCGACAAAATTTTAATGGGTAATGCAACCTGATCTTCAATAAACCGGATGAATTGCAGGAACGCGGCAGGCAGTGCTGCTTCATCACGGATTTGTGATAAATCGGTATCCCATCCTTCAAACTCCTTATAAACAGGAATGATATTTTCATGGATATGGTAGGGCATGTGCTGTGTTTCCACTCCGTTTATATTGTAGGAAACGGCTGCCTTGATGGTCTTGAAACCGTCGAGTACGTCCGATTTCATCATAATAAGGTCGGTCACGCCGTTCAAAGCAATGGCATATTTTAAGGCTACCAGGTCCAGCCATCCCGTACGGCGGGCCCTGCCCGTTGTCGATCCAAATTCTTTTCCTTTTTCACGCAAAGCAGCACCATCTTTATCAAACAATTCCGTCACAAAAGGTCCGCTGCCTACACGGGTGCAATACGCTTTAAAAATCCCGTACACTTTGCCTGTTTTGGCAGGAGGAAATCCCAGTCCGATACAAGCTCCCGCACAGGTGGTGGAGGAAGACGTTACAAAAGGATACGTTCCAAAATCGATGTCCAGCAAAGCTCCTTGTGCTCCTTCTGCCAATACGCGTCTGTTTTGGTTGATGCAGTCGTTGATATAATATTCAGCATCTATCAGGGGAAATCCTTTTATGTACTCAATGGCTTGCATCCAGGCCTCTTCGCCCTCGTCTGCCCGGAAGGAGTAATCAAATTGCCTGAGGAACACCAGATGTTTGGACTTCAGGGCATGGAAACGCTCCTTGAAATCGGACGCCGTTATATCGCCTATGCGTAGACCGTTGCGTCCCGTTTTATCCATATAGGTAGGGCCGATGCCTTTGAGGGTGGAACCTATCTTTGAAGACCCTTTGGCGTGCTCGCTGGCTGCATCGATAATCCTGTGGGTGGGCAGTATCAGATGGGCTCTTTTGGAAAGCATCAGCCGTTCCTTTATAGGAATCCCCAAGGACTCCAACATCCTGCATTCTTTTTCAAAGATGATAGGGTCTATAACAACCCCGTTGCCTATGATATTACAGGTACCTTCGCGAAATATGCCCGAGGGCACGGAGTGCAGGATATAGGAAGCCTGATTGAAATGCAGGGAATGCCCGGCATTGGGTCCCCCTTGAAAACGGGCAATAACCGGATATTGTTGCGCCAGGTAGTCTACAATTTTTCCCTTACCTTCGTCGCCCCACTGTAATCCAAGAACAACATCTACTTTCATAATACCTACAAAAATACTACAAATTTTGCAGACTTGATGAATTATTCTATCTTCGGTTTTCTTTTTTAATCTTAAAATCAACCTATGAATACAGCGGAAAAATTGCTGAAGGATAAAGCGCTGGTAAGATGGGGCGTACTTATCCTTCTGGCTTCTATGATGTTCTTTGCCTATATGTTCATGGATGTGCTTTCTCCCCTTAAAAGCATGTTGGAAGAAACGCAGGGATGGACTTCGGAACATTTTGGCATTGTCACGGGGTCTGAATACTTTTTGAACGTATTTGCCTTTTTCTTGATTTTTGCCGGAATCATCCTGGATAAAATGGGGGTTCGTTTTACGGCCCTGTTGTCCGGGGTAGTGATGTTGGCAGGTGCAGGCATTAAATATTATGCACTTACAGATGCGTTTGTCGGAAGCAGTTTACAGCTTTGGCTCGATTCCTGGTGGACGGCGTTGCCGGCCTCGGCCAAATTGACGTCTCTGGGGTTCATGATTTTTGGC
Organism: Bacteroidales bacterium; assembly: GCA_049652385.1. Taxonomy (GTDB): domain Bacteria; phylum Bacteroidota; class Bacteroidia; order Bacteroidales; family UBA932; genus DMER64. The sequence goes on along the minus strand of JBASDX010000005.1, from coordinate 207,785 downwards.
TGCGGAGTAGAGATGGCCGGAGTTACCGTATCTAAAGGAATTGTGAAATGGTTTAAAGGCAAGGAATTGGCATTGGCCATGGGTATAGAAATGGCCATCGCCCGTTTGGGTGTTTTTGCCGTTTTCAGGATTTCCCCACGCGTTGCAGATAGTATAGGCCATGTGGGAGCGCCTGTTTTACTTACTATGATATTGTTGTTGGTTGGCCTGTTGGCGTTTCTGGTATATTTTTTCTTTGACAGGAAACTGGAACGGCAGATGGGTGCATTGGCAGACGAGGCGGAGGAAGAATTTAAAATCAGTGACTTGGGAAAACTCTTTACCAGCAAGGCGTTCCTTATTGTGTCGGGTTTATGCGTATTGTATTATTCGGCCATTTTCCCGTTCCAGAAATACGCAGCCAATATGTTGGAGTGCCGCTTGCAGATTCCGGCCAAAGAAGCCAGCGATATTTTTTCCTGGTTTCCTATCGGAGCCATGCTGCTGACACCGCTGCTGGGGGCTTATCTGGATAATAAAGGAAAAGGAGCTTCCATGCTCATTGTGGGTGCAGTGCTCATGTGTTTGTGCCATTTGACGTTTGCGCTTGTTCCGGAAGCCTATTTTTCCAGAGGTATTGCCTATACGGCCATTATTATTTTAGGTGTTAGTTTTTCCCTGGTTCCTGCGGCGCTTTGGCCCTCTGTTCCCAAATTGGTGGAAGACCGGTACCTGGGCTCTGCCTATTCCGTCATTTTCTGGATACAAAACATCGGATTATGGGCTTTTCCGCTGCTCATTGGAGTAGCGTTGGACAGAACGAATGTAGGCATAACCGACCCGTTGCAATACGACTATACGGTACCCATGCTTATTTTTGCCTCACTGGGTGTCCTGGCATTCTTCCTGGGCTTGTGGCTCAAAAAGGAAGACAGCCGTAAAGGATACGGATTGGAATTACCTAATATTACCAAATAAATATTTATGAAAAACAATCTTGCTTTGTTGAAGGATTCCCGTTGGGCCAGGTGGGCTGTCCTTTTGTTCTTGTCTCTGGTCATGTTTGCGTCGTATTTTTTTGATGATCAGTTTACTACTATAGGACATATTTTCAAGAATCCGGAAATCCTGGATTTGTCCTGGACGTCTGCTGATTATGGATTGTACGGCGGGGCCTACTCCTTGTTGTGTGTGTGGGGTGGGTTGATTGTCTGCGGGATGCTCCTGGACAAATGGGGTGTGAAGATTACGGGAACGTTGTTTGTACTGTTGATGGTACTGGGTGCTGCCATTGTGATGTACGGTATTTCTTCTGCCTTTAACGATAGTACTTTTTACCATTTTCTCGGAAAGTATTTCAACAAACCGTCTTTGGCGCTGGCTTATGCCGGGTGTGCCCTTTTTGGCTTGGGCAGCGAAATTGCCGGAGTAGCCGTGACGCGCTCCATCGCCCGCTGGTTCCGTGGTAAGGAAATGGCTCTGGCCATGGGGCTGCAATTGTCTCTGGCCCGCATGGGAACGGCCACGGCGTTGATTGTGGTACCCCGCATAGTGAACTTGAACCTGGATTACATACCTTTTGCCGAAACGAGCAAACCGGCCATTGCCGGCTTTATCTTGTTGTTATGCGGAATGCTGGTTTGGGGCCTGTTTGTGGCACTCGATAAAAAACTCGATATCCAGGAAGCATTTAACGCCTTGAACAGTGAGGGCGGAGTGCAAAAGAAGGAAGATAAATTCAAGTTTTCCGATATCTTCAAAGTGTTGGGGAACAAGCATTTTATTCTGGTGGCTTTATTGTGTGTGTTCTTTTATTCCTGTATCATCTCGTTCCGACGTTTTGCCACGTCCATCATTATCCCAAGGTTTGGCATAGAAAGTGAACTGGCTTCGTTGATGGTGGCGCTCATTCCGTTTACCACCATGATTTTCACGCCTATTTTTGGATCGCTCGTGGACTTCAAAGGAAAAGCCACCAAATGGATGATTTTAGGCTCTTTTCTGGTGTTTTTTGCCCATTTGATCATTGGTTTTGCTCCGGGTATTCCGGTATTCGGATACATAGGCATTGCCATCCTTGGCATAGGCTATTCTCTGGTGCCGGCCGCCATGTGGCCCTCGGTACCAAAAATCATTCCCGATAAAAATTTAGGAACGGCTTATTCGCTCATATACTGGATCCAGAATATGGGTATGTTGCTTGTTCCCATTTTCGTGGGTAAGATCATCCAACACAATAAAGGAATAGCAGGAGCCGTTTATTCAGAAGTCCTGTTTATTGGATTGGCTGTAGTAGCTATTGTCGTGTCCTTTATGCTGAGCCGCTCTTCTGAAAATAACCCGCACCTGGAACTGGACGTTCCCAATAAGGTGCGTTAGAAGGGCAAATCTTCTATATCGTCATCCATAGCAGGACTTGCAGGAGATGGCGTTATGGCAGGTTCGGCAGTCCCCGGCGAATAAGGTAAAGAAGAAGTGGCAGCGTTGTCACTTCTTCTGCCTAATAGCTGTATGTTGTCAGCTACTATTTCTGTGGTATATTTTTTTTGACCCGATTGGTCTTCCCAACTGCGCGTACGAATCTTGCCTTCTACGTATATCTGGGTTCCTTTACGGATATAGCGTTCCGCCAGGTCGGCCAGGTTGCGCCACAAAACTACATTGTGCCATTCTGTTTTATCTACCGTTTCTCCACTGCGGTCTTTATACCGCTCGTTTGTAGCCAGCGTCAGGGTGGCTACGGACGCTCCGCCTTCCAGGTGTCTTACTTCAGGGTCTTTCCCCACATTGCCTATCAACATTACTTTATTTAACATAGCTTGTGTATTTAATAATATCTGTTCCGTAAAGGTACAATCTTTTTTATAAACCCAGCAACCGGCGCATGGACGTTGTGTCCGGCTCCAGCCCCGTCATGGTACGGAAACTTACTACTCCCTGGTGGTACAACCAATGGTATCCATTTAGATAAAGACTTTTGGAACGCAATGCAGCCTCTTGCAACGGAGCCGTTTTGTACGAGGCGTCTAATACGGTGTGGTATCCGGTCAGGTTACGGAACAACCGGTTGTCCAGGGCTGCGGGAACGGTGTTTACCACAAGAGCACATCGCGGCAGCCATTGGGGAATTTCTTCCAGGGCATATAGATGTGTCTTGTGTAGTGTTCTGTTGACTACGTACACACGTGCTCCCGATGCTTCCAGGACCCATGCAGCCGCCCGGCCGGCTCCTCCGGCACCTATGACCAGAGCGTGTTGCCCTTTCAACTGTATTCCGTTTGCTCTGAAACTTTCCAGCACGCCAAATACATCTGTATTCATGGCTGACCATGTATCGTTTTCACGTACCAACAAATTGGCAGCACCTATTTGTCGCACCTTGGCGGATACCGTTTGAGCATAGGTAATACAGTCTGTTTTTAGGGGCGCGGTTATGTTGGCCGCCAGGATACCCAGTGCTTTCATCTGCTCCAGAGCTGTGGTACAGCATGTTGTTTCAATATACCTGTAGGTGTCTTTCGGGAATTGGGGATAGGCGGCCCGGAACAACGCCGGACTCATACTGTCAGAAACGGGGTATCCTATGACGGCAAACGGTCCCATAGGTCACCGGGTGTTGCGCTGACGCAGGGCTTCAAACGCCAGGACGGCTGCTGTGACCGATACGTTCAGGGAGTCCATAAAGCCCCGCATGGGAATTTTGACCTGACAATGCGCCCTGTCCCTCCAAAAATCGCCCAGCCCCTTATCTTCAGCACCCAGCACAAAAGCCGTGGCTTTTTTGTAATCGCAACGGTCATAGGGAGTATGTGCCTGTACCGTAGCCGCTGTCAATTGTACGTTGTTGGCCGAAAGCCATCCATAGGCCTCTTCAGAAGAGCAGGCAAGGGTAGGAACGGTAAAAACCGCACCTAAAGAAGCCCTTATGATATTGGGATTGTACAGGTCGGTAAGCGGGTCACAGACAAATACGGCATGTACGCCTGCGGCATCTGCCGTGCGTAAAACAGCGCCCAGATTGCCCGGCTTTTCCACAGATTCCAATACCAGGATCAAGGGCTCTTCCGGCACCTGCAATGCGTCTACGCTCAAGAGCTTCCGGTGCATAAGGGCCAGTACTCCCTCCGTGGTGCCGCGGTAGGCTGTTTTTTCATAAACGGCAGCCGTAACCTCTTCTGTCTGCAGTGCCTGTTGTTTAAGGGCCGAGGCTTTTTCCGCATTGCGAAAAATCTCGGGACAGAGAAACAGTGTATGCATGGAAAAACCGCTTTGGAGTGCTGCTTCCAATTCTCTGAGACCTTCGATGACAAAAAGACCTTCGGTGCGCCGCGAGCGTGACTTCTCCATAAGTAGGCGCAGGTGTTTGATTTTTGTATTTTGAGCCGAGGTAATCATTACCTTGTGGTTGAGGCGCTATTCGGGACGCATCTGCGGGAAGAAAAGCACATCCTGAATGCTGGACGAATCGGTCATGAGCATGCACAGACGGTCTATGCCGATACCCATGCCCGAGGTAGGAGGCATGCCAAATTCCAAAGCCCTGATGAAGTCCATGTCAATGAACATGGCTTCGTCGTCTCCTTTTTCTTTCAACCTCAATTGCTCCCGGAAGCGCTCCAGCTGATCAATGGGATCATTCAACTCCGAGTAGGCATTGGCCAGCTCTTTTCCGTTGACAAACAGTTCAAAACGTTCTGTCAGCTCCGGATTGTCGCGGTGTTTTTTGGTGAGGGGAGAGGTGGCAATGGGGTAATCTGTGATAAAAGTGGGCTGGATAAGGTGTTTTTCACAATACGCTCCGAACAGGGCATCTATCAGCTTTCCTTTACCCATGGCCGGTGTGGTGGGGACTTTGAGCGTTGCACACGTTTGCCGCAGGGTCTCTTCATCCATACCGCTCACATCTACGCCCGCATATTGTTGGATGGCATCTATCATGGAAATACGCCTGTACGGTCTTTTCCAGTCTATGATTTTGTCGCCCAGGGGGACTTTGGTAGTTCCGTGCAGGGTAAGAGCTACTTTTTCTACCAGTTGTTCCACAAAGTCCATCATCCAGAAATAATCTTTATATGCGACGTAGATTTCCAGTACGGTAAATTCCGGATTGTGGGTACGGTCCATCCCTTCGTTCCTGAAATCTTTGGAAAATTCGTAGACTCCGGGATAGCCGCCCACGATTAATTTTTTCAGGTACAATTCATTGGCAATCCTCAGGTAGAGGGGAATATCGAGTGCATTGTGGTGCGTTTTGAAAGGACGTGCATTAGCTCCGCCGGGAATGGGTTGTAAAATAGGGGTTTCCACTTCCAGATACCCGAAGCTGTTGAAAAAATCGCGCATGGCGTTGACCATCCGGGTACGTTGTACAAACGTTTCGCGGACATGCGGATTGACGATAAGGTCCACGTAACGCATGCGATAGCGCTGTTCCGGATCGGTAAAGGCGTCGTACACCTGGTCTTCTTTCTCCTTGACGATGGGGAGGACCCTGAGCGACTTGCTCAACAGGGTAAGTTCTTGGGCATGTACGGAAATTTCGCCTGTTTTTGTAATGAAGGCATAGCCGGTTACACCAACAATATCGCCAATGTCCATGAGTTTTTTAAAAACCGTGTTGTACAGCGTTTTATCTTCTTCCGGACAGATTTCGTCCCGTTTCACATATATCTGGATACGTCCTGTATGGTCCTGTAAGACCATAAAAGAGGCGGCTCCCATAATCCTGCGGCTCATGATACGGCCGGCCAGGGTGACTTTTTGGAAATTACCTTTCTCCGGATCGTAGCCTTCCAGGATTTGAGCGGCTGAAGTATCTACCGGAAAAGCGTGGGCAGGATAAGGATTTATACCCAGCTCCATAAGTTCTTTAAGGGCGTTACGACGCACTTGTTCCTGTTCACTGTAATGCGTATGCTCCATGTGTTTGAAGTTTCTTAATCTGCAAAAGTAATCATTTTTTACTCGTGTCAGGATAAAATAGTTACCTTTGCAGGATTAAAATGGCTTTGGATAAAAGATGGATTGTTAAAGAGCCGGGTAATCCGGCCATGGTGAGGAATCTGGCTTCTGAGCTGGGCGTAGACCACTCTTTGGCCAATCTGCTGGTGCAAAGAAACATCACCAATTTATCCCAGGCCAAATCTTTTTTCCGTCCGCAGCTGGAAGATTTGCACGATCCCTTCCTTATGAAAGATATGGACAAAGCCGTAAGGCGTCTGGACAAGGCCATCAAAGAAAGCGAAAAAATATTGGTTTACGGGGATTACGACGTGGACGGAACGACGGCCGTGGCCCTTGTCTATTCTTTTTTGCGCAAAGAAACGCCCATGGTCTCGTATTACATCCCGGATAGGTATACAGAAGGTTACGGTATTTCTTATGCGGGGATAGACCATGCCGTAAACGAAGGCTGTACGTTGATCATTGCACTCGATTGCGGTATCAAAGCCATTGAAAAAGTAGCTTACGCCCGGGAAAGAGGCATAGACTTCATCATTTGCGACCACCACCTGCCGGCCGGAGAGCTGCCTCGGGCAGTAGCCGTTTTGAACCCCAAAAGGAATGATTGCCATTACCCGTATGACGAATTGAGCGGCTGTGGAGTAGGGTTTAAATTTATGCAGGCCTATTGCCAAAGAAAAAACATTCCGCTATCGGAATTGTATCCTTTTTTAGACTTGCTGGTGGTCAGCATTGCAGCCGATCTGGTATCCATAACGGGTGAAAACAGAATCCTGGCCCATTACGGGCTCAAGCAATTGAACGAGGCACCCCGCAAAGGGCTGCTTTCCATCATCAAACTGGCCGGACTGGAGAAACACAAGATAACGATGGACGATATTGTGTTCAAAATTGGTCCCAGGATCAACGCGGCCGGGCGTATGGAATCGGGCAGAATGGCCGTGGACCTGTTAATTTCACGCACGGACGATGATGCTTCACAAATAGGTCATACCATCAACGACCACAACGATGACCGCAAGTACATTGATAGAAAGATTACACAGGAAGCGTTGGCTATGGTCAAGGAAATGGACGGAATGGCTCAGCAGAAATCGATTGTGTTATACAATAAAGAATGGCACAAAGGCGTGGTAGGCATCGTGGCTTCGCGCCTGGTGGAAACGTTCTACCGTCCCACTATTGTGTTGACGGAATCAAACGGTTACATCACAGGTTCGGCCCGCAGCATATCGGGGTTTGATTTGTACGAAGCCATTGAGCGGTGCGGCGATTTGCTGGAAAGCTTTGGCGGTCACATGTATGCGGCCGGTTTGACCATGCAGGAAAAACACCTGCAAGAGTTTTCAGAACGGTTTGAAGCCTGGGCCTCGGAAAAAATTACCGAAGACATGCTGACTCCGCAGATCCACATAGATACGTACCTGGAGTTCCGCCAGATTACACCCAAATTTTTCCGTTTGTTGAAACAATTTCAGCCCTTTGGACCAGGGAACGAGTCTCCTGTATTTGTTACGGAAGACGTATACGATAACGGAAACGGACGTTTGGTAGGATCGGATGCGGGTCATCTGAAACTGGAATTGATTCAGGAAGAAGAACCGTACAGAGCCATTTCAGGCATCGCGTTCAACCAAAGCACACATTTTGAACACCTGCATAACGGAAATCCCGTGGATATATGTTATTCTGTAGCCGAAAACTATTACCGGGGTATTGCCAATCTGCAGTTACGGATAAAAGATATTAAGGTACGCGACGTGATTGTCTAAGGAATCAGGCGCTCGTGCGCCCGGTGGTACCATTTTTTCCTTTTGTTATAGAGTTCGGGCAGGTTGCACCTTGTGGCAAGAGGCCATTTTTCCGGTTCCCGGCCTATTCTTTCCCAAAGCACCGATGTTGGGGTATCAATGAAAACAACCCGGCCATGCTTTTTCATAAACGCCAGGTTGTCAAAAAAGCAAGGCGTTCCTCCGCCGCAAGCTATGAGGGTGGCCGGTTTTCCGGCCGACTGCCAGCGCTCCACCACTTGATGCAGAAGCTGCTTCTCTGCCCGGCGGAAAGCCGGTTCCCCGTTTTCCATGATATAGGCGGCCGGGGATTTTCCCGTTTCTTCTATAAAAACGGTATCAAGATCTGTAAATTCTTTTTTGGCAGCTGCGGCGTGCTGCCTGCCCAGCGTACTTTTTCCGCAGGCCATGAATCCTATATAGAAAGTCAGTCCCATGCGTTCCGGCAACCGGTTACAGGAGTGTCATCTGAATGGCATCTTCATCGTATCCCGCATGTTTTTCTTCCGCCATGTTTTCCCGTTCTTTAACAGTTGTTTTTGGTCTTTCTTCCACGGGACCTTCCAGTTCAAAACCCGGGTCATCGTCGGTGTCATTCTCTGCAGGGACAGGCAAGGGGTCTGTAAACGATAACGTGTCAACCTGTAACGTAGTGATTCTTTTTCCTTTGGCCCTAAAACTTTTATCACCTATGAATTCGACAGCATCTATGACAAGCGGTTCCCGTTTGGCGTGCTTGCCACCGAAGAATACTTCAACCCGCGGATGGCGGTCTTGCGACAGGGCTACCAGCCGTGAACCCGGTGTGGTGCTGATGAAAGGCTGCGGTGCGTTTTCAGAGGCTTCAAAACGGAAACGTTTTATATAATAGGCTTCTGCCCCGGCATCGTAGTACAGGGCCGTGAAGATTTTGTCACGGTTTAGTTTTTCAATGAGCAGGATTTCTTCCTGGTACCGGTTGCTTAAATCAAAATTGGTAGTAAAGAAAACACCCGATTTGTTGACAGCCAACAAGTTGTCATCACCGGTAAATTCACCCAAATAGATGCCTCGCCCGTCGTGGTTGAGCCGTTGCACATCTGCGTCAAACCATATTTTTTGCCCACCCATGGTGGCTACGCCTTTTTCCTGGAGGGTGATTTTTTGTACCGGATGCTGGCTTAAGATGTTTCCGCGCGTGTCGCGTCCTTTTATATCTATGTCCAGGAATGAAAATTCAAAAACGAGTTTTTTCAAGCGCGGTTTTGCCCTTAAAAAGACTTTGATGGTTTCTGCTTCTCCGTTAGGATTGACGGTAAGCCAAAGTACCTGGGAGCCGGGTTTTCCTTGTGTAAGGTTATAATCCCTGTCACGTGTGTAACTGCTGACAGCAAAGCGTTTTACGTAGATTTTTCCATTTTTTCCGTCGCGGTACACGGCATTGTATACGGTCCTTTCGTCTTTCTTCTTTATAATACCCGTATAGATGATATCTTTCCCCACGTATTGTTTTTCTTCTACTTTACGGATGGAATACGTGCCGTCTTTCAGGAAGACGATTACTTCATCCAGCGGCGAGCAATCGCATACGAATGCGGCGCCTTCGTCGTTTTTCAGATCCGTTCCTACGAATCCGGAGTCTTTGTTCACGTACAACTTGCTGTTGGCCAAAATGACTTTAGAGGCCACAATCGTCTCAAAATCCGCAATTTCCGTTCTTCTGGGGAACAAGCTTCCGTATTTCTTTTTCAGGTCTTTGAAGTAGTCTATGGTATAGCGCGTCAGATGGGATAAATGGTCTTGTATGCGGCTCATTTCTTTATCCAGCGTTCTGATGTGCTCTTCGGCTTTTTTGATATCGAATTTTGATATTTTGCGCACCGGTTTTTCCACCAGTTTTTCTATTTCCTCAAAAGTGACAGGCCTTCTCAAACGGTCCTGAAATCGTTTCATTTCCTTTTCCACGGCTTTCAATTGAGCTTCCCACGATGGAGCGTCATTTTCCAGTATTTTGTACACCTTTTCTTCAAAGAAAATCTTCTCCAGCGATGAAAAATGCCAGTTGTCTTCCAGCTCGGCAAGGCGTATTTCCAATTCTGTTTTCAACAGATTCCGTGTACGGTCTGTGTTGTACCGCAGCATCTCCTCTACCGGAAGCACAAACGGTTTGCCGTCCAGAATAACGCAGGCGTCCGGCGACAGCGTCACTTCGCATCGGGTGAAGGCGTAGAGGGCATCGATGGTTTTATCGGGTGAAACGTCCCCGGCCAGGTGGACCAGGATTTCTACCTGTTCGGCTGTGTTATCGTCAATTTTCCGCACCTTGATGCGTCCTTTATCGTTGGCGGCAATGATGGAACGGATAAGGCTTTCCGTTGTCTGGCCGTATGGCAGTTCCGTTATGGCCAACGTCCTTTTGTCCAGTTTCGTAATCCGTGCCCTTACCTTAACACGGCTGCCATCCTTGCTGACACCGCTGTTGTAGCTGCTGCAATCAATCAGACCGCCTGTTATGAAATCGGGATACAGGGTGAAATCTTTTCCGTTCAGATAGTCGATGGAAGCGTCCAGCAATTCGTTGACGTTGTGGGGCAGGATTCTGGTGGAAAGCCCCACGGCAATACCTTCTGCTCCCTGGGCCAGCAACAGTGGAAATTTAATGGGCAGGGCTTCCGGCTCTTTGTTCCTGCCGTCGTAGGAAGGGATCCAGAATGTTGTTTTGGGATTGAAGACGACTTCCTGAGCAAAGGCACTCAGTCGCGCTTCTATATAACGGGGTGCAGCAGCCGGGTCACCCGTAAGGACGTTGCCCCAGTTGCCCTGTGTGTCTATCAGCAGATCTTTTTGTCCCAATTGTACCAAAGCATCACCAATGGAGGCATCGCCGTGGGGATGGAACTGCATGGTGTGCCCGATGATATTGGCCACTTTGTTGTACCGTCCGTCTTCCATCCGTTTCATGGAATGCAGGATTCTTCTTTGTACCGGTTTCAGTCCGTCTGTGATGTGGGGTATGGCACGTTCCAGAATCACGTAGGACGAGTATTCCAGGAACCAGTCTTTGAACATGCCGGTCAGGCGGTATTTCTTGTCTCCCTCTTCTCCAAGTATCCGTAAATACTTAAGTTGCTCTTCGCTCATCATGGCCTAAATCCCTGTCATTCTTAAGTTATTTACTATAAATTCCCTTCTTTGAGGGGTGTTGTCTCCCATATAGAAACGGAGTAATTCCGGCAGCCGGTCGTCTTTGTCCAGCCGCACTCTGTCCAGACGCATGTTTTCTCCGATAAATTCTTTAAATTCTTCCGGTGATATTTCTCCCAACCCTTTAAAACGTGTAATCTCCGGATTGGGTCCCAGTTTCTTCACCCATTTGTCTTTCTCCTGTTCCGAGTAGCAGTAATGCGTTTCCTTTTTGTTCCTTACCCTGAAAAGGGGCGTCTGCAGAATGTACACGTGTCCGTGACGGACCAGTTCCGGAAAGAACTGCAGGAAGAAACTGAGCAGCAACATCCTGATATGCATACCGTCGGGGTCAGCATCGGTGGCAATGACTATGTTGTTGTACCGCAAGTTGTCCAGGTCTTCTTCTATGTTGAGGGCTGCTTGCAGCAGGTTGAATTCCTCGTTGGTGTAGATGACCTGTTTGTTCAGACCGTAGGTGTTTTCCGGTTTGCCCCGTAAGCTGAATACGGCCTGTACGTTGGGGTCCCTGCTTTTTGTGATAGACCCGCTGGCCGAATCGCCCTCCGTTATGAACAGGGTGCTTTTTTCTGCCAGGGAGCTTTTATCGGTAAAGTGGATACGGCAATCCCGCAGCTTCTTGTTGTGGAGATTTATTTTTTTAGCCGTTTCCCTGGATTTTCTCCGTACCACGCTTACGGCTTTCCGCTCTTTTTCGTTTTCTATGATTTTTTTAAGCAGGATATCGGCCGTGGCCGGGTTTTTATGCAGGTAGTTGTCCAATTGCTCTTTGACAAAATCGGAAATAAAACTGCGAACCGTAGGGCCGCCCGGTGCTATTTCCCTGGAATCCAGTATGGTTTTTGTCTGGTTGGCAAATTTGGGCTCTATAAGACGGATGCTGATGGCACCGACTATCGATTGGCGTATATCGGACAATTCGAAGTCTCTTTTCAGGAAATCTTTGATGGTTTTTGCCACGGCCTCTCTGAAAACCGACAAATGCGTACCGCCTTGTGAGGTATTTTGCCCGTTGGCAAAAGACATGATGCTTTCTCCCGTATCGTCCGTATGGGTAATGACCATTTCAATATCGTGTCCTTTCAGGTGGATGGGCGGATAGAGCGTCTCCTCTGCCATGTTTTCATTGACCAGATCCAGAAGGCCGTTTTTGGAAACAAAATCTTTTCCGTTCAACTGCAATTTAAGACCTGTATTCAGATAGGCATAGTGCTTGAGCATCTGTTCCACAAATTCCGATTGGATGGTATAGTGGTTGAAAAGTTCATGATCCGGAACAAAGCTCACGAGCGTACCGTTTTTTTCTGTGGTGTCTGTTTCTCCTTCATCCAATAAATCGCCTTTGGAAAAGCTGCCATAGCGGCTTCTTCCGTCCCGGAAAGAGGCTATGTGAAAATCCACGGAAGTGGCGTTTACGGCTTTTAATCCCACACCGTTCAGTCCTACGGCTTTTTGAAACGTCTTGTTATCATATTTGGCGCCCGTATTCATTTTGTTGGCGGCGTCAATGACTTTGCCAAACGGAATACCCCGGCCGAAATCACGTACGGTTACCTTGTTACCTTCTATGGTAACCCGTATAACCTTTCCGTGTCCCATGGCATATTCGTCTACAGAATTGTCGATTACCTCTTTGATCAATACATACAGTCCGTCGTCGGGAGTACTCCCGTCTCCCAGTTTTCCAATGTACATTCCGGGTCTTCGCCGTATGTGTTCATTCCAGGCGAGGGTTTGAAAATCTAGTTCTGTATATGTTGATTGAAGTTCCGGCATAGGCGCACAAAGATAATATGATTATATTTGCAAATTGTATAAAAATAGTAAAAAACACAAACAATTAGGTATGAAGGGGAGTATTTCTCAAATCATCGGGCCTGTAGTTGACGTGGCGTTTCCCAAGCATGTTGGTGACGATTTTCGGCTGCCCGGTATCTACCATGCATTGGAAGTGGAGCGTCCGGACGGAAGGGTGGTTGTACTGGAAGTGCAGCAGCATATTGGAGATAATACCATACGAGCAGTGGCCATGGATACTACGGACGGTTTGTCCAGAGGCCTGGAAGTACGCACGACGGACGGTCCCATTACCATGCCGGTTGGCCCTCATGTGAAAGGCCGCCTGATGAATGTCATTGGAGACACCATAGACGGTTTGACTCCGTTGGATAAAAGCCGGGGATCTTCTCCCATTCACAAAGCACCTCCTAAGTTTGAAGACCTTACCACATCGGAAGAAGTACTGTTCACAGGCATAAAGGTCATAGATTTACTGGAGCCTTATTTGAAAGGCGGTAAAATCGGCCTTTTTGGCGGAGCAGGAGTCGGAAAAACGGTCATCATCATGGAGTTGATCAACAACATTGCCAAGAGGCATAAGGGATTTTCCGTTTTTGCCGGAGTAGGGGAACGTACCCGGGAGGGAAACGATTTGTTGCGGGAAATGATTCAGGCCGGTGTCATCCGCTACGGCGATGCCTTTAAGGAAGGGATGGAAAGGGGAGAATGGGATTTGTCCAAGGTCGATTACAAGGAGTTGGAAAAATCGCAAGCCACCTTGGTTTTTGGGCAAATGAACGAACCGCCCGGAGCCAGGGCTTCTGTGGCCCTGAGCGGATTGACGATTGCCGAGGCGCTGCGCGACCAGGACGATCAGGTAAAAGACATTTTACTTTTTATTGATAATATTTTTAGATTTACGCAAGCCGGATCCGAAGTATCGGCATTGCTGGGCAGGATGCCCTCTGCTGTGGGCTACCAGCCTACCCTGGCAACGGAAATGGGAGTGATGCAGGAGCGTATTGCTTCTACGCGCAACGGTTCCATAACGTCTGTACAAGCTGTGTATGTGCCGGCTGACGATTTGACGGACCCGGCTCCGGCTACTACTTTTTCCCATTTGGACGCCACAACGGTATTGTCCAGAAAGATTACGGAAATGGGCATTTACCCGGCGGTTGACCCGCTGGAATCAACATCTCGTATCCTGGATCCGGCCGTTGTGGGAGAAGAGCATTACAGGACGGCTCAACGGGTGAAGCAAATTCTGCAACGCAACAAAGAACTGCAAGACGTTATTTCCATTCTGGGTATGGAAGAGTTGTCCGTAGAAGACCGCATGACGGTTCACCGTGCGCGCAAAGTGCAACGGTTCTTGTCGCAGCCTTTTACGGTAGCGCAACAATTTACGGGCATCCCCGGAGTCATGGTTTCCATTGAAGATTGCATCAAAGGGTTTAACATGATCCTGGATGGCAAAGTGGACGATGTGCCAGAGAATGCCTTCCTGAATGTGGGTACCATAGAAGAAGCCATAGAAAAAGGTAAACGCCTATGAATCCCTACATTTTTCTTCAGATTCTTTCACCGGAAAAGACACTTTTCAAGGGCAATGTGACCGTAGTCAGGTTCCCAGGAAAGAAAGCACCTTTTGTGGTCTTGAAAAACCATGCACCCATAGTGTCTTTGCTGGAAGAAGGCGTCATTACGTTTGAAGGAGAATTTGGGAAAAAGAAGATCCCTGTAAAAGGCGGATTTGTACGGGTAAGAAAAAACAGGATTTATGCCTGCATAGATCCTTAACATTAAAGATTATGAAGCATAAAAGGACCCTGGTATTTTTGGGCATTCTCTTGCTGGCAGGTTTGGCATGGGGACTTGTTTTGTATTTTTTGATTCCCATGTGGTGGTTCCCGGCTTATCCTGTTATTCCTGCGGCATTTGTTCTTATTTGCCTGACGGAGCATCTTTTTTTCAAGATGGATAACCGGGATCATAAGAAATGGTTGCATACCCTGATGGTGCAACGTTTGATGCGTTGGGTCGTGTTGCTGCTGGCCTTGATCTTGTTGATCCGTCTGGCCAATCCGCCGCGTCTGGCGCTGCTGGTATCTTTTATGGGGTTTTTTATTGGATATACGTTGCTGTGTGTTATAGCGTTAAGAAATGAGTAAACGGACGGTTTGGTCAGGACTGTTTCTGGCAGTTTTTTTCTTTGCTTCTTTTCCTGTAACGGCCAAAGAAGTTAAGGAGAGGCTTCCCGTAGATATTAAGGAGCTGCTGCTTGAGCATTTGAAAGACAGTTACAGCTGGCACTTTTTTGACACTTATGAAAAATCCGTATCCCTTCCGCTGCCCGTTATCGTGCATAGCAAAGAACGCGGATGGTTTGTGTTTTTTTCGTCAAAATTGGAGCAGGAAGAGGGGTATAACGGGTTTACTCTGTCTACCGAAGGTAAAACGGCGGGGAAAGTGGTAGAATTAAACGAAACCGGAGAAGCCATCAGACCGTTTGATATATCCATTACCAAAAACGTGGTGGCACTTTTCTTTTCCTGTATCTTGCTTATGATCATTGTGCTAAGCCTGGCCCGCTGGTACAAAAAGAAAGAAGAGGCCGGTGAGCTCGATGCCGTCCCCGACGGGATAAAAGGGGCCTTGGAATCGTTCATCATGAGCATCCATTACGATGTGATAAAAACTACGGTAGGACCCGATTACAAGAGGTATTCGCCGTACTTGCTTACGTTGTTTTTCTTTATTTTTTTGAACAACCTGCTGGGGTTGATTCCCGTCTTTCCGGCAGGAGCCAATTTAACGGGCAACATCGCCATAACCATGGGACTGGCTCTCTGTACCATGATAGCGGTTAACGTGTTTGGCAATAAAGCCTATTGGAGAGAAATCCTCTGGCCCGATGTACCCATTTTTATGAAAGCTCCGGTACCCATCATGCAGGTTATTGAATTTTTTGGTATTTTTACAAAGCCTTTGGCGCTGATGATACGTCTTTTTGCCAACATTTTTGCCGGACACATTATCATCCTGGCTTTGACCTCGCTGGTATTCCTGACCGTAGCCATGGGGCCTATGATTAATGCCTCTATGAGTGCAGTGGCTGTGTTGTTTTCTGCCCTCATGCTCGTGTTGGAATTGCTGGTGGCGTATATTCAGGCATATGTATTTACTATGCTTTCCGCCATTTTTATTGGTATGTCACGTAAAACTCATTCTTAATAATTATCGTTTATGTTACTTATTACTTTTTTGCAAGCAGCTAGTTTGTATACCGTATTGACAAAAATTGGCGCCGTATTGAGTGCGGCTATTGTAGTGATTGGTGCCTCCTTAGGTATCAGTAAAATCGGAATCTCGGCTATGGAAGCCATAGCGCGTCAGCCCGAGGCTGCAGAAGGAATCCGGATGTCCATGATCATTATCGGGGCTTTGGTAGAAGGGGTATCTCTTTTTGCCATTATCGTTTGCCTGTTGGTCGCCCTCTAATAGCAGCCGGTTATGGATTTGATGATCCCGGATTCCGGATTGTTGTTCTGGATGCTCATAGCTTTCGGCATCTTGTTCTTTATCCTGGCCCGCTTTGGATGGCCGGCGATAACCGGAATGGTGGAACGTCGCAACGAGAGGATAGATAAAGCGTTGACGGATGCAGCTGCGGCCCGGCAGCTGCTGGCTTCGTTAAAGCTGCAGGAAGAAAGAATCTTGCAGCAATCGCGGGAAGAACAAGAAAAGCTATTGGAACAAACAAGAGAACTGCGTCAGCAGTTGATTGAAGAAGCCAAAAAAGCGGCTGAAAAAGAAAGTAAGGTGCTCCTGGAAAGAACCAGGGAACAATTACGCATAGAAAAAGAAGCAGCCTTACAGGAAATCCGTCTTCAGGTAGCTGCTCTGTCTGTTGAAATAGCAGAGAAATTGCTGAGGCAGGAATTAGAACCCCGTACCAGGCAACGGGAATTGATAGACCGTTTGGTAGACGAATCTTTCCAATTGTATGAATGAAGGATTGATTGCAGGCAGGTATGCGCAAGCACTGCTGCAATATGCGGCAGAACGTGAGGCAGATACGGACCTGTACCGGATGATGAAGAAAGTGGGGGATTGTTATACGGCATTGCCCCATCTGAATGATTATTTTGGGAACAGTACGCTGGAGGCAGCACAACGGAAAGCACTTTTTACGAACTTGTTTCCCGACTACGCAACGCATTCGTTACAAGTATTGTCGGATTTTCTGGATTTGCTCATCAGGCAGAAAAGGGAGCACCTTATGCAATCTGTTGCGATGCAATATGTGGAAAAATACCGCATCCAAAACGGTATTTTGCACGGAGAACTGACGGTGACTTTTCCACCCGACGAGGCCTTGCTGGAAAAGATAAAAAAAGCCCTGCAGCCCGAGAGTCCGGAAAAAGTAGAACTGGAATGGAAAGAAGATAAAGACCTTATTGGCGGTTTCAAGTTGAGCGTAGGAATGAAAGAGTGGGACGCCTCTTTGAAAGCGCGTTTGCAGCAGGTGAGAAAATCTTATGGTTTAACAGAGAATTAATGATTGCAACATGTCAGATTTGATAAAACCCGGAGAGGTTACAGATATTTTACGGATGCAGCTGGAGGGGATAGACAACCGGCCGGCTTTTGAAGAAAAAGGCGTGGTCCTTCAGGTGAGCGACGGAGTCGTACGGATTTACGGACTGCACCAGGCCTCTGCCAATGAATTGCTGGTTTTCGACAACGGATTGACAGCCATAGTCATGAACCTGGAAGAAGACAACGTGGGAGCCGTATTACTGGGTCCCACGACCGCAGTAAGGGAAGGTGACAAAGTAAAACGGATGGGAACGATTGCGTCTGTCCCGGTAAGTGAGCGAATGATGGGACGTGTCATAGATCCCCTGGGAAACCCGATAGATGGCAAAGGGCCCATTCCGGGACCTGTATTTGATATGCCTTTGGAGCGCAAGGCTCCGGGGGTTGTATTCAGGCAACCTGTATCCGAGCCGCTGCAAACGGGCATCAAATCTATTGATGCCATGATTCCCATAGGCCGGGGACAAAGGGAATTGATTATCGGGGACAGGCAAACGGGAAAAACAGCCATTGCCATAGATACCATCATCAACCAGCGGGAAAACTTCCTGAACGGAGATCCTGTGTATTGCATTTACGTGGCCATAGGTCAGAAAGGTTCCACGGTTGCCTCTTTGGTCAACACATTGGAGAAACACGGAGCCATGGATTATACGGTGGTCGTTTCTGCAACGGCCGGTGACCCTGCCGCGTTGCAGTACTTTGCTCCTTTTGCCGGAGCAGCCATAGGGGAGTACTTCCGGGATACGGGGCGTCATGCCCTTGTGGTGTACGACGATTTGTCCAAGCAAGCCGTTTCTTACAGAGAGGTGTCGCTTATTTTACGCAGACCTTCCGGAAGAGAAGCGTATCCGGGAGATGTGTTTTACCTGCATTCCCGGCTCCTGGAGCGCGCCGCACGGATTATCAATCAAGATCAGGTGGCCGGGCAAATGAACGACATTCCGGAGTCTTTGCAAGGCAAGGTGAAAGGGGGTGGATCGCTTACGGCACTGCCTATCATTGAAACACAAGCGGGGGACGTATCGGCCTATATTCCCACCAATGTTATTTCCATCACGGACGGTCAGATTTTCCTGGATACGGATTTGTTCAACCAAGGGTTCCGGCCGGCCATTAACGTAGGTATTTCCGTTTCGCGTGTAGGAGGCAATGCCCAATTGGATGCCATGAAGAAAGTATCCGGTACGTTGAAAATTGATCAGGCACAATACAGGGAATTGGAATCGTTCACACGGTTTGGAGGAGATATGGACCCCACTACGTTACAGATTCTTGATAAAGGGCAGAAGAATGCCGTACTGCTTGTACAAAAGCAATACAGCCCCCTGCCGGTGGGTAAACAGATTGCGTTGTTGTATTGTGGTACAAAAGGTTTGCTGGGCAGGGTCCCGGTAGATAAAGTATCTGTCTTTGAAGAAAAGTTCTTACAAGTTTTGGAAACCAAGCACAACCAAACGGTGCTGGAGCCTTTGAATAAAGGAGAGATAACCCCGGAGATAGAAACCATCATTCAACACGTAGCGGAACAAATAGTAGGATAATCCATGAAATCTTTAAGGGAGATAAGAAGGCGGATCAGTTCTGTGCAAAAAACGCAGAAGATTACCGAGGCTATGCAAAAGGTGGCTGCTGCAAAATTGCACAGGGCGCAAACAGTTCTTGGATACGTACTCCCTTACGAAGAGCGTCTGAGAAATATCCTTCTGGATTTTGTGCATGAAGGTTGTGCATCTTGCAGGACGGGCGATTTTTTTGTGGCCCATCCCTGTGTCCAGACACACAGCACAGATGCCCGGCCGGTAAAAAAAGTATCCGTTGTTTTTGTGGCTTCCCATACGGGATTGTGCGGAGCTTACAATTCCAATATGGAAAGAAAATTGCACGCCGTGCTGGAAGATTATGCGGCCTTGCCGGCAGACTGCATTACGTTGTATCCCATTGGGCAGAAGATGCGTGAGGCCGTAAAGGATGTTCCTTACAGTGTGTGTGACAGCTTTGTAAACGTAACAGACAGACTCACTATTGCCGAGGCTGTCGAATTTACCCGGAAACTCATGGAGTTATACCTGAAAGAAGAAACGGATAAAGTGGAGTTGGTCTATTACCACTTTAGAAGTATGGCTTCTCAGGTCATCAGAAGAGACACCTTCCTGCCTTTCCAGGCCCTGCCGGAAGAGGCTCTTGTGCGGATGCCGGATACGGAATTAAGAGGCAAGCAGGGCAGGCTTATTCCTCAGGAACACCAGACACGCGTATACGATCCGATGGAAACGGAAGGATACCTGGCAGAACCGGACGGCCCCGGTTTTTTGGATGCCCTCTTGCCGCAGGTGCTCAATTACAGGATGTATCTGTCTTTGCTGGACGCACAGGCTTCTGAACACGCAGCACGGGCCCTGGCCATGAGAACAGCCTCTGAAAACGCAGAAGACATTCTCAAGGATTTGAGGTTACAATACAATAAGGGCCGCCAGCAAGCCATTACAAGGGAAATTCTTGATATTGTGCAAGGAGCTGCCCGCTAGGTGCATAAGGGAGGTTAGACGCCGCGCATTTTTTCTTTGGCTTTCACCAATTGTTCCTTCAGGATGTCTACACATGTGGAGACAGCTTCTTCAAAAGTATTGTAATTCCTTTCTACCAACAGGTCATTGCCGGGAATGCGTACACGAATGGCGGCCTTTTTGTTTTCATGACCGGGCACCAATGAAAGAGTGACTTCAACTCCAATGATGGCATCAAAGAATCGTTCCAGTTTTCCTACTTTATCATGAATAAAAGCAAGTAGTTTTTTGTCGGCATCAAATTTTACGGATTCCACTCTAATGTCCATGATTTACCTCCATTTTTATGATGTTGATGAATAGCCTCCCAGGGCTGTTATGCCCTGGGGTGGGCTTTTTTATAAGTTTTTTTTAACGTTTCAAAAGTATTGTGTGTATACACTTGCGTGGCTGCAAGCGAAGCATGTCCCAGCAGTTCTTTGATGCTGTTCAAATCCACCCCCCTGTTGAGCAAATGGGTGGCTAACGAATGGCGTAAGATATGCGGGCTTTTTTTTCCTGTAAAGCCGGGTTCCAATGATAAGGCTTTATGTACCATTTTACTGATGGTTGTCAAGGCAAGCGGATGGCCGTCTTTCCGGCAAAACAGCCAGGGCGAGTCAACGTTTCTGTTAGCAATAAATGATTGCAAATCCCGGACCAAAGACGGAGTCAACGGAACCATTCGCTCCTTGTTGCCTTTTCCCGTTACGCGCAGTACGAGCCTGTCAAAATCCAGGTCTTCCAGACGGATGGCCGCCAGTTCTGCCCGTCGGATACCGGTAGCGTACAACAAGTGGACCATCAGATCTACTTGAGTAAGGTTATCATCTTGATTGTCAATTAATTTATTGATGCTGTCTTCCGGATAAAAGGCAGGTATCTTCTGTTCTTTTTTAGGACGTACCAACATGTTGAGGACGTTGTCCCTGAGTTTTCCCCGGGCTACCAAATATTGGCAAAAAGAGCTGAGTGCAGACAGTCTTTGGTAAATGGTAGAAGGACTCAATCCTTCTTCTATAAGGGAACCGGTATAGGCGCGTACGTCTGCCAATTCCACACCTTGCATGGAAGCGCTCTCCGGAGAAAATCCCATAAATGTATAAAAATCAGAAATAGCCTGACTATAAATGATTTGTGTTCTTTCAGAGTACCTTTTTTGTACGCGTAGATACGTTATAAAAGCATCCCTTTCCATTAGTAACAAATATACAAAAAAACGAGGATTAATCCTCGTTTTCTTGTATGTGTTGTTTATAGGCGGCTTTTATTCTTTGCTCTCTTTTTATGACGGAGGGTTTACTGAAGGCCTGACGCCTGCGGAGCTCGCGCACAATACCTGTTTTTTCAAACTTACGTTTGAATTTCTTTAAGGCTCTTTCTATGTTTTCACCTTCTTTTACAGGAACAATAATCATAAAGTAACAGACACCTCCTTTTCTTATGGGCTGCAAAAGTAGCTAAAAAAATGGTAAATCAAAGCTTATCCCGTATATTTGCATGTTAAATTCTAATATTTTAAACTGATTATGAAAACAGAAGGCATTCCCTCCCACATTCCGCCGGCTTTGCCTTATGATGAGCGTGTTGCTCACGCACCTATCAGAAAAGACATACTGACAAAAGAAGAGAAAAAACTGGCATTGGCCAACGCGTTGCGGTACTTTCCAAAAGACCAGCACGCCCAATTGGCGCCGGAGTTTGCCGGAGAACTGAAAAAATACGGACGCATTTACATGTACCGATACCGGCCTGCAGAACCGATTACAGCCGGCAGCATAGATGATTATCCGGCCAAAAGCCGTCAGGCTGCAGCTATTATGCTTATGATCAATAACAATCTGGATAAGGCTGTAGCGCAGCATCCCCACGAATTGATTACGTACGGAGGCAACGGCGCCGTTTTTCAAAATTGGGCGCAGTACAGGCTATGTATGCAATATTTATCGGAGATGACCGATGAGCAGACATTGGTCTTGTATTCGGGTCATCCCCTGGGTTTGTTCCCTTCATCAAAAGAAGCTCCAAGGGTAGTGGTAACCAATGGTATGGTTATACCCAACTATTCTTCCAAAGATCACTGGGAGAAATTGAACGCCCTGGGCGTTTCCCAGTACGGGCAGATGACGGCCGGCTCTTTCATGTACATAGGACCGCAGGGAATTGTTCACGGAACGACCATTACTATACTGAATGCGGCCAGAAAATATAAACAAGCTGCCGAAGGGTCCCTGCTTTTTGTATCCAGCGGCCTGGGAGGCATGTCGGGAGCCCAGCCTAAAGCAGCCCGAATAGCCGGTGTGGTGGGAGTGGTGGCGGAAATAGATCCGGCAGCTACGGCCAAGAGGTATGAGCAAGGTTGGGTAGATGAGGTATACGAAGATCTGGAGGCTTTGGCAACCAGAATACGCACCGCCAAAAAGGCCGGAGAAGCCGTATCGCTGGCCTATAACGGCAATGTGGTGGATTTGTGGGAATACCTGGCCGCTTCTGACATACAGGTAGAACTGGGGTCCGATCAGACAAGCCTGCACAATCCGTTCTCAGGAGGGTATTACCCCGTAGGATATACGCTGGAGCGCTCCAAAGAGATGATTGCACACGAGCCGGAACGGTTTGCAGACGAGGTAAGAAAGAGTCTGCGCAGGCAGGTAGAGGCCATCAATACGTTGGCAGGCAAAGGCATGTACTTCTTTGATTACGGAAATGCGTTCCTGCTGGAATCTTCGCGTGCCGGTGCCGCTATTTTGAAGGAAGACGGATCTTTCCGTTATCCTTCCTACGTACAAGACATTATGGGTCCCTTGTTCTTTGATTACGGGTTTGGCCCGTTCCGCTGGATATGCACGTCTTCTTTACCGGAAGATCTGGCGGAAACAGACAGGATTGCTGTCCGGATATTGGAAGAAATGCTGCAAAAAGCTCCGGAAAGCATTACCGCCCAGCTGGCAGATAATTTGCATTGGATCCGGCAGGCCGGAGCCAATCAGCTGGTGGTGGGTTCTCAGGCCCGAATCTTGTATGCCGATGCCAAAGGCAGGGTACAGATAGCGCTTGCCATGAATAAAGCCATAAGGGAAGGACGCATAAAAGCACCCATTGTACTGGGGCGGGACCACCACGACGTATCGGGGACAGATTCGCCTTTCCGGGAAACGTCCAACATTTACGACGGATCTGCATTTACTGCCGATATGGCCGTACACAATGTAATTGGAGATGCTTTCCGCGGTGCAACCTGGGTGTCCATCCATAATGGCGGAGGTGTGGGATGGGGAGAAGTAATAAACGGCGGGTTCGGCATGGTGATAGATGGCAGCCCGGAATCTGACAGAAACATCAAAAACATGCTCTTCTGGGATGTGAACAACGGCATTGCACGAAGGGCCTGGGCCCGGAATGAAGGCGCCATTGAGGCTCTGGAACGGGCCATGGAGGAAGAACCTCTGTTGAAGGTAACAGTTCCTTACGTAGCTGACGATGACGTATTGAATGTAATAGAAGCTATTTATTCCTGATTGTATATGACTGAAAAATTATTCAATGATTTTCCGCCGGTAACCACGCAGCAGTGGGAAGACCAGATTGTGAAAGATTTGAAGGGAGCCGATTATGAAAAGAAACTGGTATGGACGACGCCGGATGGAACTAAGGTGCGCCCCTATTACAGGGAAGAAGACCTGGAGGGTTTGCCCTACAGGATGAGGACAAAAAATGACAACAACTGGTTGATACGGCAAACTTTTCCCGTACAGGAAGACCTTTCCGTAACAAACACGCTGGTGTTGGATGCCCTGAACAGGGGTGTGGAATCGGTGGGCTTCCGTATGAAGGAAGACAGGGTGCTTTCCCCGGAAGAAATGGCCCGGCTGCTGGACGGAGTACACGTAGCGGTCGTGGAGTTGTCTTTCGAAGGTTTGACGTGTGCCCGGCCCGGAACGTTCCACTCTTTTATTGCCTGGCTGGACAGTTTGGGAGCAGAAGCAAGAGAGGTGCAGGCACGGTTTTCGTTTGACCCTGTGGGGGATGCTTTTTTCAAAGAAACGCAATGTACACAGGAGTCCCTGACAACACTTGCGGCGTTGGTCAAAGCAGCCCGGACGTATAAAGGAATCCGCCTGGTGGACATTCCCGGATACAAATGGCAGAACGGGGGAAGCGGAGTAGTACAGGAGCTGGCCTGCTCTGCAGCTTTGGCACAGGAATACAGGGAGGTGTTGACAGCCGGAGGCCTATCGGAAGAAGAGGCAGCCCATACCATTCATTTCCATATGGGGATAGGGCTGCATTACTTTTTGGAAATGGCCAAGTTCAGGGCAGCCCGGATTCTTTGGGATGAATACACAAAACAGGATATAAGCCTGCATGCCGTTACGAGCTTCTGGGACCAGACGGCCTACGACATGTATGTGAACTTGCTCAGAGGTACTACGGGCGCCATGTCGGCCGCCATAGCCGGTGTGGATTCCATGGAAGTACTGCCTTTTGACAGCGTACTTACGGATGGTACGGAGCAAAGCAGCCGCCTGGCCAGAAATATACAAATCATATTGAAAGAAGAAGCCGGATTCAATAAGGTGGCCGATCCCGCAGCCGGCTCTTATTACATAGAAAACCTGACGGTTTCCGTTTTGGAAGAAGCTAAAAAAATGGCGGATGAAATCCTTGCCAAAGGTGGTTTCAGGAAATCCGGAGCGTCCGGCTGGGTACGGGAACAAATCCGGGACACCAGGGAGCGCCGCAGCCAACGGCTGGCCTCGGGACGCCAGGTCATGGTAGGGATCAACAAATACCCCGATCCGCTGGGTAAAGCACCGGAAGGCCTGTACGATCTGCCGGAGGAGAAGTGGGAAAGAGCCTCGGCACCTTTTGAAAAAATGCGTTTGAAAACAGAGCAGGCAGAAAAGGTTCCCGTCGTATTTCTGCTCACGTTCGGAAACCTGGCTCTATGCAGAGCGCGGGCGCAGTTTGCTTCCAATTTCTTTGGAGTAGCCGGCTTCAAAGTAGTGGATAACAACCGGTTTACTACTGTACAAGCAGGTGTTGAAGCGGCCCGGGCAAGCGGAGCAGATATTGTGGTGGCTTGTTCGTCCGATGAGGAATACGCCCGGGCTGTTCCGGAAATATTCAACGCATTGGGTAAACAGGCCATCGTGACGGTAGCCGGAGAACCGGCTTGCAAAGAAGACCTGATGGCAGCAGGTGTCACCCATTTTATCAGTGTACGCAGTAACTTGCTGGAAACACTCCTTACCTATCAAAAAGAACTGGGAATATGAAAACACATTATACAGCAGCAGACTTGGAACATATGGAACACCTGCATTACGCGGCCGGAATCCCTCCTTTCCTGAGGGGACCGTACAGCACCATGTACGTTATGAGGCCCTGGACCATCCGGCAATACGCAGGTTTTTCCACAGCAGAAGAATCGAATGCTTTTTACCGCAGGAATCTGGCGGCCGGACAGAAAGGTTTGTCGGTGGCTTTTGACCTGGCCACGCACCGCGGATACGATGCCGATCATCCGCGTGTAGTCGGGGATGTGGGTAAGGCCGGCGTGAGTATTTGCTCTGTGGAAGACATGAAGGTCTTGTTTGACCAGATTCCGTTGAACACCATGTCTGTGTCCATGACCATGAACGGAGCGGTGCTCCCCGTTATGGCGTTTTACATTGTGTCCGGACTGGAGCAGGGGGCCAAACTGGAAGAGTTGACGGGAACGATCCAGAACGATATCCTGAAAGAATTCATGGTCCGTAATACGTACATCTATCCGCCTGAGTTTTCCATGCGTATCATAGGTGATATTTTTGCCTACACGGCCCGTAACATGCCTAAGTTCAATTCCATCTCTATTTCCGGATACCATATGCAGGAAGCCGGAGCCACGAGTGAAATTGAAATGGCCTATACCCTGGCCGATGGCTTGGAATACCTGCGTACAGGCGTTAAGGCCGGTATGAGCATTGACGATTTTGCACCCCGGATTTCTTTCTTCTGGGCCATCGGTATGGACCATTTCCGTGAAATTGCCAAAATGAGGGCAGCCCGTATGATTTGGGCCAAAATAGTAAAAAGCTTCCATCCCAAAAATCCCAAATCGCTGTCGTTACGAACACACTGTCAGACATCGGGCTGGACGCTTACGGAACAAGACCCGTTCAACAACGTGGCCCGTACGTGTACGGAAGCCATGGCGGCTGCTTTGGGGCATACACAAAGCCTGCATACGAACGCCCTGGACGAGGCCATAGCCCTTCCTACTGATTTTTCGGCCCGTATTGCCCGTAATACGCAACTCTACCTGCAGGACGAAACGGAAATCTGCCGTGCCATTGACCCGTGGGCCGGTTCCTATTACGTGGAAAGCCTTACGCACCACATGGCCCACAAGGCCTGGGAATTGATTCAGGAAATCGAAGACCTGGGCGGTATGGCCAAGGCCATAGAAACGGGTATTCCCAAATTGAGGATTGAGGAAGCGGCAGCCCGCACACAGGCTAAGATAGACGCCGGTGAACAAATAGTCGTAGGGGTAAACAAGTACAGGCTGGATAAGGAAGATCCCATAGAAATTTTAGATGTGGACAATACCAAGGTACGTTTGTCCCAGATTGAACGATTGAACCATCTGAAAGCAAACAGAGATTCCCGGAAGGTGGAAGAAGCGCTTAACGCACTCACACAAGCAGCGGCGGACGGGTCCGGCAATCTGCTGGAACTGGCCGTAGAAGCTGCCCGACACAGGGCTACTCTTGGAGAAATATCAGATGCCTGCGAGAAGGTCGCAGGACGTTATAAAGCAGTAACACGTATGAACAGAGGTGTTTATTTGGCAGAGTCCAAAGACGATCCGTATTTTGCTAAGGCACTGGAAATGACACGTGCTTTTGCAGAAAGAGAAGGACGACAGCCCAGAATTATGGTGGCCAAATTAGGCCAGGACGGTCACGACAGAGGAGCCAAAGTAGTGGCTACCGGATATGCCGATATCGGTTTTGATGTGGATATGGGTCCGTTATTCCAGACACCGGAAGAAGCAGCCCGCCAGGCCGTGGAAAACGACGTGCACATCATAGGTGTATCCTCTTTGGCAGCAGGACATAAAACATTGGTTCCACAGGTAGTCCGGGCTCTTAAAGAAATGGGGCGGGAAGACATACTGATAGTTGTGGGCGGTGTGATACCCCCTCAGGATTATCAGGAATTGTACGATGCAGGTGCCGTTGCCGTATTTGGACCGGGTACATCCATTTCTCATTCCGCCGTTCAATTGCTGGAATTGCTGAAGCTGCAGTCAGAAGAATAAATCCAGGAGTTCCACCGGGGAGATGTGGCGGAAATAGTCGTCCCATGCAAAAGGGGCCAGGCGTTTAGCCATGTCTTCCCGGCTGAGGGGACATCCTTTTAGCGCTTTTTCTATATCTTCCGTTGGAGCATAGAAAAAATAGTCTCCGTAGATCCTGACATCTTTCAGGATGCCGTCTTCAGTTTTGAAGTATACCTCTACATTGCCGCCTTCAAAACGTTTTTTTCGCAGGTATTCCCATTTGCATTCTTTGCCGTAGTTCCAGGCGTAGGTGCGGTATTTTTTATGACTAAGTCGTTCTATGGCGGCTGCCTCTTCCGGCAGGAAAGGCCTGTCTTCAAAGGAATCCTGCATATGCTCCGCTACGTGATGCCTGAGCAGTTCCATAAAACGTACCGGGGTAATATCGGAGGGCAGGAATTCCGATAAATTACATACACGGGAAGGCCGGCTGGCCACACCGCGTTTGTGGCTCCTCTCTTTGACGCGCAAGGCTTGTGAAAGGTCTTCCATAGAAGCGTTAAAGAGCAGCGTGCCATGCATAAGTATGCGGTCTTTGTACCGGGCTATGGCGTTTCCGGAGAATTTCCGGCCGTCCGCCACCACCAGATCGTTCCTTCCTTCCAGTGTGGCGCTTATGCCTAACTGATTGAGTACATCCAGAATAGGCTTTGTGAAACGGGCAAAAGCTCCCGAAGTATCCATACCGGGGGTGTAAGCATCTGTAAACGTATAATTGATGTTCCCCAGATCGTGGAAAACGGCTCCTCCTCCGCTCAATCGCCGTATTACGGGCAGGTTGCGCTCCAATACGTAGGCTTTATTGATTTCAGACAAGGTGTTTTGATTCCTGCCGACAATGATAGCCGGAGTGTTACGCCACAACCTGAACACCGATTCTTTTTGCATGGTGAGCAAATATTCTTCCGCCGCCAGGTTGGTATAGGGGTCTGTAGTGTAATCTATGATGCAGCGCATGGCACTTCTGTTTTCTGCAGTATTTTTTTGTAGAGCCAAAAAACAAGCCATCCGGCCAACAGTCCCAGCAGGGCACCGCACAGGACGTCCAGCGGGAAATGTTTTCCCACGTAAATGCGGCTGTACGATACGGCGGCCGCCCACAGAAAGATAGCTGTACGATACCATTTTTTACGGTATATCAAACTGCTTATGGTGGCCAGGCCGAATACATTGGCCGCGTGTGACGAGACAAAGGAATACAGGCCCCCTTTGCCTTCCAGCAGCCGGAAGGTGCCCTCCCATTCCGGTATGTGTGAAGGGCGTATACGCTGTACGGTTTCTTTGATGACAACAGCCGATACCAGGTCTGTGACGGCAAAGACAATCAGCACGGCTCCCAGGGCTATCAGTGCTTTTTTAAGGGAGAATCTGTAAAACAGTCCTGCAGTCAGGATTACGTAAAGAGGAATCCATATATAGATATGCGAGAAAACTTTCATGATGGGATCCAGTACGGGACTGTATGCTCCGTTAAGGAAGAAAAAGAGTTTATGATCCAGTTCTACAAGGGATTGGATAACAGATTCCATATACTTTCTTTCAATTGAGGAATATTCCTGCCTGTCACAGAAGATACAAAGAGTACGGACAGCTTGTCGGGCAGTTGTTTTGCTTTTTTCCTCTCTTCCTGTTCATCCAATAAATCTGCTTTTGTCACTACCAGCATGTGCTGTTTATCTATCAATTCCGGATTGTGCCGTTGGAGTTCATCCCGCAAGGTGCGGTACTCTGCCACCATATCTGGGCTGTCGGCAGGAATCAGGAACAACAATATGGAATTGCGTTCGATATGCCTTAAAAACCGAAGTCCCAAACCTTTTCCTTTGTGAGCTCCTTCTATGATTCCGGGGATATCGGCCATGATAAAGGACCGGTGGTCAGATAAGGTTACCACACCCAGGTTGGGGACAAGCGTGGTAAACGGATAGTCGGCAATTTTTGGACGGGCCGCCGAAACGACAGACAGGAGCGTGGATTTTCCGGCGTTGGGTAAGCCTACCAACCCTACATCAGCCAATAATTTGAGTTCCAGTATAAACCAGCCTTCTTCGCCCGGCAATCCCGGTTGGGCGTACCGCGGCGTCTGCTGTATGGAGGTGGCAAAATGCCGGTTGCCCAGACCGCCTTTTCCTCCTGTGCACAAGATGTATTCATTGCCCGGTTCGGTAAGTTCTGCAAGCGGAGTGTCCTCCTCGGCCCGTTTTACAACCGTGCCGACAGGCACTTCAAGGACTATGTCTTTTCCGTCGGCTCCCGTGGCACAACGGCTTTTGCCCGGTTCTCCGTGACCGGCCCGGATGTGTTTTTTGTATTTCAGGTGGATCAAAGTCCAGAGTTGAGGATTTACTTTAAGAATGATGTGCCCTCCCCGGCCTCCGTCTCCTCCGTCGGGGCCTCCTTTAGGTACGAATTTTGCCCGTAGCAGATGGGCAGAACCGGCGCCTCCGTCTCCCGATTTACAGAAAATCTTTACATAGTCTACAAAATTTGTTTCAGACATGCTTCGACCTGGTTGAAGGTGTATTCCGGAGTTTTTGAACTGTCAACGGTTATGAATTTTCCTTGTTTTTTATAATGCTCCACAATGGGCTTTGTGATGGTGTGGTAGGTAGTAAGCCGGTGTTGTACTTTAGAGGCATCGGTATCGTCGGACCTGTTTTCAATGGTGCCTCTTCTTAAGATACGCTCAATGCAGATGCTATCCGGAAGGTCCAGCAATATCATGAGGTTTACGGGGCTTCCTTTGGCCTTCAGGAGCTTGTCGAGGGCTCTGGCTTGAACGAGCGTACGTGGAAAGCCATCAAAAAGAAAACCTGTCATGTGGGGATGGTCTTCCAGTTCATGGGTAATCATACCTATGACTATGTCGTCACAGACAAGGTCTCCTCTTTCCAAAATAGAAGCCACTTGTTGCCCCAAAGGCGTATTGTGCTTCACTTCTTTCCGCAGCATATCGCCTGTTGAGAAATGGGTTAAATTGTATTTTTCTACCACAATCTTGGCCAAGGTTCCTTTCCCCGACCCGGGAGGACCGGCTATGATAATATTAATCATGGTTTAATCTATTACGTAAATGTCTTTAAGATTCCTGCCCAGGTGGTCGTAATCAAGACCGTATCCTACCACAAAATCGTTTGGAATAGAAAAACAAACATATTCTATGGGAGCTGCTTGCCGGTAAGCATTTGGTTTAAACAAGAGGGAGCAGACCAAAATCTTTTTTGGATTTCTTTTCATCAAATCTTCTTTCAGTTTGGCAATGGTACTGCCGCTGTCCACCACGTCTTCCACAATGACTACCGTCTTGTCGGTTATATCATGGCACAAACCCAGCACTTCCACTATTTTTCCCGTATTCCGGGTACCGCTGTACGAGGCCAGTTTAACAAAGGTGACTACGCAGTCCAGGTTGATTTTTTTCATCAAATCTGCTATAAACATGTAAGATCCGTTAAGAATCCCAATAAAAACAGGGTTGTCTTCTTCTTTAAGGTCCTCGTTCAGGGCTCCGGCTACGCGTGTAATTTCTTTTTCAATATCTTTGTACGGGATATACGTCCGGAAAGTTTTATCATGAAGGGTTATGCGTTCCATTAGACAAAATTAATGATTATATTTGATTTATAAATACAACATATGAAACCTCAGGTAAGTATTATCATGGGCAGTCTGTCGGATATGCCAGTAATGGAAGGAGCTGTTGGCTTTTTGAGGCAAATGGAAGTTCCGTTTGAAGTACGCGCGCTGTCTGCACACCGTACGCCGGATAAGGTGGCGGCATATGCAAAAGAAGCGGCTCAAAGAGGTATTCAAGTGATTATTGCCGGAGCCGGGGGAGCGGCGCATCTACCGGGCGTAATAGCTGCCTATACGTGCATTCCTGTTATTGGGGTTCCTGTCAAATCTGCACAATCTCTGGCGGGATTGGATTCGGTATTATCTATATTGCAAATGCCTTCCGGGATTCCGGTAGCCACCATGGCCCTTGACGGTGCAAAGAATGCCGCTATTTATGCCGTACAGATTCTGGCATTGACCGACAAGGAATTGCTTCAAAAACTGGAAGATTTTAGAAAATCCATGGCCCATAAGGTAGAACAAGCCGATGGGTCTGTACAATAAATAATTGTTTAATAAGCTCATCAGAGGGGAGCGTATGAAGGGTAGAACGTATGAGAATTGTTGTTGTCTGGCTGCTCTGCAGCGTGACGTTTTGTGCACTTCTGGCACAGAACGAAGAAGTATTGTTGGAAAATCTGGCACAAAGTGAAGGGTTTTCAGCCGATGACCTGGAAGAAATGCTGCAAACGCGCAGCTCCTTGCATGCGGCCACAAAAGAAGATTTGGAGCTTACGGGTTTCTTAACGCCTTATCAGGTAGTTGCGCTTCTGGATTACAGGACCAGGTACGGTCCTTTTTTTACGTGGCAGGAAGTATTGCTGATACCGGGTTTTTCCCGTGAAGACGTAGCCTTACTTGCACTTTTTTTTACTTTGGACAAGGTGGAAAAAAAGGAGAAAATCACTTGGACTGATTTTAGGAAGAACGGAAAACACACCCTTATGATGCAAACGGCCACGTTTTTTCCGCGAGGTACGGAGTACAGTCCCATCACGGAATCGGAATACCTGAAAAAGCCCAACTCCCGATACCTGGGGAAACCCTGGTACAGGTACGGCCGTTATGATTTTCGTCTGGGTAACAAAATGCAATGGGGCTGCGTGGTAGAAAGCGATGCCGGAGAAAGGGCTTTGGCAGATTTTATCTCTTTTCACGTACAGGTAAAAGAGGCAGGGTTGCTGAAAAATCTGATTATCGGAGATTTCCGGGCTCGTTTTGGGCAGGGGTTGTTGCTATGGAACGGAGCCCAATTTGGGAAGGCCTCTTCTATTGGTGCTTTGTGTAATAAAGAAATGGGACTGACACCTTATACATCCCGTGATGAGAACCAATTTTTCAGAGGTCTGGCGGCCACTTTCGGGCGCAAGGCCTTTACTGTTTCCCTTTTGCTTTCTCACAGAACATTGGATGCCCGGGTAACGGAAGAAGGTTTTACGTCTTTTGACAAAACGGGCTACCACAGGACACCTTTGGAGCTGAGCAAAAAGAATGCACTGAAAGCACACGTGGCGGGGATCAACGTAGCTGTCGGGGGCGATTTTTGGAAAGTCGGCTTTACAGCCAACGGATACGGATACAACCGTCCCGATGCCTCGGCTGTTACATATTACAACTTGCACCGGAACAGGACACTGCCTTTTGGAGGCGTTTCTTCCGATATTTCTTTCCGATGGAGCTCGTTCCGTTTTTTTTCTGAGCTGGCAGTAGATTTAGGACAAGCACCGGCTTTGCTGGCCGGTATCATCAGGTACGGTAAAGACGGTAACCAGCAAGGTGTCTTGCTGCGTTATTTTTCTTCCCGCTATACTGCGGCTTATGGAACTCCCAGAGGCAGGAACAGCAGTTCTTCCAACGAATGGAGCTTGCAGGCGGCCGCTACGCAGTCATTGCCACGCAGATGGAAACTGGACGGCAGTTTGTGGGCTTACAGGTTTCCTTTCCCAAGATACTTGTGCCGCACGCCTTCTTACGGGTGGGACGGACGTGTGCAAATCCATAAAAAAGAACATCGCTTTTTGGTACGTCAGCAACGGGACCTATCGGACAAAGGAATATGGGATAAAACTACCGTTTCTTTACGGACAGGTGTTGACCTATCAGAAAATTTTTCTCTTGTGGTACGATGTGACGGAACGTGCGGGTATGGAAAACAGCGGGATGCCGATGTGGGAGGGGCGGCTTATGCCGAACTGGAATATGGGAATGCAAGCGGTACCTTCAGGGGATCGTTCCGTTTTTCTGTATTTCATACAAACTCCTGGGAGAGCAGGCTGTATGTGTATGAGCGGGACGTGCTATACGGTTTTTCCATACCTGCTTTATACGGAACAGGCATAAGGAGCTACCTGAACATAAAATATACGCCGGTAAAGTTCATGGAGTTGTGGTTCAAAATGGCCTGTACCTGTAAAGAAACGTGGACCTTGCAGACAAAAATTCAAGTCAGGTTTCGTTTTTGAAAGACGGTACGAAAGCAGTACCCGGTATCAGCTGCAAGGATTTGGGTAAAATACGGAACGTGTAGGGCGGGGTTCCCATTAATTCTCCGTCTGTTTCCAAAAAAGTGCCTTTTTTCCCTGCAGGGAAGATTTCTATATGTTTGCCGCGTCCGTGGTGAGCTTCTTTA
Organism: Bacteroidales bacterium; assembly: GCA_049652385.1. Taxonomy (GTDB): domain Bacteria; phylum Bacteroidota; class Bacteroidia; order Bacteroidales; family UBA932; genus DMER64. The sequence goes on along the minus strand of JBASDX010000005.1, from coordinate 174,359 downwards.
AAAGAATAAACACGTCCTTCGATAAAATCTTTGATACGGGCGGCCAATAGTATTTTACTCATAGGCTCTACCAGGGTCACATCAAACAGCCCGTCGTCGGGTATGGATAAAGGAAGGGCTTTCATCCCGTTTCCAATACTGACGCCAATACCAATGCTGCAGGTTAGTACAGGACCTTCGTAAAACTTGTTGCCGTCAATCATTAAACGTAAGTCTGCAGAACGGTATAACAGGAATTGACTGAGCAGACTGGTAAGGTATTGCGGCTTTTTTTTGCCGTTGCTCAGGGCCATTCTTTTTTCGTAATGCCTGATGACTGCCGCATCCAGTCCCATTCCTGCCGCATTAACGAAAAACCGTGTTCTTTCAATACCAAAATCCTGAAAAGTGGCAAGGCCCACATCAGTAAGGACGGGACGGTTATGGGTAATGGTCTCCAGCGCTTGTTCATAATCTGTGGGGATATGGTAGGCACGTACAAAATCATTGCCGGTTCCAATAGGGATGATGCCTACGGTTATCTCTGCGGTGGGTACATCTTGCTGGTAAAAAACGCCATTGACTACTTCATGAAGCGTGCCGTCGCCTCCTATGACCAAAAGGTTGCGGAAACCTTCCCTTACGGCTTCCAGTGCCAGGGTTACGGCATGGTATTTATGCCTTGTGAAGGCACATGCAAAGTGGATTCCGTGGTCGGTAAAATGCTTTGAAATATGCGGCCACATAACAGCCGTTCTTCCTCCGCCTGCCACGGGATTGAGTATAATCATCCACCTTGTAGAAGACATGCCGTCAATTATCAGTTGAACGTCCAAAATTAAGAATATTTGTGGTATTTAATGTATATTTGCCAGACTTAAACGAAAATGAAAAACTTATGGGTAAGGTAATAGCAATTGCCAATCAGAAAGGAGGAGTAGGGAAGACGACCACAGCCATCAATCTTGCAGCTTCTTTGGCCGTAATGGAAAAAAACATTTTACTTATAGATGCGGATCCACAGGCCAATACTACATCGGGGCTTTGTTTTGACCCCAATGCAAGCAGCGGAGATAATTTGTACGATTGCCTTATTGGTAAAACCCCCATTGAGCATACGATTATTCAGACAGAGATAGAAGGATTGAAGCTGATACCTTCCCATATAGATCTGGTAGGGGCGGAAATTGAATTGTTGTCTGTTCCTGAACGTGAAAAGGTTCTGAAAGAAAAGCTGGATACCATCCGCCATCATTTTGACTACATTTTGATAGATTGTTCTCCATCTTTAGGTTTGATTACGGTAAATGCCTTAACGGCTGCGGATGCTATAATCATTCCCGTACAATGTGAATTCTTTTCTTTGGAAGGCCTTGGTAAATTACTGAATACCATTAAGATTGTACAGAGTCGTTTGAATCCGGACCTGGCCATAGAAGGTTTTTTATTGACCATGTACGATGTTCGGCTGCGGTCACACAATCAGATAGTGGAAGAGGTAAGGCACCATTTTGGCGACATGGTATTCAAAACTGTTATCCAAAGGAATGTGAGGCTGAGCGAATCTCCGTCGCACGGGAAGCCTGTTATTTTGTACGATGCTGCTTCTGTGGGAAGTAACAACTATTTGAACCTGGCCAGGGAATTTTTAAAGAAAAACGAACATGAGTAAAAAACCGGCTTTAGGTAAAGGGTTGGGAGCTCTCATTTCCGACTCGCCTTCATTGGCTGACTGGAAACCCAGAACCCCGGTGGTACTTCCGCAAATGGAGGGTACTTCTTTGGTAGATACCGGTTTGATTGATGTAAATCCGGAACAGCCACGTAAAGAATTCAATGAAGAGCTGTTGGAAGAACTGGCTGCTTCTATCAAGACCCTGGGAATGATTCAGCCGGTGACACTGCGTAAAACGACAGGTGGCAGGTATCAGCTTGTCAGCGGGGAAAGAAGGCTGAGAGCTGCAGCCATGGCCGGATTGACAAAAATACCTGCTTATGTAAGGCAGGTGGAAGATGGGGCTTTATTGGAAATGGCCCTTGTGGAAAACATCCAGCGTGAAAATCTGGATGCCATGGAAATTGCTTTCGGATTTCAGCGCCTTATAGAAGAATGCTCGTTGACTCAGGAACAACTGGCAGAGAGGGTAGGCAAAAAAAGGGCTACTGTTGCTAATTATTTAAGACTTATACAATTACCGGCTCAAATTCAAGTGCTCATCAGAGCCGGAGCACTGACCATGGGACATGCCAGGGCTTTGCTATCCATAGCAGATGATGCCGAACAATTGGCCCTTGCCGGAAGAATAGTCGAACAAGATTTATCGGTAAGGCAAGTGGAAGGACTGGCACGTGCCACAAGTCCAAAAAAGCGGAAAGAAGAAAAAGCAGCTGAAGAATTGCCTGATGTTTATTATCGCGTATTGGAAAAAATTGGAAGGTACTTCAGCCATAACATCAGTGTTAAAAGAAACGCCAGGGGAGAAGGTGTTTTTACCATCTATTGTTCCAGCGATCTGGAAATGGAATCTTTCCTGGAAGCGTTGGAAAAAAATAACATTTAGCCGGTCCATCACTTGTGAAGCGTATTCTCATACCCGTTTTGTTTCTTGTATTTACGGCTCCTGCATTGTATGGGCAGTTTGCCGTTGACATGGGGGAGGGAAGCAGGAAATCCCGGGAAGACACCACAGTAAAAGCCCAGGAAGCATTTAAACTGCGTACGTATTTTACGGCTTTGGCAGGAAAAGATACGCTGAAGCTGGGCAGGGTGTTCTCAGGTGCGGTAGTTCTGCCGGGGTATGCACAGGCGTATAACCGTCAATACTGGAAAATTCCGGTAGTGTATGCCGGTATTGGAACGGGCATAGCCATGGGGTACCGGTTTGACAAGGCATATAAAGAAACGGAAGACCCGGCGTATGCTTTGTACAGAAATTTGTCGTATCTGGGAGCCGGGTTATTCTATTGGGGAAGCCTTGTGGACGGTGTGGCACAATTTAAATTTGAAGGTCCCGTGTTTCCGGCCCGTGCTACGTTGTATTCTGCGCTGTTACCGGGGCTGGGACAAATCTACAACAGGGATTATTGGAAGCTGCCTGTCATATACGGAGGGTTTATGGCCTGCGGCTATTTTTGGCAATATAACGCTTTACAATACAATCGTTACAAAACCATGTACAACCATGCCATGGCCAAACCTCCGGAATACGATGGCTGGATGTCGGTGGAAGATATCAAATGGTACCGCGATACGTTCCGGCGTTTCAGGGATTATTCCATCATAGCCACCGTACTTGTTTATGCATTGAACGTGATAGACGCCAATGTTTTTGCTCATTTTCAGGATTTTGACATAAGTGATGACCTTTCCCTGCGTATTGAGCCGGGATTGATGCATTACGTGGCTTATGCCGGTAACGGAATGCCTGGAGCAGGTGTACACATAAAACTTACCTTTTAATTACAAGGCTGCACATATGAAATACAGGTTTATTTCTCTTTTATTTTTCTTTTTCCTTCTTTTTCCGGCCTTCTCACAGGCTCAGATTCTAAGAAAACCGACAAAAAAACAATTGATTCAAAAAGTAGATTCGTTGCTGGAACTGACAGACTCCCTGCAAAAAGTGTTGAGTGTTGCCAAATTGCCGGCTGCCGACTCGCTCTTTTTGGAAGAAGAAATAAATGAAGGAGTATTTGACACGATAGAAGGGATTGCAGACCTGGAACAAGACTCGCTCAGTACGGAGCAAAGACTCAGCCTGTATTACCATCAGAACCAATTGAACCAAATGTCAGCTGTCCTGACATTGGAAACCCTGGACACCGCTCTGCTGTCTTCGGATATACCCGATTCTGTATACATTGAAAGGCTCAAAAGGATGAACTCCTTCATCAAACTCCCGTATAACAACATTGTGAAAAATCACATCATCCATTATACGCAGAAGATGCCGGACCGTATTCCCACCATTTTGGGGTTGGCCCAATATTATATGCCTTTCTTTGAAGAGATTTTTCATGACTACGACATGCCCATAGAATTGAAGGCTATGGCAGTTATTGAATCGGCTTTGAACCCCAGGGCCGTGTCCAGAGCCCGCGCCACGGGTATGTGGCAGTTTATGTACCGGACGGCACTGAATTACAACCTGACCATCAATTCGTACGTGGACGAACGTCTGGACCCCTGGGTTTCCGGCGATGCGGCCGCCCGGTACCTGATGGACTCCTACAGGATTTTTGGAGACTGGACCTTGGCTATAGCTTCTTACAATTGCGGAGCAGGAAACGTGAACAAAGCCATCCGCAGAGCCGGCGGATCACAGGAGTTTTGGGATATCTATCCTTTCCTGCCCAGAGAAACGCGCGGCTATGTACCGGCTTTTGTGGCCGCCTTATATACCATGCGGTATTATGCAGAGCACCAGATAAGACCTTTGCCCGTTGAAATGCCGGCGCATGTAGATACTTTCGAAATCAACAAAATGTTGCATTTTGAGCAGATTACTTCTTTAATGGACATTTCCATTGATCAGCTCCGGGATTTGAATCCGCAGTATACAAAAGACATTATCCCCGGTGTGGAACGCCCGTACTTGCTGCGTATTCCTTTTGAATACAGCGGTACTTTTGCGGCTATGCAGGATTCTATTTATGCGTACAAAGACAGTGTTTATTTTAACCCGCTGATATTGCACACACGCGCTACGGCTTCCGATACACAGATTACACATAGGGTACGCTCAGGAGAAACGCTCAGCCACATAGCTTATAGATACGGTGTTCGCATTGCCGATATTAAATACTGGAACGGCCTAAGGTCAGACAGGATTGTTCCCAACCAACGGTTGATAATTTACACCAGCCGTGCAGCCGCTCCCGCGGCCCGTTCGGCATCGGCCGCCACCGCCTCGGCCTCTTCTTCCGCCACTGCCTCGGCCGCTCAGCCAAAAGGCAATTTGATTACGCACAAAGTCCAAAAAGGGGAAACTCTTGGAGGCATTGCAGAAAAATACAAAGTCAGCGCCGCCAACATACGCTCCTGGAACAACCTTAAGGGCAGTACCATCTATGCAGGCAGTACGCTGAAAATATATACCTCGGCCACCATCTCCACCTCTCACGACGGCAACTTTGAATACTACACCGTCAAATCAGGTGACAGCCTGTGGGATATTGCCAATAAATTAGGATTGACCGTTCAGGACATACGTACGTTGAACAACCTGGGTAACAACTCCAGGATTTATCCGGGACAGAAACTCAAAATCCGCAAGTTGTAGCCGTCAAGGAAGGAGGTGGAAGGGTAGTGAGTAACCATATTTTGAATATGCATGTAATGTTCTGAACATGTGTGAATTAAGCACGTTAACCGATTTCGGCCACTCACTACCCTGTCAGCTTTTTGCCGTTTTTCGCCAGTGCTGATGAATCCGGCTCCGTGGTTTTTGATGTATTTTGACGATTTTGGGTGAAGGTAGTAAGTTGTAATAATTTGAACAAGCGCGTAACGTGCAGATTATGTGCGAAGTATAAGCATTTGCCCGTTTTGATTACTTACCACCCTCCCTGGTTTTTGCCATATTTAGATGATTTCGGGTGAGGGTAGTAAGTAACAGCGTTTTGACCAAATGCGTACTAAGCTATTTATGTGCATGTTAAGGGTGTTAACCCATTTTTGCTACTTACTACCTCCACAACTGCCTCCCTGACGGCCGGGATGTAGTCTGATTATGCTGTAGCAATTGCATGTGTCGCACTTATTTTAGCATAACTATACGGGATCTACATCTACTCTGTATTTTGCGGGAGCCAGAGGAGTGTCTTTGATGACGGCCGCGATGGTTTCTTTCAGTACTTTAGCTTGATTTGTCCTGGGTAAAACACATTGCAAGCGGTAGGAGAAACCTGGTGAGGGGAATGTCTGAGGGACGAAAGGTCCTATGCAATCCATGGCGGCGGAGCTTTCTCTCAGGCGGGACAACAGTAGCTGTATTTTTTGCCGGGCTGTGGATTTTCTATGATGGGTTATGGTTATGTGCAACAGACGCGTATAAGGAGGGTAGTTGTATTGTTTTCTTTCTTCCAGCATAGACATAAAAACAGGATTGGAAGACGATTCCTTCAAATACTCGTATAAAGGATGCTGTGTATGTGATGTCTGTAGGCAAACGGGCACAGGTATTTGTTGCAATGCAGCGTATGCAAGTACGTTGCCGATAATTTGGTAAGCCCGTTCCGTAGTACGAAAATGGGTGTTTGCAAGGAAAGCATCCATATCCGGAAAGCAAACAAGTCCGATTTCCTTGTTCAGGTGATGATGCACCTGGAAGGAATGGCATAGTATGGTGTCTTCTTGCTCCTGTTGTTCTATTGTGTTGGGAGTGTCTGTTACGAGCAGTATTTTTTTTCCTTTTGCCCTGCATTGATCCATCAGCACTTTTGTGCGAAAATCAAACATTTCTTTGAAAGTAGGTGCAGGATACGACAAGGAGGTGTTTATAACAATCGCTTTGGCAGCAGGTATTTCTTGGTTTAAAGGATAGGTAGTATATTTTTTTTGCTGTACGTTGTAAAAAGTCTCCAATGAAGAAATGGCAGATCCTAAAATTACTTGTGCTCCAAATAATTGGCCCATATACAAAGCGGTATCCCGGGCATGAAACAAAGGCAGGGCGTCAGTTCTTTTATGTCCAGGGTGCTCCTCTTGTTCTACAATAATGAGTCCCAAACGTGTAAACGGCAACAACAAGGCATGGTGCATGCCTGTTACAATGCAAGGATTGCCTGCGTACAATTCTTTTTTTACGGTGCTTTGTTCTTTCATGGACCTTTTGGAATGAAAACAAAATACCCTGTCTTCCTGATCCTGTAAGAAGTCATGGTATGTGTTTTCACAAGAGATTTTGTCGGGACATAAAACAAGGCATTGTTTACCTGCAGTTATCGTTTTTAAAATCTCTTTTTTGTAAAATACCGTTCTTTGGGCATGTCTCAAATACAAAGGTTTCTCCGGAGTTTTGAGTAAAAGGGTTTCATCATTGTCTTTTGAGAACTCAGAAACGGCGTGGCGTTTGAACCTCCAGGAGGACCAGGCCATTTTGGCGACCAGGCCTGTGGGGCACAGGTAGTAAGAAGCTATCCAATGCCAGAAACGGAGTGTTTTTTCCGGGACAACGGGTAATTTTTCCTCTATGCTCAGGATGTCCTTGATTTCAAGGGCAGGGGCGTGCGGGGTATTGGAAATGTGTGTGATGATGCCCGTTTGGATGCGATGGCCTATCGGGGCCGTTACTTGTTTTCCCGGTACGGCTGCCGGGGCAAGTTCCGGTGGGATCCTGTACGTGAATGTACTATCCAAGGCCAAAGGAAAAAGTACGTGGGCATACATTTCTTTCATCGGCTACATGTTACGAACGGTTTGAGCTACTTCTTCCATGAGCCAATAGGGAGTGGAAGTGGCTCCGCAAATACCTACTTTGTCCCCCGGCCTGAACCAATCGGGATCTATATCTTCCGGTTTTTCTATGGCATGGCTGCGTGGATTTGCCTTTTTACACGTTTGAAACAACACTTTGCCGTTGGAACTTTCTTTCCCCGCAACAAAAAGAATCAGTGACCGGCTGCTTGCAAAACGCGTCAGTTGATCATGCCTGCTGTCAACTTGTGCGCAAATGGAATGAAATACCTTTAACAAAGCCGGGTCAAGGCCGTGCAATACCATGGCCTCTTTCAGTTTTTCTGCCGTAGCTTTGTATTGTGCAGGGTCTTTGGTAGTCTGTGAGAACAGAGATACGGGGCCTCCTTTGAAAATAATGGAGTCGACTTCTGCTGCTGTTTCTATAACGTGTGCATCTTGGTCTACCTGTCCAACCAAACCCACTACTTCTGCATGTCCCTTTTTTCCAAAAATGATGATTTGCCCGTTTTTATGCTTGATGTTTGCGTATTCCTGCTTGATTTTCTTTTGCAGTTTCAACACTACGGGACACGTGCATTCAAGCAATTGCAGGTTGTTTTCTTTGAGTTTGGCATACGTCGAGGGAGGTTCTCCGTGCGCCCTTACCAGTACGGTGGCTCCTGCCGGCAGTTGCCCCAGGTCTTCATGCGCAATGACTTCCAGTCCTTTTTTACCCAACCTGCGTAATTCTTCGTTGTTGTGCACAATGGCTCCCAGGGAGTATACTTTTTTCTTGCCGGTAAGGGCATCTTCCGCACAACGAATGGCGCGGATGACTCCGGAGCAAAATCCGGAATACTGATCTATTTCAACGTGATATCCCATTTTTCTTGGATCGTTTTTTTAAACCAAACCATTTGTTCTTCCACCGTCATGGAACCGTTGTCCAGCAACAGGGCATCGGGGGCCATCTTTAGTGGGTTGACGGCTCTTGTGGAATCAATATGGTCCCGCTGACGGATGTTTTCCAGCACTTCTTCAAAAGTGGCTTCCCGTCCTTTTTCCTGCCACTCGGCAAGGCGTCTTTGGGCGCGGATTTCAGCCGGAGCCGTCATGAAAATTTTCACCTCGGCTTGTGGAAATACCGCCGTACCTATGTCCCGGCCATCCATAACAATTCCTTTGGCTTCTCCCCATTGCCGCAGGTGCTTGTCTACCAGGTCCCTGACCTGGGGAATGACGGAAATGGGACTTACCCGGGCTGTTACCCTCGGGCTCCTGATTTCTTGTTCCACATCTACGTCGTTCAGAAAGGTATGGTTTTCACCCGTATGGGGGTCTTTGTGAAAGGCGAGCCTGATGTGGGGAATCTCTTTTGTAAGGGCCTCTGTGTCGGGCGTGCCGTTTTCTGAAAACAAGCCTTTTTCCAATGCATATAAGGTAACAGCCCTGTACAGGGCACCGGAATCGAGGTACGTATAGTCCAGGGCTTTGGCTATGGCTTTGGCAAACGTACTTTTGCCGGTGGAAGAGTGTCCGTCAATGGCAATGATTAATTTTTTCATAATCTCTTTCAAAAGTAACGAAAATCTGCTATTTCTGAAATTCCCCTTATCTTTGCAAACGTAAAAGAGGGACGTATGAAGATACTGATTATAGATGACGAAAAAAGCATCCGCAATACATTAAAGGAAATCCTGGAGTACGAAGACTATAAGGTGCTGCTTGCAGAGAACGGGGAACAGGCTCTTGCACTATTGGAATCCGGGAAAGAACAGATAGACACCATTTTTTGTGACATCAAAATGCCCGGTATTGATGGGATAGAAGTGTTGGAGAAGATACAGGAAATGGGTTTGGATATTCCGGTAATCATGATTTCAGGTCACGGCAATATAGATACGGCCGTGGAGTGTATTAAGAAAGGAGCCTATGATTTTATAGAAAAACCCCTTGATCTGAACAGGATTCTGATTACCATAAGGAACGCCAACGACAGAACGAACCTGGTGCGGGAGAATAAAAAATTAAAGAAAAAAGATAGCAAAGTACCGCCGCTCATAGGAAAATCTGCAGCCATCAATCGCATATGGACCATGATTGACCGTGTAGCTACGACCGATGCCCGCGTATTGATAACCGGATCTAACGGTACAGGTAAGGAGTTGGTGGCCAGGTGGCTTCATGAAAAAAGCCTCCGTGCTGACATGCCGTTTGTAGAGGTAAACTGTGCGGCCATTCCCGGGGAGTTGATAGAAAGCGAATTGTTCGGGCATGAAAAAGGATCCTTTACTTCTGCCATCAGGCAGCATAAAGGAAAATTTGAACAGGCAGACGGGGGTACGTTGTTTTTGGATGAAATAGGAGATATGTCGTTGGCAGCTCAGGCCAAAGTCTTGCGGGTATTGCAGGAAAATAGAATATCACGTGTGGGATCGGATAAAGACATTCAGGTTGATGTAAGAGTAGTAACGGCAACCAATAAGGATTTGGTGAAGGAGATAGAAAAAGGGACGTTTCGTGAAGATTTATACCACCGCCTGAGTGTCATACTCATTCACGTTCCGCCGTTGGCTGAGCGTAAAGAAGATATTCCTTTGCTCACCCAATATTTTATTGAGCAGATTTGTGAGGAATACGGCATTGCCATGAAAGATATCACACCGCAAGCCTTGGAAGAACTTCAGAAATTACAATGGACCGGCAACGTGCGGGAACTTAGAAACGTGGTGGAAAGGCTCATCATTCTGTCACCGGCAACTATCGGAGAAGAAGAGGTAAAGGCTTATGCCGATCCGTTATTTAAATGACGTATGTCTTAGGAATGAGAACGTTAAAACAGGCACCTCCCCATTCAGAGGGGGTATAAAAGATACTTCCTCCGTATTGCTCCACTATGCCTCGGCAAATGGCCAGGCCCAACCCTGTACCGGAACTTTTTGTCGTAAAGTTGGGATGGAACAATTTGTGGCGGTTTTCTTCCGGGACGCCGGGTCCGTTATCAGCTACTTTTAGCAGGTAATCCTCTTTTTCATCAACCAGGTCTATGCTTATGACGCCAATGGCTTGTTCTTCTACTGCCTGAACGGCATTGGAGAGCAAATTCACCAATACGCTTACCCATTGGCTACGCCTTACATTGACATAAGCTTTTGGGACATTTGATTCAAAATGAATCTTTATATGATCGAAAGTAGCAAACAGAACCATCTGCTCTTTGATCAAATCGTTTAATTCTACCTCTACCGGATTTTCTGTATTGAATCGTGAAAAATTTGAAAAGTCCGATGCGGCTTGTGATAAAATATCAATTTGTTCCAGTAAAGAGGCCAGGATTTTATCAAACTGATCTTTCCACCTGGGAGATTCTTCCTGTTTGAGGCGTATCAGGTGCTGAATGCTCAAGCGCATGGGGGTGAGCGGATTCTTTATTTCATGGGCAATTTGCTGCGCCATTTCACGCCAGGCTTGCTCCCGTTCCGATTGCTTCAGACGTCTTGTACTTTCGTTCAGGTCGTCTGCCATCTTATTGTAAGCTTGTACCAATAACCCTAATTCGTCATTTGAAGCATAATGGATATGGTCGGGTTTCTGTGTCACATCCAGGCGGCTTATTTTTTCTCCCATAAGGGCCAGAGGTCTTGTTATTTGATTGGAAAAAGCATAACTGACAAAAACAGCGCCCAGCAGCAGAAGTAAATACAGGTTTACAATGGCCGCTACAATGGCTGTTGTATCACGTGTTACATCTGTTTGACCGGAAAAATAAGGAATCTGGATATAGGCTGCCGGTTCTCCGTTTGTGTGGTACAACGGAGAATACATGGTGTAATATACTAACGATCCAATTTTTTCTTTCTGTACAAACTGAGGAGTTTCGTTGTTTTTTAGTTCCCGGAATGCACGGTCGCTCATACGGGTGCTGAGCAAGTGTCGTTCAAAAATTTCCGGTTGCGAAGAGCGGAGCAGTCTGCCGTTCAAATCATACAAGTTTACATGAATTTGTATGTTGGAAGACAGGCGGTTTATGGTGTTCATCAATTCCACCATGCTGGCTGCAGGGTCTCTTGATCTGTCTGCATAACGGATGTATTCATTCAGCGAGGAGCGCGCTGCCTCCATTTGCTGCCTCATCTGATTGCTGTTGGTCTCTTCGTATAGCTTGAGTCCGAATCCTATGCTGCCTGCCGCCATCAATACCAAAGCCACAAACAGAAGACCTACCAGCAAGATGGTTATTTTGCGTCTGAAAGAATTTCTGGGCAGGTTGATTTTCAGGTCATTTTCTCTGAGAAACGCCAATACCAGGAAAAAAACAAGTCCGTAGAACAGAAAAATGTAAGACAGGGATACAAGATAAGGCAAGGGTGAACGCAACGGCCGCGTAACAAAGAGTACTTTATTGTCAATTCTGTAATAACTGTGCAGGCTTTTGTTTTCTTTCCGGATATGGAAGCCTTCCTCCGGAGCAAATTTCAATATGCTGGGATATACGTACTTGCCGCTGTTGGAAACGAGCTTGTCATTGACGTACTTGGCATAGGAATAATTATGAGGCAATTTGAAGCGGTCCAGTTGCGATCTGTCCGAAAGAAGGGAAGGATAACCCAAAGCATCTTTAATATATCTGGAATCCAAGACTATGTATAAATCTTGCGATCCGCTGTAACTGTAAAATGTAAAGACTCCGATATAACTGACAGTACCCAGCTTATTGTCAATGTTATAAAACCTGGAGTCTTCCGCCAAAGGGGTTCCGTTTTTGAGGATTTCGCTGTGGAAATACTGGTAACAGGAAATGGGTCCCGGCTGTCCTGCTACCACAAGCACATCGCCCGGTTCGCAAATGGTGATTTGAATCTGATATTTTTGCAGGAAATCGGAAAAATACGTCTCACTTATACGGGAAAGAATCAGGTCATGATCCTGCTCCATTTGAATCATAATAGAGAGGATGGGGTCTATGGCAATTCTCTCTTCAATACGCCTGAGTTGCATTTCCAGATTCAAGTCTCTTTCCACGGACATTTTTTGTGTCCACACTTTATACAGATTGATTTCTTTCTCGTTTCCGTAGCGGGTTACCGCAATCAGACTGTAAAGGGCCGAAAGAAAGACAAACAAATACGTAAAGAGATTACCGGCCAGGAACGTATGTAATTTTGTTTTTCTATGGACGGGCAACGTACGAATGAGCAGGAAGATGGAAAGAAACAGCAGGGAAAGGATAATGTAGGCAACACCTGAATAACGGGTAATTTCGTCCAGCTTGAACAGTTCCAGCACAATGTTGGAATCCATGGTAAGCACCTTGAGTGTGTGGTGCGTCAACAACATACATGCGGCAATAAGCAAGGACAGAAAGAGAGAAATACCTGTTGACCGGCTTTTTGGACCGGTCTTGTGCAAGCGTTTTATATCATTGCGCGCCAGATAAAGAGCCCAGGCGCCAATAAACACAAAAAGGGTGTTGAGCACTATGGCTGCCAGGGAATTTTCCAGGGCTCCTCCGGCAAAAAGCAAGGGTGAAAAAAATAAGGTATCCAGCTGCATAGAAGCAGCATTGAGAAAAATCACATACCTTACCAGTCCCAGTAAAGCCATTACCCACACAGCATGAATGGCTTTTCTTTTCTTGAAATAGAACAAAAGCAAAGAAAGTATGGCCAAACCTGTGGCAATCCATCTTAAAATGACAGCGTCTGTATAGTCCTGGAGGGAAGTATCGCTCAAGATGGTAAACAGTACTCCATCATCTTTGCCAAAGACAATAAAACCTTCATCAAGATTCAGGGGGACAATGGAACTGTGTAAAGGCAGTTTAAGAGAACGGTTGACCTTGGACTCAATAAAGCTGTTGCTAAAAGGGAAATCTGTTTTTATAAGTATCCCTGTAATAAGTGTGACATGGTCTTTACTGTAAGCTCGGACTACGTACCATGCACTTCCCAGATTCATGTACTGTTCCGTTCCGTCAACTCCGGTAAGGGGTTGGTGAAGGATGGTGTTTCTTGAGAAATAGGAGAAACCGGGAAACATAGTCCCCGGACTGTAGCTGTCATTGACAATGGGAAAGGTGTTTATCCAGGATATAAGGCTGTCTTTGTAATATTTATAGATGACCATATCATCGGGAAGGCGGTCTTCCGACAAGTCTGCCATCATCTCCCGCTCCAGTTCTTTCCGCGCTATTTTTTCTATGGTGCGTTGTTTGTGATGGAGTCTTTTTTCCACTTCTACCAGCCTTCCCATACGTTTGTTATGGGGAGTCAACTCTGAAAAAGACAAAACAAGAAGTACACCGGCTACTATTAAAGGCAGCCAGTATTGGTAATTCCGGAATTTTTCAAACAGCTCTTTGTGATTCATTCGTGGTGGTAGTTTTCTCCTTTTATGATGGTAAAGCACCTGTAAATCTGTTCTATGCACAATAAACGTACCAGCTGATGAGGAAAGGTAAGTTTGGAAAGGGACCACATTTCTTGTGCCCTGTTTTTTACTTCCTCAGAAAACCCATAGGCTCCTCCGATGGCAAACACCAGGTTTCGTATATTTTTTTGGTGAAGTTGTTCAATCTGGAACGACATTTGCTTGGATGTATAGATGCTGCCCCTTTTGTCAAAAAGAACAAGATGGTCTTCTGCTTTTATTTGTTTTAACAACTGTTTGCCTTCTTTTTCTTTGATCAGGGGGAAGGGTAAAGATGCCGGTTTTTTAATATCGGGCAATTCTAAACGAGTAAAACGTACGTAATGTTGCAGTCGTTTTTCATACTCCAGAATGCCCTCCTTTAAATAAGGCATTTGTGTTTTACCCATACAAAGCAGCACAATATTCATTGGGCAAAAGTAAGAAAATATGTGTAACTTGCCCATGTTTTAGATTGTAGTTATGAAAGGAAAGGCAACAGTATTCTTTCTTTTAATGAGTGTTTTAATGACGGTACCTTTGCAGACAAAGGCTCAGGACCAGGAGTCAAAAACACTTTTCACGGCTATCGGGAACGATCTGAAAAGCGGCGATGCTGCTACTTTTGCCCAATGGTTTGCAGAAGACATAGAAATTGAAATATTGGGCAGCACGGGTGTTTGCAGCAGAAGCCAGGCCCGTCAACTCATGAAAAAATTCTATTCCAGATATACGCCAAAATCCTTCACCATTGTACATTTGAGCGGAGCAGTACCCATGCGTTATTGCATCGGGACACTATTAGCCGGGGGAGAACGTTTTAGGGTAACACTTTTTGTTAAGTCAAAAAGAGAAGAACATACGCTCCAACAGGTACGTATAGAAAAAGATTGAGTCCGGTCCTTTTCTTACTTTTTTCTCATAAAAATCTGAATAGGCACACCGTGGAAATGAAAATGTTCACGCAACGAGTTTTCAAGGAAACGCTTGTACGGTTCTTTTACGTACTGCGGTAAATTACAGAAAAAGGCAAAAGAGGGTGAGGAAGTAGGCAGTTGCGTAATGTATTTTATTTTGATGTACTTTCCTTTTGTTGCCGGTGGAGGTGTTTTTTCAATGATGGGGAGCATGACCTCGTTCAGTTGTGAAGTGGCTATGCGCTTGGATTTGTTTTCATAAACTTCTGAAGCCGTTTGCAGTATTTGCAATATCCTTTGTTTTTTGACGACAGAGGTGAAAACAATGGGAACGTCCGTAAAAGGTGCTATTCGTTGTTTGATGGTTTTTTCATAAACGTCTTGCGTATGGGTGTCTTTTTCTACCAAATCCCATTTGTTTACCACCAGCACACATCCCTTTTTATTTCTCCAGACCAAATGAAAAATGTTCAGATCTTGCGCCTCGATGCCCATCGATGCGTCTATCATGACAATACATACATCTGCCTGTTCTATGGCCTTGATGGAACGCATGGAAGCATAAAATTCCAGATCTTCTTTTGTTTTTGATTTTTTCCGCAATCCTGCCGTGTCTACCAACATAAATTCGTGTCCGAACTTGTTGTAATGTGTAGTCAATGAGTCTCTGGTAGTACCCGGCAGCGGGGTCACAATGCTTCTTTCTTCGTCAAGGAACGCATTTACCAGAGAGGATTTCCCCACATTGGGCTTTCCTACGATAGCCAGATGAGGGATGTGTTGTTCGGTTTCCTTTGCTGTTTTTGCCGGAAGCAGCTCCAGTACCTTATCCAGCAAATCGCCTGTGCCGCTTCCACTGATGGCTGCTATGGAAACAGGTTCTCCCAAACCCAATGCATGGAAAGCATACGTATCGTATATAGACCTTCCGTCGTCTACTTTGTTGACAACGACTATGACTTTTTTGCCTGATTTTCTTAATAAGTCTGCTATGGTCAGGTCGTAATCCGTAATACCTGTTTGTACATCTACCACAAACAGTACGACATCAGCCTGTTCAATGGCAATCAATACTTGTCGTTGGATTTGTTCTTCAAAGAAATCTCCTGATTTTTCTGCGTAGCCTCCTGTGTCAATGATGGAAAATTCCCTTCCGTTCCAGTCTGTTTTTCCGTAATGACGATCTCTTGTGACACCCGAAACAGGGTCCACAATGGCTTGACGTCTCCCCGCCAGCCTGTTGAAGAGGGTGGATTTACCCACATTAGGCCTTCCAACAATGGCTACAATACCCATTTTTTTCTTTTTTATGGAGTAATTTTTCTTCTTCTTTCGGGCACTTGATTTCCCGTTTGTGCATATGTGGGTTATGTCCTACTGAAAAACGGGAAAAGCTGTGGTTCTTTTTAACAAGAACCATCAGACTTACGGCACCGATACCTAAAGCCAATACTCCCAGCGATAATATAAAAACTGTCATGTAGAATAGCGGTAACACTTGTTTTTAGGGAGCAGAGGATGCTCTGTCACAGCCAATACCGGAGGTACTTGCAAATATTTAAAAGAAGACTTACCTACTTGCTGGCTGATGCGTACTACAATATCTAAAGGGAATCCTGC
This sequence comes from Bacteroidales bacterium, assembly GCA_049652385.1. GTDB lineage: Bacteria > Bacteroidota > Bacteroidia > Bacteroidales > UBA932 > DMER64. The sequence continues at coordinate 158,036 of JBASDX010000005.1, read as the reverse complement.
ATTGATGATTTCTTTTACGGTTCGTTTTTCTTCTATCAGGGCCTTGAGGATTGGATCCAGTATGGCATAAGGAGGTAAAGTGTCACTGTCTTTTTGACCTATACGCAATTCAGCAGAAGGTTCTTTCAAAATGGAATGTTCCGGCACACGTTCTCGTTCTCTGTTCAGAAAATGAGCCAATTCGTATACTTGTGTTTTGTATACATCTCCTAGAACCATCAAGGCTCCTGTGAGGTCTCCGTACAAGGTTCCGTATCCCATGGCCAGTTCGCTTTTATTGCTTGTGCACAGCAATAAAGCATCGTGCTTGTTGGCGTAGGCCATAAGGCAGATTCCACGGATACGCGCCTGCATGTTTTCTTCTGTCACGTCAGGTGTCGTGTGTTCAAAGACAGGAGAGAGTTCACGTAGTAATTTCTGATAAACGGCATCTATGGATACAATGTGGTGGCTGATGTTGTTGAGCGAGCAAGATTTTAGAGCATCTGTAAGTGAGTGGATGGTGGAAAAAGGACCGGGCATAAGTAGTCCGTGTACATGAGACGGACCCAGGGCGTCTTGCACAAGGCATGCTACAACGGCAGAATCAAGACCTCCCGAGAGGCCCAATACGGCTTTCTTTTTCCCTGCTTCTTTAAAAAAACGGCTGATACCGTTTGTCAGGGTGTTGTATACATGCTCTACCGGTTTCATTACAAAGTAAATTTACTGCTTATGGATTGGTAGTTATACACTTTTTCAATGATATCTGCAAATTCTTGTGCGATGGATAATACTTTTATTTTGCTTTTATCTACTCCGGGGTCATTACACAAGGGTATGGTATCTGTGACAATTACTTCTTCCAACGGTGAGTTGGCAATAGTATTGTAGGCCAGTCCGGATAAAACAGGATGGGTGGCCATAGCTCGTACGCTGCAAGCACCTTTTTCGATCATCATTTCGGCAGCTTTTACGATGGTACCTGCTGTATCAATCATATCGTCCAGAATGATGATGTTTCTGTCTTTTACTTCTCCGATGGCCGTCATACTGCCCACTACGTTTGCTTTCTCTCTTGATTTATGGCAAATTATCAAGGGACATTCCAGCTTTCTGGCGTATGCATTGGCCCTTTTGGCTCCGCCCATGTCGGGGGCAGCCACTGAGAGGTTTTCCAGGTTCAGGCTTTTAATGTGCGGAACAAAAACAGAGCTGGAATACACGTGGTCTACCGGGAAATCAAAAAAGCCCTGGATTTGGTCTGCGTGCAAATCCATGGTCATAACGCGGTCACATCCTACGGCATGAAGCAGGTTGGCTACCATTTTTGCTCCAATGGATACGCGCGGTCTGTCTTTACGATCTTGTCTGGCCCAGCCGAAATAAGGAATTACGGCCATGACTTTATAGGCAGAAGCTCTTTTGGCAGCGTCTATGGTAAGCAACAACTCAAACAAGTTGTCAACAGGCGGGAAGGTAGATTGTATAATAAATACGGTGGCTCCCCTCACACTTTCATCAAACGCCGGTTGAAATTCACCGTCATTGAATGTGGTTACAGATAGCAATCCCAAGGGTAGACCCAGATGACTGGAAATACGTTCGGCAAGATATCTGGATCCGCGGCAAGAGAAGATTTTAAATAAATGCAGATGATCCATTGTCCGTTAGCTTAGAAGATTTGGCAAATATAAGGACGGAACCTAAATAATCCAACAATTCATCTCGGCCCGCCCCTGTTTTTGCAGAAACGGGGAACATAGGCGGCAACGGATCCCAGTAGGTGGAAAGAGCTTGTTCAAAGCCTTCTGTTTGTTTTTGCAGTGCTGTTTTTGAGAGTTTGTCGGTTTTTGTCAATACTAAGGCAAATGGAATTTCCCATTGGCCCAGCTGTAACAGAAAACCAAGATCGATGGATTGCAAAGGATGCCTGGAATCCAAAAGAACAAGAAGAAGCACCATGTCCGGAGCAAAACGAATGTATTTGTGAATCATGGTTCTAAGAGCGGCTCTTTGTGTTTTTGATACTTTGGCATAACCATAACCCGGGAGATCGGTAATCATCCAGCTGTCATCAATAAGAAAACGATTGATTAAGAGTGTTTTTCCGGGCGTAGACGACGTGTGGGCCAATTGTTGTTTTCGGCAAAGCGCGTTGATAAGTGAAGATTTTCCCACATTTGACCTGCCAATGAATGCCACCTCCTGAAAGGCAGGCACAACGGGTTCATCCGGTTTTACAGAAGAAGAATGAAAGACGGCTTGTTTGATCTCCATGGAGCTAAGATAGTGTTTTTTGATATTTTACGTAAATTTGTAGTATGTTGAAAATGGATCTGATTGATTTACAGAAACGTCTGGAAGAAGCCATCCACCATGCATTTGAGGCCCCTTGCTGGGTAAGGGCAGAGATAAACCACATATCGTTAAGCAAAGGGCATTGTTATATGGAATTGGTGCAAAAAGACAAAGCAACGGACAAATTGGTTGCCAAAGCCCAGGCTGTCATTTGGGCAGGCCGGTATGCCTTACTGGAACCGTTTTTCAGGACTTCCACAGGTATGCACCTACAGGCCGGTATACAGGTATTGCTGAGTGTGGAACCCAATATGCATCCTTTATACGGCTTAAGCCTTGTTGTGTTGAACATAGACCCTTCCTATACGATGGGCGATATAGAGGCGGAAAGAAAAAAAACAATAGACAGGCTTGTAAAAGAAGGCATCTTTGACATGAACAAACAGCTGCCTTTTCCTGCGGTACCTTTGAAGCTCGCTGTTATTTCCTCTCCGGCAGCAGCGGGGTATCAAGATTTTGCCGATCATATCAAAAAAGGAGGTTTTGCTTTCCGAACTGAACTCTTTACAGCACTCATGCAGGGAGATGGTTCTCCGGGAAGTATCATAGAGGCTATGGAGGCGGTCCTGGAACACGATACCTCTTTTGATCTGCTTCTGATATTACGCGGTGGGGGAGCTGTGACAGATTTGCACAGTTACGACAATTACGATTTGGCAGCCCATATTGCACAGTTTCCTATTCCGGTAATTACAGGAATAGGGCACCATAGAGATGTGCATATCGCAGACATGGTAGCACATAAAGCGTTGAAGACGCCCACGGCTGTTGCTGATTTTTTAAACAACCATTTGGCAGAAGAAGAGCTCAGGGTGGTTGAGGTTTTGCGCAAGCTGGAAAAAGCCGTTCATTACAGGATTGAAAGCGAAAAAAAAGCGTTGGAGTATTTGCTTAAAGATATGAAGGCAAGTGTTACCTGGACTGTACGTAAACACCTGCACGATATGGAATTGTTGGAACAACGCATTACCGGCAACAATCCGTTGACGTTGTTAAAAAAAGGATATTCCCTCACGTTGTTCCGGGGGAAGGCTTTGTTGGATGCCGGGCATCTGGAGCCCGGTCATAGCATTGAGACGATACTTCATAACGGAAGCATAACCTCTGTTGTGGATGCTATAAATAAAGAATAATGAAGAAAGAAAAAGATTTGACGTACCCGGCCGCACGTAAAGAGCTGGAAAAAATAGTAGAAGAATTGGAGCGCCCCGATGCAGATTTGGGAATCATTGCAGCTAAAGTAAAAAGAGCTCTTGAGCTCGTTACCTTTTGCAGGGAATATTTGCACAAAGTACAGGAAGATGCAGAAACCCTTTTGAGCGATTTTGAAAATTGATGCAAACAAAACGTTACATATGGGAACATGACCCTTTCCTGAAACCATACAGACCGGTATTGCTCAGGAGGGAACAATTGCTGAACACCCGGATGAAAGAAATAACGGGAGCACACGAGTCGTTGCTGGAGGCTGTCAACAACCATCTGTATTACGGAGTTCACAAAACGAAAGAAGGGTGGGTATGCAGGGAATGGGCTCCTAACGCGACCGATATGTATTTGATAGGAGATTGCAACGGATGGGAAATACATCCTGATTATGCGTTTGAACCTGTTGGAGGGGGCAATTGGGAGTTACACCTGCCGGAAGATGCATTGTGTCACGGTCAATTGTATAAATGGTTTTTGGAATGGCCGGGCGGGTCCGGGGAAAGAATTCCTGCTTACGTAAGAAGGTGTGTGCAAGATCCGGTGACAAAAATATTCAGTGCGCAAGTCTGGAATCCTCAAAAACCGTATAAATGGAAATATGCACCCCCGGAGAAAATTAAAAATCCATTGGTATACGAAGCGCATATAGGCATGAGTGGGGAAGAACCGGGTGTTTCTTCTTTCAACAGTTTTACAAAAGACGTATTACCCAGGATTGAGCGATTGGGATACAACACCCTGCAATTGATGGCCATTCAAGAGCATCCGTATTACGGTTCGTTTGGCTATCAAGTCTCTAATTTTTTTGCCGTCAGCTCACGTTTTGGCACCCCGGAAGAACTGAAACATTTGATAGATCAGGCTCATGCCAGAGGGATAGCTGTCGTATTGGATCTGGTACACTCACATGCCGTGAAAAATGAGCTGGAGGGCTTGAGCCGCTTTGACGGTACGTACGATTTGTATTTTCACAAAGGTGAACGGGGGGAACATCCTTTGTGGTCTTCCAGGCTGTTTGACTATGGTAAACAAGCTGTGTTGCACTTTTTGCTGTCTAATATCAAGTATTGGGCGGAGGAATTTCGTTTTGATGGCTTTAGGTTTGACGGCGTGACTTCCATGATATATTACGACCATGGATTGGGCCGTGATTTTACAGGATATGGAGATTATTTTGACGGCACGCAAGACGAGGACGCCCTTGTGTACCTGGGATTGGCCAACCGTCTAATCCACCAAAGCAATCCCGAGGCGATTACTATAGCGGAAGATGTAAGCGGTATGCCTTCTTTGGCTTATCCGGCTGAGCTGGGCGGTATCGGCTTTGATTTTCGTTTGAGCATGGGAGTTGCTGACTATTGGATTAAATGGATAAAAGAGATAAAGGATGAAGATTGGCACGTGGGTGATATGTTTTACCAGTTGACCAACAAACGCGGTGATGAGCGTACCTTGTCTTATGCCGAATGCCACGACCAGGCTATGGTAGGGGATAAGACAATTATTTTCAGGTTGATGGACAAAGAGATGTATACGTCTATGAGTAAGGATATAGAATCTCTGATTGTTGACAGAGGTGTGGCTTTGCATAAGATGATTCGTCTTCTTACTTTATCTACAGCCGGTGACGGATATTTAAACTTCATGGGTAATGAGTTCGGACATCCGGAGTGGATAGATTTTCCCAGGCAAGGCAATGATTGGAGTTACCAATATGCACGCAGGCAGTGGTCTTTGGCAGATCATGAATTATTGCGGTATAAGGACTTGGAACTCTTTGACATGGATATGATAAGAATGGCAAAAGAGCGTCTGCTATTTGACCATCCCCCGCAACCGGTTGTGCAGGATATAGGGTCGCAAGTGCTGGCTTTCACAAGGGGAAATTTACTATTTGTATTTAATTGGAGCCCGAACAGATCTTATACAGATTACGGGTTGGAGGTAAAACCCGGAGCCTACACGTGTATCCTCGATACAGACAACCCCAGGTACGGCGGCTTTGACAGGTACCGCAGGGGAACCGTACATGTTACCATACAGCAGCCGGGAACCAACAGACTTTTCTTATATTTGCCGGCCCGCACTGCAATGGTCTTTGTTGCGGAATAATTTTGTATCTTGCAGGTTTATAGAACAAAGAAATCATTTATGGCGTATTTACAATTCAAAAAACAAGAATTGGGAAATCTTGAGTATGCACTCGAAAGGGAAATTCTTGCGGTAAACAGAGCAGGAGGATATTTGAATACAACCTTGACGTGCTGTAATACAAGAAAATACCATGGTCTTTTTGTGTTGCCTATAGATGCTTTAGGAGGCGAAAGGCACGTGTTGCTGTCTTCTTTGGACGAAACACTTATACAACATAATCAAGCGTTTAACCTGGGCATTCACAGGTATCCGGGCATTTATGAACCAAGAGGACATAAGTACATAGTAGATTTTGAAATGAACCGGTTGACCGCATTGACATACAGGATAGGCGGCATGGTTTTCAAAAAAGAACTGATGTTCTTGTATAACAAGCAACAACTGCTCATAAGGTATACCCTTTTGGATGCACATTCGCCCACTGTTTTGAGGCTGAAACCTTTTTTGGCATTCAGAAACATCCACAGCCTGACGCATGCCAACATGGCTGCAGACACTTTTCATACCGTAGTGGAAAAAGGAGTAGGCTATCGCCTGTATGGCGGATTCCCATATGTATACATGCAGCTGAGCGTGCAGAACGAGTTTGTGAAAGTACCCGATTGGTACAGGAATATTGAGTACCTTAAAGAAAAGGAGAGGGGGTACGACTACAGGGAAGACCTCTTTGTTCCGGGGTATTTTGAATGTCCCATTAAAAAAGGGCAAAGCATTATTTTTTCGGCATCTTTAACTCCTGTCAATCCGTCGCGTCTTACAGCTGCTTTTCGTGATCAATTGGATAAGCGGCCGGTAAGGGACACGTTCAAAAATTGTTTAAAGATTGCTGCTTCTCAATTTTTGATTGACAGGGAAGACAAATTGCTTGTTATGGAAGGTTATCCGTGGTTGGATACGTCCTTGCGTAATACAGCCATAGCATTGCCGGGTTTGGTTTGTTATGCCCAGGATGGCAAAAGCCTCTTTGAGCACGCCTTGGAAGCGTTGACGGAAGACGAAGATAAGCTGTACCATGCTCCCGATACCCCGTTGTGGCTCTTCCGTACGTTGCAGCAATATGTATCCTTGACACAAGACAAGAATACTTTATGGAAGACGTACGGACCACTGCTCAAATCTATTCTCAACCATTATAAAAAAGGGACAGACAAAGTGCAGTTGCACGATAACGGTTTGCTGTGGGTACATGAAAAACAAGAGGCGGTACGCAGCGGTTATTTGGTGGAAATTTGTGCTTTGTGGTACAACGCCGTATGTTTTGCACTGGAGTTGTCTCAAGACAAAGAAGAAGATGCGTTTGAAGCCGAATTTGGATACCTGCCGGCATTGATCAAAGAGAATTTCTTGCCTACTTTTTGGTGTGAAGCGCGCTCACACCTGGCTGATTTTTTTAACTATAAAGAGCTGAATGTAGATACGCGTCACAATCAACTTTTTGCTTGTTCCTTGCCGTATACACCATTATCTGATGAAACCATCCACAGGGTATTGGAGGCTTGTCGCAAGGAATTGTTGACCACCAGGGGTATTCGAACGCTCTCCCCAAAGAATCCATTGTATAAAGGGAGACATGAGGGAACTCAGGAAGAAAGAGAAAAAGCTTTTCTGAACGGTTCTACGGCACCTTGGTTGTTGGAACACTATTTGAATGCACAATTCAGACTGCATGGAAAAAATTTCGTCCCTTCAGCCAAAGAGATTATACAGGCTTTCGAAGAAGATTTAACAGAACATGGTGTAGGATCTCTTGCGGAACTGTATGACGGTGATCCGCCACACAGGCCGCACGGATGTCCTTTCGGAGCACGTAGTGTCGCAGGTATACTGAGTAGTATGAAACTTATTGAAACATTTGACGAAACATGAAAGTATTGATGTTTGGATGGGAGTTCCCTCCCCACATATCGGGAGGTTTGGGTACGGCCTGTGACGGTTTGACCAAGGGCTTGGCCAAGCATCAGGTAGAGGTACTTTTTGTCATGCCTTCGGCTTCCGGAGATGAAGACGAAAGTGCCGTACAAATCATTAATGCCAGTGATGTGGTTGCATTTCAGACCAAAGAAGAGGCGCGGACGATGTTTGAAAAAGTGCAGTTTCTGAAAGTTACTTCCAATTTGATTCCTTACCTGGGCCCTGATGAGTTTACAGAACAAGTAGATTTGGCAAGAGAAGAAGAATGGAATAATTTTAAGATTTCCTTTGGAAACAAATATAAGTTTTCAGGAAAATACGGGGCTAATCTGATGGAAGAAGTTATGCGGTATGCTTTGGTGGCTTCTGCCATAGCACGTCAGCATACGTTTGATGTCATTCATGCGCATGACTGGTTGACCAATATGGCAGGAATAGCAGCCAAACGCGTTTCGGGGAAACCGCTTGTCATTCATGTACACGCCACGGAGTACGACAGAACCGGGGAAGACGTTAACCAACAAGTTTACGATTTGGAAAGGAGGGGTATGGAAGCAGCGGATCGTATCATTGCCGTCAGTGACTTGACCCGCAATACCATCATCAATAAATACCATATTCCTCCCGAAAAGGTCGTTACGGTTCATAATGCAGTAGATTTCAGCGCAGTAGAAGATCGAACCGTCAACAGAGCCGTACCTGAGAAAATCGTTACTTTTTTAGGACGCATAACGTACCAGAAAGGTCCGGAGTACTTTATTGAAGCTGCTTACAAAGTATTGCAGAAAACAAAAAATGTACGCTTTGTCATGGCAGGCAGCGGAGACATGTTTCACCGCTCCGTCAGACGCGTTGCCAAATTAGGCATTTCATCACATTTCCATTTTACGGGCTTTTTGCGAGGAGAAGATGTGAAAAACATGTTTGCCTACTCAGATGTCTATGTGATGCCCTCTGTATCTGAACCTTTTGGCATTTCGCCCCTGGAAGCCATGCGCGCAGGAGTACCGGCCATTATTAGCAAGCAGTCCGGTGTAGCCGAGGTATTGCAGCACGCTATAAAAGTAGATTTCTGGGATGTAAACGCCCTGGCCGATGCTATATACGGTTTACTTACCTACAATGCATTGAGATCGATGACAATAAGATACGGTCTGGAAGAAGTAAACGCATTAAAGTGGGATCATGCAGCCGCCAAGGTTGAAAAAATCTATCGGACTGTATTGGAAGAATCATTGAAAAAATCAAACGTATGAAAAAAACAATCTGTCTGTACTTTCAAGTACACCAGCCCTACAGACTTCGTCAATACCGGTTTTTTGACATAGGCAAGAACCATTCTTATTTTGACGACTTTTCAAATAAGACCATCATGTCCAGGGTGGCATCGCGTTGTTATATCCCTGCCAACCGATTGATTTTGGATGTAATCAAGGAATATGGAGGAGCTTTCAAGGTGGCTTTTTCTGTCAGCGGTATGGCTATAGAGCAAATGGAACAATACGCCCCCGAAGCCTTGGATTCTTTTAAGGAATTGGCGGCTTCGGGACACGTTGAATTTTTGGCAGAAACGTATTCGCATTCGCTTTCTTCTTTGATTTCTCCCAAAAAGTTTAAAAACCAGGTAATGATGCATCAGAAGGCGGTAGAGCGGTATTTTGGGCAGAAACCTACAACTTTCCGCAATACAGAGCTGATTTATTCAGATACCATTGGAGCATTGGTGGCTGATATGGGATATACAACCCTATTGACAGAAGGAGCACGTCACATACTTGGATGGAAAAGTCCTAATTACTTATACGTTAACGCTCTGAATCCCAAATTGAAACTGTTGCTTAGAAACTTCAGGCTGAGTGATGATATAGCTTTTCGGTTTTCGGATCAAACATGGGGTGATTGGCCTTTGACAGCAGAGAAATATGCCGGTTGGATTGCAGGCGCCCTGGAAAAAGATGAACTGCTGAACATATTTATGGATTATGAAAGCTTTGGAGAACACCAGCCGGCACAATCGGGTATTTTTGATTTTCTCAAAGCATTGCCCGGCATGATTCTTAACCATACGAATCTGGAAATATTAACACCGGCTCAAGCTGCGGCCAAACACCAGCCGATAGCTCCTCTGCATGTGCCGTATGCCATTTCCTGGGCCGATGAAGAACGAGATATAAGTGCCTGGCAGGGAAACGAATTGCAGCAAGATGCTTTTAAACACCTGTATGTCCTGGAAGACAGGGTAAGGAAGAGCGGGGACCCGGATTTACAACGCGATTTCAGGCGCATGCAGACAAGCGATCATTTTTATTACATGTGTACCAAACTTTTTTCTGACGGTGATGTCCATAAATACTTCAATCCGTACAACTCGCCGTACGATGCCTTTATTAATTATATGAATGTTCTGAGCGATATCACGCTACGCGCACCAAAATAAACTTTATGAAGAATCAAATGAACCTGAATCCCGACTACTTGTTCGAAGTGAGTTGGGAAGTTTGCAATAAGGTTGGAGGAATCCATACCGTAATCGCGACCAAGGCCTTGCATATGTCTAAGGAAATGGATAACCGGCATATACTTATTGGTCCCGATGTGTGGAGAGAAACAAAACAAAACCCGGAATTTCTGGAAGACGTAAGATTGCTGAGGGCATGGAGGGATAAAGCTGCCGAAGAAGGGTTGAGGATTCGTGTGGGAAGATGGAATGTTCCCGGGAACCCGATATCCGTATTGGTAGATTTTTCTTCCTATATTGCACGTAAAGACGAGATATTTACAGAGTTTTGGAAAAAATTCCATCTGGATTCTATCAGCGGGCAATGGGATTATATAGAACCGGCTTTATTTGGCTATGCTGCAGGAAAGGTAATAGAGAGTTTCATCCGTTTCAACCTGGCATCGCACCATAAGAGTGTAGCCCAATTTCATGAGTGGATGACAGGTATGGGTTTGTTGTATTTGAAATGGGCAGAAGTACCGGTGGCTACGGCTTTTACCACACACGCTACCGTTGTGGGGCGCTCCATTGCCGGAAACAGACTGCCGCTGTATGATAATATTGACAAATACAACGCTTTGGAGAAAGCCAGGGAATACAATGTCATGGCTAAACATTCCCTGGAAAAAACAGCGGCAACGCATGCAGACGTATTTACGACAGTCAGTGATATTACAGCCGGTGAATGCCGCCGATTCCTGGAAAGAGAAGTTGATGTGGTAACTCCCAACGGTTTTGAAAACAGCATTACGCCGCCGGGGGAAATTTTTGCACAGAAGCAGCAGGAAGGCAGGGAAGCCTTGATGTACCTGGCTTCACGTATGCTCAACCGCAAGATAGACCGGTCGGCTTTTCTGGTGGGCATAAGCGGTCGTTACGAATTTAAGAATAAAGGTATTGATATCTTTCTGGAAGCTTTAGCTCGGCTTAACCGTGAAAGAAGTGCAGCGGACAGACCCATTCTGGCCTTCATTATGGTTCCTGCCAATCATAACGGACCCAGAAAAGATTACGACCATCCCATTATGTCTCATTATCTGAACGATCCGGAGTATGACCCCGTATTGAATGTCATGAGGGAGCAAGGCTTGTACAATTCAGAGAAAGACAACGTACAAGTTTTCTTTATTCCGTGCTATCTGAACGGAGATGACGGTCTTATCAACAAGACGTATTACGAATTGCTCATCGGCTTGGATTTGACCATCTTTCCGTCCTATTATGAGCCATGGGGGTACACTCCGTTGGAGAGTCTTGCCTTTTCTGTACCGACGGTAACCACATCTTTGGCGGGTTTTGGAGTGTGGGTTGAAAAAATGTATAAAAAGCCGACAACGGGCATTCATGTTGTATACCGTAACGACAGCAACCACGCTCAGGTAGTTACGGAAGTAGCGGGCATAGTACGTGACAAAAGCCGGCTTTCTGAACAAAAAGCTGCAGAAGCTAAGGAAAATGCCCGTGATGTCTCTACCATAGCGTTGTGGGAGCATCAATTACAGTATTATAAAAAAGCATATGCTATGGCTTTGAAAAAGATGATAGATATTCCGGAATCATTTTCTGCATCCCGGGAGGAATGCCAGGTTGTACAAAAGACCCGGGTATATACACCGCCCACATGGTCAGCGGTCACCATTCAGAAACAATTGCCGGCCCGCCTGGCCTTTTTGGATATTTTGTCCAAAAATCTATGGTGGTCCTGGAACAGGGATGCACGCAGGCTCTTTTCCGGGATAAATCCTAAGTTATGGCGGGAAGTGGAAAAGAATCCCATACTCCTTTTGGACAAGATTTCTTTTAAGCAATATAAAGCCCTGGAACAAGACAAAATATTTCTGAAAAACCTGGATGAGGTAGAAGCACAATTTATGGCCTATATGAAAGAACGGGAAACATTGAAAGGGCCGGATATTGCGTATTTCAGCATGGAATATGGCTTGGATTGGAGTTTGAAAATTTATTCCGGAGGACTGGGCGTCCTGGCAGGAGATTATTTGAAAGAAGCTTCTGACAAAGGTGTTTCTCTGACGGCTGTGGGCTTGCTGTACCGTTACGGATATTTCAGGCAAGTTTTGTCTGCGCAGGGAGATCAGGTAAGTGATAAAGAAGTGATTGATTTTCAGAAAATACCCGTTACTCCCGTAAGGGATGAAAACGGTAATTGGTTGATGGTCAGTGTTGCTCTTCCCGGAAGGAATGTATATGCACGTATATGGAAAACAGAAGTCGGCAGGACGCCTTTGTATTTGTTGGACACAGACTTTGAAGACAATGCACAGGAAGACCGCAGCATTACACACCAATTGTATGGCGGAGACTGGGAAAACAGACTGAAACAGGAAATGTTACTGGGTATTGGGGGTATACGGGCACTCCGTCTGCTGGGTATAGAAGCCGATGTATACCATTGCAACGAAGGGCATGCCGCCTTTATAGGGCTGGAAAGAATGCGGGAATATGTAACGGAAGAAAACCTTTCTTTTGAAGAGGCCCGGGAAGTGGTACGTGCTTCTTCACTCTTTACGACGCATACGCCTGTACCTGCAGGACACGATTCCTTCCCCGAAGAAATGCTACGTCCTTATTTCTTGCATTACCCGGACCGGTTGAAAATATCCTGGGAGACCTTGATGGCTTTGGGAAAAACCGATATGTGCGATCCTACCCAGAAGTTTTCCATGAGCTACCTGGCGGCTAATTTATCTCAGGAAATTAACGGGGTAAGCAAATTGCACGGACAAGTGAGCAGGACTATTCTAAATCCTTTGTGGCCGGGGTATTTACCTTTGGAATCACATGTGGGACACGTGACAAATGGCGTACACTATGCTACCTGGACAGCCAATGAGTGGAAAGCCATCAGAGATCGTTCTGCCGGACCGGACGAACTGGCGGCCGATGATGCTGAGATTTGGAAGGTAAGAAACATACTGCGTTCCAAGTTGATTGACAGACTTGTGGAGTCTTTGTCAGGCACTAAAAATGTTCCGGAATTTTATTCGCCAAAAGAAGTCGTAACCATCAGAGAATCTTTGAGTAAAGATGTGTTGACGATTGGTTTTGCCCGCCGTTTTGCAACATATAAAAGAGCTCATTTATTATTCAGCAATCTGGAAAGATTGGATGAAATCATCAACAACCCCGATAAACCCGTACAATTTTTATTTGCAGGGAAAGCACATCCGCACGATAAAGCCGGACAAGACCTTATCAGGCGCATTGTAGAGGTGTCACGTATGCCGCGCTTTATCGGTAAGATCCTCTTTTTGCCCAACTACAATATGGAATTGGCAAAACGTCTGGTGCAGGGAGTAGACGTATGGATGAATACACCTACGCGTCCGTTGGAAGCTTCCGGAACAAGCGGTGAAAAAGCAGCCATGAACGGCGTTATGCATTTTAGCGTTTTGGACGGCTGGTGGGTTGAGGGCTACCGGGAAGGAGCCGGTTGGGCTTTACCGGAAGACAGAACGTACGAGAACCAGTCTTACCAAGACGAGCTGGATGCCACCACCATTTACAATATGCTGGAGAATGAAATAGCACCTTTGTTTTATGAGAGAGATGCAAATGGGATTCCCGTCGCATGGGTAGCCCATATCAGGAATACGCTTACTCAGGTAGCCAACAGGTTTACGACTACACGTATGATGCAGGATTACGAAACACAGTATTACCTGCCGCTGGCAGGGCGCCATAAAGCAATGACTACCGAGAATTTTAAATTGGCTCGTGAAATGGCGTTTTGGAAAAGAAAAATGGAGAGGGAGTGGGACTCTATTGAAGTGTTGGAATATGTACATCCTAACGATACAAAAGACGTACTTACTTTAGGTAACGAGAACGTATCAAAGATTACGCTTTATTTAGGAACCCTGTCTATAGAAGATATTGGTGTAGAAATGGTGGTAACACGGCTTACGGAAGATGGGGAAACGGTACTTGACGAAATCATTCCCTACGTTCCTGAAGAACGTTCAAACGGGCAGGTAACGTATGTGTGTAGAATAACACCTCAGACGGCAGGCTCTTATTATATAGCTTCCCGTGTATATGCATATAATTCCAAAATGCCGCACAGGCAAGATTTTGCATTGGTAAAATGGTTGTAGCAGCTACAGGTTTTTTTGATGGAGTACATCTGGGACACAGAGCTGTACTCAACACGTTGACAGAAAAGGCAAAAAGCCTTGGATCAAAGAGTGTTGTATTGTCTTTTTGGCCGCATCCCCGGGCTGTCTTGCAGCAGGATGCGCATATATTACGTATGTTGACGTCTTTGGAGGAAAAGAAAGAAATCATCCGCAGCCTTGGAGTGGATGCTTTTGAGGTCATTCCCTTTACCAAAGAATTGGCAACGTTTTCTTTCAAAGAGTTTTGCAAAGAGTATCTGGTTAAGCAATACGGAGTAAACGTACTGATAGCTGGTTTTGACCACCGTCTGGGTAATGGCGGGCTTAAGAGCCGGGACATGATGACGGAAGCGGCTCGCAGTTGTGGAGTCGAGATTGTCTGGGTTCCGGAATTCGTAACGGAGCGGGGAGAACACATCAGCTCCACGAAAATACGAGCAGCCCTGGCTTCGGGTTCCATAGAAACGGCCAATCGCTGGTTAGGTTATCCGTATTGTATGCATGGCGTTGTGGTGGAGGGAAACCGTATAGGGAGAACCTTGGGTTTTCCAACGGCCAATATGCAGTTATATGAACCACTAAAACAAATTCCTGCCAATGGAGTATACAAGGTAGAAGCCCGTTTGAATGGCAAATGGTATGGCGGGATGATGAACATAGGAGTTCGCCCTACAGTAGCTGCACATTTGGAACAGACCTTAGAAACACATATCTTTGATTTTGAAGACAACATATACGGGCTGGATATCCGGGTAAGGTTGTTGAAGTACCACAGACAAGAAGTGGCCTTCCCCTCCTTGGAAGCTCTTAAAGAACAATTGATAAAAGATAAAGAAGCATTGCAATGAAATCAGATTCATTGGTAACCATATTGCTGAGTATATTGGCAGTAACACTGGGAATTATCAACGCAAAAAAGAAGAAGAAGCAAGCCTTGACAAGGCCTCGCCAACTGTTTTTTGATACAGTAGATACAGGTAACGAAGAGGTTCGTCAGGAGCAGGTGTTGGATACCGTACCGGAGCCCGAACCCGTAACGGAACCCAAGCCTATGGAATTACTGTCTGTACAAGAAACACACCACAGCCGTGGTAAAGAAAAGTTAAAAGAGATGGGTTTTGATGCCAAAAAAGCCCTGTTATTTTCAGAGATTCTCAAACCAAAATTCTAACATAAAAGTATACAAAAGTATGACTAAGCCTCATTATCTCACAGCTGAAGGACTGGAGAGGTTGAAAAAAGAGTTGAACCGGCTGACATCCGTAGAAAGGGAAGCAGCTGCCCGGGCTATTGCAGACGCCAGGGATAAGGGTGATTTGTCTGAAAATGCAGAATATGAAGCAGCAAAAGATGCACAAGGTCTACTTGAAATGAAAATTGCCCAGTTGCAAAACTTGATTATCAATGCTCGTGTCATCGATGAATCTTTGCTTAATACAGAAGTAATCCAGATTATGAATAAAGTCAGAATCAGAAATGTAGATAATAAATCTATCATGGAGGTTACTCTGGTTGGTGAAAGCGAAGCCAATCTGGCAGAAAAAAAACTGGCAGTTTCTTCTCCCATCGGAAAAGGCTTGCTAGGGAAGAAGAAAGGAGAAATTGCACAGGTGGAAACTCCTTCCGGTATGGTGGCTTTTGAAGTTTTAGATATTTCGTATTGATTATGGCAAGTATTTTTTCACGTATCGCAGCGGGCGAAATTCCGTCTTACAAAATTGCGCAAGACGAGCGCTTCTATGCTTTTTTAGATATAAACCCCAGACGAAAGGGTCATACTCTGGTCATTCCAAAACAGGAAGTAGATTATCTGTTTCACCTGGACGCAGAGACTCTTGGAGATTTATTCCGCTTTGCACAAAGGGTGGCAAAAGCTATAGAAGCAGTTGTTCCCTGTAACAGGATTGGTGTAGCTGTGCTGGGACTGGAAGTGCCACACGCACACATTCATTTGATTCCCATTGATTCTGAAAGGGATATGAGTTTTTCCCGTCCTGTTTTCAAAATGACAGCAGAGGAAATGCAGCAGCTTGCACAAAGGATCGCTGATAAATTCGAATAACCATGAGAAGATCTTATATATCGTTAACGGCAGCAGTACTTCTTATCACTTTGCTTTTTTCGTGTAAGGCAGATGATAAGGTGCAGATTTCCGGAAAAGTGTCCGATTTGCATGAAGAAGATGTATTGTTGTTTAAAAGGCTTGACTTTAGTACGGAAACACTGCTGGACACCTTGCCGGTGGACGAGGAAGGTCGTTTTAAGTATACATTAAAAAAGGGAATAGAACAGCCGGGTTATTATTATCTGTACGCCGGTAACAGAAAGGTGGCAGCCCTGATTCTTAAAAAAGGAGATGCGATAACTGTTCACACAACCAAAGAAGGACAAGTAAACCTGCTGGAGGGATCGGAGGAATCGGTGTTGTTGCAACAAGTAAACAAAAAATTTCATGAAGCCGTCAGGAAGTTCGATTCTATCTATCCGCACTATGAGAAAGCAACAGGAAAAGAGCGGGAAAGAATGAGCCTGGAATTGGGTAGTATCTTTATTAAATACAAGCAACAGGCGGTTCGTTTTCTATACCAATATCCCGGAGCTTTTGTAAATACATCTGTAGTTTTTCATGCTTTCCCCGGGCAATTGTATGTTTTTTCGGACCCAAAGGATGCCTTATTGCTTCGTATGGTATATGATTCCTTATATAGGGATTATCCTTTTTCACCACATACTATGGCCGTCAGAGACAGGTATGAAAGTATGGAAAAAGCCTTGAAAATGGAACAAGCTTTGTTGCAGGCGGAAGTGTCGGATTTTCCTGATATTTGCCTGCCCGACAGAAACGGCCGTACGATCTGCCTGTCAGAACTTAAAGGGAAACACATACTTTTATCCTTCTGGCATTCAACCAATGTTCGCATGAGGCTTGATAACAGGGAACTCATAGATTTGTACGTACGCTATGCTTCAAAAGGACTGGAAATTTTTCAGGTGGCCCTGGATAATGATAAAGCCGCCTGGGCTGCTTCCGTTAAAGATCAGTCGTTACCCTGGATCAGTGTCTGCGACGGCATGGGAGTATATTCATCGGCCGTTACGGCTTATAACGTTGTAGAGATTCCCACATTTTTCATTATCAACAAAAATGGAGATATCGTTTCCAGAAAAAATCAGGTTGAAGAAGCGATTGAAGAAATCAAACGCCTTTTTTAGGTTGGGCTACCCGGTATTCTTTCAGGTAATAGGGAACGTAATAGGCTAGATCTGCAAAGTCTTTACTGAAAAAAGCTTTTAGTGCAGCTTTGGCCATACCGTCTGCGTGGGAGTCCATAGGGAAAAACAAGGCGTTGTCGTGAACAATCCAATCTTTGCATTTGGCAGCACCGTCTCCTGTAAATAATACGGTACCTTGTTCAAGGATATCAGAAAAACTATCTTCCTGTATTTCTAAAGAACGTACCGGACTTTCGGAAAAGGCCATGTTACCGTAAACGCTGTCTTTAACGGAAAAGAGGGCCGTATATACCTCCCTTCGCCTTGCATCTATCAGGGGACAGATATATCGGGGCGGCTTGTGCATATACTTGTCGATATACAATTGTGCAATGAGTTCAAGGGAACAGACGTGAATAAGGGGAATACCGGCTCCAAAACAGAGCCCTTTTGCTGTAGACACTCCTACCCGCAATCCTGTATAGGAACCGGGGCCTCCGCTAATGGCAACGGCGCCGCAGTCTTTCATGGTTATTTGGCATTCTTTCAGGATTTCGTCAATGAAAGGTGCCAACACAGATGCATGTGCTCTTGGTTCAGCCGTACTGCGGCTGGTAATGATACTTGTGCCCTTTGCCAATGAAACAGAGCACAAGGCTGTTCCGGTTTCAATTAACAGGATGGGTTTCACTAACTTCATCTTCTGTTTTAGGAATCACCTTGCTGCCGTTCTCCAATGTACGTGACAGTGCAGAATACGGACCTACAACTACTTTATCTTCTTTAGTAAGACCTTGACGGATTTCTATGAACAAGTGGTCTTGTAAACCGGACACAATGCGTTTGGAACGAACTGTGTTGTCTTCTTCCAGAACGAATACCTGTTCTGCCAGTTCGTTAGGGCCTAATTGCATCCTGACACTATCCGGCAACAGTTCCGGTCTTGTGATAATGCTTTGAATGGGAATAGCCAATACATTGTTCCTGGTTTCTGTATGGATGGACACAGAAGCCGACATACCGGGACGGAAAGGCGTTGTAAATTCGGGAGTAACCAAATCTGCATACGATTGGGGCAAGATAAAAACGCGTACTTCAAAGTTGGTAACTTGTTCCAGGGCAGATCCGATATTTTTTGCCGAATTGGCTATTTGTGTTACAATTCCCATAAATTTACGTCCGGGATACGCATCTACTTCAACGGTTGCCGTATCGCGGGCACGCAGCCGGACAATATCGTTTTCATTAACATCCACTAATACTTCCATTTCTTCAAAATTGGCTATACGTAACATTTCCGTACCTGCCATCTGGCTTGTTCCCACTACACGTTCTCCTCTTTCCACATCCAATTTTGAGACAATACCGTCCATGGGCGAAAAAATGGTTGTTTTGGCAAGGCTTTCTTCGGCTTCGGCCAGAGCTGCCTGTGAACTCTGTACGTTGAAACGTGCTGCGTTAAGCTGTTCTGCGGCTATGGAATATTCAGACGAAGAAGACTCAAATTCAGCTTGTGAAATGGCTTGCTGCTCGTAGAGCAACAGGTTTCTGTTGTAAGACAATGCTACCTGTTTGTACTGAGCTTCTTGTTGTGCCAGTTGGGCTTTAGCTTGATTCAAAGCGGCGTTCATCCTGTCACGTGCGGAAATGTACTGGTCTTGTTTTATTTGGAGTAAAATTTGTCCGGCTTTAACGTAATCTCCTTCCGCTACTTTCAAAACAACTATTTCTCCGGAAACATCGGGGCTGATTTTAACTTCCGTAACCGGTTGTATTTTCCCATTGGCCGGTATGACCTCTGTAATGTTTCTGACAACAGGATGGGCAATTTGTACGGTTATTCCTTTTCCGGAGCGGCTTTTGCCCAGTATAATAAGCAGAACGATAAGTACTGCGGCACCGAGGATGATCCAAAGTAATGATTTCTTCATGGAGTATGATGCTGTTATAATGTGATGGGGATCCCTTTATAAAAGTCCAGGATTTTCAATTTAAACACATGTTCAAATTTGGCCTGGATGTAATTGCTTTTGGCTTTAAATAAATTTGTTTTGGACACTACATAATCTGTCCCGTTGAGCATGCCTATGTCAAACTTTTGCTGCACGTATCTGAACGACTCTTCCATGGCCATCATGTTTTTTTGTGCGGCCTGCACCCTGAGAGAAGTAGAAGTGGCATCGTTGGCCGCTTGTTGTACTTCTTTCATGAGCAGCTGTTTGGCATTTTCCATTTCCAGTTCTGCCATTTCTACTCCCAACTTAGCGTTTTTTACATTGGTGTTGATTTGCCACCTGGTAAAAATTGGAATAGTCATAGACAGACCTATAGAGGGATTGTTGTTTTTTTTCATTTGCTCCCAGAATCCGGCGGAAGTCTGACCAAACAAATCGCCTAAGCCGCCTCCGCCTGAATTGTCATCTCCATTTTCATCGGGCACGGGGTCTTCTTTTTTCTTCCTGTTGGCATCTGAATAAAAAGAAGCATAACCAACTGTCAACGAAAGCCTGGGGTAGCGGCCTCCCTGGGCAATGGCCAATTCTTGTTTTCTTTGCTCCAGTCCGTATTCCGTTTTTTTGATTTGGGGCAACGCCAGCGAGGTATAATACATTTCCTCTACCGACACAGGTTCCATATGGGGCAGGTCGTCATCTTCGGGAATGTGAATCCGGAAATCCGATGCAGCAGGAATATCAAGTAATTGTTTTAAAACCAGATAATACGTACGTAAATTGTTTTGTGCTTCCACTACCTGCAATTCTTCTGTGGCCAGTTGCGATTCAATTTCAAGCAAGGCGCTCAATGGCTGCCCTCCTGCATCTACCAATTTTTTGGTTCTGTTACGCTGCTCGGCAACGCTTTCCCTGCTCTGTAAAGCCGCCTGTAAAATTTCTCCGGCAAGCAATACGTTTAAGTAACTGCGCGTTATTTCAATGGAGATATCGTTTTTTAATTTGTGAACTTCTTCAATAGCAATCTGCCATTTTGATTTTTCTTGTTTTACAGTATGGTACTTTTGCAATCCGGTAAACAAATCCATATCTGAATAAATACCTACTCCCGTATTGGAGCTTCTTACGTGATTGAGAATGGTTAACGTAGACAAATCTACCGATTGCCCCCAGTTTATGTTTTCATTTATTCTGGCACTCAAGGAAGGAGTGAAAGCCATTTTCGATTGAAAATGTAAGTTTTCCGATTGTTGAACTCCCAGTTCTTGTTGCTTGATGGTCAGGTTATTTTCCCATGCATAGCGTATACATTCTTCCAGCGTCCATTCTTCCTGGGCTTGCAGATACACGGGAAATAAAAGAAGCCATGTCAGTACTACAACGCAACTTTTTTTCATAATAATCTAAGTATATCTCACAAATATACTTTTATTTAAATAAAATACAATAACCATTATAAAAACGGAAAACAGACATAAAAGGACATAAAGTGCGGCCCGGGGAGTGCCATACCATTGGGCTACGTAAGGGAGGGTTGAATGAAAGGTATAAATGATGACATTATAAACCCAATGAACAGCAATACTAATAACCAGCCCGCTTTTTCGGTAAAGAAAGGCCAGTCCCATGGCCAGTATGAACCGTTGAACCAGAAGAGAAAGAGATTCCGGTCTGTGGCATAGGGAAAATAACAGAGCCGGTAACAGCAGGATCAACCATAAGGGAGCGTTGAGAGCTTCCAGGCGCACGATTAAAAATTCCCTGAAAAGCAATTCTTCACAGACAGATACGATTCCAAAAGAGACCGTGCAATTGACAAGAAACGTAATGATTTTAACAGAACCGAAAGCATTGCCTATTAAAAAGAATGTAAGCAAGGCTACAGGTAGCATCAAACAAGCCGTAAAAAGAAAAATACGCAACCAGGGAATCGGTGCAAGCCCTGGTGTCTTTCTTCTTTTACCCCTTAGGTAAACAAGACACATGCATAAAAATCCCAGAGAGTTAACCAGCAAAAGGTCAGTTCCTTGTGCCCGCAAAACAGCCATTATGGGCAGCGTGCATATACTAAAGACGATATACAGGAAAAACGGATAACCAAGAAAAGAGTACTTACGCATAGTTGCACAAAAAAAGCAGGGCAGGAGGACCTGCCCTGCCGGGGTTGAACCCTTTAGAAATTGAACAGGAACTTGACTTTATGGACCAGGCTTTCTCCAAAATCGTAAAGGGTGCGGAAAGCAATACCAAGAATTTCTCCTAATTGATAGGCCAGTTCCTTATCAATATCAGGTGAAGACATACCTGCGGTAAGTACACAGCAAGCGGTGTCATTGAGCAATACGAATCCTTCTAAATGTTCTTTTGTCTTCATGGTAATCAATTGTTTTTGTTCCACCCTGCCAAAAATCCTTCAATAAAGCTGTCAACGTTTCTTGCCAGCATACTTAGCAAGAGGCCTGCTGACCCCAGCTTGGAAGCCAATCCGTCTAACACGGCTTCCAGAACATCGCCCAGAATTCCATAATCGGAACTCCCTCCGGAAATGGCGCATTGTGCAACCGGATCCAGGTGTGTGAACCCAAAATCCTTCATCACATAATCGTTCATAATTTTTTAGGTTAAAAATGGTTCTCACAGTTCAGGCGCGTGAGATTCCGCCTGCAAGCGCGCTTTTGCATATTGTTACAGTCCTTGCTGCCTGCACCAGGCAGCGTATCGGCCGTTTTGTTGTATCAGTTCCGTATGTGTTCCTTCTTCTGTAATGGATCCGTTTTCCAGTACATAGACATATTCGGCAACGGATAAGGTGGACATGCGATGCCCAATGATGATGATGCCTACACCTTGCCGGCTCCACGTATGTAAAGCTGCCAGAACGGCTTCTTCCGAGGTGCTGTCCAGAGAAGACGTTGCCTCGTCAAGAACAATCCAGGAAGGCTTTCTGTAAGCAGCTCTGGCCAACGCAATGCGTTGCCGCTGACCACCGGAAAGTTGAACCCCTTGTTCACCTATGGGAGTAAGGATGCCGCGGGGGAGGGATGCTAAAAAAGGTTTTAATCCCAGTTCTTCACACAAACCGGCTACCCGGTCCATATCGGGCGTAACATCCCCCAATACGATGTTGTCCAGCAGACTGCCTTCCAACAAATATGCTTTTTGCGGCACAATGCCAACCATAGTCCGCCAACGCTCAAGCGGTATTTCTTGTATGTCGTTGTTTCCTAGCCGTAAAGACCCTTCGTCCGGAAGGTACATTTTAAGAATCAAAGCACCTAACGTGCTTTTTCCCGATCCGCTTTCCCCGGCGATACCCGTAATTTTTCCTTGTTGAAAGGTACAGTTGAATTGGTGAAACAGACGGAGTCTGCCGGGATAATGAAATGTAACGTTTTTGAACTGCAAATCACCTTTGACCGGAATCGTTTGCCGGAAGCCGGTATCATGGGGTACAGGATGCTGCTCCGGGGTGAGTTCCATAATTTCGAACAGACGTTCTGTGGCTATTCGGGCATCCCTGTATTTTTGGCTGAAAGATATGACATCATTAACAGGTGCGGAAAAATAAGCCGTTAGCGCATAAAAAGAAAGCAGTTGCCCAAAAGTCAGCATATCGCGTGTCACCCACAAGGCGCCCAGCCACAAAACGGCCAGTCCCATAGCTCTGTGGACGGCATCTCCCAGGGTGGCGGCCCTTAGCTGATTCATGCCGCTTGTCCACGTGTCTTTTATATAATGGTTGTAATTGGCGTGTACCCGGTCAATCATGTATTCCTCAGCCGTACAGTATTTTATTTGTGCAACACTGCGCAACGAATCAACCAGGCTTGTTTCCAGTTGTGCCCGCGATATCATGATGTTCCGTTGTGTAATCCGGTTGCGTTTGTCAAATACGTAATAGATGATAACATACAAAGGGATGGAAGCCAAAGAGACAAGGCACAATTTTTTATTGAAGAAGAACATGATGCCTATGGAAAAGAACAGTGTAAAAAAACTCAATACAACATTCAGTATTCCTGCACTCAAAAACGTACTCACTTTAGAGGTGTCGTTAATGCGAGCCACCAGTTCACCCGTTTGTCTTTGATCAAAAAAGCGTTGCGGCAAATACAGGATATGTCTGTAAAAACCGCTTGCCAGTCGAAGGGATATTTTTAAGCCGGTATGCAGCAGAATTCTAACCCTGAATATATTGAGTGCTATTGAACAGCAAGCGATATACAAGAGCGCAAACCCTATTGTATGCAGGAAACTTCTTGCATTTTCCGGTATTATCCGATCGGCGATTTGCTGTAAAAACAAGGCCGAGGCAATGCCGGCAAACGTATACAGAAAAGACGCCGTAAGGGCAACGCCCAAGGGCCGCTTGTTGCCTTTCAGCAGGATACGTATCCGTTCCGTAAATTCGGTAATAAAATTGCCTCTGCGAAAGGCTTCACCCGTCTTGAAAGTAATGATGATGCCTGTCCACGTTTCGGCTATTTCGGCTGCTGTGCTATGGTGCATCCGCCCGTCTTCCGGATCCATGATTCGGAATTTTTTCAGTCTTTTTTTTAAGAAAGGTAACGGTTGACGCAAGATCGGGGATTTGCCGTAAAACACGACAAAGTGGCTGTGTCCGCTCTTTTTCAGAATATGTAATACGGAAGGAAAAGGCAAAGAGGAAAACAAGGCATCATCAGCAGGACCGGCAGCCGTGTCGCGACTGAAAGCCAGTGTTTCCAGGTGCATGTGTCCGGCACCTTCTCTGACTCCCTGGATGGAAATGCCGTGCGTCTGAGTACCGCTCCATTGCCGGATTTGTTCCAGAGGCAAACGCAATCCGAACCAGGCAGCAACAGACGCAAGGCATGCGGCTCCACAATCACTTATATGATGTTGTTTTATACGAATTCTTCTCATATCGGCTTTGGTAATAATAAGGAGCTGCCTCAACTGCATTGTTCTGCCGGTATCCAAGAAACAGGGCCCGCACTTTCCCCTGTGTTTCAGATACGGAATTCTCCTTCACAGGCAGCTCCTGAGATACGAAATGAATAAAGAAAACCATCCCGCATACGGCAGCCAACACAAGGGCTGCAAACAGAAATAAAAACCCCTTGTTGTTTTCGAATGAAATAACCCTATCATCTTTTGCAGCTTGTTCCAGAGCCGGATAGGACGGTTTGCTTTGTGGTATCATGTCACAAACCTACTTTGTCAAAACAGAAAAAAGAGGATAAAAACAATAAAAGAAGTAAAGGAAACTGTTATTTCAGGAAGGGCAGATAGGGAACCAGCCATTCTCCAAATTTTAATACTATGGGATAGAAACTTGAGGCTTCCAGGTCACACATAGGCAGGAAGGAGATATAGGATTCTATAAGGTGCAGGATATACATGAACACGGCCAATAGGATATTCCACTTGACCCAGGCGAACACTACTCCGGCCAACCTGTTAAGCCATCCTAAAAGGACTATTTTAATCAGCTTTTCTAAAATATGACCTGCCAGCCGGACAATAATAATGACAGAAATAAAAGTGGCCAGAAAGGAAACAATGCGCAAACCGTCCCCGCTCCATCCAAACCATCGGATAATGTAGTTGGCGGCCAGGTCTGTGAAATGGTATGCCACGTAACAGGCAAGTACTACGGCAAGAATTCCAAAAGCTTGTTTGATAAGTCCTTTTGTTAATCCTCCCACTATAGCCAAACCCCAAATTATCAATATGATTGCGTCTATGTAATTGAAAGAAATTTTCGCCAACATGTTTTCAAAGATAGCTAAGATTCGTATCTTTGCAAACTATTTTGAGTACCGATTATTATGAAATTTCCTGAGTATAAGACCTTTGATTTACCCACTTTACAGGAAGAAATTGTTGAAAAATGGAACCGTGAAAAAACGTTCCTCCGTAGTGTGGAGATGCGCCCAAAAGACCGGCCTTACATATTTTTTGAGGGGCCGCCTTCGGCAAACGGAATGCCCGGAATCCACCATGTCATTTCCCGGGCCATCAAGGACGTTGTATGCCGCTATAAAACACAGCAAGGATACAGAGTGGAGAGAAGAGCCGGTTGGGATACACACGGTTTGCCGGTGGAACTGGGTGTGGAAAAGTCGCTGGGAATCACAAAGGAAGATATCGGGAAAACCATCTCTGTAGAGGAGTACAATACTGCCTGCCGGACAGAAGTGATGAAATATACAAAAGAGTGGGAGGTGCTTACGGAAAAGATGGCCTATTGGATTGATATGAGCGATCCATACGTAACGTACCACAATTCGTATATAGAGACGGTTTGGTATTTACTGGGAGAATTGTATAAAAAGGGTCTGCTGTACAAGGGGTATTCCATACAGCCTTATTCACCGGCAGCCGGAACCGGATTGAGTACGCACGAACTGAACCAGCCCGGCTGTTACAGAGACGTTAAAGACACTACATGTACAGCCCAATTTGAAATTATACGTAACGCCGCCAGTGAGTTTCTGTTTGCAGCGGCAAGCCCTGCACCGGTAGACGGAACCGCTTCTATCGTAACAGGCTCTGCAGGAGCAGTCGAATCCGCAGGTGGTATTTCTCCTGCCCCGGGGCGATTGTTTTTCCTGGCATGGACAACTACACCCTGGACGCTGCCGTCGAACACAGCCCTTTGTGTAGGACCTTCCATACGGTACCGTGTTGTACGCACATTCAATCCGTATACGGCAGAACCCATCACCGTCATATTGGCAGAAGATCTGATAGAAACGTTTTTCCCTGCAGCCCATGCCCGGTTGCCGATGGAACCGCCTACGCCCAAAGACAAAGCCCTGCCTTTCAGGGTGGAACCGGTTGTATATACGGGCAAACAATTGGAAGGTATAGCTTACCGCCAGCTGATACCCTGGGTGAACCCCGGAGAAGGTGCTTTCCGTGTCATTACGGGAGATTTTGTGACGACAGAGGACGGAACGGGTATAGTGCATATTGCACCTACTTTTGGTGATGACGACAATAAAGTAGCCCGTTTGCACGGTGTGCCGGCTTTGTTGCTTAAAGACATTCACGGGACGCTTTGTCCGATGGTCGATAAAACAGGGAAATTTTACAGTATTGTAGATTTGGATCCGGATTTTGTGGAAAAATCCGTAGATACTACCTTGTACGCCCCGTTTGCCGGACGTTTTGTCAAGAATGAATACAGGCCTGCATCTGAAAACGCATGGGAAGAAGACTCTTTGGATATAGATATATGCATGTGGTTGAAAGAAACGGGGCAAGTGCTGCGCATAGAAAAGATGGTTCATAATTATCCGCACTGCTGGCGTACCGACAAGCCCATCTTGTATTATCCGCTCGATTCCTGGTTCATAAAAACTACGGCTGCAAAAGACCGGATGTTGGAATTGAACAAAAACATTAACTGGAAACCGGAATCGACAGGAACGGGCCGTTTTGGCAAATGGTTGGAAAACCTGCAGGATTGGAATCTTTCCAGAAGCCGTTACTGGGGTACTCCACTACCTATTTGGCGTACGGAAGACGGCACGGAAGAGCGGTGTATAGGATCCATCAAAGAATTGTACGAAGCTTTGGAAGAATCGGCAGCCAAAGGATTTATGAAAGCCAATCCGTTAAAAGACAAAGGGTTTGTACCGGGTGATTTCAGTAAAGAAAACTACGACAAAATTGACCTGCATCGTCCCTATGTAGACGATTGGGTACTTGTTTCTCCTGCAGGGCACCCCATGTACCGAGAATTGGATTTGGTTGACGTGTGGTTCGATTCCGGTTCCATGCCTTTTTCTCAGGAAGGTTTGAAGAAATTGGGTACTCCCGAATTTGGACAAGTAGGTGATTTTATTGCCGAGGGGGTTGACCAGACCCGAGGATGGTTTTTTACGCTTCACGCCATAGCGGTAATGATAAACGACCGCATTTGCTTCAGGAATGTGCTTTCCAACGGGTTAATCCTTGACAAGAACGGCAACAAAATGAGTAAACGGCTGAACAATACGGTAGACCCGTTCCTTATGCTGGAGAAATATGGAGCCGATCCCTTGCGTTGGTATATGCTCACGAACGCACAACCCTGGGACAACTTGCGGTTCGATGAGAGCGGCGTAGATGAAACACGCCGCAAATTCTTTGGAACGTTATACAACACGTATTCCTTTTTCGCTCTATACGCTAACGTAGACGGCTTTACGCCCGCTCACGCCTCTGCTGCTGATGCCTCCACCACAGCTGTTGACGCTCCTGCTGCTTCCGCCTCTGCTGCTGATGTTTCCGTTGCTGCTTCTGCCGTTTCCGCCTCCGCTACTTCCGCCTCCGCTACTTCCGCCTCTGCCCGGACCGCTTCCGCCTCTGCCCGGACCGCTTCCGCCGCCTCGGCTTTTGCTGCTTTTGTGCCCGTACACCGGCGACCGGAAATGGACCGATGGATTATTTCTTTGCTCAATACCCTCATTAAAGACGTGGTTCAAGCATATGAGCGTTACGATATTACGACGGCGGGTCGTTTGATCCAGGATTTTGTTTGTGATCAATTAAGCAATTGGTACGTAAGACTCAATAGAAAACGTTTCTGGGGCGGGCAAATGGATGAAGACAAACGAGCTGCTTATCAGACGCTTTACGCTTGTTTAAAGACGATCGCTCTGCTGGGTGCGCCTATTTCGCCGGTTTACATGGAACGTTTGTACCTGGATCTTACTTTGGGAGATTCCGTGCATCTGGAATTGATGCCCAATCCGGATGAAAGCGTGATAGATCCATTGCTTGAAGCGAGGATGGATTTAGCTCAAAGATACACATCTATGATTTTGGCCCTGAGACGTAAAGTGAATATTAAAGTCCGTCAGCCCTTGAGCAGAGTATTAGTACCGGTTTTGGACAAATCGTTGGAAGAAAATCTGGAACAGGTGAAATCCATTGTGCTGAATGAAACAAATGTCAAAGAAATGAATTTTGTTCACGATACGGCCGGGTTGATTCTTAAAGGTATCAAACCTAATTTCAAGGTATTGGGTAAAAAGCACGGACAGAAAATGAAAGAAATAACCGCTGCCTTGAAAGAATTTTCGCAAGAAGATATTGCAACGTTTGAAAGAGCTGTCAATGAGGAAGATACACAAAACGGACTCACCAGGTATTATACATTGGACCTTCCTTCGGGACCTGTTTTGCTGGAAAGAGAAGATGTGACCATTACCTCTGAAGATTTGCCCGGTTGGCTTATAGCTGTTGACGGACTACTGACTGTAGCATTGGATGTGACACTTACAGAAGCGTTGGAACGAGAGGGAACGGCTCGGGAACTGATCAATCGCATACAAAATTTGAGGAAAGACACCGGGTTGGAAGTTACAGATAAGATTCGTGTAGTGGTTGAAGACAGAATTTCTATTGCCCAAGCGGTATCTGAGCATAAACAATACATTGCAAGTCAGGTACTTGCCCAAGAAATAACGGTGGCACCGGTCCCCTCAGGTTCTCATGATGTAGAATGGGAAGACGGTAGCCTCTCTATTTATATTGAGAAGTCATAATAAAGTAGTACATTTGTACTTTCCTAAAAACTGGAACCATGAGTACAAACAGAAGCAAAACCGATAAAAAGGTTGAAGGAGAAGTAAAAGAAAAGGTTCGTTATACCGATGAGGAGCTTCAGGAATTCAAGGAGCTGATTAATGAGAAGCTGGCAAAGGCAAGAGCCGATTATGAAGAACTGAAAGCGATTGTTACTCACAGTCAAAGTAACGATACCGAAGACACCTCTCCCACATTTAAAGTGCTGGAAGAAGGCGCCTCGGCCCTCTCGAAAGAAGAATCGGGACAGTTGGCTCAACGTCAACATAAATTTATACAGTCCCTGGAAATGGCTTTGGTTAGGATCGAGAACAAAACGTATGGTATTTGCCGGGCCACAGGTAAATTAATTCCTAAGGAACGGCTACGGCTGGTACCTCATGCTACCCTTTCTGTAGAAGCAAAAAACCAACGGGAATAACGGCTTTTATGGGGAAGGGCACATTGTCCCGAGGTAAAATCCTTGCACTGATAATTTTTTCAATCCTTGTCCTGGATCAAGTATCCAAGATTTGGATTAAAACTCATTTTACGCTGGGCCAAAGCTTAAACGTGTTGGGGTCCTGGTTTCAATTGTGCTTTGTAGAGAACGAAGGCATGGCCTTTGGAATGGCCTTTGGAGGAAACGGAGGCAAGTTGATTTTGAGCCTGTTTCGCATTGCACTTAGTATATTCATCATCATATATATACGCAGGTTGCTCAAAAAACCGGAAACACCCATGGGCATTCTGGTTGGCTTGTCTTTAGTCCTGGTAGGAGCCGTTGGAAACATCATAGACTCTGCTTTTTACGGATTGATATTCAGCTCATCCGGTCTTACACAAGTAGCCACTCTCTTCCCCGCCGATGGTGGATATGCACCTTTTTTACAAGGCAAAGTA
The DNA here is from genome assembly GCA_049652385.1 of Bacteroidales bacterium. Lineage (GTDB taxonomy): Bacteria > Bacteroidota > Bacteroidia > Bacteroidales > UBA932 > DMER64. The sequence continues at coordinate 128,175 of JBASDX010000005.1, read as the reverse complement.
GTGGATATGCTTTATTTTCCCTTGATAGATACCGTATTGCCCGAGGGTTTTCCAGTCTTTGGCGGCAGACACTTTGTTTTCTTTCGCTTCATATTCAATGTAGCCGACTCAGCCATAACTTGCGGCGCTTTGTACCTGCTGTTTTTCCATTATAAGTTTTTCGCCAAAAAATAAAAAGAATACTTACCTTTGCCCCCCTCACGGAGAGATGCCGGAGTGGTCGAACGGGGCGGTCTCGAAAACCGTTGGACCTTTAGGGGTCCCGGGGGTTCGAATCCCTCTCTCTCCGCCACAAAAAAGCCAAAAGCGGGTACGAAGTACCGCAAAAGTAGAGCACCTCCAAAAAACAAATGTTTTTGCTTTTTGGAGGTGCTGCTTTTGCTGGCGGGCACTGCCGCTTTTGGTTTTTTGTGAAGCCACCCCCCTAGGGAACACCGAGCGCCTTTGGCGCCACTGCGCATCCAGCCTCAAGATGGTGCGCAAGATTTTGCTTAGAAAAAGGGTATGTAGCTGTTAATAAGACGGATATACTTGGCAAAAAAAACCTGTTGCGCACCATCTTGAGGCTGGGCGTTTCCGGCTGCATACAGACCCTATCCCAGATGTGCTATACGCTCCAGGCCACTTCTGTCCAGAACACTCAAATGTTTACCGGAAACCGACAGAATACCGTCTCTTTGAAATTCAGAAAGCGTATTGATGATGCTTTCTTTAGAATAGCCCAAGGTATGTGCCAACTCTTCCCGGGTAAAAGGAATTTCGAATTCTTCCGAATCAAATACTTTTACCAGGTTTAACAAAAAGGTAGCCAGGGCTCCACTGACATTTCTGTTGCTATAAATGATAAACCTTTTAACAGCGCCATTTATCAATTCAGACATGAGCGTTACAATATGTACGGCAAAGGCTCCGTTACGTCCAATAAGATCTTCAAATACATCTCTGTCAAATATCCGTACCTGACAAGGAGTAATGGCAATTGCAGAAAAATCGAGTTTCTTTTTAACGAAAGAACACATCAGTCCTATGAAGTCTCCGCTGGAACCAAAACCAAACGTAATGTTTTTGTTACTTTCTCTGTAATTCAATTTGACCATTCCTTGTTCCAGGGTCAAAATTTGAGAAGCCATAGAACCTTGTTTGATGATTATTTCATTTTTATCGTAGGATATGACGACAGAAGAACTCATAAGTTCCTGTAACTCAGATTCTGTAAGATGTTCTGTCCAAGAATACGGTAAAAGTTGTTTCATATGAACGGATTATAAAATGTAATATTACATGTTTTATCATTAAAAACTGCATAGCCGTAACAGCCGGTACGGCATTCTATATGCAAATAATGTGTCATAATTTTTAAAAGTATTGGATTATGAACGATATGAAAGTAAGGGTAAGCGCCCAGAGTGAAAGCGCAACAAAAGCTGTTATTAAAGCACGTAGTTTTAAATTTTTGATAGATGAACCGGCAGAATTGGGTGGAACAAATGAAGGACCCAATCCGGTGGAATACTTACTGGGAGCCTTTGCGGGATGTCTTAACGTAATGGCCCATCTGGTTGCTCAAGAAATGAACATGGAATTGAGAAGTTTGAAATTGGATATTAGTGGTTTGTTGAACCCGGCCCGGTTGTTTGGGCAAAGCTTTGAGGAACGTGCCGGATTCAAAGAGATTTCCGTTGTACTGAAAGCCGATACAGATGCAGATGAAGCAACGCTTCAAAAATGGATAAAAGCCATAGAAGACCGATGCCCCGTTAGCGATAATTTACAACACGTAACCCCTGTAAATATTGCCGTCAAAACGGGTGACAAGTAGTTTTGGATTTCATTTTTTTAGCAACGACTGCAACGTTTTCTGTGGCTATCAACGTCTTAGGTGAAAATTTATATACGTTGTGAAAGCAGTCGTTGCTTTTTTTATCGCCTTTCAGGTATTTTTGCTAAACAGCAGTATACTCTATGGACAAAGTTCTTTTAAGGTCCATGCAGGGGTAGGCGTACCCGAGCTGGCACATGCCGGAGTCAGCATACAGTTGGAACAGTTTCAACTGGGATTATACGGTGGAACAATGCCTATGAAAGAAGAACGCATTTTTTCTGTGTTGGGAGATGTGCGTTTTCATTTTGCAGGAAAAACAAAATATTCAGATATCCGACCCTGGTATGCAAGGGTCGGCGTTGATTATATGTGGTATGATACGCTTGCTAAAAAGGAAACGTTTGTTTATCTGGTGCCGAGGCTGGGAAGGGAGCTCCATTTTTCCCGCCGTTTTGGCCTCGAGCTGGATATAGGTGCTCTTCTTCAACTGGCACATGAGGAGGTGAGGAAAATGCCTCCACCGGACTTGAAGCTCAATATCCGTTTCCCTTCATTTTTGAGCTTCGGACTTGGCTTCTTTTATACATTCTACTAGTGTCTAAAAGGACCTACCCAGTAATCATAGCTGTTTTCCAACGCTTTGGCATACTCCGCTACCTCTTTGATACCCGGATAATTAACGTCTTTGTACGCTTTAAAACCTGTTTGTTGAAGTGAAATCTGGTTTTCAACTTCAGCTAGTTCTATCCATAGATGAATGGCTTTTTTAGTATACGCCAGTCTTTTGTTGATGACTGCCAGCCAAAGAGGGCTCATTTTTTCACAAAATGCCTTTTTAAGTTCGTATTCCTGACGCAGGAGGGTCATAACACGGGCTTCATCTTCTTTGGATATAAATATAGTCTCTATAGATTGCAATTCCACTTTTATGGGATTGAGTTTTTCGTCTAATTTTTTGTTTTCTGCAATTTTTATATTCTGGAATTCATGAATGTCCATCACAACACGCTCCATATGCAATTCCAATTGGTCCATGATTTCCTGCTTCTTCATAAACAATTTTGTGAGGTTTTGGCTTTGAGAAACATTTTTGTTTTTCTCCATTCTTGCGGCGTATTGCATGGCCCATTTCTGTTGTTCTTCTTCGCTCATATTCTGAAGAGCCATAAGTTCATCCATATTGAGATCACTCTGTTTGAGCGCTTGCTTAACTGATTTGTCTTTTTCTTTCTCTGTCATTGATGATGGAGAACTTCCTGATTCCCACCTTACTATATAGTCATCATAAGCCTTGTTGAAGGCTTCGATTCTTTTATAAAAAGCATCTTTTTCCGATTCACTTGCCATGCAAGTAGTAGCAGGAGCCGGAGGCAACATAGCCAAAAAAGCCTGTGGTGTTGTTTGTCCTATAGCCTTAAAGGAGGCGCATAAAAGTACTATACCCGGTATAGTAACTCTCCAAAAAGTTTTCAGTTTCATAATATTCAGTATTTGTTACCGGAGAGGGCTTTTACAATTTTCAGGTCTCGATTAAAAAAGGAGCCGGGCGTTTCTCCGGTAATGGCTTTGAAATCTTTGATAAAATGTGTTTGATCAAAATAATTTCCCTCCAGTACTAAATCTTGATAGTCAGGAGGTGTACCGTTTTTGATCGATTGCCATATATGATTGATTCTTACAATTCTTAGCAAAGACTTGGGGGTGATTCCAGTTCTTTTGTAAAATGCTCTTTGTAACGTTCTGTTGCTTTTACTGTACTCAGAAATAATGTCACATATACGGGTAGCTTTGGAACGTGTAAGAATATAGTCATATAGAGTATCTAGTTCGTCGGGTTTGTAATTTTTGCAGATTTTAGTGTTAAAATAACTGCAAAAAATGTCGACTCTTTCCTGATCCGTAGTTGCTTTAGACAACTCTTGCCAAAGCGGTTCAAAAAGAGCTGCCGGTAAGGGAACATAGGGCAAAGTGGGATGGGTCAATTCTATGTGCAGGATGGCAGATAGTACGGTCGGTTTACAAAGAGCAATGAAAGTATGCAAGTTGCCTTCCAGCCGTATAGTTGTCGCAACCGGCCTTAAGGGGACAACAAAATACTTGGGCAGCTGCATCTGGAAAGGTGCAGAGAGTGTAGGAAGGTCGTCAAAATGAAAAACTATTCCGGAATATTTAGTGGGTATGAATTTTTCAATTATGGGTCCTCCGGTGTAGTTTATAGACTCAAACCGTTTTACAAGCCAACTTGTACATTGAGGCGCATCATAGAAGAGGACTTCCATGACATAAAGATAATCATTATATTACTCTGTGGATGTAGTTTCAATAACCACCCAATCAGGGACTTCAAAGACTTGGGCCGGCGGTCTGTCGTGATCAATGGCAGTAACTTTTTGAGTAGTCTTAATACCCATCATCTGTCCTTGCATCTGCATCATAATATTGCCGTACATGATGTATTCGATTTCAGAACCCTTAGAAGTTGTCATCACCATTTTTTTGCACGGATAACCTAAATATTCCACTTCACCCAAATCTTTAATGTTCATTTTACCGAGTATTTCTTCAGAAGCTTTTTTCATATCAACCCCTAAAGGATTGATTACTCTTGTTTTGATTTCATAGGTGCCGGTACTGTCTACCAGATTGATTCTCCAGTGTTCTTTACCTATAAAGATATCCAGGGTTTTTGTGGACAGGTCTTTCCCCAAAATAAACAAAGGGACGGTGGAGAATACAGCTTCCTTCTCTCCCCAGTCATCAAAGTGCGTAGTAATGGTTGAGGTTATGTCCATAGCTTCCGATGTGGCATGGATGGTACCATATTCCAACGGATACTTTTTTGCATCTGCCTTTTCTGTTGTCAGACCGGCAGAGGGAGTGTCGATTTTTTGTTTTCTAGCCTTTCCGGCTTTACCGTCTCCGCAACTTACAAGCAAAGACATTGTCAGTAAGATTACAATAATTTTTTTCATCTTAGTAAACTTCAGAAAGTTAGTTGATAAAGAAAATGCTAACTTTAAAAAAACAATAGTAAAAAACCGACATTATCCATTTTTTTTGATATATGAAAAAACTTGTCTATCTGTTTGTTATTAGTTGCACGTTCTTGTGTCAGACGCTACAGGCACAGGACGTAGATACACTTTCTCTGTTAGAGGCTGTTTTTACGTCTTATCACCATCAGATGCCGGGTGTTGCAGCGGCGGTAAGTATCGACGGACGTGTCGTATTCAATAAAATTTACGGATTGGCCAACTTGGAATATAACGTGCCAAATACCACGCAGACGTTGTTTGAAGCGGGGTCCGTATCTAAACAATTTGTAGCAGCCGGTGTGCTGCTATTGATAAAAGAGGGAAAAGTGGCCTTAAATGATGATGTACGATTGTACGTTCCGGAATTGCCGGACTACGGAGCCACCATAACTGTTGATATGTTGCTAAGCCACACCAGCGGTCTGAAAGACTGGGGAGCGTTATACAGCCTGACCGGATGGCCTCGTACAACACGTGTCTATACACAAGAATTGGGATGGGATATCATCTTCAGGCAGCAAAGCCTGAATTTTCCACCGGGTACTCAATATTCCTACAGCAATTCCAATTATATGCTGCTGGTGCTCATATTGGAGCGGGTATCGGGGCAGACGCTTGCACAGTTTACGGAAGAGCATTTCTTCAAGCCTCTGGGAATGAACGCTACGCGGTGGAGAGACAACCACTTGACGGTGGTGCCCCACAGAGCAACGGCTTACAGAGATGATGACCTTTCAAAGGGTTTTCTTTTAAATATGCCTTTTGAAGATTTGCACGGACCGGGCGGATTGCTGACGACTACTGCTGATTTGCTGCGATGGAACCGGCTTCATGAAAGTCTGGAGATTTTGGGCGCAGAATATGCGGCAAACCGAATAACGGAACGTACCTTACTCAATGGGGAGCCGGTAGGCTATGCGGCGGGTCATACGGTGGGGACATTTAGAGGCTATCGGGAAATTGCCCACAGCGGCTCCACAGGCGGTTACAGGGCCTGGTTGGCCTGGTATCCGGAACGCAAACTTTCCATTGTCCTGCTCAGCAATTATGCACAATTTCCACCGGTTACCATCGGACGCCTTATAGCAGCTTTATTTTTACCGGAAAAGGCCGCCCCTTTGACAAAGGCCGAGGCAGTGGAGCTTGCAATAGCTGAAGAGCCTGCCAAGACGGAAGAAAGAGTTGCGCAAACGCCCCCTGACCTTCTGGAATATGAAGGTACGTATTACAGTGCCGATATTGATACCCGATATTCTTTGGCTGTGAAAGAAAATGTGCTATGCGTATCGAGAAAGGCCGGAGATACTTTTGAATTAACGTATGTTGCACCGGATGTGTTTTCATCGGAAGGTAACGGCAGGTATATTTTCAAACGCAATTCGAGTGGAAAAGTTGAAGGTTTCTCCGTTTCAGTACTTCGGGCACAAAATGTTCCGTTTACGCTTTTTTAACAAATTCAGATTTCAGTGCCATAGCACCAAAGCCGTCTATTTTGCAGCTGATGTTATGATCACCATCGGTCAGGCGGATATTCCTTACCTTAGTACCGGCTTTTATGGGTTTTGGTGCACCTTTTACCGGTAAATCCTTTATGACAATTACAGCATCGCCATCCTGGAGTTCGTTCCCGTTGGCATCCAACACTGTTATCAGATCTCCCGGTTGGTAATTGTCAGGATTCCATTCGTGTCCACACTCAGGACAGGCATACATTCCCGTGCCCAGGGGATACCCGTATTCGGAATGACATTGCGGGCAAGATTTCAAACTATCAGACATAACGGCCCAAAGATACGGAATTTTGGGGGTGAAAAAAAGCCGGCCACAAGGACCGGCTTTTTCAGAGTGTCTACTACTAATTAGAAAGCAATTTCTGTGTTGTAGTCAGATTCCAGACGCGGTACCACCCAAGTCCATTTGTTTTTGTCGTCGGGTGTAATGGTACCTGTCAAGTCGTTGTGGAAGGTATCGCCGTTGGCCCAGTTTCTCTTGACCAGGGTATCACCCCATCTCTTCTTGTCAAACCAGTCAAAGCCTTCACCCCAGAGTTCAATACCTCTGTAGATTTTGATTTCTTCAAGCAGGGCGGCTCCCGTTTTGGTACAGGTGTAGTTGGGGTCCCGTCCGGAGTCCCTGGTAAGGGCTTCCAGGTTCTTTTGAGCAGCTGCCGTGTTATTGAGGAAATAGTTGGCCTCGGCTTCTATCAATAACATTTCAGCGGAGCGGAAATTATTGATGTGACCGACTCCCGGCTGATCCAGACATTTAAACTTGAAGTTCATGTAGGCATGGACGTTGGCAGTTTCATAAATATCCGGATACTTTTGGAATGCATAAGCCTTCAGGGCAGCCTGAGCCAATCCCGTGTTGGTATTCCACCCCATTCCCTGCGGATCCAGGAACATCTCTTTACGGATATCGGTAGCCGGAATCTTGTCGTACAAAGATTTGGCAATACGTTTGGGATACGTTCTGACGGCCGAAGCGTTGGAGTTGTATCCTATGTATGCCAGGTAATGGTAGAAATACAACGTTTCATCGCTGGCTCCGAACACGCTCCAAATCCATTCTTGATTGGGCAAGGAAAATCCTGCCTTGTATTCGGTATTTGTCATCAATGGATATTTGGAACGAGCCTTTCCGGCCATTTCCAAAGCTTTTGAGTAATCTTGAATAGTAATGGCCGTTCTGGCGTACACGGCGTAGGCCACGTCAATGTTCACTTCAAAATTCAAGTTGGCCGGCCTGTTCAGTTTGGAAGAAGTATATAAAGCAATGGCATCGTCCAGGTCTTTATATATCTGGTTATAAACAGTCCTGGCATTGGATAGCGGCAAGTCTTCGTCTGTGGGTTCCAAACGTAATACCACACCGGGTGTTTCTCCGTTGTTGGTATCTGTCCAGCGGTAAGAATACAGTTGCATGAGCATCAGGTAGCAATAGGCTCTGTAGGTAAGAGCTTGCGCCTTGATGTATTCTTTTTCGTTGTCAGGTCCTATGGCATCGTCAATGTACTCAATGATGGAGTTGGCATTGCCAATAATCATGTAGTAGTAATACCATGGATAATTGGTATACGTAGAGTTATTGGAAGTGTGGTAGTTCTGTCCGATAACACCGGCCCAACCGGGAAGGTTCACGGTAAAGTTTTGTCCGGGATACTCTCCGTAGTACAGTTTGATGGTACCTTCTCCGTTAAAACCTTGAGAAGACAGATACTGTCTTGTCATAATCTTTGACAGTCCGTTTACGGCTAATCTGGCGTTCTCTGTAGTTTCAAATATGGTACCTCCACTGGTAGCAGATGTGGGAGCGGTATTCAGATAGTCTTTGCCGCAACTTCCCACAAGCAATACGCCTATTAAGGCAAGGGGTATAAATATTTTTTTCATAATTGCAATCATTTTTAGAATCTCAAATTAAGCCCAACTGTAAAAATTCTGTTGGTTCCGTATACGTTATCATCACCTCCACCGGTACTGTACACGTTCAAACCGGGCAGCGATGTAAAGAGCCAGGCGTTGTCCACGTTGATGTTAATGCTTAATCCATCAACTCCAATTTTTTTGGCTACGTTTTGTGAAAGATTGTAGGCTAGGTATACGTTCTTTATGTTCAGATACGTTTTACTGTGCATGTGGTTTATAGCTGTGGTGCTCTTCCATGCATTGGTGTAATAGTCAATTCTGGGCAATCCTTTAGAATCTAACCTGTTGGGGGAGCTTTCTGTCATGCCGGCAGGAACTCCGTTCCAGGAATTCTTCACTTCTTTGGCAATGGCCGAGGGACTGGAAGTAACCGACATCAGACTATTCCAGGGACCGGAAGTGGCGTAACCGCCAATGCCGTACGCAAAGCTGATGCTGAAATCGATATTTTTCCAGCGCAGGGACGTTCCAAAACCACCGTAAAATGTGGGTAGGGAAGAAGCGCCTCCATTCAACCAACCTCTGTTGGCATAGGTATAATGGGCCGTATAGTATTTGTCACCAATTTGTACTATGTATTCGGCAGGTACTTCCGTTTTACCTTCTTCAGCGGCATTACCTACGTAGAAACGTTTGTCGTCAATGTTATACAAAGACAGACCGGTCATTTGGTCAATACCTACAAAATCGTAGACCCAGTAAGCCAGATACGGCATACCTTCTTCGTAACGTTTATTGCCGGAAAGATAGCCACCGTTTTCATCCAACAAGGCTTCGGGTAATTTGCCGACTTTTGTTTTTTGCCAGGCACTCACCAGGTTTACGTTCCATGTCAAATCTCTTGTTTTGATGATATCATAGTTCAGTGTCAATTCAACACCGCGGTTGCGCATACTTCCGAAGTTCACGGTTTGTGTGGGAGACATGCTGCCGTTGCTGGTGGCACCCACAGACATGGGTTTGTTGACGCTGAACAACAAGTCTTGTGATATTTTTTCGTAATAATCCAGCTCAAAGCCAAGTCTGTTGAACATGTTACCTTCTACACCTATAGAGACGGAGTTTGTAGATTCCCATCTGATATCGGCAGCTTCGTTCTGTGATTTATAGGAAGCACCCAATCCACCGTTTTTGGCATTGGAATAGAGTCCAAACCAGGCATAAGTACCTACGCTGTCATCGTTTCCTACCTGACCGTAAGAAGCCCTCAGTTTTAGAGCATCTACGTAAGGAACAGATGCCATAAAAGATTCTCTGTGGATAGACCAGGAAGCACCGACGGACCAGAATAGTCCCCATCTGTTATTGGGGTGGAATTTGGAAGAACCATCGCCTCTGAGCATTACGTCCAGATAGTACTTGTTGTCGTAGTTGTATTTTACGGTACCCAGGTAGCTTTCTCTGCGCAGGTTGTTGTCGTAGCCGTTAATGTTAACCAGCTCTGTAAAGTTGATGAGTTCGTGTTTGTTGGCAAAAACCTCATTTGTTTTATACAGATACGTATAGACATAGTTGTAAAAATAATTTTCATGAGCAGCCATGGCGTATACATTGTGTTTGCCACCCAATGTTTTATTCCAGGAAAGAATCTGCTGGGCAGTAAACGTCTTGTATCTGTAAATGGTCCGGCTGGCTCTTCCGTTATTCCCTGCTCCGTCACCAATGATGGCGTTGTTGTACGTTCTGTTTTCCGTATTACGCAGACTATAGTCAAACAACACTTTGAAATCAAAGTTTTTCAGGAAATTGATATTGAACCATACGTTTCCTGTAGCCGTTGTTCTGTAGGTTCTGTCTTTGTTCAGTTCCAGTTCCCAAATAACGTGCCTGTCCAGGTTCTGGTTACGCGTGAATTCCGGGAAATTGTTACCGCGGTCATAAATCTTTTTTCCATTTTCATCCAGGATATACTCACCGGTATTCATGTCGTGCAGGTGAATGGGATAGATAGGCGACATGTAACGGCCGTAATAAATGGGGTTGACATACGCTGTGGAGCCGTCACTGATGTTGTCTGTTTCCTGGTAGGAGGAATTCATTTTAACACCGGCACTAAACCATTTTGTCGGACGTACGGTTACGTTTACGTTAGACGTGAAACGCATGTAACCGCTGCCAATCACGTTACTTTCGTTGTTGTGGTGTCCCAGTGAAATAAAGAAGTTGCTTTTATCCGTAGCGTGGTCTGCACTCACTGTGTAATCCTGGTACAAACCTACGCGGGACACGGCGTCCCACCAGCCCATGTCTTCTGCAAAACCGGGACGCATTTTGGCAATGATTTTCCCGTTGGCATCGAATAATTGGTCTTTGGGTTTATCGTACACGTTATATCCCAGGTAGTTCTCAACCAGATGTTTGGTGGCATAGGCGTTGGCGGCTTCCATGGAATATTTGAGGTCGGGATTGGACATCAGGTTGTTTCTGTAACCCAACCACATGGTTTCCATCCACTCGTCGGCATTCAGTTTCTCAAATTCTTTTTGTGCCCAGCTGTAGGCTCCTGCACGCACGTTGGCCCTCACACCTACTTTGGAACTCCGTCCTTTTTTTGTGGTAATGAGGATAACCCCGTTAGCGGCCAGGTTCCCGTAAAGGGCGGCAGAAGCGGCGTCTTTCAATACCGAGATATTTTCTACGTCGTTGGGGTTGATGTCGGAGATATTTCCGGCAAACGGAACACCGTCAACCACATACAACGGAGAGTTGCTTCCCGTAATGGAAGTAAATCCGCGAATTCTGACCGAAGGTGTAGAGCTGGGACCGCCGGTATTCACAACCATAACACCGGTTGCAGCACCGTCAAGAATACCCGCAACGCTGGGTAAGGAACGTTTTTCAATATCTGCCGAGGTAAAAGCAGAAACGGAACCCGTAACCGATTCTTTCTTTGCTTGTCCGTAAGCTACTACAATAATATCATCCAGGAAAGTAACTTCAGGGGTCATTTGTACGTTGATGGTAGCCCTTCCGTTAATGGCTACTTCTTGTCCTTGATACCCAATGAAGCTAAAAACCAACACACCGTTTGCAGGAGCAGTCAATTTATAAGCTCCCAACTGGTCGGTTGATGTTCCCATTGTTGTCCCTTTTATCTGAATAGTGGCAAAAGGGAGTGGATCTCCTGTCGTCGCATCTGTCAACGTTCCCGACACTTGAATGTTTTGCGCCGTTAGCGTTACAGAAAAAGCCATCAGAAGAAACATAAAAATCCGAAATTTTCTCATCCTGATTTCTTTTAGGTTAATAAATTAGGTTACTAAAATGAGGGAACAAATATAGAAAAGATATTTGAAGAAAAAAGTAATAAACTGTAAGCAAATTCAATCAAAAGAAAAAAATAAAAAAGAAAGTATCGGAGAGACAGTAATATATGACTCTTATGAATAATTAAAAATTACCGTCTGATATACATTAATTGTGGTAACGTCTTTTTTTTTATCTTTACATTTATGTCTAAGCACAGTGAAATCCGGCGTTATTTTTTGGTTATAGAAAAAATCAGGTACGGCCGTTATCCCAGTTTTAAGGATATAAAGGAATTTTTATACAACCACGGTTTTCAAATAGCCGATAGAACCCTTCAAAGAGATATAGAACAGATCCGTTACGATTTTGGTGTTGAAATCACATACAATCGCGCAAAAAACGGATATTGGATAGATCCGGAAGGCAGTATTAATCTGGAATCTTTTTTCCATTTTATGGAAATCGTAAATACAGCTCATTTACTTACAGAAAGCTTGCAGGAAAGTAAAGACGCTTTGCGTCATATTTCCTTTGGGACGGGAGGTGGAATGCAGGGTATTGATAATGTGAAGCCCCTTTTATCTGCTATCAGAACCTGTAAGATCATACAATTTTCCCATTACAATTTTGCAACAGAAAAAACTACCCATTATGTTGTCAAGCCTTATTTGCTCAGAGAATATCAGAACAGATGGTATGTAGTGGGTATAGCGGAAAATGTGAAGGAATTGCGCATTTTCGGTATTGACCGAATAAGTGATCTCAAGGTTACTACAAAAACTTTTAAGCGAAACACTGCATTAAATCCGGCTGCATTGTTTGGGCAAACCATTGGCCTTGTCTTTTCCTGTAATTCTTTGCAGGAGGTGGTACTTTCTTTTACGCCCATTCAGGGAAAATATGTTAAAACGCTACCCTGGCATGCTTCACAAAAGATATTGATTGATGATGATACAGAATGTCGTGTGTCACTACGGGTCATTCCCAATTTTGAATTGACTCAGGAGATCCTCAAGCACGGAGCTTCCGTAAAAGTAATCAAACCCGATTGGTTGGCGCAAGAAGTACGATCTGTATTGGAAGAAGCTCTTAAAAGGTACCGTAATGAAGAAGAACAAAAATAAAGAGCACCGGCACCCTCATAACCATGTGCACTCACATAGTCACAATACAGCTATGGCTTATGCCAGACACTTTGCATGGGCCATAGGATTGAATGTTGTTTTTGTAATTATTGAAATTACCTACGGTTTGCTGGCCAATTCCTCTTCTTTGCTGGCAGATGCCGGTCATAATGCCAGCGATGTGCTGGGATTGGTATTTGCGTGGTCGGCAGCCTGGATGGCTACATTAAAACCAAGTGGACGGTATACGTATGGTTTACGGAAGACAACCATTTTGGTTTCCCTGTTAAATGCGCTGTTGCTCTTTGGCGCTGTAATAGCTATTGTCTGGGATGCCATAGAAAAATTAAAAAATCCGCAACCGGTGGCCGGAACACAAATCATGGTTGTAGCGGGGGCGGGTATTCTTGTAAACGGTTTTACGGCGTTGTTGTTTTATAAAGGACAGAAAACAGACTTGAACATCAAAGGGGCTTTTTTGCATATGGCAGCGGATGCAGGGGTGTCTTTAGGTGTGGTCGTGGCCGGCTTGCTTATCCAGCTTACGGGAAAACTCTGGATAGATCCCATTGTCAGTTTCCTGATAGTACTCGTTATTTTGTGGGGTACCTGGCGGCTGTTCATTGAATCTGTCAACCTGGCTTTGGACGCCGTCCCGGCCCATATACAGCTGGACGATGTGAAGGCTTTTCTGTTGAAGCAACCGGGCGTGAAGGATCTCCATGATTTACATATATGGGCCATCAGCACCACACAGGCGGCGCTGACCGTTCATTTGGTTATGCCACAAGGACATGACGATGCTTTTATTAAAAACCTACGCAAAGAGTTACTGGCTGCATTCGGTATAGGCCACATAACGGTACAGGTGGAAAACAAGGCTCTTGATTCGGAGTGTATTAACGGATGTAAAAAGATTGAAGCATGAAATTACATACAAAATCCCAGGTAACGGTACTTGTTGGTTTGATAGCGTTTTCCTGTTTAACACAATGCGCCCACCAACAACAAGTACAACAATTGCAACAACTGGCATTACAGAACGACATCCCGCTTATCCAGGCGGCGTATGCCAGAGGACACAGAACGGTTGTTTTTGAAACCTCGGCTTATCCGGAAACACCGGCCAGGAAAGATGCAGGAACGGTCTTTCAGGCCGCTTCGCTCAGCAAACCGGTATTTGCATACATTGTGTTGAAAATGGCTTACGAAGGCCTTCTGGACCTGGATGTACCTCTGGCAACTTATACAGATATCGAGCGTTTTGAAGACAAAGAGCGGGCGCGGTTACTGACGGCACGGATGGTCCTCTGCCATGTAACAGGACTTTCCAATTGGGCAGCAGGCCCCGGCTCGGAGGAGTGGCCCCGGTCCACAATCTCGTTTATCCGGCAACCTGGCAGTACCTTTACTTATTCGGGAGAAGGTTTTGCTTTTTTGCAGCGTGCTGTGGAAGCTGTCTATGGTGCGGACCTGGAACAAATAGCCCGGGAGCAGGTATTTGATCCGTTGGGTATGGACCGAACGTCCTACGTCTGGCTTCCGGTTTACGATTCTTTGGCGGTAGATGGTTACAACCGAGAGAAGGAAAGTAGCGGGAAGGGGTTTTTCCCACGAGCCAATGCCGCTTATACCTTAAGAACGACAGCAACCGATTATTTAAAATTTCTGAAACATATAAGCAGAGGCGCTTCAGATCATCAGGAGTGGCTTTCTGAAATGTTCTTGCCTTTAGTACAGGCGGTGCGTTATCCGGACAAACCGAGGGATTGTGACAGCAGCATCTTCTGGGGATTGGGAATGGGAATCGAAAAACATCCTGAATTGGGCGAGGTGGTTTTTCATTGGGGAGACAACGGCAATTTCAAAGCGTTGTTTCTGCTGGTTCCGGAAAACGCGAAGCACCCTGAACGTATCCTTGTATATTTTACAAATAGCCGGGCAGGACACGATATCATTGACAGGATATCGTCTCTTTTTCTTGGCAATACCACACCTCTGACTATTCATAATTGGGTAAACGATGGAAACTAAACTGCTGAAAACGTTGGTAGAAGTGTCGCCCTTTGCATTGGCACACCATGAAATCATTCTGAACAACCGGGGAGAACCGATTGATTATACATTTCTGGCTGTCAATCCCGAGTTTGAGAAACTCACGGGATTGAAAGAAAAAAATATTGTTGGCAAAACAGCAAAGCAAGTGTTTCAAGGGATGGTCGACACGCATTTTGATTGGATAAAATTGTACGGAGAGGTGGCTCTGACAGGGAAACAGCAATCTTTTGAACAGTATTTCGAGCCATTGAAGAAATGGTATAAAGGACAAGTGTATTCCCATAAGAAAGGTTTTTTTACGGTGTATTTTGCTGATATAACAACCATTAAAAAACAGACGGATATTCTGGAAGATTTCTTTTCAATCAATTTAGATTTATTATGTATCACAGATTTGAAAGGCCATTTCATAAAATTAAATAAACAATGGGAGGAGGTGTTGGGGTATTCGATAGAAGAGTTGCACCAAACATCTTATTTTGATTTAATCCATCCGGACGATTTAAAATCTACCCGGTATGCCGTTTCTCAATTGAGGAAAGAGCATGAGGTGTTGGATTTGGTCAATAGGTGCAGAAGGAAAGACGGAACGTACAGATTCATTGAATGGCGTTCAAAGCCTAAAGGGGATCTGGTATACGCGGCTGCCAGAGATATAACGGAGCGCATAAAAATGGAAAACGAACTGGTTGCGAATGAGGCCAATTTCAGGGCGTTTTTTGAATCGCTCAATGATGTGGTACTTGTCAATTCAAAAGATGGTAACATTTTGTATGCCAATAAAGCGGCTGAAGATATGCTTGGATATGCGCCCCGGGAATTGGTAGGCATGAATATGTACCAGTTGCACGGATCGGAAAACTTACATAAGGCAGAAAATCGCACAAACCTTATTCAAGAAGAAAAAACAGGATTTTGTCCACTGCCAATCTGCCGTAAAGACGGTGTATTGCTTCCGGTAGACATTCATTTATCGTATGGAGTATGGGACGGTATATCCTGTGTTTTTACCATCATAAAAGATGCATCTGCAGAGAAAGAGGCTACGGATCGTTTTGAGGCGCTTTTCCGTAACAACCCAACCCCCATGGCTTTGTATACGTATCCCGATGCACGATTCTTAGATGTCAACCAAGCTTTTTTGCAACTGTTCGGATATGAACAAGAGGACATCATAGGGAAGACTACCGAAGAAGTCAACCCGTTCGTTACCGATAATGTATCTGCCTTTGTAATCCAGGCACATGATGCCGGAAGGGAAATCAGGAATAAAGAAATCGTTTTTACATCAAAAGACGGGACAAAAAAACGTGGGTTGTTCAATATTGAATTTCTGGAAAATGTAGGCAAAGAGTATTTTCTTACCGTATTGGTAGACGTAACAGAAAGCCATATCCAGGAGCGCGCTTTGCGTCTGATGGTGAATATGGCTAAATCTTTCATCAATATCCAACCGGAAAAGGCAGACGAAGCCATAGACAGGGCTTTGGAAACCATAGGAGATATTGCAGGTGCTGACAGGGCTTATGTATTCCGTTACATTTTTGAGAAAAATATCTTTTCCAATACTCATGAATGGTGCTCATCGCCGGACCTTTCAATTATGGCTGTACAACAGAATTTTCCAATGGAACATATCAACACATGGATGGAGTTTCATAAACGGAAAGAAGAATTGTTTATTTACAATATAGATACACTTCCTGAAAGCAGGTTAAAAGAGGTATTACAGGAACAGCGGGTCAAAAGCATTCTTACGGTACCTCTGTGGAGCAGTAACGGATTGTTTGGTTTTGTGGGGTTCGATTATGTACATAATTATTATAAAATTTCAGAAAGAGAAATACAGTTGTTGACAGTTTTTGCAGAACTTTTGGGCAACGTGCAAACGCATCTGGAAACCCGGATGGCCCTACAACAAGCAAAAGAAACAGCTGAGAAAGCCAATAGAACAAAGTCGGAATTCTTAGCCAATATGAGTCATGAAATCCGTACGCCTTTAAATGGGGTGATTGGGTTTACGGACTTGCTGTTAAAAACGAAATTATCAGATATCCAGAAAGAATATTTGGAAAATGCCAATACGGCAGGAAAGACACTTCTCGAGATTATCAACAATATTTTAGACTTCTCTAAAATTGAAGCCGGCAAATTAGAGTTAGAGCCTATTGAAACAGATCTGGTGATATTGTTGACAGAAGTGCTGGACATGGTTAAGTATCATGCGGCGGTGAAAAAATTAGAAGTACTTTTTGAATTCCCGTTAGATATGCCCAGGGTAGCGGTAATGGATCCTATGCGGTTAAAGCAAATATTGACAAACTTATTGAGTAATGCCGTAAAATTTACTGAAAAAGGAGAGGTTGAGCTGCAAGTGTTGTATTCAAATACGCAGCCGGGCATGGGTCGGTACGAATTTTTGGTAAAGGATACGGGTATTGGAATACCCGAAGAACAACAACAATACCTGTTTAAAGCCTTCATGCAGGCAGATACTTCAACAACCAGGCGTTATGGAGGTACGGGGTTGGGCTTGGCTATATCTCACTTGTTGGCAGAAAAAATGGGCTCCGGTATTGAATTGTCCAGTAAAGCAGGACAAGGAAGTACGTTTTCCTTTGCCATTGAAACGGCATGCCGGCATGCTAATTATGAAGATAAGAAAAAGAGAAAGATAGAAGGACTTAAACGTGTGCTGGTTGTGGATGATAACCATTCTAACAGGAAAATTTTATTGGAAAACTTTAAATTCTGGGGTATTAAAGGAAAAGAGACTGACAACGGTGTCAACGCACTTCGTATGCTTGAAAAAGAAACCTTTGATCTAATGATTATTGACTATCACATGCCTTACGTAGATGGTCTGGGTGTAGTCCAGATGATACGGGAACGGATGCACGTGCTACCACAAGATTTGCCAATTGTATTGCTACATAGCTCTACGGAAGAACTATTCATTAAAGAGAGAGTAAAAGAGCTGGGAATCAGATATGTCATGACCAAGCCTGTGAGTGCAGACAGGCTCTACGATCTTCTATGGTCCATATTTAAAGAACATGACGAGATGTTGACAACAAAATCCGTAACTGATACTGAGCGAATTACAACGGTACCTATGAATCGGGAGATCTTGGAAATTCCCGCAGATGCTATGCAGACGGCATATGATGACCTCGGCTTATATGTTTCAACAGGCTCGGACCTCGGCCCGGATGTCAACAAAGCAGGAAAAGCTGCAGCTATTTCAGACATACTGCCGGAAAGGCCTGTAGTACTGATTGCAGAAGATATCCCCATGAATATGATTCTTATTAAGACGTATATAAATACGTTGCAGCCGGTTGCGGAAATCAAAGAAGCAGTGAACGGACAAGAAGTATTGGACATTGTTTTCAATCAGCATGTTGATTTGGTTTTGATGGATGTACAAATGCCAAAGATGGATGGATTGGAAGCAACACAAAAAATCAGAACGTGGGAGGCGTCTGAAAATTCGGGAAGGCACGTACCTATAGTTGCCCTAACGGCCGGAGCCTTGAAAGAGGAAGAACAAAGGGCAATGGAGAGCGGAATGGATGGTTTTATTCCAAAGCCAATAGAAAGAGAAAAATTAAAAGAATTTTTAGAAACGTATATTGGGAAAGCCAGCAAAGCTTATGAAGAGAACGTAAGAAACAAAGAGATAGTTCATTTCAATTACAAAGACTTCCTGGAATCTGTAGGAGTTGATGAAGCTTTGACAAAAAAATTATTAAGTATATCTCTGGAAGATATTACGGAGAAACTCTTAAAGCTGGATATGGCCATTTCTGCCCGACAACAGCATGAAGTCAAATCTTTGGCACATTATCTCAAAGGTGGCACGTTGACAGCCCGGTACAATATCATGGGTTCCATAGCTTCCGAGATAGAACAATTGGCTAAGGAAGGAGAATGGGAAGGCATTAATAAATTGAAAGCAGCTTTACGGCAAGAATGGGACGTGGTTGTTCCTATTGTGCAAAGATATTTGAAATAGAGCCAACAATCAGATTCTTTTATAAGCTGATGGACTTAAGCCTGTATGTTTTTTAAAATATTTACTGAAAAAAGAGGCGTCAGAAAAATGTAATATATCAACAATTTCTGTGACAGTTTTATCTGAATATTTTAACAGGCTTTTAGCTTCCAGTATTAAGTATTCGTCTATCCACTCAGCTGCTGATTTACTACTATGTTCCTTAATAATCGTTGATAAATATTTGGGAGTCATATTCATTTTCCGTGCGTAAAAACTTACGTAATGCTCGCGACAATGGTGTTCGTGTAACAAGTTCATGAATCTTGCAAAATGACGAGCCGTTCTATCTTTAGGTACAGCAGCATTGTTGGCTATGTCTGATTCACGTTTCCAGACGTTTATGAAAAGAAAAATAACAGATGAGATCAGACCTCTTATGATCTCAAATTTGAAGGACTTCTCCGGCATGCTGTAAACAGATTTGATAAGCTGCAAGTATTTGTCAATAATCTCCAGTTCTTTTTCTGTCAATTGCCAACAAGGTTTTTCTTCAGCGGCAATGAGCGGAGAAAATATCTCTTTTGGATTTGTGTGGATACTTTGTAAAAAAGAATGACTTATAGCTACCGCACGCAGGAGGGCTCTGCCTGTTTTGTGCAGTTGCACAATACATTCCGGAGTGTAAACCATAGCCATGCCTTTGTATATGGTAAAGTCACGTACATTTAACGAAACCTTAAAAGAACCTTCCAGGCATATTATCAAAAAATAGATATCAAGACGTGAAGGATGTGCGAAAAAATCGTCGCGGAGTTCCAGTTCTTCCGTAATGAAAAGTTGGTCTTCAAGATACATACCTTCAAACTGTTCTACCAGACCAATCAATTCTTTTTCTGTAAAATGTTCCAGAGTGCGTTTCATTTTTTTGAGAATAATGTACAATATTACTAAACATTCGACTTTTATACAACATTTCCCCCCATTTGTAACGTAAAAATGGCCCGATTATTGTACATTTTTGCCATGTGAATAGAAAAGAAATATATTTAGTGACAGGAGCCGCCGGCCATTTGGGATATACCATTGTATCTCAATTGATACTTGATGGAAAAACCGTACGCGCACTCGTGCTGCCTGAAGATAAATTGTCAGCTCGTTTACCGGCCAATGTAGAGTTGTGTTACGGCAATGTGTTGGATCCGGATTCGTTAGACTCGTTTTTCGCTTGCTCCACTCCGGATACCGATGTCTTTGTCATCCATTGCGCCGGCATAGTAACCACATCTCTTAAACACAGCCCTATTGTATACGAAGTAAACGTACAAGGTACGCGTAACATGATAGAAGCATCCCTGAAGCATCGGGTGGCAAAATTTGTCTATGTGAGTTCTGTCCACGCCATACCTGAACTACCTAAAGGGCAGGTGATAAAAGAAGTTGACCACTTTGACAAAAACCTGGTTTACGGTTTGTACAGCAAAACAAAAGCCGAAGCCACCCAATGCGTGTTGGACGCCGCTGAGCGAGGCCTCGATGCTACCGTGGTACACCCTTCGGGTATTTGCGGACCCAATTCCCACAGCTACAACTACGCCACACAATTGGTTATTGACTGCTGGAAAGGCAACTTGCCCATGGGCGTGGAAGGCGGCTATGATTTTGTGGATGTACGCGACGTAGCTTCCGGAACTATTGCCTCGTGCCAAAAAGGCGGGAAGGGTCAATGCTACATTTTGGCCAACCGGTACATATCCATCAAAGAATTCTTCCGCACCTTCCAAACCATTACCGGCAAAAAGCAGCCCCGTGTGATGGCTCCTATATGGATGGCTAAAGCCGTATTGCCGTTTTATTCCGTCTACTACAAAATCAAAAA
The DNA here is from genome assembly GCA_049652385.1 of Bacteroidales bacterium. GTDB lineage: Bacteria > Bacteroidota > Bacteroidia > Bacteroidales > UBA932 > DMER64. The sequence continues at coordinate 107,583 of JBASDX010000005.1, read as the reverse complement.
GCAATTACCGCTTTTCAACTCTTATTCATTATACACTCTGGACACAAACGCCCGTTTTTCTACCGATAAAGCCCGTCTGGAACTGGGCTATGTTACAAGGCCTTTTTCCGATACATTGTCAGATACCATATCCTGGTTAAAGAGCCAAAAAAATATCTACTAAGACGTACGTTATTTTTTTTACTTACCTTTGCTGCCTGTTTCGGAGAGATGGCAGAGTGGTCGAATGCGGCGGTCTTGAAAACCGTTGGCCCGCAAGGGTCCGGGGGTTCGAATCCCTCTCTCTCCGCCACAAAAAACCAAAAGAGCCGGGTAACCGGCGTATAAAAGAAGGTACCCCAGGAAAACAAGTTTATTTGTTTTTTTGGGGTACTGACTTTTACGGCACAACGTGCCGCTTTTGGGTTTTTGTGAAGCCACCCCCCACAAGTGAACACCGAGGGGGGCCAGATTGAGTTTGGTGCGCAATAAAATTTTTCCAATCTGTATAATTTACAGATACTCAGCTAGGTAGTATTTTTCGCAGAAATTCTCTGCGCACCAGAATCAATTTGGTGCGCAGCTAAATGTATTAGAAACAACTGAGCACAGGCTAGTGCATCACTTAGCGCATCGTGATGGTTTAAATCGATGTTGTAGTAATGGCACAGCCAGGCAAGGTTGGCTTTAAAAATGCGGTACGTGCAATATTTTTGATACTCGGGTGTTTGGATATTATAATACTCAAGTGTTTTCTGCAATATGTGACGTACCCAGCCTCAAGATGGTGCGCAAGAAATTCTCCTCAAAACACGTAATGCACAAGTTTACAGCCAAATATACTTGGCAAAAAAAACCTGTTGCGCACCATCTTGAGGCTGGATGTGCGCAGGCAGGGGTGCGCAATTATTGGGCTTTAAAATGGGTGAGTTTGTCGGTGGTCTTAAAGTCGTATTCCGGGTATTCGTACATTTTAAAGCGACGTTCCGTTTGACCTGTGGTGTAGTACCAGATGGTGCTGTAATGGTTGGGGTTTTCTCCGTACGTTTTCAACTGCCGCAGGTAAGCGGCTATGGATTTGTTTTCAGCAATATAGACCTTTTCCATGTTGTCGATAACGGGGCTGTGGTGGCGGTGCTGGTCGTGATCAAAACTGAGGATGCGTTTTCCATCCGGAGTAATTCCAATGGTTTCATAGGTCATGCTCTTGCCTATGCCCGGGAGGTTGAGCACGTCCCTGTCAGTGGCCAGGAAAGGTAATTTATGTTCTTTCATAAAGGCACGTACTTCTTTGTAGACGTTACCTCCTTTTTCAAAAAGGTCGCATAATGCATCTTCTTGCTCAACCGTCAGGTTTCCGTAGCGCTTTTCTTCAGCTCTTTTTTGGATGGCCCGGGAATTGGGGGCAAATACCGCGTAATTCTCATAAAATCCTTTTACGGAAAACGTGTAATAACAGATGACACCCAATTTGTTCAATTTCCTGCGTAATTGTGCCGTATGTCCTCTTCTGGATGCAGCTACGGTAAAGACCAGTTGGTTGGTTATACTCCATCCCGTGGATAGGATCTTTTTAATGGCGCGTTTGGCTTCCGGTGTTATTTCCAGCGGACTTTGGAAATGTGTTTGGATAAGGAATTGTTTAAACCCGATCTTTGACGCTTTTTCTTTGAACTCTTTTAATATTTCAATCAATTCGTCATCTACACGCATGGGTAAATACGCCAACAATCGTGTTCCCAGACGAATGCGCTGCATTTCTGCATATTTTTCACCGTCCGGGCGTTTCAGATTGGCTTTTCGTTTGCGTACGGCCATCTTATATACGGCATCCAGCAGATCTCTGATGGTCTTGTTCTGGCTCATGAGTGCGTCTCCGCCTGTTATGAGAATATCCCGCAACTGAGAATCTTCTTCATAATATTTCATGAGGGATTGTAACTTCTGGTTCCAGGTTTCCGTGGGTTTGAGCTTTTCCAGGTCAAAATTCAGGTGTTGCCGTTGGAAATCGTACATTCTCTGACAAGACGCACAAAGGCCGCCGCAGGCACGGCCCACGGTATCGGGGATAAGAATGGCTACGTCCGGGTACCGACGGTGTATGTTTTTGGCATTGGGCAATACCCAGCCGGCAACGTTAGGTTTGCCCGGTTCTATTTTATCTTCGCGTTCCCAGGCCACGATGTCGCCAAAGGTTTCCACCAGCTCTTTGGAATAGATAACGTAATTGCGGATGGCCAGATCGTTATAGCCTTTTTTTTGCGTGCTGAGCAAAGACAAATAGTAGGGAGTTGCAAAAGTAGGCATCCCTTTTTCGCGGGCTTCTTTCAGCAGATGCATGGTTTCTTCAGACAAGGTGTTGTCCAGCAACATGTTTAAATCTGAAGGTTTACGCACGGCCATGGCCAAATGGAATTTATGGTCGTTCCACCATTGTTCTACCCTGTTGTATTTATCCGTAGATGACAATCCTTCCGGAAACGTGTATTTTCCGGATTTTCGGTTTTCTATTTTAGTAATCAAAAGCCGTATGATCCGTTCCTTGTTTTCTTCGCGGGCCTGAATGATGGTAGGACTTAGACCCGATTTCCACCGGCTCATCCAGGTGTAGACTTTCTTACGGTTTGGTTTTTTTATAGCCGGGTTATCCAGCAACTCAAATTGTTGGTATAGTTCAAGAATAAAATCTTCTGTAAGTTTTTCTTTTTCAACCCCTCTTAAAAAATCCCATAATAAGGAGATGGTTTGAATTTCAATATCTCTCTCTGTAGACAGTTCATGAATGACGGTGTTGTCATTCTTTATGAGCGTTCTCAAACTTTGTGCAGGATGGCTGTCGCTGTTCTTGTGCTGCGTAATATACGCTTCCAGCTTCCCGGCAAAAACAGAAGCACTTCCGCTTTCTTGTGCCAAAGCCGTTATTTGAGGAAATCTTTTGGAGAATAAACGGAGGAGTTGCTTTTTGTTAAGGTATAATATATCTGTCTGTTTTCTCATAAGCGTAACAGACAAAGTTAATAAAAAAAAATGAGCCTATTGCTTACCCATAAATAAGAGCGTTCCCGTACTCTTTTCTACAATGGCATATACAAATGACTTGTTCATGATAAAAGGAATGGGATCGTCCGGATGGTAGGCAGCTTCTTTTATACCCACAACAGTAACGGCTGCAGCTTCTGCACCTTCTTCATGAACTTCCACAAAGGTTTTCTGTTTAACCAATCCAATATAAAGCCCTGCTGCAGGAGACAAGTTGCTGAAATTTGCAACGCCGGCCATAAAGGGTAAAGTCATTCCCATGGCCTGAAGCGTTGGAATCAGATCTTTCTCATACTCACTCTTGAATCTGGGCATTACCACGTTCAATTTTTCTTTGCGGTTTTCCAATTTGTTGATCATGGCATGCCATGCGTCCGGATTTAGGTGATTTTCAATAACCTGATGTACAGAAACACCTTCTTTGGGCAGCAGCACAATCATGGAAAAACTTTCATTTCCGTATGGGAAAGAAGCAATGGAAGCCCACTGGGTGTCTGTATAAGGAAAAGTATTGATTTGCTCCATATACATAACGTTTTTTTCCGGACTGTAATCGGGGTAATATACGCCTTCAAAAGAGTGCTCCTTGTCAAATTTGTGAACCCATGTACCTTTAAAATACAAGGCATTGATCAGGTAAGCCACCATAGCCGCATCTATTTCATCCAGGATTATATCAATCAGTCCGTTTGTGTTTCGGGAACACCAGTTGTTTATGACTCTTATAGCCAGGGGACTGTTAAAATCCAATTCTTCTGCCTGTGCCATGTAATAATCCTTAAGCAGCTGTTTATATTCTTTGTAAACAGGGAAGCCCTTGCGTGTCCACAAGGAATTGGCAATGGCGAGGGTAGTTGATTTATCAGCTTTTGGAAGCTTATCAGACAATTTGGCAAAATAGCCGTTCATGTCCTCGTATGAGAAATCACCAAACCCCAGCACTTCTTTCATTTGATCTGCCGTTTCTCCGGCCGTACCGTTAGCCGCCATGGACAACGCCAAAGAAGCACTGAAGGGCGATATGAAAAACGCCTCTTTCTCTTCTGCAGCCACCTGCTGAAACATGCGCAAAGCAAAATCACCGGCTTGATTCGTAATGGCTTGCTCCGTTTTAGTAAGTACAATGGGTCGGTGCCGGTTCAATTGTTGCTGAATTTTTTCACAACCTGTGGCAGTACAAACAAAGTCAATCCAGAACAACGGCAGGATGCCCCAAAATACTGTTTTTCTCATTGAATAATCAACGTTTAAAATACATACCTTCCCGGGAGAGCAGGTGGTCCAGATTGGCCAAATGGTACACCAGTACGGCTTGTACTACCGAGGTATGTTCCTGATATTCAGGAATACTTTTCGTGTACAAATCGCGTTCTGTGTGCCAAATCTCCCTGTAATTAAAATCGTACCCCTTAACGTCACGGTCACGCAGCGATAAGGTGGGAACGCCATGAATGGCAAAGACCGAGGCGTCCGTACTACCGGTAGTGGTTGGCCACGGTCTGGGAGGAATGGTGTCTACGGTAAAAGGGAAGTCCGGATTAATGGACGAGATGTACCTGGAGGCTTTTACAAAGTCGTCGTACATGGCGTTGGGAACGGCCACTCCACTTGCGGCCAGGGGAGCCCCGTCTCTGTTAAAGAGGTTGGAGATCTTGTCCAGCTGGTCTTTGTGTTGTTCAACATACGCTTTGGCACCCAGTAGTCCAAATTCTTCCGCGGCAAAGAGAATAAAAACAACGGACTGTTTGGGTTTGGCACCGGCAACAGAAAGCAGCCGGGCTGTTTCCAGGGCAGGTGTCACGCCTACTCCGCAATCTACACCTCCCGTAGCTACGTCGTAGGAATCCAAATGGCCGCTTACCATAACGTATCGGTCAGGGTATTTGGTCCCGCGCAGGGTAGCTATCACGTTGTGGAAAGGTACGGGCCCCGGTCTGAAATGGTTCCGGATATCAAATTCCAACTCTATGGGACGGCGCTCATAGACCAGTTGATAGATGTATTTGTATTGGTGTTCGTCCAGTTTGATATCGGCAACGGTAGGTAAATTGTCAAAAGAGGAATTCTCCCCAAACACCGTTTCTTTATCCCAAAGCGCCGTAATGGGGACGGGAGAAGATTGGATGACACCTAATATGCCGGCTTCTACCATTTGTTTGTAAAACAGCGCCGGTTCTTCTACCGGTTTACGCAGACTGTCTTTCAGTTCTTCTTCTACGCCCGATAAGTTCATCATACGGGCTCCCGTACGCATTCTGTAACGGTACATTACAGCGCTGTTGTGGCGTGCAATCTCCTCGTTCAAAATACGCACCGAATCCCTGCGGCGGTCAGCTTCCGGTGTACGTTCCACGGGCCAACCGTTGCTTGTTCCCGTTATCAGTACCCAGGCTCCTTTCAGCCTGCCTTTAACGCGCTCAAAATCAGCCAATGTTTTTGGTTCTATTACCACATGTCCACGCTGCAGCCCTTTGGTGCCTGCCGTGTAGGAAGGCGTGGCAAAGTGCAGGTGGATACCGTCTCCGTCCGGCAGGACGGCTCCGTAAATTTTTCCGGACCAGGGGCCGCGGCTGAAGCCTACTTTTGTTTCGCCGGCTTTTTCAACGGAAACTTCCAGTCCCCATGACTCGAACAGGGCAGACGACCATTTGACGGCGGCATTGTAAGCATCGGATCCGACGGGACGGCCGCCTATACGGTTGGTCAACACATCCAGATGGTTTTGTGTTTGGTTGTTGGTAGTACCTTCCAGGATGATTTTTTTAGTAACGGCATCCTGGGCCGGTACCTGAATAGAAAATATACTTTGGCCTGCCAGTATCAGCAAGCCTGCAAAAAAAGTTCTGTATTTCATGAGAAGTATAATTTTGAAAACAATAGGTACAAATATAGTGTTTTATATCTTTGTATCATGAATCATTTAAGAGAAATAGCCAGTGCCTTTGTGGTATTATTTGCCATCATTGATATTACCGGCTCCATTCCTATTGTGCTTGACCTGCAAGCAAAAGGCCGCACGTTCAAACCCGGTTTGGCCACCATCATATCTACAGGCCTTATATTCTTGTTCTTATTTCTTGGAGAAGCCGTATTGGGCTTGTTTGGTGTCAACGTATCTTCTTTTGCTGTGGCAGGAGCTTTGGTAATCTTTGTGATTGCCGTGGAAATGATTTTTGGTATTGAAGTCTTTAAAGATGACGGACCGGCCGATGCGGCAACCATCGTTCCGCTGGTGTTTCCGCTTATTGCCGGAGCCGGTACCCTTACGACGGTGCTGTCACTCAGGGCGGAATACAGTTTGTTGAACGTTTCTATTGCCATCTTGCTGAACATGGGTGTTGTATACCTGGTATTGAAACGTATACACTGGGTAGAAAAAATCCTGGGAAAAGGCGGCATTTATATTTTGCGAAAATTCTTCGGAATCATTTTGTTGGCCATGTCCGTCAAACTGTTTGCCTCGAACGTTTCCGGGCTTATTCATTAAAACACAACCGGATATGAGAAATAAATACGCTGTTATAATAGGACTTATGGTGGCATTAGGTATGGTTGCCTGCTGCAACCGTATTCCCATACCGCCGGATGTTATACAACCCGAGTGGATTGTCGGAGGAGATCTGTCATTATTGGATTGTAACCTGGCAGCCGGAGCCGTTTATAAAGACAGCAACGGAAAAGACATAGAAGTTATGTCTTTCTTCAAAGAGAAGGGAATGAATTATGCAAGAATCAGATTGTTTGTAAATCCCGACCTTCAATCTGCCGCTTGCCAGAACCTGTCGTATGTGCAGGAGGCCATTCTCAGAGCCAAAGCCAAAGGATACCACATTTTGCTTGATTTTCATTATTCAGATACCTGGGCCGATCCCGGTAAGCAATTCAAGCCGGCCGCCTGGGAGAAGCTCAATTCCGCCGACCTGGCCAACCGGATGTATACCTATACGCGCGATGTGCTTGTCACGCTTGTAAAACACGGTGCCGCTCCGGACATGATCCAGATTGGGAACGAGGTGTCCAACGGCTTCTTGTGGGACTCGGCAAGGGTTAGCGTATGGGACGGGGAGTGGAATACGCAAGGACGCTGGCTGTATTTTTGCAAACTGCTTTCACAAGCGTCCAGGGCTTGCCGGGAAGTATGTCCGCAAGCCTGGATAATGATTCATTCGGACCGAGGAGGAGACAGGGATGCTGCGGTGCGTTTTTTCCGCCACATGGAGCAGGGGAAGGTAGATTATGATATCATCGGCTTGAGTTATTATCCTTTCTGGCACGGTCCCCTGGAACAGCTGAAGTCTTGCCTGACCGCCCTGCAAATGGCTTTCCCGGATAAACCGGTCAATATAGTTGAAGTAGCGCATGCCCACCATCCGTGGGGCATACCGCACGATGCCGGTCATCTTACGCAGCATCCTGCTACGCCGGAAGGCCAGAAGCAATTTATGGAAGATTTTCTGGCCGTCATTAAGGAATTTCCCCGGGTTAACGGCTACATGTACTGGTATCCGGAAGAAACCTACGTGCCGCAAGGACCGGTCCTGGCGCTGCACCGAGGTGTATTCGATAACCAAACCGGGAAGGCCTTACCCATAACAGATGTCTTAGGAAATTGAAAAACCTTGTCTTAATGGGTACTTAGCAAATCACCTTGTTATCGGATCCCAGTACGTTAACAATCTTGTGTTTGTACAATTCTTTGAGCATTTCACGTGCCGGACCCAGGTATTTACGCGGGTCAAATTCTTCCGGTTTTTCCACAAACACTTTGCGTACGGCAGCCGTCATGGCCAGTCTTCCGTCGGAGTCGATGTTGATTTTGCAAACGGCCGAGCGGGCAGCTTCCCGCAGTTGGTCTTCCGGAATACCAATAGAATCTTTCAGCCGGCCACCGTATTGGTTAATCTGTGCCACAATATCCTGTGGAACGCTGGACGATCCGTGCAACACAATGGGGAATCCCGGAATGCGCTTTTCAATTTCCCGTAGGATATCCAAACGGATTTGTGGCTTTTGTCCCGGTTTGAATTTGTAAGCCCCGTGTGAAGTGCCAATGGAAATAGCCAGGGAATCCACCCCCGTACGTTTAACAAAATCTTCTACCTGATCCGGTTGTGTATAGATATGTTCGTCGGCCTGCACATCATCTTCTATGCCGGCCAGCACACCCAGTTCTCCTTCTACCGTAACGTCATATTGGTGGGCGTATTCCACTACGCGGCGCGTGAGAGCGATGTTTTCTTCATACGGCAGGTGCGACCCGTCTATCATGACAGATGAGAAACCGTATTCAATACAGTTTTTACACAGCTCAAAGGAGTCTCCGTGGTCCAGATGCAGTACGATGGGAATGGCGCAACCCAGTTCTTTGGCGTACTCGACGGCTCCTTGTGCCATGTAACGCAAGAGCGTTTGATTGGCGTATTTACGGGCACCGCTGGACACTTGCAAAATGACGGGTGATTTTGTTTCCACGCAGGCTCCGATAATGGCCTGCAACTGCTCCATGTTGTTGAAATTGTATGCGGGTATGGCGTACCCTTCTTGCATGGCCCGGGCAAACAATTCCCTTGAGTTTACCAGGCCTAATTCTTTATACGATATCATAATTCTAGTATTAGATTCAGCAAAGATAAGACTTTTGGCGTATATTTGAGGTTGCAAAAGTAACGGGAACCATGGAACCTTATATCCTTAAAGAGACTAATTGGCTTACGGTAAAAGACACAACCTACCGAATAGCTGTCCTGCCCTGGGGAGCCACCGAGGCTCATAATTACCACCTGCCTTACGGTTCAGATACCTACATGGCAACAACAATAGCAAACCGCAGTGCGGCATTGGCCTGGGAGCACGGTGTGAAAGTGCTCGTACTTCCAGAAATAGCCTATGGAGTGAATTCCGGGCAGCTGGATATTCCGTTTTGTATGCACATGAACCCATCCACGCAACAACGCATATTGGAGGACATAGTGGAAGTACTGGTACGCCACGGCATTCGCAAACTGGTGATTCTGAACGGACACGGCGGCAACGCGTTTCAAAATGCCATACGGGAACTGGAAATCAAACACCCTGACATGCTCATTTTTATAGTAAATTGGTGGCGGATCCGCCCTGTCAAGGAATATTTTGACGACCCGGGAGATCATGCCGATGAAATGGAAACGTCATCCATGCTATTCCTGCATCCGGAGTATGTGCTGCCATTGGAAACAGCCGGAGACGGCAAAGAACACCGTTTTATCATCAAAGGCCTCAGGGAACGATGGGCCTGGATGCCCAGAAGGTGGATTTATGCTACAGAAGACACGGGTGTAGGCAATCCAAAATTGGCAACTGCTGCCAAAGGCAAGCGTTTTGTGGAAGACAGCGTGCAGGAAATAGCTGCATTCCTGAAAGACTTGGACGGCATTGAAAAAATTGAGGATTTGTATGAAAAATAAAAAAGCACTTATCTTTTCGGCACCTTCCGGATCGGGGAAAACTACGGTGGTAAACCATTTGATGGAAACATTTCCCAACCTGGATTTCTCCATTACGGCCACTACCCGTCCGAGCAGGGGGAGGGAAAAAAACGGAAAGGAGTACTACTTCATCAGTAAGGAAGAGTTTTTAAAATTGATTGAGGAGAATGCCTTTGTGGAATGGGAAGAAGTGTATAAAGGCAGTTTCTACGGAACGCTCAAACTGGAACTGGAGCGTATCTGGAACGGAAATAAAACAGCTGTTTTTGATGTAGATGTCAAAGGCGGCATAAACTTGAAAAAATATTTTGGAAAACGGGCTCTTTCCCTCTTCATCGCCCCTCCATCCCTGGAGGTCTTGAAAGAACGTTTGACAGCCAGGGGAACAGACAGTCCGCAAGCCATAGAAGAAAGATTGGCCAAAGCAGAACTGGAAATGCAGGATGCACCGTTTTTTGATGTGGTACTGGTCAACGACCGGTTGGAAGACACGCTGACCAGGGCTACGGAAATAGTGGCGGCTTTTTTAGGATAACGATAACAGCCTATGCGTACATGCGGTTTATATTTTGGATCATTCAACCCTTTTCACGTGGGCCATCTGGCCATCGTGAACTACCTGGTGTCTTTTACAGATCTGGACGAGGTGCGGTTGGTGCTTTCTCCCTTGAATCCCCTGAAAGAAGGAAAAATTCCGCCCGGTGACCGACCTAAGGAGCGTTTAAAACACATCCGTAAAGCCCTTCAGAGCAGAAAACTGCCCGTAACCGTTTCAGATATTGAATTTCACCTGCCGCAGCCGCTCTATACGCTGCATACCTTACAGCATATGTCCCGGATAGAGCGGGGCGTACAATTTATACTTGTCATGGGAGCCGATCAATTGCGTGATATTGAACAATGGTACCAATGGCAGACATTGCTTGAGGAATACACATTGTATGTGTATCCCCGTTACGGTACGGATAGTCTGGAGGAGCAGAAAAAATATATGACCCTGGCCAAAGAAATCGTTTTACTGGACGCCCCTCTGGTAACGGTGTCATCTACGTTCATCAGAGAAGGCCTTGCTGCCGGAAAAAACATGAACGGATTTTTAGTCTGAAAATTTTTTGACGTGAAAATATACAGTGCCAAAGATATTCGACAGATTGACAATCTGTACATGCAGGCTACAGGAGTGCAAGAGCAGGAACTTATTGAGCGGGCTGCTGAAGCTTTTGTGAAAGCCTTCATTAAGGAGGAGCCTGCTCCGGACAGAGTCATGGTACTGGCCGGTCCCGGCAACAACGGAGCCGATGCCCGTGCTATTGCCAGACGTTTACGGGAGGCCGGCCGGCAGGTGGATTTGTGGGAATTCCCTAAAACGTTTAACCGTTCCGGCTGGCAGGACGCCTGGCAAGATTTTTTGGTGCAATGGCCAAAAAATGCTCCGGTAGTCGATGGTTTGTTTGGCTCGGGCTTGTCGAGGCCCTTGCAGGGCGATTACGCCAGAGTAGTCGAGGACATCAATGCCCTGGCAGCGCGTGTTTACGCAGTAGATATACCCTCCGGTCTGCCGGGGGACGGAGTTTTTGAAGGAGGATCCTTTATTCGGGCGGCGGTTACGTTGTCTTTTCAATTTCCCAAATGGGTCTTCTTCCTGCCGGAATACTACCCGTATGTCGGGACGTGGCAGGTGTTGGACATCGGTATGGATACCGTGCCGTATCCGGGTGTACGCTTACCCTTTGAAACAATAGAAAAAGAGAAGGTACATGAAGGGTGCCCGGTGCCTCGCCATCCTTTTTCCAACAAATACGACCACGGACACGCTTTGCTTTTGGCCGGAAGCCGAGGCAAAATGGGAGCGGCTCTTATGGCGGCCCGGGCGTGTATGCGCATGGGAGCCGGGGCATTAACCGTTCACGTACCGCGTTGTGGAGAATCTGCTTTTTATGCAACGCTTCCGGAAGTGATGCTTTCCGTAGACGACCGTACGGATTTTTCTGCAGACAATCCGGAAAGATGGAAAACGTATGGACCGCGTCATGCTGCTATAGGCATGGGACCCGGTTGGGGTAGAAACCCTTTGACTGCGGTTTTGATGGAGCGTATGTTGGTGGATATAAAAGAAAAAACACCACAGCTGCCTTTGGTCCTGGATGCCGATGCCCTTTATTTCCTGGCCGCAAAGCCCGGGCTATGGAGTTTACTGCCTTCAGGAACCGTACTAACCCCGCATACCGTTGAATTTGACAGACTGGCTGCGTCATTGGGATTTGAAAGGGCTGTCTGTACGCGGGACAGGATATATCAGGCAGTAACTATGGCAGAAAAAAACAACGTTGTAGTAGTGCTTAAGGGCAGGTACACGCTCATTACCAATGGGCAAGAACCACACCTGTTCAATACGACAGGCAATCCCGGCATGGCAACGGCCGGCAGTGGAGACGTGCTTACCGGTATGTTACTGGGGCTTTTGGCGCAAGGAATAGCACCTTACCAGGCAGCAGTAACGGCCGTGTACCTGCACGGACAAGCCGGAGACAGGGCTTTGGCGGCTTTTTCTTTGGGACAGACCGGCATTTCAGCTGAGTCGTATACGGCTGCCGATCTGATACGTTTTCTTTAAAAAGTTTTACGACCGTCAGCGGTTATATGACATAGTGACAAAGAGAATCAATCCCTGCATCTGCCAACATGTCAGGAAATCCCTTTTGGCATAACTCTTGAGTAAGACAAAGCTGTAAAACGTAATTATTTAAAAATATAAATATTCAATTATGGGAAAAATTATTGGTATAGACTTGGGAACCACCAATTCATGCGTGGCCGTCATGGAAGGGAACGAACCCGTTGTAATCATCAATTCAGAAGGAAAACGGACTACGCCGTCTATCGTGGCTTTTGCAGATAACGGAGAACGTAAAATTGGAGATCCCGCTAAACGTCAGGCTATTACAAACCCGCACAAGACAGTATATTCCATCAAGCGTTTTATGGGCGAAACTTTTGACAAAGTGGCCCTGGAGCGCGACAGGGTTTCTTACGCCGTAGAAAAAGGAGAAAACAATACACCGCGTGTAAAAATTGACGAAAGATTGTATACACCTCAGGAACTGTCTGCCATGGTATTGCAGAAAATGAAAAAAACTGCAGAAGACTTCCTGGGCCAAGAGGTAACGGAAGCCGTCATTACCGTTCCTGCGTACTTTAGCGATTCGCAGCGTCAGGCCACAAAAGAGGCCGGAGAAATTGCAGGGCTGAAAGTACGCCGCATCATCAACGAACCTACGGCCGCATCGTTGGCTTACGGTCTGGATAAGATGCACAAAGACATGAAAATTGCAGTTTTTGACCTGGGTGGAGGTACGTATGATATTTCCATCCTGGAATTGGGTGACGGAGTCTTTGAAGTAAAATCCACCAATGGCGACACACACCTGGGGGGAGACGATTTTGACCAGGCCATTATCGATTGGCTGGCGGACGAATTTGCTCAGGAAAACAGCGGCCTGGATCTTCGTAAAGACCCTATGGCTTTACAGCGTTTGAAGGAAGCCGCAGAAAAGGCCAAGATTGAACTCTCCAGCCAAAATTCCACTGAAATCAATCTTCCATATATCATGCCCGTTGATGGCATGCCCAGACACCTGGTAAAAAATTTGACAAGGGCTAAGTTTGAAAGTCTGATTGACCACCTGGTACAACGAATCACGGAGCCTTTGAAAAAAGCCTTGAACGATGCCGGCATGAAAGCTTCCGATATAGACGATGTCATTCTGGTAGGCGGTTCTACACGTATTCCGGCCATCCAGCAAGTAGTGGAAAAATTTTTTGGAAAAACGGCCAACAAAAGCGTTAATCCGGATGAGGTAGTAGCTACGGGAGCTGCTATCCAGGGCGGTGTACTTTCGGGCGACGTGAAAGACGTACTGTTGCTGGACGTTACTCCGCTGAGCCTGGGTATAGAGACACTGGGAGGCGTTATGACAAAACTGATTGATGCCAATACCACCATACCCACCAAGAAATCACAGGTGTTTTCCACGGCAAGCGACAACCAGCCGTCTGTGGAAATCCATGTGCTGCAAGGAGAGAGGCCTATGGCCAAAGACAACAAGACCATCGGTCGTTTCCACCTGGACGGCATAGCACCGGCTCCGCGCGGAGTGCCTCAGATTGAAGTTTCTTTTGATATTGACGCCAACGGTATCTTGAACGTCTCGGCAAAGGATCAGGGAACGGGCAAAGAGCAGCACATCCGCATTGAAGCTTCTTCCGGATTGACAGAAGAAGAAATCAAGAGGATGAGGGATGAGGCCAAGGCCAATGAGGAGGCGGACAAAAAGGAAAGGGAACGCGCAGACAAAATCAACGAGGCCGATGGTATGATTTTCCAAACGGAAAAACAATTAAAAGAGTATGGAGACAAACTGCCGGAAGATAAAAAGGCTCCCATAACGGAAGCATTGGAAAATCTGAAAAATGCACATAAAGCGCAAGATTTGGCCGGCATTGACAGTGCATTGGAAGCCTTGAACAAGGCCTGGCATGCCGCCTCGGAAGAGATGTATAAAGCTACGCAAGGTGCCGAAGGTGCACAGCAGCCGGGTTTTGATCCGGGTGCAGCAGGTGCCGGTACTGCGGATGCTTCTGATGAAGGAGAAATTAAAGACACGGAATTTGAAGAAGTAAAGTAGTATGCAGGCAACAGAGAAGAAAACGCATCAGGCCCATAACGGGCCTGATGTCCCTAATAACGTCAAGCAAGAAGCAAAAGAGCAGGAACAAGTCGCAAAAGAGCAGGAACAAGTCGCAAAAGAGCAAGAACAAGCAGCAAAAGAGTGTGACAAGTCGGCTGAAGAACTGTTACAAGAGAAATTGGATAGCACCTCTGACCGGTTGCTAAGGCTGCAGGCGGAATTTGATAATTACCGTAAACGTACGGCCAAAGAACGGCTGGACCTGGTATTGACGGCTTCGGAAGAGGTTATCAGCGGCATGTTGCCGGTGTTGGACGATTGCCAACGTGCGTTGAAAACATTGGAACAATTGGAAGATGCAGATCCGCACTCTGTTGAAGGCGTACAATTGATTTACAATAAGTTGTTTTCTTACCTGCAAGGCAAGGGATTGAAAGTGATAGAGGCCAAAGGAAAAGAATTGGATACGGATTTCCATTGTGCCGTGGCCAAAACAGCCGTGAAAGAAAAGAAAATGAAAGGAAAAATTGTTGATGTGGTGTTGGAAGGATACACATTAAACGGAAAAGTAATCAGGTTCGCTAACGTAGTAGTTGGCGAATAACATACCTTATGGCAAAAAGAGATTATTACGAAGTCCTTGGAGTTGACAGAAACGCTTCTGCAGATGATATTAAAAAAGCGTATCGTAAAAAGGCATTGCAATACCACCCCGATAAAAATCCGGGAGATAAAGCAGCGGAAGATAAATTCAAAGAAGCGGCAGAAGCGTATGATGTGCTGAGTGATGCTAACAAAAAGTCACGTTATGACCAGTTTGGACATGCCGGCGTTGACGGTATGGGAGCCGGCGGTCCCGGCGGTTTTGCCGGCGGCTTTACCATGGATGATATCTTCTCCAGGTTTGGGGATATTTTTGGAGAAGCATTCGGTGGAGGTGCATTTGGCAGCCCGTTTGGCAGCCGGACAGGTACGCGCCGCGGCGTACGACGTGGATCGGACATTCGTATTCGTGTTAAACTGACGCTTAAAGAAATCGCCCATGGAGTAGACAAGACCATTAAAATCAACAAATTAGTGACTTGTGGTCAATGCGGTGGAAAAGGGGCTGTCAGTGAATCGGACTTGAAAACGTGTCCCACGTGTAACGGCACGGGGATGTTTACCCGGATTACTCATACGTTTTTGGGACAAATGCAAAGCAGCAGCCCTTGTCCGGCCTGTAACGGAGAAGGCAAAATCATAACGAATCCTTGCAATGCTTGTAAAGGAGAGGGCGTAGTCAAACAAGCGGAAGAGATTTCGTTTTCCATTCCCAAAGGAGTGGAAGAAGGAATGCAGCTTACCATTCAGGGTAAAGGTAATGCTCCAAAACGTGGCGGCGTGAATGGAAATTTATTGGTGGTCATTGAAGAAGAACCTCATCCGGAACTGCAGCGTGACGGTCAGGACCTTATTTATACGCTCTTTTTGTCGTTTGCCCAGGCAGCCCTGGGAGATGATGTCGAAATTCCTACTATTGACGGCCGCGTAAAAATCAAAATAGATCCCGGTACCCAAAACGGACGCATGTTGCGCTTAAGAGGCAAAGGGTTGCCGGATATAAACGGGTACAGCATGGGGGATTTGTTGGTCTTCATTCAAGTATGGGTACCTAAAAAATTGAACAAAGAAGAAAAAGCTTTGTTGGCCAAACTTAAGGATTCTCCTAACTTTGCCCCAAATCCTGCCAAAGAAGAACGAAATTTCTTTGACAGAATGAAAAGAATGTTTACACAATGATGACACAATCAGGTAATAGATGGACAGTACTCTTTGGAATACTGTCTTTTTTCTTTTTGACATATCCGGTTTATGGACAACCCGGCACATTTGACTGGAAAGCGTATTACGGAAAGCCATTGCACATAGAACCGCTGGCTTTGAGCGGCAGTATGGGGGAATTCAGGGCAACGCACTTTCATACCGGGTATGATTTTAGGGTGGGGGGCGTTGCAGGGGCTCCTGTATATGCTGTGGCCGATGGTTATGTTTCCACCATTTCCGTATCGCCATCCGGCTATGGAAATGCCCTGTATGTAACGCATCCCAACGGTACCGTCTCTTTGTACGGCCATTTGCATGAGTTTTCGCCGCATATAGCCGCATATGTCAAGAGTAAACAATACGAGGAAGAAAGTTTCCGGATTGTACTATCCTGTGAGCCGGAGCAGTTTCTCGTACGTAAAGGACAGCAAATAGGCAAAGCCGGCAATACCGGGGACTCCGGAGGACCGCATCTGCATTTTGAAATCCGGTACAGGGCTCCTGTTCAAACAGAGCAGGAAGAGCAAGACACCCTGTTTTTTTCGGCCAATTTGCTACAACACAAAGTGTACGAATTGGAAGACACGTTGCCGCCGGAGATCCGGGCCGTTCAATTTTACGCTTACCGCACAGAGCCATACGGTATAGTGCATACACCTTTGGCAGCCGGATTTGACGGCCGCGGGAACAGGATTACGGTTCATGTGCCGGACACCTTTTTTGTGGCGGTAGATGCCATTGACAGGATGAACCACACGTGGTCCAGAATGGGTATTGAAACCTGGGAAATATTTTTGGACGACCAATTGATATACAGGTACCGGAACACAGATCTGCCGTTGGAGATGTCCCGTTATGTTATGTCTCATACGTATTATCCTGAAAGAGCCGGACAAGGACGCAGTTTGCTCAAAACATGGCTGGAGCCGGGAAACAGGTTGCGGGATTCGCTCCGGATATATGCCCCTACGGGAGGACTGTTCACTCTACCCGATGCCGTCGACCACGCTTTGCGCATAGTCGTGCGGGATGCAGCCGGAAACCGAACTACGAGACACTTTACCCTTAGAAACATAGGGGCTCTGGAAGCGTTGGTGGAGAAAATGGACCTCGGGGCTGGCACCTCGGAATGGATGCCTGACGCAGACGGACGGGCCCCGGGAAACGAAGGAGTACCTCCGTTGGAATTCAGCCGGGTGTTTTTTTGGGACAGAGCCAACCGTTTTGAAACGGAAGGACTGGTTGTGGATCTTCCGGAGTATGCCTTGTATAAAAACATACCCTTCCGGGTTGTTCGCAAAGATGCGTGCGAATGGATTATCCATACGGCAGAGGAGCCGCTCCACAGAGCCGTAGAAGTACGGATGCAAATCCCGGAGGACATCCCGGAAGCCCTGCATGACAAAGTTTACGTACTCAGGCAATCGGATAACGGACGCGATCCGCATCAACAACAGGCAGATCCCCGTTTGTGGCGTTCGGCCGGTGGATTGGGTCACGAAGGAACGGTTTCTTTCAAAACTAACGCCTTTGGAAGGTTCAGAATAGCCATCGACACGCTGCCACCGACAGTCGAAACTTCTTTTATGGAAGGAGCCGATATCCGTGGACGCAGAAATATCCATTTTATTATAAAAGACAACCAGTCGGGTATAGCCGATTACCGTATAACGGTAGACGGTAAATGGCTTTTAGGTGAGTACGACGCCAAAAATTCCCGTGTTACGTGTCTGTTGGATCCGGACATTATCAAAAAGGGAGGGTGTCACCAACTGGTAGTGACAGTCACTGATCACAAAGGAAACGTAACGGAATTGAAAACACATTTTTTATGGTAACGTATGATTTAGAAAAAGGCATTACGGCATTGGGCCTGATGTCGGGGACCTCTCTGGACGGACTGGATTTATGCTTGGCAACCTTCACTCGCCAAAACGGCAAATGGGCCTATAAAATACTCCGGGCAGATACGGTATCGTATCCGGAAGATTTAAAAAAAGCATTAGGAACTATACAAACGGGGACAGCGGCTGAATATGCGCGGTTGCATTCCGATTACGGATTGTACCTGGGACAACAGGTGCGTCGGTTCGTGGAAAAACACGGTATAACACCGCAATTGGTAGCGTCGCACGGACACAGTATTTTCCACCGGCCGGCTGTCCGGTTGACTTCACAAATTGGCAGCGGAGCCGGTATTGCGGCAGAAGGAGGAATCCCTGTGGTGTGTGATTTCCGGACAACAGATGTGGCGCTTCACGGACAAGGAGCACCGCTCGTACCCATTGGCGACAGGTATTTGTTTTCCGAATACGATTATTGCCTGAATCTGGGAGGTTTCTCCAACATTTCTTCCGAACAGCCCGATGGTTCACGCAGTGCGTACGATATTACAGCCGTAAACTATGTGCTGAATCATTTTATGCGTACCATCGGCCGGGATTACGACAAAGACGGATTGCTGGCCCGGAGCGGAAAAGTACATGAAACGACTTTGTACGCCTTGAACAACCTGCCTTTTTACAAAAAATCGGGCCCCAAATCTTTGGGCAGGGAATGGGTAGAGGAAGAGGTGCTTCCGTTGATATATTCCTTTGGGCTTACCCTGGAAGATGCCTTGGCTACGTATTGCGAACATGTGGCTGTGCAGACGGCCGGGCACGTCAGGGCGGGGGCGCGGGTATTGGTAACGGGTGGGGGAGCGTATAACGTGTATTTGATGGAACGCATGGCAGCTGTAGCTCCGCAGGTTACATACCACATACCGGATACTATGACCATAGATTTCAAGGAAGCGTTGATTTTTGCTTTTTTGGGTGTGCTGTACGTAAGCGATATTCCGTCCTGCCTTTCTTCCGTGACAGGAAGTATGCATGATAATATTGGCGGAGCTTTGTATAAAATTTGAGGAAAAAGTTTGGGTAACAAGAAAAAAGGGCTACCTTTGCAAGCCCAAAATTAAATAGATACGTACGAAGATGGACTTAATAAAAATAGCAGAGCAAGCATTTGCGGGAGAGCGTAAAGAACTTCCCGATTTTAAAGCAGGTGATACCATTACGGTAACTTATATCATCAGAGACGAGAGTAAAGAGCGTTTGCAGAAATTCCGTGGCGTTTGCATACAACGGAGAGGTTCCGGAGCAACGGAAACATTTACGGTTCGTAAAATCTCCAACGGAGTAGGTGTGGAGCGTATCTTTCCTGTATACTCCCCATTCATTGATTCCATTGAAATCAACAAATACGGTAAAGTACGTCGTGCACGTATTTTCTATTTGCGTAAACTTACCGGCAAGAAAGCCCGTATAAAAGAAAGACGGGTAGTGCTGGATAAACCGGCAACGGCGGAAGCCTGACAGCCATGGCCCCGTAGCTTAACTGAATAGAGCATTTGACTACGGATCAAAAGGTTACAGGTTTGAATCCTGTCGGGGTCACGCAAAGGGCGCAGCTTCATCAGAGGCTGCGCTTTTTTATGCAAGATTGACTACCTTTGTTTCTATGAAATTGTATTTGCCCTCTGAAGATGAAATAGCCCTGCCTTTTGTGGAAGGGGTTAAGTGTGGTTTTCCCTCTCCGGCAGAGGATTTTTCTGATATGCGACTGAACATCACAGAGGAGATTGTAAAGAATCCGGCTTCTACGTTCTATGCCCGTGTGAGCGGTAACAGCATGATTGACGACGGGATAGGGGACGGTGATATATTGGTGGTGGATAAATCTGTGGAACCTTACGACGGGTGTATTGCCATTTGTTTCATAGACGGTGAATTTACGCTTAAACATGTCCAAAAGCGGGGTGACCGACTTTTTTTGGTGCCCGGTAATAAAAAATACAAAGCCATAGAAGTCCGGCCGGAAAACAACTTTACCGTCTGGGGTGTTGTCCGCTATGTAATCAGGAAATTGTAGCCATGTACGCACTGGCAGATTGCAACAATTTTTTTGTCAGCTGCGAACGGGTATTCAATCCGGCATTGAACGGCCGTCCTGTTATTGTATTGTCCAACAACGACGGCTGTGCAGTATCGCGCAGCAACGAGGCAAAAGCCTTGGGAATTGGTATGGGAGTGCCGTTGTTTCAAGTTCAGGACATAGTACGCAATCACAAGGTGGCTGTTCTTTCTTCCAACTATGCCTTGTACGGCGACATGTCCAAACGAGTACACGCCACCTTGCGCCAACTGGCACCGGCCATAGAGATTTATTCTATTGACGAGGCGTTTCTGGATCTTCGCGGCCTGGAGCACGAAGACCTGGATACGTTTGCCCGAAGGGCCTCGGCTTTGTGCCTGAAAAACACGGGAATTCCCGTCTCCATGGGCGTAGCTCCCACTAAAACGCTGGCCAAGGTAGCTTCTAAATGGTGCAAAAAGCACCCGGAATTTCAGGGAGGGTATTTTCTGAAGAGTACAGAAGAAAGGGAACGTATTCTGCGGGTGACGCCCGTAGAAGACATTTGGGGTATTGGACGCAGGTATGCCAGGATGTTGCACGGTAACAACATTACCACAGCCTGGGATTTTATCCGGGTTCCGGCCCAGTGGGTACAAAAGAAAATGAGCGTAACAGGGCTGCGTACCTGGAAGGAATTGCAGGGAGAAGCTTGTATAGCCTTTACGGAGCACACGCCTGCCAAAAAACAGATTTGTATATCCCGAAGTTTTGCCAAAGAAATTTTTGAGTATGAGAAATTGGTGGAACAAGTATCCTTATTTGCTTTTATGGTTTGTGAAGAATTACGGAAACAGGAAAGTGTGTGCAGCCAAGCCGTTGTCTTTGTACTGACCAACCGATTTAAAAAAGACGTACCGCAGCAGATTGAAAGCCGCATGGTTACCTTTCCGGTAGCTACGGCCGCAACTCCGGAAATCAACCGGGCCGTATTGAAAGAGTTGTCGTATTTGTACAGAAAAGGGTACGGCTACAAAAAAGCGGGAGTGCTTTTGAGTGGTATTCTACCCCGACAAGCCGTACAATTGCATTTGTACGATACGCGCGACAGAGAAAAACAGGATCGTTTGATGCAGGTCATGGACGATATCAATACGGATATGGGACCCGGTACGTTGTCCATGGCTACGGTCTCCACAGAGGGTATCCGTATGAGCCGCCAGCACCTGTCGCCGCAATACACCACCAAATGGGAAGACATTCCCGTAGTACATTGCAAATAACAAAAACCCGGATTTTCAGGAATTGGGTTTTTTGTACCCATTGTTCACGCCGCTAACGGGAAGCTATATATTGACTGATATTCTCTGCCATCATGGCCACCAGCCGAGTGCGTGCTTCTATGGAAGCCCAGCCTATATGCGGGGTTAAAAACAGCTTGCTTTTGTCTTTTACCTTGTAGTAACAATGGTCTGCCGGGAGCGGCTCTGTGCTAAAGACATCTATGCCGGCACCGGCCAGACGGCCGGCGTTCAAAGCGTCAACCAGGGCACATTCGTCCACAATGGCGCCTCGGCCCAGATTGAACAGGTAGGCGCCGGGTTTCATCAGCTCCAGTTGCGCTTTGCCAATCAAACCACGCGTTTTGTCGTTGAGCGGAGCGTGGATGCTCACCAGATCGCTCGTCTGCAGCAGTTCATCCAGCTCCAGCCGCTCGTACTTGCCATGGGAGCGGTCGGAACCGCTGGTGGAATAGAAAACCACCTCCATCCCAAAAGCCGAGGCGATGGCCGCCACTTTGTGTCCTATAGCACCCAGTCCTATAATTCCCAGCCGTTTTCCATGAAGTTCATGAAAGTACTTGCCACCAAAATGGGTAGGTACGCCACTGGCAGGGTAGTCCTGCGAATGGGTGTACGCGTTAAAATACGGTCCATGCTGTGTTACGGAAAGAAAGTGAAGAAAAGCCGTTTGTGCCACGCTATCCGTAGAATAGCCGGCTACGTTCTTTACGGGAATGCCACGCTCGGCGGCATAGGCCAGGTCAATAGGATCCATCCCGGTAGCGGCCACACAAATCAGCTTCAGGCGTTTGGCTGCGTCTATTTCTGCTTTGCCCAGTTTTACCTTGTTTACGATGACTATATCTGCGTGCGCTATACGTTCAATGACTTCTGAAGCTTTTGTCCGGTTGTATATGGTAAGTTCTCCGAACGCTTTGAGCGGGGTTAAATCAATGTCGCCGCCCATCATATCAGCATCTAAAAATACAAGTTTCATAATGTCTAATCTTTGTATTTGATTTCTGTATAGTAGCTTTTATGGAGGGTCTCGATAGTTTGTCCGGTCCTGAGCCACAATTTCGTCAGGTTCGGATTGTCTTTGCAGTCAAGATGGAATAAAGCCGTATTTTTACTTACATCCAATGCAGTTAACCCATTGGTATAACACCAGAGAACTTCAAGAGCCGTGTTTTTGCTTATATCGAGTGCTGTAAGCTGATTGGAGAAACAATATAAATGCTGCAGTGCTGTGTTTTTGCCTACATGTAATGCACTCAGCATATTGTCGAAGCAATACAGATACAGTAACGCTGTGTTGTTGCTTATGTCTAATGCGGTCAGTTGGTTGTGTGAGCAGTTAAGATAGGATAAGGCTTTGTTTTTACTTATATCGAGCGTCGTAAGTTGATTGGAGACACAATCAAGTGACTTCAAATTTGGAAAATAATGCAATCCTTCCAGGGAAGCAATATTTTCATTGGAAACATATATGTCAAGCACATTTTCAGTTTCATTCGAAGTAAGAAAGCCATCTCTGTTTCTGTCAAACTCACTCAGACAATAGTTCATGAAAACTGCATCCGGAAGTATTATTTTAACAGGAACGACTTCTACAAAACAAGAATCTTTTGTACTCTCTTCCCCAAGTGTGGCAGTAACCGTAATCATAACTTCGCCATGTCTCAAGGCTGAAAGTTTACCTTTTTGATCTACTTCAATGATGGAAGGATTGCTTGATTCCCATGTAAAAGTAACCTTGTTATACGACCTGGAAGGAGCAACGGTAACGGTAAGTGTACGCGTACTTCCGTAATCCATGGAATAAGAAGTATTGCCAAACTTAACGCCGTACAAACGCCCTTCTGTAGACTCCATAGGAATACAAGCATAGAACAACACCGCTATACAAGAAAAGAGTATAATTTTTTTCATACAATCATACATTAACGAATGGTAGCAACATATGCTACTAAAATACAGGTATTTTACCGGAAGTACAACTTTTATGTATCTTTGCCGTCATGAAAAAATACGGAACTCTTATTTGGGTGGGATTATTGGCGATAATTGTCGCCTTTTTAGTCATTAAGCCCACACATCTGGCGTTTGTTTATGCTACGGATCGTTTTCCCTATTTGATGGGTTTTGTGAAATTTGCCATCCTTTCCATGATGGGAGAATTTCTGGCGGCCCGTTTGGTCCATAAGGAATGGGTCATGGTTAAAGGCATGCTGCCCAAAATGCTTGTTTGGGGTATACTGGGGATGATGATTGTGTTGATGTTCAGCGTATTCTCGGGCGGTGTGGACAATGCCGTGGCACAAGGACTGATTGGAGGCTGCAGTGATTCCTGCCCCGTAGCCGTGCAATATTTTTTCAAATTCCGTCGGGCTCTGCTCATATCGGCTTTCATGAACCTGACGTTCGGACCGGTTTTTATGGCGGCACACCGCGTAACGGATGTGTATATAGATAAACGCTACCGGGGAGAGAAGCCCTCTGTGGGCAGCGTCATTGACTCCATTGACTGGAGCAAATTCATCAAAGAAATTGTTGGAGTGACCATTCCCGTTTTCTGGATTCCGGCGCATACCATCACCTTCCTGCTGCCGGGGGCGTACCGCGTTTTATTTGCCGCCAGCCTCTCCATTGTACTGGGATTGATCCTTTCGTTTGCCAAAATGCGCAAGTAGCCGGCGCACGGCTACCTGTAGCCGTATGGAATTGCCTTTGGCTACTATGGCTGTTGCAACAGGTGGTCGGCCGCCTGCAGGATTTTATTACGCAGCAAGGGATCGTATTGCGGGTGCTCTTTCAAAAAAGCTTGCACCGCAGCGGCGGCTTGAGGACTGTTATGGTTTCCCAGGCAGGCGTTCAGCCATTGAGTGGGGAAAAAGATATCTCCCGTTTGCCGGACCTCTTCCAGGTGTTCCAAAACCGGGCGTATATAGCGAAGGGCGTGTTCCCGGTACAAAAAATGGTTCAGGTATTCCATGGCTGTAACTACCCACTGTTCCGTGTGGCGGTTATGAGGCAGCAGCAGGGATTGAAAGAAAGCATTCCGTACATTGGGGTCGGGATTGCATCCCCGGGCAATGAATTCAAACGCTTTACGTCGATCCGGATTCGTGATGCGGGCGCGTTGCCGCTCTCGGATTCCCGGGGCTTCATCCGGGAGCCGCACCATCAGCTCATAGGCCAGCCGTGTATACTCCGCCTCGTCCAATGGCAGGTAGGCAAAAGTGGTGGGATGGGCGTCCCAAACGTCATACAGGGCCGAGGTTATGGACTCTTCCGTAAATACCCTCAAGAGCGTACGAAAAGCCAGCAGCCGGTACTCGTTATCCTGTTGTGGATCTGTGGCTGCCCGGTACAAATAGCGCTCAATCTGTCCGTCTGTGCTGTCTCCGTAAAGAACGAAAATCTGTCCCAGATAGGAGAGTGCCCGGTTCTGGATGAGCGCGTTGGTCTCTTGGGGCAGAAAATTTAAAAGCATTGTTTTAAACCGCTCGGGTGCCAACCGGCCGATATATAGGTTTTCATACAAGATCATAAGCAGCGACATACGCTCCACCTCATCCTGTATGTCGGTCAGGTGGTTAAGGATATACTCCAGACTCAGGCTGTCGGGCAGGAATACGCCGTACGCCTTGCCGTCTGTGTTGGGCAGCACGTATATCTTTGTTGCCGGTACGATTTTTCCTTTTGCCAACGCGTTTTCTTCTTTTGCCGATGCACTTTCCTCTTCAACATTCCGTAATTTTTGTTCAAAGGCAATTTCCTGCTTCTCCCCGGTCAGGTCTACTTGTATGCGTTTTCTTTTGGGGCTGCCGCTTTTTTCCGCCTTGCCAACGAGCGTAAACGTTGCCGGTTGCGGCCATAGCAGGCCTCGGCCCAAGGGGTCGGTTTGTGTTACCGTAAGTACGCCTTCCCCTGCTGAAGCGCCAATATGCGGCATGCCGGCTTCATGCACCCACACGCGGCTCCAGGCCGTCAAATCGTGCGGTGTCAGCTCATCCAGCAGGGCAATCAGTTGGTCCCAGGTGGCGTTTCCGTAGGCGTACGTATGCAGGTAGCGCCGCAGTCCTTCACGGAACGCCTCGGCCCCCATTTGCCCGGCCAGCATGTCCATTACCACAGGGGCTTTGTTGTAGATGATATTGCCGTAAATAAGACCTGCTTTATCCAGGTTGTCGAGCGGTTGGACAATGGGGTGTGTACCCCGGGTCCTGTCTATGCTGTATGCCGAGGCATAGAAGCTGTGCAGGTCGTTCAGCCGGTGGTTTACCTGCGGGAATTGCGGCTGCGTCATTTGGGCCGCAAAATAATTGGCAAAAACTTCCTTGAGCCAGACCTCGTCAAACCATTCCATAGTCACGTAATCGCCAAACCACATGTGGGCTGTTTCGTGCGCAATGAGCGACATGCGCCCCAGCTGTTCTGCCGTTGTGGGCTGTTTTCCCAGGAACAGGCGTTTGTCGTTGTACAACGTGGCTCCCGTATGCTCCATGCCACCGTACTGAAAGCCGGGCAGGACAATGAAATCGTATTTGGCAAACGGATAAGGAATACCGGTGTAGGCCTCCATCCATTCCAATGAGGCAAATACCTGCTCAAAGATTACGGGTATCTGGGCTATTTTATCCGGGTCTGTTTCCCGGTGGTACATGGTAATGCTGCGCCCGTTCTTGCACGCCGTTTCCTTTTGAAACTCCCCGGCCACAAATGAAAAGAGGTATGTACTCAACGGCTCTGTGGGGTGGAAAGTGATGCGTTTGCGCGGTGCAGATTGTATTTCCGTTTCTTTTGCCACAGGGGTGTTTGAGACGGCCTGCCAATGAGCCGGCACCTCCAGCGTAAGCGTATATACGGCTTTCAGGTTGGGTTGGTCAAAGCAGGGGAACAAGGTGCGCGCCCGGTCGGGGACAAGCAATGTGTATAGGAAATCTTCGTTACGGTTAAGCGATAGGTCACCGGCACGAAAAACTATTTCAATGGTGTTTTCTCCTTGTTCCATGTATTTTTCCGGCAATACAAGGTGTTCGTTTTTCAGAGTAGATCGGCCGTTGTTTCTAAGGGTGTGCCCATTCACGGCAACATGGTAAAGCGCAGATTTAGGGGCTTTGAAATCGAGTACGACCCGGCATTTCTTTTCCAGATTGAAGGTGACGCTCTGGACGGCATGCACGGGGTCTTGCCGTTTCTCCGGCAGGTGGAAAAACAAATAGTAGTGTACCCCGGTTATGTTTTCCTTTCGCTCCCGGGCCAGATGCAGGCTAACGCCCGGTTGCAACATGTCTTTTTCCGGGGAACATCCCGTCAAGAAAAAGAGTGCAGACAGAAAAATGGTGATGAAGTGACGCATATACAAAGGTAGGTTACTTAGCAGATAAAAGCCAATCTACTGCATTTATCTGTTTTATACCGTCATGATTCCCTGTTTCGTGATCCATTGTTATGAGCAAACGTTCGTTGAAATCGGAAATTTTGTTCAATGGTGCAAGTTCGCGCTGAAGTGTTGTTCGTTCTTTTACCGTATAGGCTACTTGAATATACTGTGTATAACCATCTTTGTCACGAACCACAAAGTCGACTTCAAGATTATTTGTTTTTCCTATCCAAATTTGGTAGTCTCGACGTCGTAATTCAAGGAATATTACATTTTCAAGCAAATGTCCTATATCTGCTGCAAGCTCTTTTCCAAGTAACGCATAGCGCAATCCTAAATCCACCAGGTAGTATTTTTCCTGAGTTGCTAAATGTTGTTTACCCTTGATATCGTATCGGTTTACTTGATAGAACAGATATGAATCAACGAGTGTTTTAATGTATCTCGATACCGTTTTATTGTCAATCTTTTTACCGTTTGCCGTTAAGGTTTTTGCAATATTTCTTGCAGAAACAGTTGAACCTACACTGTCCATTAAGAAATTGACAACTTCGTTGTATGTGGTTTCATAATAAATTCTGTGACGTTTTTGTATGTCATTTTCATAAATGTTTTGAAAAACGGTTCTTATGTATTCGTAAGCATAATTTTCACCGGATTCAATGAATCCAACAGATTCGGGAAAGCCGCCTATTCGCATGTATTCAGAAAAAGCACGATCGGGATTTGAGGTTTTACCTGTATATTCCAAATACTCTGCAAATGAAAAGGGTAAAATATTAATTTCAAATGCTCTTCCTGTAAGTAGGGTAGCTAGTTCACTCGATAGTAGGTAGGCATTGGAACCTGTAACATACAAATCTACGTTTGGTGTAACGAATAGCCCTTCAAGCAATTTTTCAAATTCCGGGATGTTCTGAATTTCATCAATAAAAACATAATTCATCACATCTTTGTTTAACTTGCCTTTGATATAATTGTAGATTTCTTTCCAGTTCTGTTCGGCAAGAAAACGAAATTCCGGTATATCCATGTTGATAGAAACGAGTGATACAGTCGGAGTTTCCTTTTTCAGTAACTCTTGAAACTGTAAAAACAAAGTAGATTTTCCGGCACGACGGACGCCTGTCACGACTTTTATTAAATTTTTGTCCTTGAGAATTTGAAGCTTATGAAGTTCTTTTTTTCTTAAAATGTTAGGCATATGAATTAAGGATTTGTGTAACGAAGATAAGCAAAATTCCTCAAAGTCATGAATATTTGAAGGTTTGAGGAATTTTCAATTCGGAAAGCAATCATCTGCAGGGCTTCCACGGGCTAAGATCCGGTAGAAGAATTACGATACTATGTTGCTTAATAAATTAATGTTATATTTATAGCGGGGTAACCGTAAAATATTATAACAATGAAAAAAATTGGTCTGCTCTTGATTATAGCTATGGCTTTTTTTGGATGTAAGCCGGATGCGTTGGATAAACCGTTTAGTGAAGAAAAAATCTTACTGATTAATGAACTAGGTGCCCAGATTATTGACAATGTGCTTGAGGAAGCCCTTCAGCAAGGGGTGCCGTTGGACACGCTTGCTCTTTTTGATCAATTAAAGGAAATTGATGGGGTTCAATCTGTAAGCTTTAATATTGCCGGTACCTGCATATCTGTGCAATTGAAAGATGGTTCTGAAAACCACTTCTTCCTGGCAACAGGAAATGATCAGCGGTGGTTTGAAAATACAGACGGTAACAGTACAGCTTCTGAGAGAAAGCCGGGCACAAGAGCGCTGAATCCCGATTATATTGTGCCTATGGGGGATAAACGGGCTTTACTGCTGGCACCTTTTGAGTTCCAGGCATCAGGTACCGTAAACAGCGTAGACTATGCCTCTGTGTTCAACACACTTACAGATGCAGGCTTCCAGGTGGATTCCTTTATGAACAAAAACGCTAACCTGCAACGTTTCAGGGGTGAATACCTAAGTCAGTATGCTGTGGTGCTTATGCATACGCACGGAGGTGTTCTGCATAACAAGAAAACCAATGAGGATTACACGGTGTTGGTTACCGGAACGCCGTATGCAGGAAATTACGCAGCACTTTCCAAAGAAGAAAAAGAAAGGGTAAAACGTGTTACCATAGGCAGCACACCTTATCTGGCCGTTACTTCTTCCTGGTTTGAATATACCTTACAAAGCGAGTTTAATAATGCCTGGTTATTTGTAACGGGTTGTCAAACTACATTGGTCGACGATTTGTACAAAAAATTCTTTGCATTGGGGGTCGAGGGATACAACGGATTCAATGTTACGGTGTCTTTTTCCTCGGCCGATGCATTCATGAACCGTATGGTGTCCCATTTCACTTCTGATCTGTCTTTTGAACAAGCTTCCAACGAGACGGCAGGCAGTACTCCAATTGAAGAGTATTCCGCTCAATGGGAGGCGGTATTCGGACACCTGCAGACAGCGGTTACACAAAAGAGATTTGATGCGGAACAGAAGACGGAAAACAAGCCGTTTTATTTAATACTGCCGGCCGGTTATGATAAAAAGCCGAGGGTTGTAATAAAAAGTATTTCTGAAGTATCACAAAACCATGCTGAAATTATTTCCGAGGTGGAATTTGAAGGAGCGGCCAAGGTTACGGTACGCGGTGTTTGCTGGAGCACATCAGAGGAACCAACCATAGCAGGCACTAAAACAGAAGATGGTACAGGGACAGGAACCTATACGAGTATGATCACAGGTCTTACTCCCAATACAACGTATTACGTACGGGCCTATGCCACGAACGCAGAAGGAACGGCTTATGGCAATCAAGTATCTTTAACAACAGACAATCTGATTGGTTACTTACCCTCGGTCAAAACGGGCAAAATTACTGAAGTCACAAAGACAACAGCTGTATGTGAGGATAGTGAAGTCGAGGATGATGGCAACAGAGAAGTTACGGCCCGCGGCGTATGCTGGCGAGAATGGGATACTCCCAACATAGAAAATGATCCGTATACCACGGATGGTGCAGGAGTTGGTAAGTTTTCAAGTAGTCTTACCGGCCTTTCTCCGGGTACTGTATATAAGGTAAGGGCCTACGCCATTAACTCGGAAGGCATAAAATACGGAAAAACTGTTTCTTTTGGCACACAGGAAGAACACACGGTTCCATTGGTCTATACGGGAAACATATCACATATCACCAAAACGACAGCCAGGTGTAACAACAGTATTGTAGCTACGGATGGTTACCTGGATATTACGGCGCGTGGTGTATGCTGGAGTACATCGGAAAATCCCACCATAGATGATTTCAGGACAACCGATGGAAACGAGCTCGGCACATTCACCAGCACGCTTGCCGGCTTGTCTGCCGGCACGGAATATTATGTAAGAGCCTATGCCGTCAATGCGGAAGGTGTTGGGTATGGAGAAAATCAAAGATTTTCCACTATTCCTGAAGACGGCATTGATTACGGTTACTTTACAGATCCACGTGATGGAAAAGAATACAAAACGGTTACACTGGGAGCTTATGAATGGTTTGCTGAAAACCTGAGTTACCTGCCTGATGTGGTTGAAGGTAAAACGGGCAGCACTTCTGAACCTTATTGTTATGTATACGGATACGACAGCACAAGTGTGCATGAAGCAAAAAAAGAAAATAACTACAAAAACTTTGGTGTATTGTACAATTGGCCGGCTGCCATGTCATACTGCCCGGAAGGCTGGCATTTACCAAGTGATGAAGAGTGGCAACAACTGGAATTATTTCTGGGCATGCCGAAGGAAGACTTGGAAAAGCCTGACGGTCCAAGGGGTACGGATGAAGGAGCAAAAATGAAAGAAGAAGGTACGGAATATTGGAATTTCGCCAATGGAACAAACGAAAGTGGTTTTAGCGGGCGTGGAGGAGGATGCCGGGATGCCGGTCGCTTTCGCGACAGGCTTGCACAGGGCTACTGGTGGAGTTCCACAAAAGCAGATTTATTTGAGAATACAGTATTTTTCAGGCGACTGATCTCTACCGGGACAACTGTTGTCAGGGAAAAAACCGAGGCATATTGGGGGCTTTCAGTACGCTGCGTAAGAGATTGATATCAAGTATAAATGTATTAAATGCCATGAAAAAATTCATTTTGGTTTTATGTGCAGGAATGTTGCTTCATTCCTGTGTGCCCGATGTGATTCCAACTTTATGCATCGATTGGCGTGACAGCAGAGCATATATAGCTGTGACCATAGGCTCACAAGTATGGATGGCAGAAAACCTGGCTTATTTGCCGTCTGTAAGTAAATCAGCGGATGGTTCCCGGACCGAACCGCATTACTATGTTTATGGTTACGAAGGTACTGATGTGGAAGAAGCGCAAAGAACGGATAATTATAAAAAATATGGTGTGTTGTACAACTGGTCAGCCGTTATGCAAGAGAAAGGTATCTGCCCCAAAGGCTGGCATCTGCCAAGTGACGACGAATGGAATCAACTGGTAAACTATTTGGCAGATAACGGATACAACTTCGATGGGACCACAGGCGGTGCAGGTGCCAAGGTTGCCAAATCTCTGGCAAGAGCATACGGGTGGGATAAATCGTCAGCAGAAGGGGCCGTAGGAAATGAGGATTATCAGGCATACAGGAACAAAACCCGTTTCTCTGCATTGCCGGGCGGATTCTGCTCTCCAAATACCCCTTTCAAAAACCTGGGGAATACCGGTTATTGGTGGAGTGCTACAGAGAAGGACTCTGAATTTACTTATATCCGGCGCATGCTTTATAATTCAGAGCAGGTGGTTCAAAGCTCGGGCAATAAGATATGCGGTTTTTCCGTACGCTGCGTAAGAGACTAATCAGCAAAAAAGAAATACATATGGAAAATGCAACAATTTTTGAATGGTTATTGGGAGTCATTATAGGAGTATTCGGCTCTACTATGTTATTGATAGCCCTTAAACATATTTTGTATTATTATTTTTAATTATTTGCTCAATGAAAATAGATTGGAAAGCAGTATTTCAAATTGCGTTAATAGCCATGGTTACTTCGACCGCAACAGCATTCATGATATTTACCCTTGTATTTATTTAAGCGTCATGAAAAAAATAATGATTCTTTTATGTGCAGGGATTTTGTTTCAGGCATGTACTCCGGAAGATGCTTTTACTCTGTTGGACAATCTTGGATTTCTTTATGATGCGAGGGATCACAACGTATACAAAACAGTGACCATAGGAAGGCAAACCTGGATGGCCCAGAACCTGGCTTACCTGCCGACTGTCACCGGCCAGGATAAAAAATCCACCAGTATTCCCTGTTACTATGTTTATGGGTACAGCGGTACAGATGTGCAGGAAGCAAAAAAGAATCCTAATTATAAGACATTTGGTGTTTTGTACAATTGGCCCGCTGCCAATATAGCCTGTCCCGAAGGCTGGCGGTTGCCCGATGATGCCGATTGGAAACAACTGGAAGCGTATCTGGTATACCACGGATATTGTTATGACGGTAGTATAGACATTGAAAATCAAAAAGTTGCCAAATCCATGGCTGCCGAGAAAGAGTGGCAGCCATCCCCGGTAGAGGGAGCCGTGGGAAATAACGATTACCCGGAGATGAGAAACAAATCGGGTTTTTCCGCCTTACCGGCCGGTTTTTATAGTTTTTACAAAGAATTTAAACGCAAAGGAACCGACACTTTTTGGTGGGGCTCAACTTTTCTTGTCGAGCCCCTGGCTAGTGCCTGGTATTTATCTTACAATTCTGAAAAATTACATAGATACGTGGATACGTCAGACCACGGTTTTTCAGTTCGTTGTATTAAAAAATAATAGTATTATGGAATGGGTTTTTGGTATTTTTTCAGGAATAGCAGGCTCAGGTCTTCTTATTGGAATTCTTGAGATTATTATGGTACTCATTGCCTTGTTTTCCTATTTTAATTTCACCAAACAATGGAAATAGATTGGAAGAAAATGTTACATATCGCACTGCTGTCGGGCATTGTATATGTTGTTCTGCGTTTTTTGGTGGAATATTTGAAATTTGGATAAATTTGTAACAACCAAAAATTTTAAATGTATGAAAAACGTTAGCGTATCTGAATGGGTCACCGGTATCCTGTTGGGACTGGCCGGGCTGGCAGCCATATGGTTCGCTGTAGTTTTATACGCTATAATAACATGGCAGTAGATTGGCAAAAAGCATTGAGGATTGCTTTGGTAACAGGCATTCTTGGCATTATTATTTATTTTCTTTGGGATTACCTCCTTCATGTATAGGGTTATGGAATGGATTCTCGGGATTCTTTTTGGAGTAATAGGTGTTAGTATTTTAATGGGAATACTTGAGACCATTTTATTGGCCATCATACTTTGAGGTGGTAAGTAGCGTCAAATCCTTAGCTACCTTAATATCCTGTTCTTCTTCTTGTTATGGCAATGCCTTGTATGCCGTCACTTACCACCTTTGCACGCTTTTGCTTAAAACGCCCTTTTTGCGTCAAGGTGGTAAGTAGTTTAAAATCCTCAAACTACACAATTTGCTATGTTGCAGGATGTTACAAAGGTTACGTTGGTTTTGTCACTTACCACCTCCGCAAGCTTTTGCTTAAAACGCTCTTTTTGCGTCAAGGTGGTAAGTAGTATGAAATTCTCAAACTACACAATCTGCTGTAATTGTGGCCATTACAATAGTGAATGGAATTTTCCCACTTGCCACCTTGAGAAACGTAGGCAGGTATTCGAAACACCTTTAATAGTGAGTGAGCGGAATATTTGCAGAATGAAAGGAAAGAAAACGGGCCTAGGACAAAGTATGGTTAATCCGAGGATGATTAAGAAGAGATATTGAGTAGAAAGAGTCAAAATGTATTATCAATATCCCACTATATTATAATCTTTCCAACCTGCAGTAGCTTTGTATGTATCAACAGCAGATAGTGGCACTTCTACAGTTGCTCGCCTTGGAAGCATATCGGTATAATATGGAGGTGGTGTTACATGAGGGAAACGAAAAGCATCTATTTTGTCACATCCCAAAAAACCTTCGTCTCTTATTGATATAAGATTTGTTGTGAAAATAATACTTCCTGATAAATTACTACAACCACTAAAAGCACGTTCATAAATTGTGGCTATGTCATTTCCTATTACTAATTTATTAAAACCTGAACAACCTCCAAATGCAGTTTGACGAATAGTTGTCAAACCATCTGGGAGAATCAAAGAGCCTGAAAAACCTGAACAAGCCAAAAAAGCATCTTCTCCAATAAATGTTAATCTGCTTGGTAGATTCAAGGAACCGATAAAGCCTCTACAAAAACGAAAAGCATAATTTCCAATAGTTTTCAAACCTTCAGGGAGAATCAAAGAACCTGAAAATCCAGTACAACCACCAAATGCATCACTTCCAATAATTGTTACACCCTTTGGCACTATTAAAGAACCTGTAAAACCTTCACAACTATAAAATGTATTATTTTCGATTGATGTCAATCCATCAGGAAGAGTTAAGGAACCAGTAAAACCCTTACAACCATAAAATGCATAACCTCCAATAAATGTCAATTCATCAGGAAGAGTCAAAGAACCAGTAAAACCTCTACAACCATAAAATGCATGAGCTCCAATGAAGGTTAACTTATTTGGCAAATTCAAGGAACCGACAAAACCTGTACAATTAGAAAATGCATAATCTCCTATAGAGGTCAACCCAATTGGAAGGTATAAGGAACCAGCGAATCCTGTACAATCACGAAATACACCATCCCTAATTATGGTCAATTCATTTGGAAGAGTCAAGGGGCCAGAAAAACCTGTACAGTAAGCAAAAGCATTATTACCAATAAATGTCAATCTATTTGGTAAATTCAAGGAACCAGAAAAACCTTTACAACCATAAAATGCCCATTCCCCAATTGTAGTTAACCCGTTTGGAAGATTCAAAGAACCAGAGAAACCTGTACAATTAAAAAAAACATAATCTCCAATAACAGTCAATCCAGCTGGCAATTTCAAAGAACCGGTAAAACCTGTACAACCATAAAACGCATAATCTCCTATAGTGGTCAAACCATCTGGAAGATTCAAAGAACCAGAAAAACCTGTACAATTAGAAAATGCATAATCTCCTATAACAGTCAATTCAGCTGGTAAATTCAAAGAACCAATAAAACCTGTACAATCATAAAAAACCCAATTCCCCATAGTGGTTAACCCATCCGGAAGAGTTAAAGAACCGGTAAAGCCTTTACAACCATAAAATGCATAATCTCCAATAGTGGTTAACCCATCCGGAAGAATCAAAGAACCGGTAAAGCCTTTACAACCATAAAATACACCATCTCTCATAGAGGTCAACCCAGCTGGAAGAGTTAAAGAGCCCGTAAAGCCCGCACAATTAGAAAATGCATAATCTCCAATAGATTTTAACCCATCTGGTAGAATTAAAGAACCGGTGAAGTCATTACAATTAGAAAATGCATAATCTCCAATAGTTGTCAATTCATCTGATAGAGTTAAAGGACCTGTAAGGCCTGTGCAATTACAAAATGCAAAATTACCGATAGCAGTTAATTTATCTGGTAGAGTTAAGGAACCTGTAAAACCTGTACAACTCATAAACGCATAATTACCGATAATGGTTAAACCACCAGGAAGAGTCAAAGAACCAGAAAAATTGGAGCAATTCAAAAATGCATGATTACCAATAATTTTTAGGCTATCTGGAAAAGTCAAAGTGCCGGAGAAACCAGTACAGGAACTAAAAGCACTCCCCTCAATTGTAGTTAATCCCTCTGGAAAAGTCAAAGTGCCGGAAAAACCTGAGCAACCATAAAAGGCACCATATCCAATTTTGATCAGTCCATCTGGTAATATTAAAGAACCAATAAGGCCTGAACAACCCCAAAATGCATAATCTCCAATTTCTGTAATATTAAGAGGAAGTACAATTTTTTTGATTGTATTATTACTAATTGAATAACCTCCAAATGCTGATTCAGGTATTGTTCCCCCTTCACACGTAACATCTTTCAAGTCTATGTACTTTAGTTGAGGCATTTGACTTTTCATTACCTCAAAATCTGCCTTGTTAATCTCACCTCTTACAATCATTGTTGTGATTGTGTCTTTTTGGGTTTGACTGAGAATGTTGCCTAAGGTACCCATTTGCGTTACAAAGTATACACCTGGCTCATTAATATATTCTTGATATGTTGTGAAAGAAACTTGTTCACCATAAGCTGTTCCTTCAGAGTTCTTAGCATAGGCTCGTACATAATATTTGGTATTTGGGGTAAGATTGGTTAGGTTGCTCGTGAAGGTTCCTATTCCGTCACCATCTTCTGTTTTTGAATCTTCAGTAGTTGGTTCTTCATCTGTGCTCCAGCAAACACCACGCACTGTTACTTCAGCTCCTCCATCTTCAGTCACTTCGTATGAGCAAGTAGCTGTAGTAGTTGTGATTTCCGAAATAACACCTGTATTCACCATGGGAATTGTCTTAGGTTTTTCCTGCGGAATGCAGGAAGACAGCATTAATCCTATAGTAAGTGTAGGGATAAGCTTTTTCATTATTGATAGTTCTTTAAGTATTAGGATTCTTACACTTAGCAAGTTAATAAATATTACCTAAATGGTAGTACTTGATTTTGATTAAGAAAATCTTGTTGATGTGTCCCAATTGTCCCATACTAACCGGGTGGAACAGATCAATATATTGTAGAAATAATTGATTATCCTTTTATTAAGTCAGGGATATGGTCGGGGATTTTAAAAAAAGAAAAACCACAAGCAATTGATTATAATTTACTTGTGGTTTTTCAGGGTGCCCAGGACAAGGATCGAACTTGCACACCGTAACCGGCACCACCCCCTCAAAGTGGCGTGTCTACCAATTCCACCACCTGGGCAATTTGCGGGGCAAATATAAGATAAATTTCGGTATTCTTTCTATATTTGTTTCATTAAAACCCGAGGTATGGATACAAACAGTTTGATAAAAAGTAAGGTCCATGAAATAGTGGCATCGCTTAAAAGGCAGGGTGCCGATAAGCCCAATCCGGAAGAAGCTTTCAGTATGCTGGATCACAAAGGAGATATGATTTACCTGATAGGACAGGTGCAGGCTACGGATGTGAACCTGGACAATGCGTACCGCATGAACAAGGTAATCCTGTCTGCCATGCGCAAGAACCTGCTTTCTTGCGTTCAGGAAGTAACGCAGGAGGGGCTGTTGGAAGCGCTGCTGAGGGTGGCCTTGCCTTCCGGGCTGGGATTCGATATCACTACCGACTCGGAAATTCCCGAAGAAGAGTTTTTACTGGAGAATCACGGTGTAGCTGCCGTGGTAACCGTATCCATGGACGATGATGAAGACCTGGTGCGTTTTCTGTTCGATAATAACATAACAGTCATGACGTTAGGGCATGTAACAAAAGGAGACATTCGGATAGATGATTACTCTTACGGAAACATCCGTGACATCTGACCCAACGTACCGGGTGTTTCAAGCCATCGCCGGCCGGTATGACCGGACAAATACGCTCGTATCGCTGGGCATGCACAAAAGGTGGCAGCGCAGACTGGTAAGGGAAATTAGGAACATTCCTCATGAATACATATTGGATGTAGCTTGTGGAACAGGTGCTCTGACAGAACAGCTGGCCCGACTGGAAGGGGCACATGTTACAGGGGTTGATCCGAACGAAGCCATGCTGGCCGTGGCCGTAAGAAAACGTGCCGGAAGCAAGCGCCGCCTCGGCAAGAAAATAAAAAGGGATAGGAAGGAATTGCCGAGGCATAGAGAGCAGCAAGCTCCTTTGTACAAGAAGGGATATGCAGAAGACCTGCCGCAGGAAGATGATAGTTTCCAGGTAGTAACAGTATCGTACGGGTTGAGGAATATGTCGGACCGGCAGCGGGCTTTACAGCAGATGCACCGGGTGTTGCGGCCGGAAGGACGGTTGTACGTGTTGGAATTTTCCATGCAGCCGGAAGAGGAAGGTAAAAAACGACGCCGGCTGTTTTGGGTGCTGGTGAAGGGATATATCCGCTACGGGCTGCCGCTGCTGGGATGGCTGGGAACGGGTCGGAAGACAGCTTACGATTATTTGCGGGACACTATAGAAACGTTTCCGCATCCCCGGCAAATCAGGGATGAAATGACAGAGGCAGGATTTAAGGACGTTACGTATACCCGGTTTTTCCCCGGTGTGGCGGTACTGTATAAGGGAGTAAAATAGAGATACAATGGCAATTTTAAATTTTAGTTCGTGGTTCAGTCTGACGCTGTACTTATTCTATCTGGGATTGGCACTGTATTTTATATACGATCTGGTTTTCAAGAAGCACAACCCTACCAAATCGCTGACATGGATTGTGCTGATGTTGTTGCTGCCTTATGTGGGGTTGATTTTGTACATCTATTTTGGCCGCGATTTCAGGAAGACGAAAATGTACAGCCGTAAAGGGCTGCACGATGAAAAACTGAAAAAAGAGAAGAGCGCGCTTCAAGCAGAACGGTTGAATACGGCCGGCAGCCAATTGCCTCCGGATCTGGCCCCGTACAAGAAACTGGTATTACTGGCCTTGAACAACAGCCACAGCATACTGACCGAACATAATCATTGGGAAATCTATTATACGGGCAAAGACGCTTTGATGGCCATGTACGCCTCTGCCCAAAAAGCCAAACACCAAATTCATTTGCAAAGCTTCATTATAGAAAACGACGCTGTAGGAACGCGCTGGAAAAACCTGCTTATAGAGAAATCATTACAGGGGGTGGATGTCTGCGTCATTTACGATGATTTTGGCAGTTGGAGCCTTCCGCGTGCTTTTATCAAAGAAATGAAAGAGGCCGGAGTACGTATAGAACCTTTTGGGAAGGTACGCTTTGCCGGCATACGGGCCATGATCAATTACCGGAACCACAGGAAACTGCTGATTGTGGACGGGGAAGAGGGCTTTTTGGGAGGTATCAATATTGCCGACAGGTATTACGACGGAGGTAAAAGCATCGAATGGCGCGATACGCAAATACGCATCCGGGGCGAGGCCGTCCGGCAGTTGGAATCGAGTTTCCTGATGGACTGGTATTTTATCACCAACAAAAACCTGCGCCGACGGAAACATTACAAATACAGCCTGCCGCAGCTACCGGAAGATTCGGTGCCGGAAACGTGTTACATGCAGATTGTCAGCTCCGGTCCCGATAGCGATTGGGCCGATATCATGCAGTTGTACCTGACCCTGATTACCGAGGCCCGGGAACGCATCAGCATTACTACGCCGTATTTCATTCCCAATGAATCTATTTTGAATGCGTTGCGGACGGCCGCTTTGGGAGGTGTAGAGGTGCGCATCATGCTGCCGGAAGAAGCCGACAGCCGCTTCGTGCACTTCGCCAGCCTTTCTTATGTGAACGACCTGCTGGACGCCGGAGTTCATATCTATCTGTACACCAAAGGGTTTGTGCATTCTAAAACCATCAGTATTGACGGTAAGTGTTGTCTGATAGGATCGGCCAATCTGGATATCAGAAGCATGGATCACCATTTTGAAATAGGAGCTCTGGTATACAATCCTCAAGTGAGTGCCGGACTGGAGGCGACCTTTGATGCGGACTTAAAACATTCCAGGCGGATTGTGGCTAAAACGTGGAACAAAAGACCGCGTAGGCAAAAATGGAGTGAGCAGCTGATCCGTTTGCTCAGTCCGCTACTTTAGAAGTGCAGGGGCGAATCCGTTTCTTTGGCCATGACCTTGTATTCCAATCGTGTAACAAGCCCGGGGAAAAATTTGCTCGTCCATACGGTGGCCTTACCAAGCGGTGTGAGTACCAGCAGATTTTTGCGTTTGCGGATACCTTGCAGCATGCGTTGCGCAACGCGTTCGGGTGTCATCATCCGCTCCTCTTTTCGGGGAGTTTTGCCTTGCGGGCTGCCGTCGGCAGTAAGAGCCGCAATACGGACGTTGGACGCTGTGAAGCCCGGGGCAAAAGTCATCACATGCAAGCCGTCGTAGAGATGCTCCGTACGCAGGGTATCTAAAAAGCCGTTCAAGGCAAATTTGGAAGCCGAGTAACCGGTACGGCCCGGCAACCCTTTAAAACCGGCAATGGAAGTAACTCCTACTAAAGAGCCTTTTGTCTTTAGTAAGGCGGGCATGGCGTATTTGGTACAATAAACACAGCCCCAGAAATTGACCTCCATCAATTGGCGGATAACGGACAAATCCAAATCTTTGAATAAGGCGCGCATGGACAATCCGGCGTTGCACACCAGAATATCAAGACGTCCAAAATGCCGGAGGGTTGTTTCTATCAGATATTTGCAGTCGCTCTCCTTTGTCACGTCTGTGGGTACGCACAGCAGAGAGCCGGTAGCCGCAGGGGTGCTCCAGGCCTCTTGCAGATGCTGCAGGGTGTCTGACGAACGTGCAGCCAGGACTACGGAAGCGCCGGCATCAAAAAAAGCACGGGCACATGCTTTCCCAATCCCGGATGATGCGCCCGTTACGATGACTACTTTTCCTGTAAAAAAACGTTGCATGATTACATGATGGCCACATTTTGAATGCCCTTGCCGTCGTACGCTCCGGCTTGCAATTTTTCCTGCACCCGGCGGAAGGCATCTACCGTGTATTCCACGTGTTCCATATCATGCATAGCGGTGGGAATCAGGCGGAACATGATGATATCGCGGGCTACGGCCGGATATGTGACTACGGAACAGAACACCCTGTGGTTTTCCCGCAGGTCTATAAGCAGGTTGGTGGCCTGCGCCAGACCGCCTTTCATGAAAACGGGCGTTACGCAGGCCTCGGCAGGTCCTATGTCAAAACCGCTGCTGCGGAGCCCCTCTTGCAGGGCTTTGGTGATGGACCAGAGTTTTTCCCGCAGCTGGGGCATGGTACGAATCATATCCAGACGTTTCAGGTGGCCTTCCACCATAGCCATGGGCAGGCTCTTGGCAAAAATCTGGGAACGAAGGTTGTAACGCAGGTAGTTGATGATTTCTTTGGGGCCGGCTACAAAACCTCCTATGCCCGCCATGGATTTGGCAAACGCACCAAAATAGAGATCTATTTCATCCATCACGCCAAAATGCTCCGAGGCACCCCGGCCGTTGGCACCCATGACACCGAATCCGTGGGCATCGTCTATGAGAATGCGGAAATGGTATTTTTTCTTGAGTGCCACTATTTTGTCCAGAAAGCCCATAGCACCGGTCATGCCGTATACCCCCTCGGTAATCAACAAAATACCGCCTCCGGTCTTTTCCGTCAGGCGGGTAGCGCGTTCCAGGGCTTTGTCACATTTTTCCAGGTTGTTGTGCGGATATACAATGCGTTGTCCCATATGAAGACGCAAGCCGTCCATGATGCAGGCATGAGCCTCTGAATCGTATACGGCTACGTCCCGGCGGTGGAGCAAAGCGTCTATGGTAGACACCATCCCCTGGTATCCGTAATTGAACAGGTAGGCATCCTCTTTTTTTTCAAATTCGGCCAGCTCCCGTTCCAGTTGTTCATGAAGCGATGTGTGTCCGCTCATCATGCGGGCTCCCATGGGATAACCCAGACCCCATTTGGCAGCGGCCTGTGCATCGGCTTCCCTGACTTCCGGATGATTGGCAAGCCCGAGGTAGTTGTTGAAGGTCCAGGCCAATACTTTTTTACCGTTGAATATCATATAGGGCTCAATGGGACCTTCCAGTTTTGGGAATAGGTGGTACCCGTGGGCTTGTTTCCGGTATTGACCCAGCGGGCCGCCCTCGTCTTTTCTTATCCTTTCAAAAATATCCATGTTATATTATGCGTCGATGTTGGCGTATTTGGCGTGTTGTTCAATAAATTCGCGGCGCGGAGGTACTTCGTCACCCATGAGCATAGAGAAAATCCGGTCTGCTTCGGCCGCGTTGTCTATGGTGATTTGCCGCAAAATGCGTCTTTCCGGATTCATGGTGGTGTCCCAAAGCTGATCGGCATCCATCTCTCCCAAACCTTTGTAACGCTGTACGGTAACGGCACTTTCCCTGCCTTTTCCCAGCCTTTCTATAGCCGCAATACGTTGTTCTTCTGTCCAGCAATATTCTTCTTCTTTGCCCCTTTTGACCAAATAGAGCGGAGGCGAGGCAATATAGACGTGTCCGCCTTTGATCAAATCGGGCATATGCCGGAAGAAGAAGGTGAGCAGCAAAGTATCAATGTGGCTGCCGTCCACATCGGCGTCGGTCATGATAATGACCCTGTGGTACCTCAATTTATCCATGTTGAGGGCTTTGCTGTCTTCTTCCGTGCCGCGTGTCACTCCAAAGGCCGTATAGATGTTGCGGATTTCCTCGTTTTCAAATACGCGGTGCTCTTGCGCTTTTTCTACGTTCAGGATTTTACCCCTTAGGGGCAGAATGGCCTGAAAAGAGCGGTCTCTTCCGTTTTTGGCCGTACCGCCGGCAGAGTCGCCTTCCACCAGGAAAATTTCACATTCTTCCGGATTCCTGTTGGAACAGTCGGCCAGTTTGCCGGGCAGACCGGCACCGGACATGACGTTTTTGCGTTGTACCAATTCACGGGCTTTGCGTGCTGCGTGACGGGCCGTAGCCGCCATGACAACCTTGTCGATGATGTTTTTGGCATCTCTGGGATTTTCTTCCAGATAGTTCTCCAAAGCCTGGC
Source organism: Bacteroidales bacterium (assembly GCA_049652385.1). Taxonomy (GTDB): domain Bacteria; phylum Bacteroidota; class Bacteroidia; order Bacteroidales; family UBA932; genus DMER64. Next base: position 65,375 of record JBASDX010000005.1, on the reverse strand, counting down.
TGACGGCTTGCGACACGGCACCCATGACTTCGCTGTTGCCCAGTTTTGTTTTGGTTTGTCCCTCAAACTGCGGCTCGTTGACTTTTACAGAAAGGATGGTCGTCAGGCCCTCCCTGAAATCGGCCGGGTCGATGTCGAATTTCAGCTTGCTTAACATGCCGTTCTTTTCTGCATAGTTTTTTAACGTGGTGGTAAGGCCTCTGCGGAATCCCGTAAGGTGCGTACCGCCTTCTATGGTATTGATGTTGTTGACGTAGGAGTGTATGTTTTCCGAATAGCCCGTATTGTATTGCATGGCAATTTCTATGGGGATATTCGTTCTTTGTGTTTCCAAATAGATGGGGTTATCTGTGAGTGGTACCCTTGTTTTATCCAGGTATTTCACAAAATCGAGCAATCCGTTTTCCGAATAAAACGTATCGGTACGGAACGAGCGGGTGTTGTGACTCTCCTCATCGGATTCGTCCAGGATGCCGTCATCTATGGATGAATGTTCCCGGTGGTCTTCTATGGTCAACCGCACTCCCTTGTTCAGGAAGGCCAGTTCCCTTAACCGGGCAGAAAGAATCTCATAACTGAACAAGGTACCCAATGTGAATATCTGTCTGTCAGGCACAAAATAGATTTCTGTTCCCGTTTTATCTGTTTCCCCGACAACAGCTACGGGGGCTTGCGGAACACCTCTGATATATTCTTGCCGGAAAATTTTTCCTTCCCGGTAAATGGTAGCCACCAAATGGCTGGCCAACGCGTTAACACACGAAAGACCTACACCGTGCAGCCCTCCGGACACTTTATAGGAGTCTTTGGAAAATTTACCCCCGGCGTGCAGGACGGTAAGTACTACTTCCAAGGCAGATCTCTTCTCCTTATCATGCATACCCGTGGGAATCCCGCGTCCGTTATCTGTGATGTTTATGCTGTTGTCTGCATTGATGACCACTTTTATGGTATCGCAATACCCGGCTAAAGCCTCGTCTATGGAATTATCTACGACCTCGTAAACAAGATGGTGCAAACCTCTGGAGCCAATATCTCCAATGTACATGGAAGGGCGTTTTCTGACAGCTTCCAGGCCTTCCAGAACCTGGATACTTTCGGCTGAATACTGATTCTCTATACTCACTTTTTCAATCTTTGAATAACAAACAAAGATACAGAAAAAGCGGGAAAAATCCTAATCAAAAACGCAGGGTTATTCCACCTCCTAAAGTCAAGCCCGGATTAGGATACAGATAGAATTGAGAGATCTTTTTATTTAGAAGATTGTCTCCAAATACGTACACAGAAAAACCTTTGTTCAGCACGTATTCGGCTTGCGCTCTCCAATTGATGAAAGCAGGAATTTCAACAGGCGGGTTGCCTGTTTTCCAATCGGGAGCATAACAGGAGGCTTGCCAATGGATATGGGACGAGATGATTATGCGCTCCCTTACGTTGAATCGCACGAATCCGTCAACTTCCCATTCGGGTTTGTGCCATGGCGGATTGCCGGTGTTGAGTGCGTATTTGTGCCAACTTCCGGAAACACTCGCCATGAACCTCTGTGAATGGAAAGACAGCAAGGCAACGGCTGAATACCTGGTCTCATCTGCGTATACTATGTTGTAAATGCCGGAAAAGGCAGTAGGAGAAGATTGTGCCCCATAATACACGTTATTTTTTGCATACCGGTAGGCACCATAGATTTTGTACTGGAAACGATCTGCAACCGTTCCGATAAAGCCTGCTTTCACATCCCAGGGTACATACATGTCGAACAATTCGTTTGCCGTTACCCAGGGGTTTTCCCTGATTCTGTCCTGGAAGGTATTCAATGCGTGATATCCGTCTACTTTTGCAAAGACGGTAAACCAGTCGTCCGCCAGAACCAGATAGGTGTCAAACCATGGAAAGATGCCCAATTTATGGTTGTCGGGTCGTAGAAGATATCCGATTTTGACACCGGCTGCTATTTTGTATCGCTTGCCGTTCAATACAACGTGTGGGAAAAGATGAGAAACGGCACCGGATACAGATGTACTGTCCGGAGCCCATCTGTCGCTGGAAAATTGTGCTGCAGCACCTATGTTTATACGAAATTTTTCAGAAAGATTGTATCCTCCCAGAGCTTCTATGTCGAGTACGTTCTCTCGTACCGCCGGGATGCTTTCCAGGGTGCCTGTTACGTTGTTTATCCCATGCAGGTATTCAGATTTCCAGTAATAATGCCAATCGCCGGGAGCGTTTTTATGGGAAAATGTTTCCAGACCGCCTCCCGCTTTGTAGTACAAGCCATTTCCTACTCCCACGAAGGTATGGTATAATATTTCTGCCGGGGCGTACAGCCTGAACGTGTTGTTTTTACCCCTGTGCTCCAGGGTGAGGGTACCGTTGGTAACGGAGCGAATATCTTTGTTGAGCAAGGATTTATGGTTTGCTTGCAGGCCTGCGTACCAACCGGAGGGGAGAGGGGCATGCAAGAAAATGCCGGACCCGGGTATCCAGGGGTATCCCACACCCAGATTTACGTATCCGTAATACGTATTGGGATCGGAAGAAGGTCGTATCAGGGCAGGCGGCAGAGGAGCAAAATCATACAAATTGAGAAGCGGTTTGTCAAAAATCCGGTATTCAAAAAGGGTGTGAAAAGTACGAAGAGAATCGGGGACGTACGTGTCTAAAGCTGGCTTGCTCACTTCTATAAGTTCAGCATCGTACAGCCGCTCAACTTGTATGACAGGATGTATTTGTTCCTGTGCCGTCAGCAAGCCGGTTGTCAGGGAAAAAAGTATGCATAACATTTTTCTCATGGCAGTTCCTCCTCACATTTTTGCAGCCGGACCAAAACCATTTGCGCCAAATCGTCGGGTTTCTCCGGCTTATATCCTTTTTGGATACTTTCATAGGTAGCTTTTGCCTGTACCCATTCACCGCGTTCCGCAAAAATATCTCCCAGTAATACAAAGGCACGGGCTATCCAATATTGTTGCGGAGTATCTGTATCGGCAAAATTGTAAATCATCGTTTCTGCTTTATCAAAATCGCCCGTATCAAAAGCCTCTTTGCACAGCAGGAAAAAAGCTTCGGCTCCAAAAGGCGTATGGCTCTCCTGTGAGAGCTCTTCCAACAGCGGCTTGGCTTCCGTCCTTTCACCCAGTGCCAGGTGGCTTTTGGCTTTTACGTATACAGCCTCTTTACGGACAGCCTTATCGAATGATGGATTGTCCAATACTTTCTCTGACTGTACAAGGGCGTTTCTGTATTGTTTGTTTTTATAAAAAGACCACATAAGGCCTTTAAAGGCTTCCAGCCTGTTGTTTTCAATTTGGGCAATGTCGCTCAGGCTCATATAAGCATCAACGGCGTTGCTGTATTGTTCCAGACGGTATTGAATGGCTGCGTAATGTTTGGTGGCCAGTTCTGTATAAGAGCCCGACGGACTTTGCATGACGACCAGATAGGCATCAGCAGCCGGTTGCAATTTATCCAGCTGCAAATAACATTCGCCCAAATAGAAATGGGCTGCAGCTCTTTTTGTACTTTCCGGGAAATCTTTGTTAAATTGGTTGAGCGCTGTTACGGCGGCTGCGTAAGAATGGTTCAGGTACAATTGTTCGGCAGAAGAAAAGATGAGCATTTCTTTTTCACCCGGACTTTTGCCCGAATCAATGCCGAGGCTTTCCAGGTAATCAAAAAATCCTTTGGAGTCGTTGCGTGCCATATACACGTTCTCAATACCGGCCAATGCGTTTTCCGCATCGGGCGATCCGGGGAAACGTTGCAGTACTTCTTTGTAATACTCCAGGGCCTGATCGGGATGTTGCGTATTGATGCGGATGAGTCCAAGTTCCACCAGGGCTTTGGCATGGAAGGCTCCGTGTTGTGCAAACGACAGGATGGTTGAAAAACGGTCCTCTGCTCTTTCGTATTGGTTCGTTTGCACGAATGTTCGTCCCTGTTCAAAAAGCGCAGACGAAAAGAACCCCGAACCCGGATAATCTGTCATCAATTTATCCAGTGTCTTGATTTTTTCCGGGTCTTTGTTTAATACACCTTGTGCCATAGCCATTTGGTAGAGCGCGTAATCGGGAGACACCGTGTGATGGTCCAGGGCATTCTGGTATTCCGTCAAGGCTTGTTGATGCGCGTACTGTGCGAAAGCACAATCACCCAGCCTCAGGTAGGTATCGGCAATCAGCCGCTTGTCTCCCTTACCCAACTTCAGGTACCTCTGAAACCATTCTTCGGCTCGTTTGTATTCTTTTTGTTTGAAGTAGGCGTATGCTATGTTGTAATGGGTTGTCCTGTATTTTTCCGGATGAGCATAGGCTCCGCTTTCTCTGATAAATTTGTTCCAGGTATTGATGGCGCTTTTGTATTGGTTGCTTCTGTACTGGCATTCGGCTACCCAATAGGGTTCTGCAGCCAGGGTAAAGTATCTTTCCGCCTCTCTGAAAGAACCTGTTTCGTACAGCTGAATACCTCGTAAATAGGCAGCTTTTTTAAGGTCGGCTTTATTTTCTGCTGTGGGGTTTTTTAATTCAAGGAGGGATTCAACAGCCATTGCATAATCTTGGTTCATGAAATGACTGGCTGCCATATAATTTTGGATTTCATCCAATTTTGGAGAAAGAGGGTATTCTTTACGATATGCGGACAACACCTGGATGTCCCGGTTCAAATCAAAAGACAGCTTGGCATAATTGAAGAAAGCATCTTCCTTAAGAGCCGGATCGAAAGGCAGGACACTTGCTTTCTTAAAAGCATCCAGCGCGCTTATTTTGTTTTTGAGTTTAATGTAAGCTTCTCCCAGGTGGTACAGGGCGTTTTGCCCCAGACTGTCTGTCCGTTCACCTACAATGGCCAGTTGTTCTGCCGCCCGTTCGTATTCTTCCAGTTTAAAAAACAAGATACCTGAGTAATACCTGTCCGTAAGGGTTAAGGATGGTGTTTCCTGCAGGTAATCATCAAAAAAGGTACGGGCCTCTTTGGCTCTGTTCAAAGCAAAAAAGGCTTCGGATAACGTTTTGGCCAGGGTCATGCGTAACGCCTGGTCTGCATGTTCGTACAGAGGAACACCCTTTTGGATGACCTCTTCGTATTCATTCAGGTATAAAAGAGATTGCAGCAAATACGTCGTGGATAATTCTTTGTATTGAGGAATAGCAGTCAACCTCTCCAGCAGGGGAATGGCTTCACGAAAATCTCCGTCCGCATAATGCAGGTAAGCCCGGTAATATAAAGCACTCCATTTGTACGATTCTTTTCCTGTAGAGAACTCTGTTTCTTCAAACCATTTCACGGCTTTCTGGATTTCTCCTGTTTGCATGGCCGCGTATCCTTTGCGGAAAAGAAGTGCCGCACTTTCTGAGGCCGGAAGCCTTCTGGGCTTTATTTTTTCCAACGCCCCGAGGGCTTCTTTGAACCGGCCTTTGTTGGAATAATAACTGCCCAGGGCAAAATATACCCGGTGTTTCAACGGAGCCGCCGGATATTCTTGCTCCCAACGAAGAGATTTACTCTCTACAGCGGGATCATCCAGGGCTATTTCACAAAGCAATGTATAAGAAGCTATCCCAGGTGCATAAGAAGGCGTTGCGTCTTTGTCAATACTGTTGAACATTTGGTAGGCGCTCCAATATTGTCCTTGTTCGTACAAGTTTATAGCTGTTTGAAACTGCCGGTGATGGTCCGGGGAGGCTTCCTGAGCATACAGTACAGAAAAGCAGGAAAGCAGCCCAAAGAAATAAAAAGCGCGCAAAAACCGTATCATGAAGCAAATATACTGTTTTTTTACAGGCGTGGATGGTGTTTCAGCACGGAATGCTGCCAGAAAGAAGTTTCCACATGTGTATATATTTCTGTAGTGAGGATGCTGCTGTGACCCAGCATCTCTTGTACAACCCGCAAGTCAGCTCCGTTTTCGATCATATGAGTGGCAAAAGAATGTCGGAAAGTGTGTGGTGAAATATTTTTTTTAATACCGGCTTTCTCTGCCAGTTCTTTGACTATCAGAAAGACCATGTTCCTGGAAAGAGGTCTTCCGTAGCGGTTCAGAAACACAACATCCTGGTGGGCAGGACGTATCCGGAGTGTGTTTCTCCAATGGGCGTATTGATCTAAAGCTTTTAGGGCATAGGAACCGATGGGCACCAATCGTTGTTTATTCCCTTTTCCCGTAATGCGCACGAATCCCTCTTTGGAAAACAGTTGTGAATATTTGAGAGCTGTAAGTTCGCTTACGCGCAAACCGCAACCGTAGAGGACTTCCAGTATGGCTTTGTTTCTATGACCTTCCGGGCGGCTTAGATCGACAGATTGCAAAAGCGATTCCACTTCTTGAACAGAAAGGACCACAGGCAGAGATTGACCTGTTTTAGGACTATGCACACGTGTGCAGGGATTGGTGGTTACTCGTTTTTCCATGACAAGGAAGCTGTAAAAGGCATTGAGCCCCGAGAGAGTACGGGCCTGCGTTTTTGCAGACATCCCCGAATCGGCTACCCGGGTAAGGAAGGCTTCCAGGTCTTCAGGAAGCACAGATTCCGGACTCAGAGGCAGCGGCCTGCCCGGTTGTACTGTGTCCGTTCCGGTTTGCCGAAGTGTTGTTTCTCCCTTCACCGGAGTGGTGTACAGGTATTTTAAAAACAGCTTGATATCCTGAAGATAGGCCTTTTGCGTATGTACAGATAAACCACGCTCCAGGCGTAAATACATGAGAAAATGTTGAACGGCGTCTGCCCATGCAGGCGGAGTACCTTCCGGCAATTTCATGGTGTATTGTCTTTTTTATACGTATCGCAACAGGCGGAAAGACCACATGTTTCACATTTTGGTTTCCTGGCCGTACATACATACCGACCGTGAAGGATAAGCCAATGGTGTGCCCGCGCCCTGTATTCCGGAGGGAACTGCAGGTTTAAATCTTTTTCTACGGCCAAAGGCGTAGTACCGTCAGAGAGACCCAATCTGCGTGAAATGCGATAAACATGCGTATCAACGGCTATCACCGGTTTGTTAAAAGCCACCGAAGCTATCACGTGCGCCGTCTTTCGACCCACACCGGGTAATTGCTGCAATTCTTCCACGGTGGAAGGTACGCGGCCGCCAAACTGTTCTTTAAGGACCCTGGCCGCTTCAACCAGGTGTTTGGCTTTGCTGTTGGGGTAGGTCACCGACCGGATGTACGGAAAAACCTCTTGCGGAGTGGCAGCCGCCATGTGATCGGGAGTGGGGTAGCGTTTCAGGAGGGCAGGTGTGACCATATTGACCCGCTTGTCGGTACACTGCGCAGACAGCATAACGGCCACCAGCAAACTGAACGGATCTTTGTAATGCAGTTCTGATTCCGGATTGGGCATGTGGTTTTGAAACCAACTGATAATCCGGTTTATTTCCTTTTTCGTTTTCATGATTCCATAAACCCGGATAAATCGATTTCACGACGGTCGGCCATTTCTGAACAAAAACCTGCTTCGCATTTGAAAATGCGGCCCGGATACCGGTTCAATAAACTCCGGTTGTGAGTAACTACCAGCATGGCAGGTTGCTGTTGCCGGTGTATGTCCATAAACAATTGCATGATCTCTTGTTGCGTATCACTGTCCAGGTTACCGGTGGGCTCATCTGCCAGAATGATTTCCGGGTTGTTGAGAATAGCCCTGGCAATGGCTATCCGTTGTTGTTCGCCACCGGACAATTGGTGTGGAAATTTATGACCTTTATGCAGCATCCCCACGTTGTTCAAGGCTTCTTCTATACGTTTTTTGATTTCGCTTTTGTTTTTCCAGCCGGTAGAACGCAGCACAAATTCCAGGTTGTCGTATGCAGAACGATCCTGGAGCAATTGAAAATCCTGAAAGACTACTCCAATTTTTCTTCTCAGGAAAGGGATTTGCCTTCTTTTTAAAGTGAGAAGGTCAAAACCTGCAACGGTGGCCTGTCCTTTTGTTACGGGAAATTCACCAATCAACGTTTTAATAAGAGATGTCTTGCCGGTTCCTACGCGTCCCACCAAATATATAAAATCTCCTTTTTTCAGGGTTAGGTCAACACCCGTTAAAATTAAGTTGTTGTCTTTGATGATATCTACTCCGGAGAGTTGAATAAGGGCCATTACAGAAGTTTTAAACAAAGATACAAAAACAAAAATTTAAAAAAGTTGCAAAAAAATTTGGAAAGTAAAAAAGGTTTATTACTTTTGCGGTGTACTAATATACTAATACACTAAATAATGATTCAAATTAATAACTTAACATTCAGTTATTCAAAGAACAACGTCTTTCGTGATTTGTCGCTTTCTTTGACTAAAGGCAATGTATACGGGCTATTAGGGCAAAACGGAGTGGGAAAAACTACGTTACTGAAACTTCTGGCAGGATTGCTGAAAAGTACGAAAGAAACGTGCATGGTTAACGGATTTAATCCGTACGACAGGCAGCCGGAATTTTTACAGGACATATTTTATTTGCCGGAAGAGCCTGAAAATCCTGTAGGTACCATTCATCAGTTTGTACGCAGCAACGGTTCGTTTTACCGCGGCTTCGATTACGACCGGTTCTGCACCATAATGGAGCGCTTTGAAGTAGATCCGAGAAAAAAATTCAGGGATTTGTCTGCCGGGCAGCAAAAAAAGGCTCATGTTTCTTATGCGCTTGCCTTGAATACAAAAATTCTGCTTCTGGATGAGCCCAGCAACGGTATGGATATAACATCCAAGTCGGTGTTTCGCAGTACAGTTGCCGGACTTGTAAGCGAAGAACAGTTGGTTATCATATCCACACACCAGGTCCGGGATTTGGAGAACCTGATTGATCCTGTAATCATTTTAGATCAAAAGCAAGTACTTCTGCACGCTTCGATTGAAGAAATTACCAAAAAACTTTGTTTTATTACCGCTTCAAAGGAGCCGGACGGCGTATTGTATTCTGAGCAAACGCCACTGGGTTACTCTTTGGTTAAAGCCAATGTAAACGGAATCGATACAAAAGTGAACCTGGAAACGTTATTTAATGCAGCTCTCAAACAAAAAGAATGGTTCAAAGCACATTTTTAAAAAAAAGAAAAGATGAATAATACATTTCACATAAAACGGTTTGGTGCACTTCTCTTTAAAGAGTGCCGCGAACTTCCTGCAAATTTTGGTTTGAATGTTTTAAGCATGACCGGAATTTACTTAATTTTTTTATTTGCGTTTTCGTCACTGTCCTTTCCTCTCCATAATTTTGACAAGACTTATATGGTTTTTATGGTTGCTATTGCGCTGGTTTTTGCCCCTTCCAAATTGTACGGAACGGTAAATCATAAAAAGAAAGGCTTGCATTATGTGCAGCTTCCGGCCTCTGTTCTGGAGAAAACAGTGAGCATGTTTGTAGTCAGTTTTGTATGTGTAACTCTATCAATGCTTGTATCTCTATTTGCGGCGGAAACGTTGTTTTATCTGCTGCTCCCTTCACGTTTCTCCGGCTCTCTTTTTACCGACAGCATCAGGATGTTTACTGTAAAAACTTTTTTTGATTTGTTTGTCATCCAGTCGTTGTTTGTTTTGGGAAATATGGTATTCAAACGACAGAAAGTGGCAAAAACCTTTGCTGTTTTTATGGGCTTTACTGTCTTACTCAGCTTAGCGGCCGGTCTTGTAATAAAAGCAATGGGTACAGAAGTTTTAGAACGTTTTACGGATATGTTGTTTGAGAAGTTATCACAGGGAACGATGGAAAGCAAGATGGCAGGTATAACGTATGGCGTAAGCGGACTGGTAGCAGCTTCTTGCTGGTTTGGAACGTACCGGTTGATTAAAACCACAAAATATTGATGGGGCATGGAATTTAAAGAACATAAAGCCATTTACCTGCAAATAGCAGATACCTTATGTGAGAGAATCTTAAGCAAACAATGGGTGGCAGAAGAGAGAATTCCTTCCGTAAGAGAGTTGGGTACCGCGTTGGGAGTAAACCCCAACACGATTGCCAGGACCTACGATTATTTGCAGCAAAGAGAAATCATATATAATAAAAGAGGGATTGGCTTTTTTGTAGCACCCGGAGCCCGTAAGGAAATATTGACTTCTCAAAAAGAACAATTTTTAAAAGAAGAGTTACCTCTTTTTTTTAAGAAATTGGATTTATTGGGTATTACGATGGAAGAAATTGAAGTATATTATAAAAATTTGAAACCATGATAAAAAGAATAGGGATTGTAGTTTGTCTTGTTTTGGGAACAGTCGTCCTTTCAGCAGCCAAAGATCCTGACAAGGCTGCTGTCAGGGGGACTGTGGTTGACAAAGAAACGGGAGCGCCGTTGGCGTATGCGACGTTGTCCGTGGTTGACAGTTTGTATCAGATAACAGCCGTAGGAACGTCACAGGAAGACGGATCTTTCCATCTGGAGAAAATCCCGTACGGCAGGTATAACCTGGTAGCCACTTTTATAGGTTATAAAGACTATACCTTGCCTGTCGAGCTGGTGCAAGAACGGTATGATGCCGGGATTCTGGAGCTGGAAGAAGATGTGCAAACACTTACAACGGCTGTTATTACGGCAAAAGTACCGCTCATTGAACATAAGATTGATAAAATTGTCATGAATGTGGCCGAGGCTGTGTCTACAGAAGGCAGCAATGCTTTGGAAGTGTTGCGCAAAGCCCCGGGAGTGACCATAGATATGGAAGGAAACGTTAAACTCAACGGGCAGCCGGTGAGTGTTTGGATAGACGGACGCCCTTCTTATTTGAGCGGATTGGAACTGGAAGCGCTTTTGCGGGCTACTGACGGAACGACTATAGATAAAATCGAATTGATGGCCCATCCCTCGGCCCGTTACGATGCAGCAGGATCCGGAGGTATTATCAACATCAAAATGAAAAAGAATCTGTTAAAAGGATTAAGCGGTTCTGCCAACGTTTTTTATGGCGGTATGCAACATAAAAAATTCGAACATGAAGGCGGTGCAGGTACGAACTTGAACCTGAGAACAGACAAAACCAATACGTCGTTTATGTACAACGGCAGGCTGGACCAAACGGGCTTGGAATTGAACAGCCTTACCGTTTTAGGAGAAGAAGTACAAACGGAACAGGCAGCCCATACCGATTTATTGTCTACCAATGTAAGTCATACGGCCAAATGGAGTCAGGATGTGTTTTTGACAAAAAAGCATACGGTCGGTTATATCGTGACGACTTTATGGCAGGAGCAGAGTCTGGATAGTTTTGGCAACGATAATTTTACAGACTTTTATATAGGCGGACAGCTGATCAGCAAAACAAAAAGCATCATAAAAAACAAAAACGCATTTAAGAACATCACATCTAATGTCAATTATACCGGATTGTTTAACGAAGCAAAAGGACAAGAACTGACTTTCAATGCAGATTATGCCTATTACGATATGCCTTCAGAAAACTTTCAAGAAAATACGATAGTCGAAGGTTGGGGAATGGACAAGATTTTCCGTCAAAAAAGCAACCGGTACATTCATCTTTTTTCCGGAAGACTTGATTACCAACAGACGTTTTGGAAAACAGGCATGCTGGAAACGGGTATCAAATGGGCTACTACTAAAACGGACAACAATTTGTTGAGGGAAGATTTTTTAGAGGCACAATGGACGACCAACCGGGAATTTTCCAATGTGTTTAATTATACGGAGCACATTGGGGCCGCCTATGCATCTGTAGGCAAAATGCTTGGAGTCAAATGGATGTTTAAAGCCGGACTGCGGGGTGAATTTACAGGTTCCGTGGGAGATTGGATTTCTACCGATAAAACAACAAAAAAAGAGTATTTTAATGTATTTCCAACCGTTTTTGCCGGCTATAATCCTTCTTCCTCATGGCGGTTGACCTTGTCGTATACCAGCCGCATAGGCAGGCCTTCCTACAACCAGCTGAATCCGTTCAGGGCATATATAGATGCGCACTCCAGCGTTGAAGGGAATCCCGATTTAGATCCGGAACTGTCACATCAGGTAGCGCTGGGTGTCAACTTTAAAACACATTTCAATTTGGCACTCCTTTATGCCCATACTAAAAAAGCCATCATACAGACTCCGCATTACGACGCGGAAGGAAACAAATTGTTGATCTTTGAAAATTTTGGTGTACAAAGTATGACGGGTGGGGTATTGTCCGTAAGTGAATATCCTGTTACAAAATGGTTGTATCTTACCTTGAATGGCACATTAATTTACATGGGGAATAAAGCAAAGGACGTACCCGGAACACAGAAGCCGTACCAAAACAACGGATTTCTGAGCAACGCGTATGGACAAATCACTTTTGTGCTGCCTAAAGATTGGAAAATTGAACTGAACGCCATGTATCAAGGTCCCGTACCGTACGGGTATTTTCATATAGACCCCATGTTTTTTGCCAATGGCGGCATTAAGAAACATTTCTGGAAAAATCAGGCTACCGTAACTCTTAATGTCAATGATATTTTTGGTACTTTTGCGAATAATCTTACGTTTAAGACAGAAGAGGCCATACAGTATGCTATTGATCAGAAGCCGCATTTGCAAAAAATAAAATTGAGTTTCAGTATTCGGTTTGGACAAAGAAAAGCCTCTCGTACCAGAAAAGTCGGTGATCTTGAAGAAGCCTCACGGATTAAACCCGGCTCGGTTTTGCCCACCGGACAAACAGAAGGTATTTTATGACAGATAAACAAAGACATGCTTTAGGAATAGCCTTTGGCGGCGGAGGCGCCAGAGGCTATTACCATTTGGGCGTATTAAAGCGGTTACTGGAATTGGGTTATGTTCCGGAAACTGTATCGGGGACAAGTGTGGGTTCTATCGTTGCCGCTTACTTTGCCCAGGGGTTTTCCATTGAAGAAATGCTTGAAGCATTCAATGATTTATCGTTAAAAGATTTTATACGTATCAGACGTATAAAAGATAGTCTGGTAGATTCTCTTCCTGTTCGGAAGATTCTTGAACAAACATTCAGGGTACGTACTTTTGAAGAATTGCAGATTCCTGCAAAGATTGTGGCTACGTGCCTGGAAACGGCTCAAGAAGTAGTATTCCAAAGCGGGCCGCTTATAGATGCGGTTATGGCCTCCTGCAGTATTCCGGTAATTTTTCCACCTGTCAAGATACACGGAAAACATTATGTTGACGGAGGCGTGTTGAGAAACGTCCCCGTTAAGGTAATCCGTGAAGACTGTAAAAGAGTATTCGCTGTTAATCTGTTTCCTATGCCGCCAACAGACCATAAATATGCCCCTTCCGTTCATTACATTGCTGAACGCAGCGTCACTATGCTATTCCATGCGGGAGCCGCCATGGATTTGCAGCAGGCAGACCTGGTCATTGAAGATGCGGAAATGGCCCGTTACAGTGCTTACGATCTGAAATACAAAGAGGAAATGTTTGATTTAGGCTACAACGCCCGGGCGCTTAAAACCGTTCCACCCAACGCTCAAAGAGGTTGAAAAAACGCTCGATAAGTTTGTCTATTCCGCTGTCCGTAAGCAACTGACCGCTTCTATCAAAAAGTTTGTGAACGTTCCCAATATACATTTCCGGTGCCGTAAGAACAGGTGTGTTCAAACAGGCAAGGGATTGCCGTAAGTGGTTATTGGCTCCAAAACCTCCAATGGCTCCGGGAGATATGGATACTATGGCGGCCGGCTTGTTACTCCAGAGGTTTTTTGTATAGGGACGCGATCCTATGTCAATGGCATTTTTAAGAGCTGCCGAGGTGGAACGGTTGTATTCCGGCGTGACGATGAGCACTGCGTTTGCATGGGCCAGCTGCTCTCTGAATGCTACCCAGGAAGTAGGAGGCTGTACATTAACGCCTTCCAAATCTTCGTTGTATAAAGGCATATCCCCGATTTCAACAATGTGCATATTCCAGGTTTCCGGGGCAAAGGCCTTCATGGCTTCTGCCATTTTGCGGCTGTAGGATTCTTTTCTAAGGCTGCCAACTAGTACGACAATATCCTTTTTAACAAGATGGTTCATGGTTTTATTCAAATTGTTTTACGGTATAAAGATATATCTTTTCCGTAAATTACCTTGCTGTCACCGGGAGCATAAAAGTCAGACAGCTCTGCCATGGCCCGGTACCGATGTTTCTCGTAAAACCTGCGGGTGGGTAAATAAGCTTCTCTGCCTGAAGTCTCTATCCAGATGTTTGTTCCTCCTTGCTTTACTATGTTCTTCTCTATGATTTCCATAAGTAAAGACCCCAGTCCTTTGCCCCTCAGGTTATCCTTGACAGCCATCCAATAGATGTCCCATCCCGATACGGTACAAGGTGTTGGACCGTATACTGAAAAAGCTACCGGCAGGGTATCTTGTTGAGCTATAACAATAGAATATCCGGATTGTTCTCCTTGTTCCAGTAAGGTGTCAAGGACTTCTAAAGCTACGGCTATCTCAAAATCATAAAAGAGACCCGTAGATTGCATTACAGCTGCAAGGGGGCCTCTGTCAGCCGGCAGGAGCGTATGTCTGAATGTGCTATTCATATTCTTCAATTAAGATATGCTGTAATCTGAGCAATAATCTGGTTAATGGAATAACCGGCTTGCCTGCCCGCTGCAATGAATCCGCTATCGGGTGAGATGCAGGGATTTCCGTTGATTTCAAGAACCTGTGGTATGTTATTGTTTCCTACACGTATATCTATCCTGAAATACCCTGATAACCGAAACAATTTTCCGCATGCAATGGCTGTTTCTTGCAATGCGGAACACAATTCCGGTGTGTGGTTTAATGTGTCAAATTTTCGGAAGGTATGCGTGTATTCAAACGAATCCTCTTCCCATTTGGAGCGGTAGCCCAAGACCCTCGGTTTTCCGGGAGGATAATCGCTGAAGATCATTTCCGGAATGGGATACAAGTTGTAACGGTCCGGACATCCTGTAATACTCAGGTTGAACTCACGTCCCTCAATATATTCTTCAACAAAAAATTCGTTTGGATTGAAAGAATACAGCCAGTCTTGCACTCCGGTGGAAAGAGGGTCAAAAACATGATGTTCGTCCAATCCTGCCGATCCTTCTTCAGACAGAGGTTTGACAATGTATTTCTTATGGCTGTGAAGGCATGCAGTACTTCCAATTGGGAACCAGTCCGGAGTTGCAATTCCGTGGGAACGCATGATTTGTTTGGCCAGCACTTTTCGGGTGGTCAGGTACAACCCCTCTTCACTTACTCCTGTATAAGGTATTTTCCATGCACTTAGTATGGAAGGGACCATATGCAACAATCCGGTAGAACCAAAAACAGATTCAACCAGGTTAAATACAAAAGCAGGTTTGAGTGATGCTACGTGCTGCAGATCTTCATACAGGTTGTTGCCCACGTCAAGTACATGACACCTATAGCCCGGCGCTTCCAAAGCCTTTTGAACCAGCTGCACCTGGTCCATAACATCTTGCTCATCCGGAGTAGGTTGAGCCGGAAGCCGGTTATGCAGGATAACAACTGTATTGCTCATTTTCAATGGTTACCGTTTGCATCTGGTTGCAGAAAATCCGCTTTGTGGCCGATTGCATAATGGCATCTATCAATTGTTGGAAATTCATTCCATGCATCCTGGCCAGTATGGGCAGATCGGAATCTTTGTAATTCAAACCGGCCAATGGGTTTATTTCCATGAATTCGGGTTCTCCATAGGCGTTAAGCTTCATATCAACACGTCCGGCATCTTTAGAGCCTGTAACTTCCCAGACTTGCAAAGCCAGACGGCTGCACCTGGATGCCATATCCCGGTCTGCCGGACGATATTCCACTACTGTCTTGTAATTTTGTTTGTTTTCATAGGAATAAACAGCAGAGGCTTCTTGTTTAAACACGATCTCCATGGCACCAATTACACGGGCATCGGGCCCGTTTCCGCAAATACCGACCGTAAATTCCCTTCCGGGCAGGAATGATTCAACAAGTACAGGCTGGTTGAATTGTTTTAACAAATGGAGGCATACTCTCCTGTATTCTTCTTCTGTTGTAACCAATGAGAATTCGCTAATTCCTTTGCCGGAGCCTTCCATGGAAGGTTTCAAAAAAAGAGGGAAGGATGGTTTGTCTTGTAACAGGTCGTTTTCGGAATTGACCAGACAGAAATCGGGAGTAGGTATGCCGGCATCTCTTACCACTCTCTTGCATAAGGCTTTGTTCAGCGTAAGAGCCATGGTTGCAGCTCCCGAAAAAACATAAGGAATTTGCCAGTCATCCAGAATGGCAGGAACAAGCGATTCCCTTCCGTCGCCAAAAAGTCCCTCACAAATGTTGAAAACAAGGTCCCACCTGTTTCCTTCCAGCAGACGCATCATGAGTGACCGTGAGTTGCCAATGCGCTCGGTTTCGTAACCCAGTGCATGCAGGGCCATTTCGATACCCCGGATCGTCTCTGTGTTATCAAATTCTGCGGTTTCTTCTTCTGTATACCCCAAAGACAGGTATTCAGTCCGCAGGTCGTAGGTAAGACCAATTTTCATTTCATTTATTTTGTATTTGTAGATTAGTTAAAATAATGTGCGATATTAGTACTTTTATGAATACGTTGTTCAGTCTGCAGGAAAATCATCCATTAGAGCCTTTTCTTCCACCAAAAGCACGGCTTTTGATGATGGGCAGTTTTCCTCCGCCGGCGGCCCGTTGGTCTATGGATTTTTACTATCCAAATTTTCAGAACGATATGTGGCGTATTGTCGGATACGTTTTTTTTAACGATAAAACTTATTTTATTAGAGGTAAAACATTTGATAAAGAAGGCATTAAAGCATTTTGTACAGCAAAAGGCATTGCCCTGTACGATACGGCCCATAAAATCATCAGAGAAAAAGGAAATGCATCTGATAAATATTTGCATGTTGTGGAGCCGGTAGATTTGGCCGGCATGCTGTTGCGTATTCCGGCCTGTACTCACGTGGCAGTTACGGGACAAAAAGCAGCAGAAATCCTTATGCAAGTCCTGGCCGGTCCCGGATTTGAGCAAACACCGGACCTTCCCAAAGTCGGGGAATCTGTCCCTTTCCACTACGGAGCAAGGACCTTGAAATTATACCGGATGCCTTCCACGTCAAGAGCGTATCCCATGAGCCTGGAGAAAAAAGCTGCTTTTTATGAGCAATTGTTTACGGAAATAGTATGAATAGAATTACTGTTGTAAAAGGCGATATCACCATGGTGCAGGTAGATGCCATTGTCAATGCTGCCAACAAAACCTTATTGGGCGGTGGCGGAGTGGACGGAGCTATTCACAGAGCTGCCGGACCGGAATTGCTGGGAGAGTGCCGTACCCTGGGAGGGTGTGATGTAGGGCAAGCCAAAATCACCAAAGGTTACAGACTGCCGGCCAAATTTGTAATCCATACCGTAGGGCCCGTTTGGAGAGGAGGAACGGCGGGAGAGCCTGAACAATTGGCTTCCTGTTATCTGAACAGCCTGCAATTGGCCGTTGTGCAGGGAGTGAAAACACTGGCGTTTCCGGCTATCAGTACAGGGGTGTATGGTTATCCTGTTAAAAAAGCTGCTGCAGTAGCCGTCCGGGCGATAACCGGGTTTCTGGAAACGGATAAAACCATTAGAGAAGTACTATTGGTGGCTTTTAGCCAAAAAGATGAACAGGTGCTCCGTAAGGCACTTGCCGCCGTTATTCCCATTCGATAGTAGCGGGCGGCTTGGATGAAATATCGTATACCACGCGGTTTATACCGGGTACTGTTTTCATTATCTCATGGGATACTTCCATCAGAAAATCGTACGGCAGGTGTACCCACTCCGCCGTCATGCCGTCTACAGACGTTACGGCACGCAAGGCCAATGTATATTCGTACGTACGATCGTTATCTGTAACACCTACTGTTTTTACCGGTAATAAAACCGCTCCCGCTTGCCACACTTTTTGGTACAGTCCATATTTGCGCAACAGACGTATGAACAGACCGTCAGCCTGCCTCAGGATGGCCGCTTTTTCCGGTGTTACTTCCCCCAATATCCGTATGCCCAAACCGGGACCCGGAAAAGGATGCCTGGATATCATGGCTTCTTCAATCCCCAGGGCCAAACCTATACGTCTGACTTCGTCTTTAAAGAGCATCCGCAGCGGTTCCACTATTTTGAGCGGGACGTAATCCGGCAGTCCGCCTACGTTGTGATGGGATTTGACGGCTGTTTTTCCTCCCGGTACTGGTGCCGATTCAATAACATCCGGATAAATGGTGCCTTGTGCCAGCCAGGCGGCGTTTGGAATTTCTTTGGCCGCTTGGGCGAAAACATCGATGAACGTTTTGCCTATGGCTTTTCGTTTGGTCTCAGGATCGGCAATACCTTCCAGGGCGTTAAAAAAGCGGGCCGAGGCGTCAATTCCACGTACATCCAGGCCCATTTTCCTGTACGTGCTCAATACTGTGGGAAATTCATCTTCACGCAACAATCCGTTATCTACAAAAATACCATGGAGCTGTTGCCCGATGGCCTTGTGCAGGAGAACGGCAGTCACCGTACTGTCCACTCCTCCGGACATAGCCATGACAACGTGTTCTTCTCCGATTTTAGTTCGCAAATCGTCAATCGCAGAGGCAATATAACGCTGTGGCGTCCAATCTCCGCTGCAACCGCATACGTTTTTGGCAAAATGAGCAAGTCTTGTTGTGTCCGGGACCCCATCTTCCGGAGCTACTTTGAGCAGGGGAATGCGATCTTTAAAACGCTTCAGATCGGAGGGCTCCGGATTACCGGACAAGATAATGCCTTTCACCTGATAATCCACAGCAGGTATCTGCGTATAGGGGTGTACTTCGCAATATACGCTCATCTGGCGTAACTTTCTGCCAATCAGCTGAGAATACGGTGAGCCAAAATCAATGATAAAAATTGTATCCTGCATGAATCAAGAGGTTGGGAGTAATGGCAAAAGTATAATAAAACAACGATTATCTAAAATATTTGTTTAACTTTGTCGGCTCATTTTGCGGGTAAATGAAACAGATGGAATATAGCAGGCCGGTCATTGAAGCAAAGTCCTTACCCAAAGGAATACACTGTTTTACGTTTCCGGTGCAAGATGCTTTTTTTGCGGAGTTTGAAAATACGGAAATTCTACACGCCAGCCTCACAACTGACGTTGAAATCAATAAATCAAAGGAAGACACTCCCTATATATCCGTGGAAATTAAAGGAGATGTTGTACTTTTGTGCGACCGCTGCCTGGGTCATGTGACCGTCCCTGTTTTTCACAAAGGCGTATTGACCGGTGAAGAAACAGAGGAATGTACAGATTTGGCCACAGGAAGCATAGACTTGACGCAGTATATATACGACTACGTATGCCTGGCTCTGCCCATCAGACGTGTCCACCTCTCAGAGGAAATCTGCAGTGCAGAGGTACCGGCTTTGTGGAAACATCAGGAAGAAAAGGAAAACTTTAATGATACAGCTTTTAGCGGGCTGAAAGATTTGATAAAGAAATAATAAAAATCAGGAGATTGAGATATGGCACTTCCAAAAAAGAAAACTTCAAAACAAAGAAGAAACAAACGCAGAACGCATTATAAATTGCAAACACCTACGTTGGCCACTTGTTCCAATTGCGGAGCAACCGTTATGTACCACAGAGTGTGTCCTGAATGTGGTTTTTACCGTGGCAGACAAATCATTGAGAAAACCGTTGTCTGAAAATAAACCTTAGGTGCGGCCCTATAGTTCAAGGGATAGAACGGAAGTTTCCTAAACTTCAGATCCAGGTTCGAGTCCTGGTGGGGCTACTCCAACAATACCCATAACTATGAAATCATTGAAAGGAACTAAGACAGAAAAAAATCTGCTGGCAGCCTTTGCCGGAGAATCGCAAGCATGCAGCCGCTATACGTATTTTGCCTCGGCTGCAAGAAAAGAAGGATTTGAGCAAATAGCCGGTGTTTTTGAAGAAACCGCAAAACAGGAAAAAGAACACGCCAAAAGGTTTTTTAAATTTTTGGAAGGCGGTATGGTAGAAATCACGGCCGCTTATCCTGCCGGCGTCATCGGAACCACGGCAGAAAACCTGCTGGCTGCGGCTGAAGGCGAATTGGAGGAACATTCAGAGCTGTATCCGATGTTTGCCAAAATAGCTGCAGAAGAGGGTTTTCCAAAAATTGCAGCCGCTTTTCTGGCCATCGCTTCGGTTGAGGTGGAACATGAAAAACGTTACCGTCAATTATTGGCCAGAGTAGAGGCCGGAAAATTCTTTGACAGAGAAGAAGAAATTTTCTGGCAATGCAGGAATTGCGGATATATCACACAGGGGAAAAAGGCTCCTGAAATCTGTCCTGCCTGCTTGCACCCGAAATCTTTTTTTGAAGAAAAGAAAGAGAATTACTAAATAAACACGGCTCTCAGGATGCAACGTTTAGCGCCCGGTCCCGGGAGCCGCTCCGTTTTAAATCCCAGTTTATCCAGCAAACGTCTGAAAGACCCGGTACAACTGTATGTCGTAAGTACGGCTCCGGATGCAAGATGCGGGATAATGCCCTGCAAGGCTTTTTCTGTCCACAGTTCCGGTTGTACAGCCGGAGAAAACAAATCGTAAAATACCACATGAATTTTCTCGGGTACGGAGCCTGCAGCACCACTGCGGACAGCTGCTGCACAAGAGTCATATTCCAGTATGTCACAGGGGTATTTGAGCAAGGTAAATCGATTGTTCAGGTCATAAGGAATTCGCCAGGGACAGGAATGAATGGTGTGAAAGACATTTTTTTCATGTGCCTGGGCAGGGTATTCCAAAAAGTCTGTTACTGATTTTTGCAGGGGGTATTTTTCTATGGCGCTGTAAAACAAATGCACAGGAGCGGGCAGGGCAGATACCGTTTGGCAGGCAAGCAACGCATTTAATCCCGTACCCAACCCTGCTTCCAATATATGGATGGAAGAAGGCAGTGTACCCGAGGCTGTATGTTTATCCACGAAATACTGCAACCCGCAATCTCTGTACACGTAAGCAGATTCCAAAAGAGCACCGCTCATGGAATGGTACGTTTCTCCATAAGGACCCCGTACCGTTGGAGAACCGTCTGCCGTCACCTCTACCGATAAAGATCCGGGCGGAGAAGCAGCAGGGCCGGCAACAAAAAAGCCGTCCTTGGAGGGACAGCTTATCGTAGTATTCCGTATATCCTTATTTTTTTCTTTCACCGTAACGGCTCCTGAATTTATCTACACGACCGGCCGTATCAACCAGCTTCATTTTACCCGTGTAGAAAGGATGCGATGTGTTGGAAATTTCCAGCTTGTACAAAGGATATTCAATCCCGTCAAGGGTGATGTTTTCTTTGGTGCTCACACAGGAGCGGGTAATGAACGTATGGTCGTTGGACATGTCTTTGAATGCGACCAGTCTATAGTTTTCCGGGTGTATTCCTTTTTTCATGGTATAGTATTTTTAATATTTCGTTTTAATGGGCTGCAAAGGTACACATTTTTTTGGGCCCGGCAAATTATCTTTCAAAGTAAATGCATGACTAGCCGGGCCAATGCATCTGCATCGGCAACCAGCGGAGCCTCACTGTATATACGCATGATAGGCTCCGTATTTGATGCACGCAGGCTTACCCATTTTTTTTCTTCTTCAAAGTCCAGACGTAATCCATCCCGTTCGTCGTAAATCGCTTGTGGAAAAGCGGCTTTAAGGTTGTCAAACAAAGTTTGTATGGAAATGTGCCGGGGAAGCGGTGCTCTGTTTTTGCTTATGTGGTATTTTGGATATGTATCCCTGAGTGAGCTTACGGTTGTTTTTCTTTCTGCCATCAGGGAGAGAAAGAGTGCTGTGCCTATCAGGGCGTCTCTGCCGTAATGCAGAGAGGGCAGTATGATTCCGCCGTTGCCTTCTCCACCTATAAGGCTGCCGCTGCGTTTCATCTCGGCAACTACGTGGGCTTCTCCGACGGGCGATGAGGTATACGTTCCTTTGTGCAACAGCGTAATGTCTTTTAAGGCACGTGTAGAAGCCAGGTTGGATACTGTATGCAGAGGCTCTCCGGGGTGGGAAGCCGCATACGTTCCCAGAACGTAATCGGCACAGGCTACCAGCGTGTATTCTTCGCCAAATGGAGTGCCGTCTTCGCATATCAAAGCCAGACGGTCCACGTCCGGATCTACAGATATGCCAAAGTCCGCCTTTTTTTTAACGACTGCTTCCGATAAATCTGTGAGGTGTTCCGGCAAAGGTTCCGGATTGTGGGCAAAATCTCCCGTAGGATTGCAATGGATTTTGTGGCACGTAACACCCAGTGCTTCCAGTAATTTGGGCATGATTATCCCACCTACGGAATTGATGCCGTCCACCACAACGGTATAACCGGCTTGTGTTATGGCTTCTTTATGAACAAGCGGATGATTGATTACGGCTTCAATGTGCCGGTCTGTATAGTCTATGGTACTGTATTGCCCCAGTTTGTCAACAGCTGCGTATGTAAAATCACCCTGCCGGATAATCTCCAGAATTTCCTGCCCTTGCAGTACATCCAGAAATTCTCCTTTTTCATTGAGCAGTTTAAGAGCGTTCCATTCTTTTGGATTATGACTGGCCGTCAACACAATACCTCCGCATGCCTGCAGGGAAAGTACGGCCATTTGTGTAGTAGGCGTGGAAGCCAGGCCAATATCTATTACATCCATACCACAGGCTTGCAACGTACCGCAAACTATTTGCCTGACCATTTCACCGGAAAGACGTGCGTCGCGGCCAACCACTACGGAACATCTTTTACCCGGGTTGTGTTTGGTTGTCAGCCGGGCGTAGGCAGACGTAAAACGTACTATGTCCAAAGGAGAAAGGGATACTCCCGGTTGTCCGCCGATGGTACCCCTTATCCCCGAGATGGATGTAATAAGACTCATGGTTTTAACTGGGCATAGCCAGGAAGCACGAGGCAAAGGCCAGAATAGCGTACAATTCCGGGAATACGGCCAATACCAGAGTATTACCAAATACGTTATGTCCGTTGCTCATTTCTACAACACCATTGGCGGCTATCTGGGCTTGTTTAATGGCTGAAATAAGACCCACAACTCCCATGGCCAGACCTGCTGCCAATACAGCCAATGACTGACTCATGGTGAGTATTCCGTTCAAACTGTTAATAGCTCCCAGGTTCAGGAAAAAAGCAGCGAAACCGTACAGCCCCTGGGTTGAAGCCAGAGCGCTCAATATCATTGCAGATCCAAAAATATTTGGATTCTTTTTCAATGCTGATACGGTGGCATTTCCTGCCAATACAGTTCCTATAGCACTTCCAACTCCTGCGGGGATCAACATAAGTGCAATACCTACGTAGGCTAAAATTAATGGTAAATTGTTCATAATAAGTTGACTAATGTTAAAATATTGTATTGATTATTCTTTTATTTTTAATGGTTTGTATTCGCGTCCCCCACCGGTAAAATCTGCATTTTTGAAAAATTCCACAAAAGTCAGACGCATGGGGTGCACAAAAGCACCGAGTGCACTTAGCCCCAAAACCAGGGTATGTCCAAAAAGCAGGAGCACCAAAGCCAGCAGCCATCCCACGTAGGGGACTCCTGCAAGGCTCATTGCGAGGGTATTAACCACCAGCCCCAGGATGCCTCCCGAGGTACCCAGTCCAAAGAGCCGTATGTAGGAAAGCATATCACCAAAGACACCGGTTATATCATACATGGACCAGAGACCCTTTCCCAAACGCTTGTACACAGGCCCTTCCGGCTTGGAAAACAGTACAATCAGAGCAATGCTTACCACAAGCATGGTTGTTGAAACGGGTTTTGACATATTCAGGTCCTCCACCATCGTGGATGCATAGGCAATGGTCGCCCATACAATGAGAATGGCCCAGCCAATGGGAGCCATCCCATGCTGCCAGCCTTTTCTTATCATGGAATCGACGGCCGTAAGTATGCGGGCAAAAACTATTTGGAACAAGCCAAAAAGTATGGCAAACCAAAACATATTCATATCGTCGAACCGGAATAAAAAATCCTGGTTTTTTACAAGCGATGGCGCAATTTCTGAGATTTTCATCCCAAAGAAACCACCGGGCAGGGCAGCTATGATAATAGATCCAAGTCCCAGGAAAAAGATAAGGTTAAGGTATCCCTTCATCTTTGGAAGGAAAAACCGCCCCAATAATCCAATAAGTACCAGCACGAGCCCGTATCCCATGTCTCCCAGGCAAAAACCAAAGAAAAGCATATAGAATGGAGCAAAGAACGGGGTAAGATCCAATTCATCGTAAACAGGCAACATATACATCTTTCCTATGGGCTCGAAAAGACTTGAAAACCAGGAGTTCTTCAATTTTATGGGCGGGTCGTCGCTGCTTTCTGCAGGTGTACATATATAATACAGACCTTCCTTTTCCAGGAAAGATTCCAGCTCTGCAGCCCTGTCTGTGGGAGCGAATCCTGTCAATAAATCAATACGGCCTTCCACCTGTTTATCTGCCGAAGCTCCCGCCAGGTAAAGATCCAGTTTTGATGACAATTCATTGGCATAGGATTTAAGTACCCCTATGTTTTCTGAAAGTATTTCCAACCGGGCAGTGCATCGTTGCAGTTCAGCTTCTTTTTCACGAAGTTCCTCTTGAAGCACATTGCATGGAATAGCGGGAAATACAACCTCGTTTCCCGGAAATTCATAGGGTTCTCCCGGTACTTCCAGAACTATGAAACTAATCTGTTTCTCTGTCTTTTCCACAACAAACAAAGGATATTGTTGTTCCCATTCAGGATTGAAACGGCGTGCAGGCTGTATATAGGCATGGATAATAAAACCCATATCCTGTAGTTTTTCCACATCCTGCAGGGTAAAAGGCCCCCACGGCTCTGCTGCTTTCAGTTGCTCTGACAAAGAATAAATGGTTGTTTTCAGAGTTTCCCGTGCGGAGAACAACTCTTCCGCTTCTTTTAGCAGTAAAGCACCATGGTCCTGATAAGGCTCCGTCCTTTTATCCTTTTTTTCTTTGGCAACTATGCTGAGTTTGTTTACGACCTGATTGATCTGAAAAAGGCTGTCTGAAAGATCCTTGGAATGTTGGTCCACCGCTTTTTCCCGGCGGTTGATGTCAACCATTCCCAAATCCTGCAACTTATTTAAAAAGCCGGGTGTCTGCTCATTAAGCAAAACAAAGGAATACTTTGTCATTTTGGTAATCATAGCAGTTCCTCCTCGTTCTGTTTACGTGTTTTAACAATTTTCTGACTGGCTTTGGACAGCGTTTCCTCGTCTTCTAAAAACCGTTTGATTTTAAGAATGGCTTCTTCGTACCCGGGAATTTGAACCTTTTCGTAAAGATTTACTTTTTGTGTAGTTTTCTTACGTGCAAAATCCAGCATATTCTTCTTCTGCAGATAAATTTCACTTTCTATCCCAAGCTTTGCGAGCTCTTGCAGGATCTGAACCCCCTGGGCATACCACTGGGGTTCAGCAAAAAGCGAGAAAGGTTTTACTTCAAATAGCACTTCTTTGAGGGCAGGGGTTTTTATACCGGCAATTTTGACCGTATCAAGTTCCACATCTTTAACGGCAATCAGCCCCGGGGTAAACTCATTCCATAAGGCAGCCATGTTCCTGTAGGAAGACAAGGATTTGTCCAGTTTTTCCAGCAACTCGTCGGACCGCTCTTTGGCACGTTTTACTTCCATACGCAGGGCACTTTCTTTGTTTTTCAGCGTAGGGAGGGCTCTCTGCCTTATTTTGAGCTGTTTCCCGAGATTATGCAGGGACGTTTTGTTAAACTGGTATTTAATGGCCATGTTGTTTTTTTTTATGCCTGTTCCGGCCAGTATTTTTTAACCAGATCTTCACGGATGCTGACTTCTTCCTTACTAAAATATTTAGCAAAAAGTTCCCAGGCACGTTCCAACATCTGGGTCACGTTAATATTAACATCAATGGAAAGCAGTTTCAATGAGTATTCCTTCGCAAAATCCAGGGCACGCAAGTCGTAATCGCTCAGATCAAAACCATTTTCCAGTTTTGTCTTGGCGTCTGCAGCATCTGCATACAGCCGGATGGCTGTATTCATAACCTGGTTGTGATCTTCGCGGGTCTGTTTTCCAATCACCAGCTGTTTCAGGCGTGACAGTGAGCGGAAGGGGTCCACAATCACTTTACCGGTATCTGTATCGTGACGCAAGAAAAGCTGACCTTCTGTAATATAGCCGGTGTTGTCCGGGATGGCGTGGGTAATATCACCGCCGCTAAGCGTTGTGACGGCAATAATGGTAATGGACCCGCCGGAAGGCAGCAGAACGGCTTTTTCATAAATCTTAGCCAAATCTGAATACAGAGAACCGGGCATGGAGTCTTTGGACGGAATCTGGTCCATTCGGTTGCTCACAATACTTAAAGCATCTGCGTAGAGCGTCATGTCTGTAAGCAATACCAATACTTTTTCGTTTTTATCCACCGCAAAATATTCGGCAGCGGTCAATGCCATATCGGGGATAAGCAGGCGTTCTACCGGGGGATCATCTGTGGTATTTACAAAGCTGATGATTTTGGAGAGTTTTCCTGCATTTTCAAATGACTGACGGAAAAACAGGTAATCATCGTTCGTAAGTCCCATACCGCCAAGGATGATCTTATCCACGTCGGCTCTCAGGGCGACGGTAGCCATAACCTGGTTGTAAGGCTGGTCGGGGTCTGCAAAAAAAGGTATTTTTTGCCCCGATACCAGTGTGTTATTCAAGTCTATACCGGCTATTCCCGTAGGTATAAGCTGAGAAGGCTGCATCCTTCTGAAGGGATTGACCGATGGGCCTCCAATCTCACGGTTATCTCCTTCCACTTCGGGTCCTCCGTCAATGGGACGTCCGTAGGCGTCGAAGAAACGACCTGACAAATCATCACTGACATTAAGCGAAGGAGATCCTCCAAAGAAAACAACTTCGGAATTGGTGGCAATTCCTTCAGTACCTCCAAAAACCTGTAAAGTTACACGGTCTCCGCTAATCTTCACTACTTGTGACAGGCGTCCGTCTACGGTGGCCAGTTCATCGTTCATCACACGTTGGGCGTTTAAAACAACGGTAGCCTTGGTTATACCTTCCAGTCGGGTATATATACGTTGAAAAGCTTGTGCCATATCTTATTATATTAAGCCTGAACCTTTTGGGTCAGGTGTTCTTCAATTTCGGTTTCATAACGTTTAAAATCATCGGAATGAAATTCCTGATAATTCATCTGCCGGAACAGGTTGATCAGTTTTTTGAAAAAAGCCGCGCATTCTTCAAAATCTTCAAAAGCAATTGGCATACGGCATATGTCAATGACTTTGGAGTACATGTATACCTGACGATCCATGGGTGTGGAAGCGTCAATAGCATCAAAGGCATCCTGTTGCAGGATGATGAAATCGATGAGCTCAGATTTCCAGTAACTGATGTGGTAATCCAGGGGAACGCCGTCGTCTCCCAGGATATTAATCTGTTCGTATGCTTCTTTTCCACGCCGTACGTAGTTCTTACCTTCCAGGATTTTGCCAATCCATTCAGGTCCGACTTTTTCGTTATAATACTTCATGATCTCCGGGTATTCCAAATATTTGGAATAGCTGTCCATGGGGTCAATGGCAGGGTAACGCTTCCTGTCTGCCCGGTTTTGCGACAAGGCATAAAAACAGCGGGTGGCTTTTTGTGTGGACTCAGTAACAGGTTCCTTAAGGTTACCTCCGGCAGGAGATACGGTACCGATAATGGTAACCGATCCTGTTTTTCCGTTGTTCAGAGTAACAATACCTGCGCGGGAATAAAAATTGGAGATGATGGCCGGCAGGTCCATGGGGAAAGCATCCTGTCCGGGCAACTCTTCCATACGGTTACTCATTTCCCTCAGGGCTTGAGCCCATCGGGAAGTAGAGTCTGCCAGCATCAGGGCGCGGTGTCCCATGGCCCGGTAATACTCACAAATGGTAATGGCGGTATAAACAGATGCCTCACGGGCTGCCACAGGCATGTTGGAAGTGTTACAGATGATGGTTGTACGTTCCATCAGGTGACGGCCTGTACGGGCGTCAATGAGCCTGGGAAATTCGGTAAATATCTCAACCACTTCGTTTGCGCGTTCACCACAAGCTGCGACGACAATGATATCGGCTTCGGCTTGTTTTGCCAAAGCATGTTGCAAGACAGTCTTTCCGCTGCCAAAAGGTCCGGGGATAAACCCTGTTCCTCCTTCGGCAATGGGGTTAAAGGTGTCGATTGTCCGTACACCCGTTTCCATCACTTTATAAGGTCTTGGCTTTTCTTTGTAAGACGTAATGGGGCGCTTGACAGGCCAGCGTTGTACCATGGTTACGGGGAGGCTGTTGCCTTTTTCGTCTTTTAGTACGGCGACGGTTTCATCTACCGTATACGATCCCTCTACTATAATCCTTTCAACGGTGTAGGTGTCCGTCATGGTAAAGGGTACCATGATGCGGTGGACCAGCCAACCTTCCATGACTTCTCCCAGCCAATCTCCGGCTGTGACGGTATCGCCGGTACGTGCCAAAGGTTTGAAATCCCACATTTTTTCTCTGTCCAGAGGATCGGTGTATTCTCCTTTTTTTAGAAATACGCCTTCCATGGTGGCCAGGTTGTTCTGAAGCCCGTCGTAATTACTTGACAGCAAGCCGGGTCCCAGTTGTACTTCCAGCATATGGCCTGCAAAGGTCACGTAATCTCCTACGCGCAGTCCTCTTGTGCTTTCAAAGACTTGTGCCGAGGCATGCTTGCCTGTCACTTTGATGACTTCTGCCATCAGTTGCGTGTTTCCCAGATGGATGAAACAAATTTCGTTTTGAGCAACCGGTCCGTCTACTTCAATGGTAACCAGGTTGGCAATGATGCCCCTTACTTCACCGGTGGTTTGTGTTTGCATAATTATTCTTTATCTGCTT
The DNA here is from genome assembly GCA_049652385.1 of Bacteroidales bacterium. Classification (GTDB taxonomy): domain Bacteria; phylum Bacteroidota; class Bacteroidia; order Bacteroidales; family UBA932; genus DMER64. Next base: position 36,537 of record JBASDX010000005.1, on the reverse strand, counting down.
TGTATGTGCCTTTTACTTCATCTACCAGCTCCCTGAACATTCTTGTCCCTGTTTCTTTGTCCAGACGGGCCCAGCGGGCAACGAGGGAAGCCTTAAGAAAAAAAGCGAGTATAACATGTATATCAAAATAATGGAATAAGCTCAACTCAGATGCTTTTTGCCACCGGAGGCTATCCATTTTCTGTTCCCTTTCCAGTGGATCTTTTAATTGCATGATCCTGTGCAGGATTGTTGCATATTCCGATATGAATTCAAGTTTAAAATCTTCTGCCTTAGATTCCTTCAACTGCCGGGTAAGGACGCTGTCACCAACCAGGTGTTCATGGGGGTTTGTTCCGTAATTCCTGGCAGTATATGCTGCTATGATATTACGAATTTCCTGGTCAAAGGAAAAATAATCCCGAATGAAAGAATTGCTGTGACCCTGTACTGCCCGGTAAAAATGAATATTCATGAACCTGGATTCCAGACCCTTTTCCAGCCAGTCGAGCAAGCGGTTGTCCTTTTTGCTCAGCATGTTTCTCAGTGATCCGGTCAGTTCTTGAAAGTCAAAGCTGCCCGATTGAAAATCCAGAGCCAGTTGTGGTAATCCTGCAATAATGAACTCGTAATTATTCATCATAGAGAAGCGACTGTGTTTCCGGACTTATGTATTTATTGAACAGAGCCATGAAATCCTTGTCTGTAAACCGGATCTGATATCCTTCGCCGGCAGGCTCTATAACAAATCCGTTTTCCAAACTTTCAGTGAAGGTAACTTTCAGACCCTTGTTAAATATTTCTGATGTTCTGGATTTGAGGAATCCTGTAAATGATTCTTTCCCGGACTGTGGTAATACCACTTCCAGGTCCATAGACCCGGCATCTTCCGGTTTAAAAGACTGTACCAGGGTACTTATGATTTCCTTAACAAAGACATCGTCTTCCATGGCTTTCTTTGTAGGGCCTTCCAGTGCTTTAAACACTACCATGTCCTTGATTTTCTTTTTTAATACCGAGATGGTATGGCGTGAGGCCATCCTGATTTCATTCTCTACCTGCTCCTTGTGTTCGGCAGCTTCTTGTTCAGCCCGGTCAACAATCCAGGCAGCCTCCTTTCGGGCTTCTTTAACAATTGCCTGGGCTTCCTCTTTGGCTTTGGCAATAATCGCATCAGCTTCTTCCCTGCCACGGGTCAGGCCTTCCTGGTAAAGTTTGTTGGTTAGTTCTTGCAGTTTGTTTTCCATATAATGTAACAGTATTTTATTTATGATAAGAATCCGAGTAAAATTCCTGCGGCTACGGCCGATCCTATAACTCCGGCCACGTTGGGTCCCATGGCGTGCATGAGCAAGTGGTTGTTGCGGTCGTATTGCAACCCTATAAGTTCAGATACACGAGCCGAGTCGGGGACGGCAGATACACCGGCATTCCCTATGAGCGGGTTGATTTTGTTGCCGGGTTTCAAGAACACGTTCATCACTTTTACAAATAATACCCCGGCAGCGGTAGCCACAATAAAAGACATAGCTCCCAATCCGAAAATTAGGACTGATTCAATCTGCAGGAATTTATCGGCTTGCGTGGAAGCTCCTACCGTCAAGCCGATTAGGATGGTCACCACGTCAATGAGCGGTCCACGGGCCGTTTCGGCAAGACGTCTGGTTACTCCGCTTTCTTTCAGTAAGTTTCCAAAGAAAAGCAAACCCAGCAAAGGCAAGCCCGAAGGAACTATGAAAGCCGTTAACAGCAAACCCACAATGGGGAAAATGATTTTTTCTGTTTTGGAAACGGCACGGGCCGGTTTCATTTTAATCAACCGTTCTTTTTTTGTGGTAAACAACTTCATGATGGGAGGCTGAATGAGCGGAACCAAGGCCATATAGGAATAGGCAGATACGGCTATGGCACCCAATAAATCAGGAGCCAGTCTGGAAGACAAGAAAATGGCCGTAGGACCGTCAGCTCCACCGATGATACCGATGGCACCGGCTGCGTGCGGTTCAAATCCTAAGAAAAGAGATGCACCATAAGCCGCAAAAATACCAAACTGTGCGGCTGCGCCAATCAATAGCAATTTAGGGTTCGATATGAGGGACGAAAAGTCCGTCATGGCCCCGATACCCAGGAAAATCAACGGCGGATACCAACCGTTTTGAACACCGTGGTGCAAGATATTGAGTACGGAACCTTCTTCGTAAATGCCGACACTCAAACCGGGATATAAAGGGATATTTCCAACTATCATTCCAAATCCAATGGGAATGAGCAGGAGCGGTTCCCACTCCTTGATAATACCCATGGCAATGAATCCAATACCAATACATATCATTAAGATGTGTTGAAAAGTAGCATTGGCAAATCCTGTATAATCCCAGAATTGTTGCAGGTTATTGATGATTTGATCCATGTTAATTCAAAATTATCAAGGGTGCACCTTCCAGTACTGAGTCTCCTTTACTTACTTTGATAGAAGATACGACTCCGTCTCTGTCGGCTTCAATATTATTTTCCATTTTCATGGCTTCCAGTACAATCAGTTTTTGTCCTGCTTTAACCGTGTCACCTTCTTTTACCGTAACTTCAAGGATTACACCCGGCAGCGGTGAATGGATGGTATGTGTACCGCCTGAAGAAGCAGGTTTGCTGGCAACCGATTTGGCAGCGGCAGGTACGGCGGCACGCGGAGAGCGGGAAGGGGTAGGTACAGGAGCCTTTTTAATGGGTTTGTCAATGGTTATCTGGTAGGGAGTTCCGTTGACTTCCACTTCCGCCAGGGTATCTTCCAGTTCATTAATGACAACGTTGTAATTGTTCCCGTTAATGATCAATTTATATTCTTTCATAATAGTAGATGTGTTATCGGTTTTATTGCTTTCGTACAGAGGGAGCTTTCCTCATGGATTGACCTTTGGAACTCCAGGGAGAATAATCTCTTCTTATATGCTCCATAGTCAGGATGGTTGTTTCTAAATCGTGTACTTCGTTTTCACGTGCATACATATGCAAGGCCATGGCAATAGCTGCAAAAACTTCTCCTGACGTTTCCGCCATAGATACTTTTTTTGTTTTTCCATAAGCATCTGCTTTCTTCTGTGTCATATTCAAGGCTATTTTTCCCGTACCTTTGAACACAAACGTCAACAGAACGAGTGCCAGAAATACTACAGACATAGCTAACACGGACATAATCCAACCGTACGGATCTGTTTCTTTCATCATTTCGCTGCGCGATTTTCCGTCCAGCGAGAAGTTGTTGGTACTGGGAGATGTTCTGGGTAAAATTTCCCATCCTGTATTGTCGGCATGGGCTCCGTACGTACCTTCTCCATCAACCACCCTTCCGTAAGACTGATTGGGCTCCAAACCTTTAGGTAAGGTCACCTGATCTATGATAGTAGTTCCGTCTCCGCTTGTTAAAATAAGGACTTCCGATTCTTCCAGGGTAAAGTTTACATGGAAAGAACCTCTGTGCGGTTTGTTGTCGGCCCAGAACAGAATATGTTGCCTGGGTTTGATTTTTGTCAACACGTCGCCGCGCGGGATGGTGTACTTCTTCAGGTTGCCGGGGTCATTACTCAGGTAGCAGCCTCCAATGTCTACCGTTCCGTACCCGGTATTGAAGATTTCAAACCAGGCACTATGTACGCCAAAGTCATCCTGGAAATCTTCCGTATTGATAATTAAAAGCTCGTTCAGCCGTAACTCATTTGGATTTTGGCCATAGAGTAGGGCGGCGGAGAGCAGCACCCATACGGTAAATAAGCATTTATAGAAATTTTTCATTGTCATGCAGGGTTATAAAGGAAGGTTATCGTGCTTTTTGGGAGGCAGACTTTGTTTCTTGGTAGCCAGTAACTGCAAAGCTCTGATAATCCTGAAACGTGTATTTCTGGGCTCTATCACATCGTCAATATAGCCGTATCGGGCTGCATTGTAGGGATTGGCAAAGTTATCTCGGTATTCTTTTTCTTTTTCAGCTACAAAAAGGGCCGGATCTTCTGCTTCTTTCAATTCTTTTCCGTACAGCACTTCAATGGCACCGGAGGGTCCCATGACGGCAATTTCGGCAGAAGGCCATGCGTAATTGATATCTCCACCCAAGTGTTTGGATCCCATAACGATGTAAGCACCACCGTAAGCTTTTCTGAGGATTACCGTAATTTTGGGAACGGTGGCCTCTCCGTAGGCGTACAGTAATTTGGCTCCGTGCAATATCACGCCGCCGTATTCTTGTTGTGTTCCGGGCAAAAATCCGGGTACGTCTACCAACGTAATGATGGGAATGTTAAACGCATCGCAGAAACGAACAAAGCGGGCGGCTTTACGGGAAGAGTTGATATCCAGTACCCCAGCCAGCACGCGAGGCTGGTTGGCTACGATACCTACCGAGGTTCCGTTAAAACGGGCAAAACCGGTAATGATATTGGTGGCATAATCCTTATGTACTTCCAGAAATTTAGCGTCATCTACAATATTGTGGATGATATCGTACATGTTGTACGGTTTGTTGGGGCTGTCCGGAATGATCTCGTTCAAAGAATCTTCCAGTCTGTCAATAGGATCGGAGCATTCCATATGCGGAGGCTCTTCCATATTGTTTTGCGGCAGGTAGCTGAGCAGGTCGCGGATCAATTCAATACCGGCTTCTTCCGATTCAACGGCAAAGTGTGCCACACCGCTTTTGCTGGCGTGTACTTGTGCACCACCCAGGTCTTCCTGACTAACGTCTTCTCCCGTTACGGTCTTGACTACCTTGGGACCGGTCAGAAACATATAACTGGAGCCCCTCATCATGACGGTAAAGTCGGTAAGAGCCGGAGAATACACAGCACCTCCGGCACAGGGGCCAAACAGTGCAGATATCTGCGGGATGACACCCGATGCCAGGATATTGCTTTGGAAAATGCTGCCGTATCCGGCCAGGGCGTTCACGCCTTCTTGAATACGTGCGCCACCTGAGTCGTTGATGCCTATAAGGGGAGCACCCACCTTCATGGCCTGTTCCATGATTTTTGTTATCTTCAGGGCCATAGTTTCAGAGAGGGAACCTCCAAAAACGGTGAAATCCTGAGCGAATACATAGACGAGCCTTCCTTCAATGGTTCCGTATCCGGTAACGACGCCATCACCCATGATGACATTGTCCTGCATACCAAAATTGGTACTTCTGTGTGTCACGAACATATCAAATTCTTCAAAACTTCCATCGTCCAGAAGCATGGTGATACGCTCGCGAGCCGTCAGCTTTCCTTTGGCATGTTGTGCGTCAATACGTTTTTGTCCACCACCAAGGCGGGCTTTTTCACGGAGCTGTATCAACTCCCTGACCTGTTCCAACTGCTTGCTCATGTTTATTACAGTGTATTTAATTTATAGAATGATGATTTATTTCTTAGGATTTTCACACAATTCAGTCAGTACTCCAAAAGTGTCTTTCGGATGGAGGAAGGCAATGTGTAAGCCTTCTGCACCCTTGCGTGGCGTTTTGTCGATAAGCCGGATGCCTTTTTCCTCCAATAGTGTCAGTCTTTCCGAAAGACCTTCTGTGGCATAAGCTATATGATGTACACCTTCTCCTCTTTTTTCAATAAATTTTCCAATAGGTCCTTCCGGGTCTGTGCTTTCCAGCAATTCAATCTTTGTTTCACCTACCTTAAAAAAAGCGGTTTTAACTTTTTGATCTTTTACTTCTTCTACGGCGTAACAGGTAAGACCAAGAACGTTTTCATAAAAGGGAATAGCCGTTTCCAGGGATTTAACGGCTATGCCTATATGCTCAATGTGTTTGATCATAATATCTGAGTCAGATTATGGATTTTAATCCTGCAAAAGTATGAAATTTATCTGAAAAATCTAAAATAATGATAGATTCTTTACTTTTGCAGGTATTACGTATGAATAAGAATTATCCTGTCAAAAACCCTGCCGCATGGCTCTATGTGTGGCAACTGGCCAAAAGGCTGTTGTTTGTTTTTCTGTTGCTGTTCCTGACCAGAATAGGTTTTTACTTGTATAACAAATACTTTTTCACCTCTTTGGCATGGACAAACTGGCCAGATATCCTGCGGGGCGGTCTGCGTTTTGATTTGGCGGCTTTGTTTTACCTGAATGGATTGTATCTGTTATTGGCTTTGATGCCCTTTTCATTTGTGTTTTCCAGAGGCTGGCAGGTATTGCTTAAAATTCTTTTTGTCCTTACAAACGGATTGGGTTTTTTAGCCCAGTTGTTTGATTTCGTTTTTTTCAGAACTACGCTGAGGAGAACAGATTTTTCTTTCTTTACTGAATTTTCCAAAGCCTGGCATTTACTTCCTGTTACGTTACGAGGCTTGTGGGAATACCTGCCGTTGTTTCTGATCTGGATAGCCGTCCTTTTAACGTTATGGTATGGGTACGGGCGTACTACATACGCCAAACGCCCGGCTGTAACGTTGCGTTTTTTCATAACCCGTTTGGTCACGCTATTATGTACCCTGGGATTAGCCGTTATTGCCATCCGGGGAGGTACGGACAGAACTACCCGCCCTATAACATTAAGCAACGCCACGGCTTACGTGAGCGAGCCGTTACAGACAGCTTTGGTGCTGAATACACCGTTCTGTATCATTAGAACCGTTGGTAAACCTTCTGTGGAACGGCTGCATTTTTTTGCCTCAGAAGAAGAACTGGAAGCGGTGTATACGCCTATACGTGTAAAAGAATCCGGGTCAATTCCCGGATCGGAAGAACAGCCGGCAAGCCGCTTTGGCGGATCGTTGAAAAATGTGGTAGTGCTTGTTCTGGAAAGTTTTTCCAGAGCATATACAGGAGTTTTGCAGGAAGAAAACCTACTTTCCTTTACACCTTTTTTAGATTCGTTGGCAGCCTACTCTTTATTTTGCGACCGTGCTTACGCAAACGGCAGAAAATCTGTGGATGCCATCCCTTCTGTATTGGGCAGCATACCTTCTTTGGAACAACCTTTTGCTTTAACGCCTTATGCCTTGAACAAGGTGGAAGGCTTGGGAAATGCCTTAAAAAAGATAGGGTATCATACGTCTTTCTTTCACGGGGCACCCAACGGTTCTATGGGGCTGGATGGTATGGCACGTCATTTTGGGTTTGATACGTATTACGGTATGAATGAGTTTGGTGACAAATCGTGTTACGACGGATATTGGGGTATCTGGGACGAACCTTTTCTGCAATATGTTGCCCGTACGCTGGATACGTTTCCGGAACCTTTTGCCACGGCTGTTTTTACGCTCTCTTCCCACCATCCTTTTGTGTTGCCCAAAGAGTATACAGGAGTGTTTCCGGAAGGGCCGGAGCCGATATATACTTGTATTGCCTATACAGATTATGCCCTCAAACGTTTTTTTGAGCGGGCAGCTTCAAGCCCATGGTACGTCAATACGTTGTTTGTGCTGGTGGCAGATCACGGTGCATTTTCACGCACGCAGCCGGCATACGCCACAGAAACGGAAAGCATGGCCATATTGCTGATGTATCACGACCCTTCGGGAACATGGATTCCGCAACAAGAAACCTATACTACCTATACGCAGCAAATTGATATCATGCCGACGGTGTTGGAATGGCTTGATTATCCCTACAGTTATTTTGCTTTTGGCCGAAACATTCGGGACGATTCAATCCTTCCTTTTGTGATTAACCATACTTCGCAAGTGCGCCTGTTAAGGGAGGAAAAAGAAAAAGAGCCCAATAACGAGCTCTTTCTTAAGGCTTTCAGACAACAATACAACAACAGGTTACTGGATGACCGTTTAACGGTAACGGAATAAACCAGGCTTCATGCCATATTGGTATAAACATTCTGCACGTCGTCGTCTTCTTCTATACGTTCCAGGAGTTTTTCCACTTCTTCTTTCTCTGCCGGTGTCAGCTCTTTTAACGGACCGTTGACTATACGATCGAATCCGCCGCTGACCAGTTCCAGGTGTTTTTCTTCTATAAATTTTTGAAGATTTCCGTACGATTCAAAAGCTCCGTATATGACTATGACATCGTTTGCCTCTTCGTCTTTAAAAACTTCTTCCCCACCGTAATCAATCAATTCCAGTTCCAGCTCATCCAGATCCATGCCGGGCGTTTCTTTGATGCGAAAGACACAGGTATGGTCGAACAGGAAATCCACGCTGCCGGAAGTACCTAAACTGCCACCGTGTTTATTGAAATAGGAACGGATATTTGCAACGGTGCGGGTAGTGTTGTCAGTAGCCGTTTCAATAAGAAAAGCAATTCCGTGAGGCCCATAGCCTTCGTACACCACCTGTTTGTAATCTCCTTTGTCTTTTTCTTCTGCTCTTTTGATAGCCCTTTCAATATTGTCCTTAGGCATATTTTCTGAGCGGGCCGTTTGAATAACGGCTCTCAGACGTGGGTTGTTTTCCGGATCTGTGCCACCTTCTTTGGCAGCTATGGTCAATTCTTTACCCAGGCGGGTAAAGGTGCGGGACATATTGCCCCATCGTTTTAATTTTCTGGCCTTTCTGTATTCAAAAGCCCTTCCCATAATGCAGTTGTTTTATGGCATCAACACTTCAATACGTGAAATGTATTTGTCGATATCCATACCTTCCAGGGTGTGCGGATATTTGATTTTGATGGTTTTATAAAGGTTCAGCGCTCCGGTATAATCACCGGTCTCTTCCATGATAATGGCTGCCTTCTTGTAATAGCCAGCAGCGTATTCATTGTCTTTATAGGCAGCTGCTTTCATATACCAGTTCAAAGCTTTGTCCAATTGGTTCAGCCCTGTATAAGCATCGCCTATGTTACAATACGCTCTGGCCTGGATGATTTCATCGGCAGTTTTGTATTTTTTTAAATATTCAATAGCCTGTGTATAATTTCCCAGTTGCAGTTCACACACCCCGGCATAAAAATACACAAGAGGACCTGCTTTCGTTTTATACTCCTTAATGATGTCTTTAAAACCTAAATTGTTACCGTCTCCGTTTAAGGCAACGTCAAAAGAATCAATACGGAAATATTGTTCTGCGGGAAACATTTGTGCCAGGGCTTCTTCCCGTTTGGGATCGCGGATCAGTTTCATATAACCGAAAATCAGTCCCAATATTACGACAATACCCAGGATGGTATACAAGATATGTTTTTTATACTTATTCAGAAACTCTTCTGATTTGCTGATGGCTTCGGCTACTACGGCCGTTTCATCTTTTTTCTGCTTATGCTTTGAGGTGCTTTTCTTTTTTGACATAGGTCTATGATTTAAGGCGGCAAATATACGTAAATTTTGCTATTTTTGCATACTTATACAAGGAATCTGCATGCATTTATCCCGATTGTTGATCTCTGATTTCAAAAACATTAATCAGGCTCAATTGGCATTTTCTCCCGGAATTAACGTATTGTACGGAGACAACGGAGAAGGAAAAACCAACCTGTTGGACGCCATTTACTATCTGAGCCTGTGTAAAAGCTCGCTTTCCATTCCGGACCGGGATGTTGTACGTCACCAAGCCGGGGAGTTTTCACTTTTCGGAGAGTATGTCATGCAACAAGGTTTGGTTGAAAAGATTTCTTGTTCTGTGACACCCGGGACAGAAAAAATATTTCAAAGGAATGGAAAACGTTATGATAAATTGTCTTTGCACGTGGGATTGCTGCCTGTAGTCCTGGTTTCTCCGCAGGATACTGCACTTGTATACGGCTCCGGAGAAGAGCGGCGCAAGTACATGAATTTTCTGCTTTCCCAGACAAAACCGGATTATCTGCAAACGGTTATGGAGTATAAAAAGTTACTTTTCCAACGGAACCGATGGCTGAAGACAGGCAAAGAATCTCAGGAGGTACTGCAGGCACTGGATGTGGCTCTTGCCGCCAGGGCAGATGCCATTCACGCTGCACGCAGCCGGCTGTGCAGCTTGCTCAGGCCACAGGTAACCACATATTACAACTTGCTGTCGTCGGGCAAGGAAGCCGTTGATTTAAGGTATGATTCCGATTTGAATCATGCACCAATGAAAGACTTGCTTCAGCAATCTTTGGCAAAAGACAAAGCACTTATGCATACGAGTGTAGGTATCCAGCGTGACGATATTTATTTTTCTTTAGGAGGTTATGCGCTGAGAGCTTGCGGATCGCAAGGGCAGCAAAAAACGTATCTGCTGGCCCTCAAACTGGCGCAATTTGCTTTAATCAGGCAAATGAAGGAATTGGCTCCCATTTTATTGCTGGACGATGTTTTTGATAAACTAGATGCGCAAAGGGTATCGCATTTGCTGCATTTGGTTGTAGAAGATGGATTCGGACAGATTTTTTTAACGGACAGCAATAAAGTACGCATAGAAGAGATTATTAGAAATTTGGGAGGTCCACGTAAAATATTCAGGGTAAAAGAAGGGAGGTTTACGCATGAAGAGGCATAAAACAAGACTGTTGAAGGACATACTTGAAGAAACGCTGCAAGAAACCGGTCTGGCAGAAGGCCTGGAGATACTGAATATTCATAAAGCCTGGGATGAGCTTGTAGGTACGGCGGCTGCTGCCGGATGTGTCCGACGGAATTTCCGCAATGGTGTGTACACGGTACATGTGACATCGTCCGTTTTGCGCTGCCAGCTGGATATGCAGAAAGTCTTCCTGAAGGCGAAACTGAATGCTCTTTTACAGAATGATACGGTACAAGAAATCATCATACGTTGAATATGCGCAAAAAACCGCACCTTGTTGTTGACAATCAGATTCCTTATTTAGAAGGAATTATCCCGCGTTTTGCACACATGACCCGTTTGCCGTATCATAAAATTAATAAGGAATCTTTGCAAAAGGCAGATGCGCTCCTGATAAGGACGCGTACCGTTTGTTCAGCCCGGCTGTTGCAAGGAAGCAGCGTTTCTTTCATAGGATCACCCACCATCGGTACAGACCATATAGATTTGGATTATTGTACAGCGGCAAACATCAGGGTGGCACACGCTCCCGGATGTAATGCAGGCGCGGTCATGCAGTATGTTTTTACCGCCATGGCCGTTATGGCTTCTCAATACAACCTGAATCTTTCCGGTAAAACAATCGGTATTGTCGGGGTGGGAAATGTGGGAAGTAAAGTGGAACAACTGGCCGGACACCTAGGCATGAAAACCCTTTTAAACGATCCGCCCAGAGCCAAAAGAGAAGGGGCAGAAAAATTCTGTTCTATGGACGTCTTGCTTTCCGGAGCCGATGTAGTAACGTTGCATGTGCCTTTGGATGACACGACAAGAAATATGGCTGACCGTTCTTTTTTCAGCAAAATGAAAGAAGGTGCCTTTTTTATCAATACCTCCAGAGGAGATGTGGCGGATGAAGAAGCCTTACAAAAAGCAGCCATTCATTTAGGACCCGTTATGTTGGATGTGTGGAAAAACGAACCGTATATTGACAGAAAAACGCTGGATGCATCCCGTATTGCAACTCCGCACATTGCCGGGTATTCCATGGAAGGCAAAAGGAATGCGTCAGAAACGGTAGTACGGGCCCTGGCGGAGCATTTTCAATGGGAGGAACTTATGCATTATACGGTTTCTTTGCCTCCGGTAAAAGAAGTTCCTGACCATTTGTTATTTACGCAATGTTTCCCCATTATGGAAGAAGACCGGCGCTTGCGTGCCAACCCCTCTCTTTTTGAGGAACTAAGAAATAGTTATGTGTACAGACGGGAATGGACACCCGAACAATACGACCGATTGAAATTTTAATACCAAACAGGATGTTTACACAACAAGACAAAAAGGCCATAAAGAAAAGAGGACTCACGCTTACAGAGGTAGAAAAGCAATTGCAAAGTTTTAGAAAAGGATTTCCTCCTTTGGATATTTTAGGACCGGCCACACCCGGTAACGGCATAACCTGCCTGACGGCGGAGGAACAACAAAAATTCGCAGCACTTTACGACAGTTGGAAAGGTAGCCGCGTAAAATTTGTACCGGCTTCGGGTGCTGCCAGCCGGATGTTCAGTGACCTTTTTCAAGCCAGAGAAACCTTGCATGCAGGGAATGAACAAGCGTTAAGTATCCATGCAAAACTCTTTTTTTCATCGTTACGGGAATTTGCTTTTTACCCCATACTGGAAAAGCAACACATAGACCTTACCGACAAGAGCGCCGTTTTGGATGCATTGCTCATGCCGGATGCCATGGGTTACGCAAATCTGCCAAAAGGGCTGATACCTTTTCACAAGTATGCAGAGGCATCCAGAACTCCTTTTGAAGAGCACCTTACAGAAGCAGCGCTGTCCATGGCAAACCATGACGGAACGGCTTCTTTGCATTTTACGGTATCCAAAGAACACGAGCCGCTTTTCATGGAACTGTGGAAAGAGGTGGAAGAAAAAATTTCCCGGCGTTTCAATCTTGTCTTTTCCATAGATTTTTCTACCCAGAGTCCTTCAACAGACACGATTGCCGTAGATCTTGACAACAATCCGTTCAGAAAAAGTGATGGCACTTTGTTATTCCGTCCCGGCGGACACGGAGCTCTTTTGAAAAACCTCAATACCCTGCGTGAAGATTTGATTGTCATACGTAATATTGATAATGTGGTTCCGGAGTCAAGGCTCGATCCGGTTATTTATTGGAGGAGAGTATTGGCAGGTTATCTGGTGGAATGTCAAAAACAAGTACATACCTATATATATGCATTGCAAGAGAACCCGGAAGACGAAAATTTGCTTGACAAGGCAACAACCTATCTGGAACGTACATTTTCCAGGACTAACCTGCCTGTACATCCGGGAGACGTGCGGTCCCGTAGTGCCTTTTTGTTGTCTCTTTTGGACAGACCCATACGTATATGCGGTATGGTCCCCGTAACGGGAGAGCCCGGAGGAGGTCCTTTCCGGGTAAGGGAGAGTGACGGAAGCAGTTCTTTACAAATTTTGGAAGAAGTTCAACTGAACGAAAAAAAACATGCATCTACACATTTTAATCCCGTGGATATAGTATGCTCTATTAAAGATAGTAAGGGTAAGCCGTATGACTTGTTACGGTTTGCGGATGAAGACACCGGGTTCATATCTCATAAAACCCTGGAGGGTAAAGAGTTAAAAGCTTTGGAATGGCCGGGCTTGTGGAACGGAGCCATGAGCCGCTGGAATACGGTATTTATTGAAGTGCCCATAAGTACGTTTAATCCTGTGAAAACCGTGATGGATTTGTTGCGAAAAGAGCATAATAATTGAACATACAGTATTTGGTAGTTAGAAAAAGATTTTTAACTTTGCCCTTGTTGTTTGAAATTATTAACCATTTAACACTATTAACAATAAAAAACCATGGAATTTATTGAATTATTGAAAGGTATTATTCAAAACCCCGAAACCAATTGGTGGTTTGCATTGATTCTCACGGCTATAGGCCTTTTCCTGCCATTTCTGGCAAGCTTTATTTTCCCAGGAGAGCCACTATAACAGAACCGGGTGAATCAATTTTGTTGCAATATGCAGGAGTAATCCGAAAATCCTTTAAAGAGTAGGTAAATTAACATTTAATTCGAATTAAATATGGACGTACTTTGGACAATTCTTAGAGACATGTGGCAAGGATTGCTAAATTTTGAAACAGGTTTCATTTTTGCTTTTCTTGGTGCCGGAGCACTTTTAGCGGCTATAGTTTCAGGTATTTGGAACTTGGTTTTTCCGGAACCTTAATCTTAGTTATTAAAAAAGAAACCGGAAGTGCTGCAGCGCTTCCGGTTTTTTTTTATTATTTTTGTCAGGAATTTCTTACGAAGCAATATGCAACTGACACGTTTTGTAAATGCGTTTAAACGTCTGGAAACGCCTTTTTATTTTTACGATCTGGATATCCTGGATCAAACCCTCAGACTGTATACAAAAATTATTAGAAAATATGGCTATCATGCACATTATGCCATGAAAGCCAATGCCAACCCGCAAATTTTAGAAATCATACACAGAGCCGGACTGGGAGCGGATTGTGTAAGCGGTAACGAGGTTCAGCTGGCCCTTGATTTAGGCTTTGACCCGGATACCATAGTATTTGCGGGAGTGGGAAAAACAGATAAAGAAATCAAATTGTCGTTACAGGGGGGCATTTTCTCCTTTAATTGTGAATCTGTCCAGGAAATTAAGGTAATCAATGACCTGGCTGCTCAAATGGGCAAAACAGCCGGTATCTCGTTACGCTTGAATCCCGATATAGATGCAAAGACCATCAAGCAAATTACAACAGGACGCTCTAAAGATAAGTTTGGTATTTCGGGTAAAGACCTGACAGAGGCACTTGGCGTAATCAACAATTGTCCAAATGTTAAACTGCTGGGATTGCACGTGCACGTTGGCTCACAAATTACAGAAATGGATGTGTTTGTAAAATTGTGTGAAAAAATGAATGCATTCCAGAAATGGTTTGAACGAAAGAATGTGACCCTGGAACATATCAATATGGGCGGTGGTTTGGCCATCGATTATGAAAAACCGCTGGAAAATCCCATCAGCCCTTTTGAAACCTATTTTGAGACCATCCATCGCCATCTGGAAGTAAGAAAAGGACAAAAAATACATTTTGAACCGGGAAGGACATTGGTGGGACAGGCAGGCTTCCTCATATCAAGCGTATTGTTCGTTAAGAAAGGGCAGGGAAAAGAATTTGTTATCATCGATGCCGGTATGAACGATTTGATAAGACCGGCTTTGTATCAGGCCCGTCACGTCATATATAATATTACTTCAACGGCCAAGCGAAAGAAAACGTATGATGTGGTTGGCCCCGTATGTGAGTCTTCTGACAGATTTGACGAATCCGCCCGGTTGCCTGTAACAGAACGCGGAGATCTTTTGGCCATTTGCTCCGCAGGTGCATACGGTCAGGTTATGAGCATGAGATACAACCAGAAAGAACTGGCTCAGGCTTATTACTCGTCTGAATTGTAATACATGATGTTGTTAAAGATTTATCCTGACAATCCTCAGGAACGATTGGTTCAAACAGTCGTTTCTGTATTGGAAAAAGGCGGCATTGTCATATATCCTACAGACAGCGTGTACGGTATGGGATGTTCTATAGATTTTCTATCTTCGGTGCCGATAATGGAAAGGATTAAAGGGTATTATACACCTTCTACAAGGCTTTCTTTTCTGTGTCACGATTTATCGCAACTGTCCAATTATTGCAGACCGTTAGACAACAATGTTTTTAAAATGATGAAGAAGAACCTTCCCGGACCGTTTACCTTTTTGCTTAAAGGCAACAACATGGTGCCAAAACTATTTAACAGCAAGAAACGAACGGTGGGTATACGTGTTCCGGATAACCCCATTTTGCAAATCATTCTCAAAGAATTGGGAGTACCCATTATTTCAACCTCCTTGCCTTGGGATGAAGAAGAGCCTGCCTATTCATCAGATCCGGGCCTTATATATGAGCGATTTGGACAACACGTAGATTTGGTCATTGATGGGGGTCCGGGGGGATTGGATCCTTCTGCCATTATAGATTGCACAGGCTCTGAGCCGGAAATCCTGAGGGAAGGCCCAAAACCTTTACGTACGTAATAAAACTTTTAATAGCCTATGTTTGAAAATCTTACAGAAAGACTGGAGCGATCACTCAAGCTGCTCAAAGGAGAAGGAAGGATTACAGAAATCAACGTGGCAGAGACGTTGAAAGAGGTACGTCGTTCCTTATTGGATGCAGACGTCAGTTATAAAGTAGCCAGGAATTTTTGCGACGATGTGAAGGAAGAGGCCATGGGCAGGCAGGTATTGACAGCTGTCCGTCCCGGTCAGATGATGACAAAAATTGTCCACGACAAACTGGTAGAGCTGATGGGAGGCGAAGCTGTAGGTATCAACACAAAAGGTAACCCCGGCGTTGTCCTCGTTGCCGGGTTGCAAGGATCGGGGAAAACAACCTTCTCCGGTAAATTGGCCTTACATCTTAAGCAAAAGAAAAGTATGCGTCCTTTATTGGTTGCAGCCGACGTATACAGACCGGCAGCCATAGAACAATTGAAAGTACTTGGACAACAGATTGGGGTAGAGGTGTATACAGAAGAAGGAAATAAAAATCCGGTACAAATAGCAACCAATTCCTTAAAGAAAGCCCGAGAAACAGGATACAACATAGTTTTAATAGATACGGCAGGACGATTGGCTGTGGACCGGGAGATGATGGAGGAAATCAGCGCTATTAAAAAAGCTGTCAACCCAACGGAAACACTCTTTGTCGTAGATGCCATGACGGGACAGGATGCCGTGGAAACGGCCCGTGCTTTCCATGAACAATTGCAATTTGACGGAGTCGTTCTTACCAAATTGGACGGAGATACAAGGGGAGGAGCCGCCTTGTCCATTAAGGCTGTTGTTGATAAGCCTATTAAATTTGTAGGTACCGGCGAAAAAATGGATGCCCTGGACGTTTTCCACCCTACGCGGATTGCAGACCGCATTTTGGGCATGGGAGATATTGTCACGCTCGTAGAAAGAGCCCAGGAACAATTTGATGAGGAGGAAAGTAAGAAGCTCCGGAAGAAGCTGGCCCAGGACAGTTTCAATTTTGACGATTTTCTTAAACAAATCAAGCAGGTCAAGAAGATGGGCAATATCAAAGACCTGGCCGCCATGATTCCGGGCGTATCCAAAGCAGTAAAAGATGCAGAAATAGATGACGATGCTTTCAAAGGAATTGAAGCCATCATAGGGTCCATGACTCCTTACGAAAGAGAGAATCCGGCCGTACTCAACGGCAGCAGACGCAAAAGAATAGCTTATGGCAGCGGTACGTCTATCACGGAAGTAAACCGTCTGATTAAACAATTTGATGAAACAAGACGCATGATGAGAAACCTGAGGAAGGGAGGGGGTGCAGCCATGATGCAGTCACTCAAAAGAGGTGGAATGAATATATAAATAACAGAGTAATACGATGATGAAAATTTTGGATGGTACAATGGTTGCAGAAGCCATTAAAAAAGATATTGAACGCGATGTAGAACGTTGGAGCAGAGAATTTGGAAGAAAACCACGGATGGCGGCCATCCTGGTAGGAGACGATCCGGCCAGCCATTCGTATGTCAAAAGCAAAGAGAAAGATTGCAGGCAAGTAGGTATGGAGTCCATTGTATATAAACTGTCTGCTACCATCAGTCAGGAAGGACTCATTGAATGTGTGAAATCTATCAACGAAGATATGGGTGTGGACGGACTGATTGTACAGTTACCTTTGCCTGAACATTTGAACGAGCAAGAAGTTATTGAAACCATAGACCCCAACAAAGACGTGGATGGTTTTCATCCCATTAATATGGGACGGATGCTGCTGGGTCTCCCGTCGTTTGTAGCGGCAACGCCGGCAGGAATTGTGGACTTGTTGGATTACTACCATATTCCTCTCCAGGGAAAAGAGTGTGTCATTGTAGGAAGAAGCAATATTGTAGGCAAGCCGCTGGCCAATCTTCTCTCCAGAAAGGGATACAGGGGAGACTGTACGGTAACGCTCTGCCACTCCAGAACGGATAATCTGCCGGAGGTTGCACGCAGAGCAGATATTCTGATAGCCGCCATAGGGCGGCCTCTGCTTATTAAAGAGGATTGGGTTAAAGAGGGAGCTGTTGTCGTAGACGTAGGGATTAACCGGGTAGAAGACAGCGGTACTAAAACGGGTTATAAGCTGGTAGGCGATGTGGATTTTGAGCGGGTGGCTCCGCACTGCAGTTACATAACACCCGTTCCGGGAGGAGTAGGTCCTATGACACGCGTAGCGCTGTTGAAAAATACCATGCAGGCAGCTAAACTGAGAAACCTGCCTTTATTCTGAGAAATCGGTTAGCAAGTCGGGCCTGAGTCGTTCTGTGCGGCTCAGGCTTTCTTTTTCCTGCCACTGTTGAATTTTAATAGGATCGCCGCTCAGAAGTACTTCGGGCACTCTCCACCCTTTGAAGGTTGCCGGACGCGTATAAACAGGCGGTGCCAGTAAATTATCCTGGAAAGTATCCGTAAGAGCCGATTCTCCGTCCGACATAGCCCCGGGAAGCAGCCTTACAACAGCATCGGTGATGACGGCAGCGGCCAATTCTCCTCCTGTCAGGACATAGTCACCTATGGAAAGTTCACGGGTTACCAGATGATCGCGTATCCTTTGGTCAATGCCTTTATAATGACCGCATAAGAGTATGATATTATTTAAACAGGAAATGCGGTTGGCTTCTTTTTGTGTAAAAGTCAATCCGTCGGGAGACGTATAGATGATTTCATCGTACGAACGTTCTTTTTTCAAGTCCTGAATAAGCCGGTACACGGGCTCAATCATAAGTACCATGCCCGCTCCGCCGCCAAATGGATAATCATCGGTCTGTTTATATTTTCCCTTACCGTATTGCCTCAGGTCATGAATTACTATTTGTGCCAGAGAGCGCTCCCGCGCTCGTTTGACTATGGAATGAGACAGAGGACTCTCCAGCAAGGCTGGCAGAACGGTTATAATATCAATTCTCATACCTTACAAAAGTAATCATTATTCAATATATTGTAGTTTTTCATTACATTTGCAAGCTATAAACACTAATTCCTTTCTGATTAAAATGGATCTTGATATTAAGTTCTCTGACGGTACAGACTTTTCAAATCTGGATATTCCCGGTCTTCTTGCAATTTTTGAACAACTCATAGAAGCCGAAGATAAGACTGAAATGCATAAGAATGCAGAAACCATTAAGTCTCATTTTTACAAATTATTAAAAAAAGAACAAGAAACGGATAGCATAAGCGAAGAAGAAGAAGCTTTCAAAAAATTGTATGCCCGATACAAAGTACTCAAGGCAGATTTGTTACGCAACATAGAGCTTCAAAAAGAAAGGAATCTGGAAGAAAAATTATCTATTATAGAAGGTATTAAAGCGCTGCTGGAAAAACAGGAAGATGTCAACCATACTTTTCCGGAATTCCGTGCGCTTCAGTTACACTGGAAAGAAGTAGGACCTGTCCCTTTGTCAAGAACGAAAGATATATGGGAAACGTACCAGTATTACGTGGAAAAATTTTACGATTACGTAAAGATCAACAACGAACTCAGAGACCTGGACTTTAAACGGAATTTAGAGATTAAGGAAAAACTGTGTGAGCGTGCCGAGGAATTGGTGGACGAACCCAACATAGTGTCTGCTTTTCACAAGTTGCAAAAATTGCATGAGGAATGGAGGGAAACGGGCCCTATAGCCCGTCATTTGCGGGAGCCTATGTGGGAACGTTTCAAGGCCAGTACAACAGCCATCAACCTGAGGCATCAAAAGCACTTTGAAGAGCAGAAGAAAGAGCAACGGAATAATTTGGAAAAAAAATTGATTCTTTGCGAAAAAGCCGAGGCCATTGCGTCTGTGACAGCAGAAGACGACATCAATTGGAATAAGCAAGCGAAAGAATTGGAAGCACTCCAAAAAGAATGGAGGTCTATAGGCTTTGCCACAAAAAAAGAAAACCAAAAAGTTTACGATAGGTTCCGGGCTGCCTGTGATACATTTTACGGACAGAAGCGTGAGTTTTACATAGATTTCAAAAAGGAAATGCACGACAACCTGGCACGTAAGACGGCCTTATGTGAACAGGCAGAAGCACTTAACATGAGTGACGATTGGCGCAGGACCACAGACCAGCTGATTCATTTGCAAAAACAATGGAAAGAAATAGGACCTGTACCCCGTAAGCAGGCTGATGTCGTTTGGAAACGTTTTCGTTCGGCATGTGATGTTTTTTTTACGCGTAAAGCAGAACATTTTTCAAAGCAGGATGCTGCGTACGAAGAAAACTTAAAATTGAAAGAAACGATTCTTAGTGAATTGGCGGCTTATACCCCCGGAAAGGATGAGCGCCATGAAGCCCGGCTCAAGATGTTCCAAAACAGATGGGCTGCTATAGGTTTTGTACCGGTTAAGGATAAAGACAGGGTGCAAGAAGAATTCAAAGAGCTTATAAACAAGCATTTTGGCCATTTAGATCCTTTTGCGGAAGAAAAAAGAGGGTCTTATCGCAGAAGCAGAGGTCATTTTGAAGAAACGCGCAGCGGACGTGATAAATACATACAACGTTTTCGCCAGTTGGAATCGGACATTGCCGTCTGGGAAAATAATATGGGATTTTTTGCCAAATCAAAAAATGCTGATAAGATCCTGGAAGATACACGAAAAAAAATAGAAGAAGCCAGGCATGAATTGGCCGGGCTGGAAGAAAAGATCAAACAAATAGACAATAATGAATAAAAATACAGTTTGGGCCATTTTGCTGATCGGAGCCATATTAGTGGGATTCAGCCTGTACAATTCCAAGGTGGCCAAAGAACAGCAAAGAGTGCAATTTGTACGTGATTCCATAGAGCGGGAGCAGGCAATGGAAGCGTTCCTTGCGGAAGAGCGTAAAACAGCACAGGAGGCTGAAACGAGGGTAGAAAGACAAGATGTCGCCGCTGCCTCCAACACCTATATAAACAGCCTGCTCAATCGTGCACACGAGGGGGAAGAGTCTTTTCATGTGTTGGAAAATGATAAATTGAAAATCGTGTTTTCCAATTTAGGAGGCAGGCCGTATAGCGTGCAAATCAAGAATTTCAAGACATACAGGGGAGATAGTCTGTTTTTATTTGAAGGTGCTTCCAACAAATTGGGACTGGATTTGTTTGTAGGCGAACAAATCAATACGGGCCGCTTTTATTTTCAAGTACAAGATTTTCCACAGGAAAACGCGTTATCTTACCGTTTGTATTTTGACGAACAGGCATATATAGAATACCATTACATGCTGGAGGAAGACGCCTATTTACTGACTTTCCACATGAACATGGTAGGCATGGATCGTTTCATTCCAAGAAATGTCACGCAAATGGACCTGAACTGGGACATTGACATACGTCATCTGGAGAAAGGGTTCAACAACGAGAAAAATTATTCTACGGTTTCTTACAAATACCCCAATACGAAGGACGTCGAGAAATTGGGCATGAGAAAGGCCGAGGCTGCGCAATCCGTTAAAACGCGGGTAGAATGGCTGGCTTTTCAACAGCAATTCTTTTCTGCGATTTTGATGTCTGAGCAAACTTTTAACAGCGGAGACCTGTCTTTCCGTTTTTATGCACCGGACAATCCCGATACGCTTTTGATGGCATGCCACGCTTTTATGCAGGTTCCTTATCAGTCCGAACAAGAACAAAGCATCAGGTTCCAGTTTTATTTTGGACCCAACGGGTATTATGACCTTAAGGAATACGGACGCTCTTTTGAGCAGATCATTCCGCTGGGCGGATTTTTGATAAGCTGGATCAACCGTTTTTTGATTATTCCCACGTTTAATTTTTTAAATCGTTTTATAGGAAATTTCGGATTAATCATCCTGTTGATGACCCTTTTCATCAAACTTATCATTTCTCCGTTCACCTTTAAGTCTTATATATCTTCTGCAAAAATGCGGGTGCTTAAGCCGGAAATAGACAAAATCAATGCAAAGTATCCCAAAAAGGAAGACGCCATGAAAAAGCAGCAGGAGACCATGGATCTGTATAGAAAAACAGGCGTTAAAATGATGGGAGGTTGTTGGCCTATGCTCTTCCAGATGCCCATTCTGTTTGCCATGTTTCGCTTTTTCCCGGGGTCCATAGAGCTCAGACAGCAAGGATTTTTATGGGCCGATGACTTGAGCGGATACGACTCCATACTGGACCTGCCGTTTAAAATTCCTTTGTACGGAGACCATATAAGTTTGTTTGCTTTGCTGATGGCTATCTCTATGTTTCTCTACTCCAGAATGAACATGAAACAACAGGCCAGTAGCCAGCAGATGCCCGGTATGCAGGGGATGATGTTGTATTTCATGCCATTGATGATGCTTACCGTAGCCAACAACTTGTCGGCTGCACTCAGTTACTACTACCTGCTGTCTAACTTGACCACCATGTTACAGACATGGATTATTCAACGATTCTTCGTGAACGAAGAAGCATTGTATAAGGAATTGAAAGAGAAAGCAGCCAAAGCACCTTCGACTCCAAAAAAATCAAAGTTTCAGCAACGTTTGGAAGAGTTGCAGCGTCAACAGCAGCAGCAGATGAAAAACAGAAGGCGATGATTGAAGCAAATATCAAGCGTCTGCATGCACGGCTTCCTTCCCATGTGGTTCTGGTGGCCGTATCTAAATTTCAATCGGCAGCGCTTATCCGGCGTGCATATGATGCGGGACAACGTGTATTTGGAGAAAACCGGTCGCGTGAGTTGCTGGAAAAAATACCGTTACTGCCCAAAGATATACAATGGCATTTTATTGGCCACTTACAGACTAATAAAGTAAAAGAAGTGGTGGGGCATGTGTCTCTTATTCAGTCGGTAGACAGAGACAGGCTGCTGCATGCCATTCAGGTGCAGGCAGAGAAATTGGGGATTGTCCAGGATGTGCTCCTGCAGGTGCATATTGCACAGGAAGAAACAAAACACGGTTATTTGCCGGAAGAGGTATTGCAAGTGTATAAAGACAGGTGGCCCCATGTGAGGATTTGCGGATTAATGGGAATGGCTACGTTTACGGACAATCGGGAGGTAATCGGCAAGGAGTTCAGACAGCTCCGGCAGTTGTTTGACACGTTGAAACAAAACCGGTTTGCCAACGACCCGTCGTTCGCACATTGCTCTATGGGTATGACAGATGATTATGAAATCGCACTGGAAGAAGGGAGCACCATGTTGCGGATAGGCAGTGCTATTTTTCCCCCCAGACCTACAGTTCCGCCTCGCCCCTGAAAACGAGAACGGCACTTCCCGTAAGAAACACTTGCTGAAATCCGGTACCTGCAGGTTGAAAATCTACTTCCAGATTGCCTCCTTTTGTTTGGATGTTCCAATGGGTCAACCGGCTGCTTGTATGGACAGATGCTACCAGGGCACTTGCAACGGAACCTGTGCCGCATGCCCACGTTTCGGCTTCCACGCCTCGTTCAAACGTACGCACAAACAGACATCCCTGGTCCAAAATTTCCACGAAATTCACATTGATGCCATCGGCTCCAAAATCGGAGTGGTGCCGCCAGTAAGACCCCTCGGCATGTACATCTACGGCCTGAACATCGGGCACGATATGTACAAGATGGAGAGAGCCGGTTTGTGCAACGTAACTGTTTTCTTTGTACTTGCTGATTTCCTTTACATCTCCCAATTGAAGTTTTACCAAAGTGTTATTCTCGGTTTTTTCAAGTACAGAAGCCCGGTGTTCTCCATCGATGGCCAAAAAATGATGGTCCTTAATGCCTGACATATCGGCAAAAGCTACCAGGCAGCGGCCACCGTTGCCGCACATGGTCCCTTCCGTGCCGTTCGAATTATAAAAGGCCATATAGTAACGGTAAGGCGCATCGGCACGTTCCAACAGGATGAGTCCGTCTGCACCAACTCCAAACCTTCTGTGGCATAATTGATTAATTTGTTTGGAGGTGAGTTTGAAGCTTCCTTCACGGTTATCTATCAGTATAAAATCGTTACCGGCACCGTGGTATTTACAAAATGGCAGTATCATAATCTGGTATGAATTTTGAAATAATTTCAAAAATAGATAATTTTTAAGAGACTAAACAATGAAAAACAGAATTGGACTTTTAATCATCATTACAGCACTGGTAAGCGTAGGAACTACGTTGTTGGTAAACAGATTGACAGGAGCATCAAAAGATGTGGAAAAAGTGTATATCACGCAGGGGCAGGAACCGGTCATACAGCATGTATCTCTTCCTGAAGTTCAATTTCCCGATTTCACATATGCTGCAGAAACCGGTGTCAAAGCTGTAGTACACGTAAAAGTTGTAAAGCGAGGACAGCCTATGCAAGGGCCTCAGAGTTTTTTTGATTTTTTCTTTGGATACGGCGATTCACGACAAATGCGTCCGCAGATTGGAGCAGGCTCCGGAGTCATTATCAGCCCGGACGGTTATATCATAACAGCGACCCACGTTATTGACGATGCAGATGAAGTAGTTGTCACCCTGGATGACAAGAGGCAATTTGATGGGAAGGTGGTGGGTAAAGATCCGGCTACGGATATAGCGTTGTTAAAGATAGAGGCAACCGGTCTTCCTTATATGAAATACGGCGATTCAGACGACTTACGACTGGGACAATGGGTGCTTGCCATAGGCAATCCCTACGATTTGCGCTCTACCATTACGGCCGGAATTGTTAGTGCCAAAGGACGCAGCCTTCCTTCCTACAGAGAAGAATTTATAATTGAAGCTTTTATTCAAACCGATGCCGCCGTCAATCCGGGAAATTCAGGAGGTGCATTGGTGAACGCCAAAGGAGAATTGGTGGGTATAAACACGGCTATAGCCACACGTACGGGATCTTACGACGGTTATTCTTTTGCCGTTCCTTCCAATATGGCTCGGAAAGTAGTGGAGGACATCCGCAAATTCGGAATCGTCCAAAGAGCCTTGTTGGGCATCACCATGCAAGATGTGACGGGAGAGCTGGCTAAAGAAAAGGATATCAAGGATATTAAAGGAGTGTATATCCACGAACTGACCAAAGACGGAGCCGCAGAGAAAGCCGGGGTAAAAACAGGTGATATTCTCATAAAGATAGAAGATGTGGAAGTTAATACGGGTACAGCCGTACAGGAACAAATAAACCGTTACAGTCCGGGAGACAAAGTCAGGTTGACGCTGCTCCGGGCAGGCAAACAGGTAACGGTAACAGCAACATTGCAAAGCAGATCGGGGGATACCCGGTTGATAACAGAAGCCGATGGTGATGTGACACATTTCCTGGGGGCAACGTTGCGGATGGCCGGTAAAACACTGCGCGACAAATTGAAAATCCGCTCCGGTATTGAAGTGGTATCGGTGGAAGATGGAAAAATCAGGCAAGCAGGTATAAAAAAAGGTTTTGTCATCACACATGTCAACCAAAAACCTGTTACAAGCATTCAACAATTTGCTCAAATCTTGCAAATGTCGGAACGCGGAGTGCTTATAGAAGGGAAATATCCCGACGGTTCTGTCTATTATTATGCATTGAATTGAAACTTTAATTGACTTTTTACGTATAAGAGGGCAGTTAGATTTTTTTTAAATGAGACAATTAAAGATTACAAAGTCAATTACTAACAGGGAAAGCGCTTCTCTGGATAAGTACTTGCAGGAAATTGGCAGGGAAGAATTGATTTCTGTGGAAGAGGAAGTGGAATTGGCGCAGCGGATTAAGAAAGGAGATCAGCTGGCGCTTGAAAAATTGACCAGGGCCAATCTCAGGTTTGTGGTATCTGTTGCCAAACAGTATCAGAACCAAGGGCTTAGCCTTCCGGACCTGATCAACGAAGGGAATCTGGGTTTGATTAAAGCGGCAGAAAAGTTTGATGAGACCCGTGGGTTTAAATTCATCTCTTACGCCGTTTGGTGGATCAGGCAATCCATATTGCAGGCCTTGGCCGAGCAAAGCCGTATTGTACGGCTGCCGTTGAACCAGGTAGGTTCCTTGAATAAAATCAACAGAGCGCTTTCAAAGTTTGAACAGGAGCATGAGCGTATGCCCTCTCCCGATGAATTGTCTGAGATATTGGATATTCCCAGTGAAAAAATTTCCGATACCCTCCGTGTCTCAGGGCGCCATGTTTCTGTAGATGCACCTTTTATAGATGGGGAAGACAACAGCCTGCTGGACGTTTTGGTAAACGACGATTCGCCAAACGCAGACAGAGGACTGGTCAATGAGAGTCTGAATAAAGAAATTGAGCGTGCTTTATCTACTTTATCCAAAAGGGAAAGAGATATTGTAAAATACTTCTTTGGTATTGGAACACATGAAATGACTCTGGAAGAAATCGGTGAAGAATTTGGCTTGACCCGTGAACGTGTCCGTCAGATTAAGGAGAAAGCCATCAGAAGGTTACGTCATAGTGCCAGAAGCAAATTATTAAAAACATATTTGGGTTAGTCTATGTTAGAAACGATAGGCAACCTGCTCCACACATTCAGTTCGTGGCTGAACCTTCCCCTGTTCCTGACTCTCATAGGCGGAGGGTTATTTTTTATGGTGTATTCCGGATTTATTCCGCTCCGTTACTACGGTAGGGCTCTCAAGGCCGTAGGAGTTAAAGAAGAACAGGCGGCCGGACAGCTGAGTTCTTTCCAGGCGTTAACCTCGGCCATTGCCGCCACGGTGGGTTTAGGTAATATATCCGGTGTGGCCGTTGCTATCACCCTGGGAGGCCCGGGAGCTATTTTCTGGATGTGGGTCAGTGCCGTTGTAGGGATGGCCACCAAGTTTTTTGAAGGCACATTGGCCGTTATGTACAAAGGAAAAGACAGTGCGGGGGAGGTACAAGGCGGTACTATGTATATGATTACTGAGGGATTGGGCAAAAAATGGAAACCCCTGGCCGTTCTGTTTTCTTCGTTTGGGCTTATAGGAACCTTTTGCCTGATGCAGTCCAATCAGCTTACAGAAGCCTTGCAAACGGTTGTATACACACCGGCGGGGATACAAAATACCATTGGTCTGCGATTTGTAACCGGTCTGGTTATAGCCGGCATAGTGGCTATTGTGGTATTGGGCGGTATAAATCGCATTGGAAAAGTGGCTTCCAGGCTTGTTCCCTTCATGGTGGGGTATTATTTTCTGTTGGTATTGTACATTATTGTAACGAATCTGGGCGAAGTACCCGGTGTTTTTGCTTCCATTTTCCAGAATGCTTTCAACTGGAAAGCAGGAGCCGGAGGTTTTGTCGGTTCCGTCATCGTCATCGGGGCCAGACGAGCGGCTTTTGTCAACGAAGCCGGAGTAGGAACGGCCTCCATGATGCACGGAGCATCAAGGAATACGGAACCGGTACGGGAAGGTCTGGTGGCTATGATTGCTCCCTCCATAGACTCCGGACTGGTTTGTACATTAACGGCACTGGCCGTTCTTGTAAACGCACGATACACCGTATCGGACGTGCAGGGGATGCAAATGGTCATGGAATCCTTTGAGCGATCCATTCCCGGATGGGGCAGCTATCTGCTGCTGGTGGTAGTACTTGTTTTTGCTTTTTCCACCATGTTCTCTTATTCTTATTACGGAACAAAATGTACCAACTTTTTGTTTGGAGCCCATAGGGCGCATTATTACAATTATCTATTTTTGGCTACCTTGGTCATGGGAGCCGTAATTCCCCTGACAGCAGTGGTGGATATTATAGATATAGCTTATGCTTTTATGGCGTTTTGTACCGTATTTACCATGCTGTACCTGTCACCCAAAGTTAAAGCAGCCATTAATCAATATTTTACCTGAATGAACGCTTCTGCCATCTTATTAAACGTACTGGAACAAGCTGTGAGTGATTTGTACGGAAAAGAAGCACCAAAAGGTTCTTTACAAATACAAGCCACCAGAAAAGAATTTGAAGGCGATTATACGATAGTCGTTTTTCCGCTTTTGGGTATCAGCAGAAAACCGCCTGTTCAAACGGCAGAAGAACTGGGCAGGTACCTGGTGGAGAAAGAAGAGCGGATAGCATCTTTTCAGGTTATCAAAGGTTTCCTGAACCTGAAGATGTCCGGAACCTATTGGCTGGATATGTTAGCTCATATTGCCGATACACCCGGCTACGGGAAAAAAGGCCCTTCGGGAAAAACGGTTATGGTGGAATATTCGTCGCCCAATACGAACAAACCGCTTCATCTGGGTCATATACGCAACAATTTGCTGGGCTGGTCCATATCCCGTATTATGGAAGCCAATGGCCACCGGGTCATTAAGGTCAATCTGGTGAACGATCGCGGCATCCATATCAGCAAATCCATGTTGGCCTGGGAAAGGTATGGAAAAAACGAGACGCCCGAAGCTTCCGGCAAGAAGGGGGATCACCTGGTGGGTGACTACTATGTCCTGTTTAACGAAATGTACAAAGAGCAGATAAAAGAGCTGGTTAAGCAAGGCAAATCAGAAGAGGAAGCGGAAAAGGAAGCACCGCTCATCAGGCAGGCTCAGGACATGTTGATCAGGTGGGAACAAGGAGACAAGGAAGTACTGGAGTTGTGGAAAAAAATGAACGGCTGGGTATACGAAGGTTTTGACCGGACGTACAAGCGTATGGGTGTATCTTTTGATAAAATATACTACGAGTCAGATACCTATTTGCTGGGTAAACAGTTGGTAGAAGTAGGGCTCAGACAAGGTGTGTTTTTTCAGAAACCGGATGGTTCCGTTTGGTGCAATCTGACAGAAGAAGGTCTGGACCAGAAATTGCTGCTTAGGGCTGATGGTACTTCCGTCTATATGACACAAGATTTGGGAACGTCCGTAAGTCGTTTTGAAGAAAGTGCCTTTGATATCCATATATACGTAGTGGGCAATGAACAGAATTACCATTTTCAAGTCTTGAAGGTTCTTTTAAAAAAATTGGGCTACCCTTGGGCAGACAACCTGGTTCATCTTTCCTACGGAATGGTTGAACTGCCCGAAGGTAAAATGAAGTCGCGGGAAGGCACCGTTGTGGATGCTGACGATTTAATGGATCAAATGGTTGCGACGGCACGGGAGACCTCCGGTGAATCTGACAAGCTGGAAGATTTGTCCGGGGAAGAAAAGGAGCGGTTGTATGAAACGTTGGGCATGGGTGCGCTAAAATACTTCATCTTAAAAGTTGACCCCAGAAAGACCATGTTGTTTAATCCAAAGGAGTCTATAGATTTTAACGGAAATACGGGACCTTTCATTCAATATACGTACGCTCGGATTCAATCTATTTTAAGAAAAGCCAAAGAAAGGGGATACGTTCCGTGTTTGTGCGGGCAGCCAATGATGGATACAGAGTACGGGTTGATCAAAATCATGGCGTCTTACCCACAAATTTTGGAAGAAGCAGCAGAGGCTTATTCACCTGCG
Source organism: Bacteroidales bacterium (assembly GCA_049652385.1). Taxonomy (GTDB): domain Bacteria; phylum Bacteroidota; class Bacteroidia; order Bacteroidales; family UBA932; genus DMER64. Next base: position 7,701 of record JBASDX010000005.1, on the reverse strand, counting down.
CAGTTGGCCAATTTCTGTTACGAACTGGCCAGGGAATTCAATCGTTATTACCACGAAACATCTGTGCTTCATGAAGAAGAAGGCAGCTTGCGCAGCCAGCGATTGGTGCTGTTGGAACAAATAGCCGGAATGCTCAGGCGCGCTATGGATATCCTGGGTATTGCATTACCGGAAAGAATGTAATTTGCATTTCAAAATATTATTGTATTATTGCATCAAAATCTTTTTTCTATAGTTTGTCCTATGAAGAAGACTCCGGTAGAAAGACCTCAGGTCAATAAAAAAAGATTGGTAATTGGCTACGCAAATATGCCGCCACAGCTTTTAAGCGTTTGGAAAGAAAAATATCCCCGTGGTTATGCAGATTATATGGGGGATATCATGAAGGTGGACAAACCCGACGGAACGTATTTCTACGCTGTCACGTTTGAAATACCTGAAGCCATTTACCTGGTTAAGGTTGAAGTGAAAATTGACGACTACGAAGAAGTTGAGAAAGACATCTTTGGTTCGGAAGATGAAGATCAAGGAGACGACGACAACGTCGATTTCCCCGACACCTCAGACGCAGGCTTTACAGATGTTGCAGAAGATATGGACGAAGATTAAACAGTTACCCGAGTCCACGCTCCTTTTGGTGTTATCATTGGTCATTGGGCTATTCAGTGGATTGGCCGCTGTATTGCTCAAGGTATTTATACAGTCCATCAAGGATTTGCTGACAACGCATGTGAGTTTACCTGCAGAAAGCCTGACCTATTTTCTGTTGCCCGGTCTGGGTATGTTGTTGTCCCTGCTTTTTGTCAAGTATGCTGTTAAAGACAATATATCGCATGGAGTTACGCGTGTGCTGGAATCCATTTCCTGCAACAAATCACTGATAAAGAGGCATAATTGTTATACGTCGGTCATTTCCAGTGCCATGACTATCGGTTTTGGAGGTAGTGTGGGAGCAGAAGCACCCATCGTCTATACGGGAGCGGCTATCGGGTCCAATGTGGGCAGAAAGCTGGGCATGAACTACAGGAGTGTGACATTGCTGGTTTGTTGCGGTGCGGCAGCGGCTATTGCCGGTATTTTCAAGGCTCCTCTGGCAGGCGTGTTGTTTTGTTTTGAAATATTGCTTTTCAACCTCACACTGGGCTCTATCATTCCTTTGTTAACGGCTTCTATTACGGCAACGGCCGTGTCTTCCCTCATCATGGGAGGAGAAGTTAGTTTTGCCAGCTCTACAGCGCCTTTTCTTTTGGCCAACATTCCTTATTACCTGGTGCTGGGGGTAGTATGTGGATTTGTGAGCTTGTTTTTTACCAGAACCACCCTGTTTATGGAAAGCCGCATTTCAGTCATTAAAAACGACTACAAGCGTTGGGCTCTTTCTGCACTGGCTCTGGGATTGCTTATTGTTTTGTTTCCCCCGTTGTACGGAGAAGGATACGGGTCGCTGCTGGCTTTGCTGAACAATAATGTGGAAGGAGCCGTGGACAGCCTTATATACGGTTCCATCAGCAACAGCGTATGGTTCATCCCTGTTTTCTTTACCCTGGTATTGTTTCTTAAGGTGTTTGCCATGTCTTTCACCAATGCGGGAGGGGGAGTAGGCGGCACGTTTGGACCTACACTCTTCATGGGTGGCGTCCTGGGTTTTGTATTGGCCAGAGTCCTGAACCTTACCGGTGTATCGGTTTTGCCCGAATCGAATTTTGCGTTGGTGGGCATGGCCGGACTCATGGCGGGTGTTATGCAAGCCCCCCTGACGGCCATTTTTTTGATTGCCGAGTTGACCGGAGGGTATCAATTGCTCATGCCCTTAATCATCACGGCCGTGTGCTCCTTTGTTACCGTCCGTAATTTTGAACCGTACTCCATTTATACAAAACGCCTTGCCAAAGAAGGTAAATTGCTTACGCACGATAGCGACCAGGCCGTACTTACGCTGCTGAAAACGTCGGAAATCATTGAGAGCGATTTTTTGCCCATCCATCCGCACCATTCCCTGGAGGAATTGGTGAAGGTCGTAGAAAAAAGCAAGCGAAACCTCTTTCCGGTAACAGACACTGAAGGTCGTTTACAAGGCATTGTCACATTGGATGACATACGTCCCATTATGTTTCAACAGGATTTGTATGCAGAAATTTTTGTGTACGAACTCATGCACCGTCCGTTGGATTACGTTTTTATAGATGAACGTATGGAAAGCGTAATGGAAAAATTTGAACGGTCCGGTGCATGGAATTTACCGGTTTTGGACCATGAGTCCCGGTATTTGGGTTTCGTTTCTAAATCGCGTATTTTTTCTGCTTACCGGGAACAATTATCTCAAGTATCCCATGAATAAAAAGCATATAGAGCTTATAGCTTCCGAACTGCACATCAAAGAATGGCAGGTGGAACACACGGTAACGCTGCTTGCAGACGGAGCCACCATACCTTTTGTGAGCAGGTACCGTAAAGAAGCTACCGGGTCTTTGGACGAAACCTTCATTGCGGGCATCAAAAGCCTGTGGGAAAAATACAAGGAAATCAGCAAGCGCAAGGAAACCATACTGCGCTCTATTGAAGAACAGGAAAAATTAACCCCCGAACTGAAAGAAGCTATCGAAAACTGTTGGGAATCCAGCCGTTTGGAAGATTTATACCTCCCCTTCAGACCCAAAAGGAAGACAAGGGCTTCTGTGGCAAGAAGCAGAGGACTGGAACCGTTGGCTTTGGAAATAATGAACGGATGGAAGGGGAATTGTGTGCAGCTAGCAGAAAAATATGTGGGCGGAGAAGTGGAAGATACCTTGGCCGCACTGGCCGGAGCCCGTGATATCATAGCAGAAATAGTAAGTGAAGACGCTCCGTTGCGTCAAAGCATCCGCCAGGTATACCAACAGGAAGGGATGCTTTCTTCCAAAGTGTTAAAAGACAAAGAAGAAGAAGGGGACAAGTACCGTAATTACTTTGACTACACAGAGAAGATACGCTCCATGGCTCCTCATCGGCTTTTGGCCTTGTTGCGGGCTCAAAAAGAGGGAGTGGTTTCGATTGCCCTTAAACCGCAACGGGAAGAAACTCCTTTAGCTCAGGCAGGAAAGAGGTTTCTTGCGCCCGGCCATTACATCGGAAAGGAAAGCGGAATGGAAGATGCAGGCTGGCAAATGCAAGAAGCCCTTGCAGACTCTTACCGCAGACTGATCCATCCTTCTATCGAAAACGAAGTTCTCAACCATTATAAAGAAGAGGCAGACAAGGAATCCATCAAAGTATTCCGGGAGAACCTGCGTCAATTGCTGCTGGCTCCTCCTTTGGGACAAAAGCGGGTATTGGCCATTGACCCGGGATTTCGTACAGGTTGTAAAGTAGTATGTTTGAGTGAGCAAGGTGAATTGCTCCATAATGATACCCTATACCCGCATCCTCCCAGAAATGAGCGGAGTCAGGCCATGCGTAAGGTCACGCAACTGGTCGAGGCCTATAAAATTCAGGTTATTGCAGTAGGAGACGGTACGGCCGGTCGTGAAACGGAGCAATTTCTCAAAAGAATCGCCTTTCCTCATAAGATCCAAATCTTTTCCGTCAATGAAGACGGTGCCAGTGTATATTCGGCTTCTCCCGCCGGGCGGGAAGAATTTCCGGATTACGATGTGACGGTCAGGGGAGCCGTATCTATTGGAAGAAGACTTATGGACCCATTGGCAGAACTGGTGAAAATCGATCCCAAATCTTTGGGAGTGGGGCAATACCAGCACGACGTGAACCAAACGTTGCTGAAGGAAGGTCTGGACCAGACGGTGGAACTATGTGTCAATCATGTTGGCGTAAACCTCAACACGGCCAGCCACCGGTTGTTGACGTACGTATCGGGATTAGGTCCGGCTCTGGCAAGGAACATAGTGGACTACAGGAAAGAAAACGGTCCTTTTACGTCCAGGGAGCAATTGAAAAAAGTGCCGAGGCTGGGAGAAAAAGCCTTTGAGCAATGTGCCGGATTTTTACGTATTCCCGGCGCTTCTGATATCCTTGACAATACGGGAGTCCATCCGGAAAGTTATCCGATAGTCCGGCAAATGGCCAGAGACCTGGAGGTTACGGTAGATGACTTGGTAGCCTCTGAAACGCTGCGCGGCCGTGTAGACTGCAAGCGGTACGTCACTAAAGACGTTGGTATGCCTACTTTGTCGGATATCATGAAAGAATTGGACAAACCGGGCCGCGATCCCCGGCAAATCATCGAGGTGTGGGAGTTTGACGATACTATTACGTCCATAGACGATTTGAAAGAAGGGATGATATTGCCGGGTATTGTCAGCAATGTTACGCACTTTGGAGCATTTGTAAACATAGGCATTCAGCAGGACGGATTGATTCACGTATCGCAAATGGGGCGAAAATATGTGCAAAATCCTTTGGACGTAATCAAATTACACGAACATGTGATGGTCAGGGTGCTGAGTGTGGATATAGAAAGAAACAGGATTCAGCTCCGATTGGAACGCGAAGGCAGTTGAGACAAAATAACGCCTCCGACTACCACAAAAATGCCGCTTGCCTGAAGCCATACAATATCTTCCAGACCCAGGATGACGCCCACAGCCGCCGTTATGATGGGAATAATGGACGTAAACGTATTTGTTCGGGTAATCCCCAGTTCCTTAACAGCCAGCGTAAAGAGGAAAAAAGCAATACTGGAACAGAACACGGAAAGCATCAGGATGGGGTACCAGAAATTCCAGTCCGTAAGGACGGCTTGTACGTCCATCTTAGGCACGTCGTACAGCAACATGGGTAAGATGAAATAGAGTGCACCTATGGCGTGCTGGTAGAAGGTAACCGTAAAAGCGTTGTAATGCATGGTCATTCGTTTGATAATGACCGTATGACCCACGGCCGCCAATACCGACATGAACAAAAACGCAATGCCCAGAGGCATGTTGGTACCGGCTGCACCTTGTCCGTTGGTCAGCTGAAAACCCCATTTTCCAAAAACAACCAACAACAGCCCGGGTACGGTAAGGAATATTCCCAATACGTTCAAGGCGTTGACCTTTTCTTTGTAGAAGGTAACACCGGCAATCAAGCCAAAGATGGGGATGCTCGATACGATAACCGAGGTCAGGCTCGGGCTTGCCGTCAATTTGACTCCGTACGATTCTCCGACAAAATAAAAGAAAGGCTCCATGAGCGCCAGGCCGAAAAACCAGAAGATATCCGATTTTTTCTTCAGTTTTTCAATCAGGCCAAAAACTCGGCCTGCCACAAAAAGAATAACGGCTGCCAGAGAGATTCTCGTAAAAATCAGAAAAAATACAGGGATATGCGCTTGCAGCAATCTGTTGGTCCAGAAGAAAGAAATACCCCAGAAAATGACTGTGATACAGATAAACAAATAGGCTCTTGCGCGTTGTTTGTTCATGTTACAGGAGGGCTGTTACAGAAGGTTTTTCAATAATCCGGTTGTCTTTGACGGCTAATGTGCCGTTGACAAACACGTGCGTTACGGAGGAAGAAAACCGATATCCTTCCAGCGGACTCCATTGGCAAGCGCCGGCCAGAGATTCCTGTGTGACAAGATGACTTTTCCCGGGGTCTGCCAGTACCAGGTCTGCATAATAACCCTCCTTGATGAATCCCCTGTTTTTTATACCAAACAACCGGGCCGGCTCATGGCTGCACGCATCAACCATACGCGTTACCGACAAACGTTTTTGTGCCACAAGTTCCATAAGGATGTTACACGTATGCTGTATAAGAGGAATACCAGAAGGGGCTTTTTCGTAGTTGTTTTGCTTTTCTTCCAGGGTGTGGGGTGCGTGGTCAGAGCCTATGACCTGTATCTGTCTGTCTTCTATGCCTTGCAGGATGGCATCCCTGTCTGACGGCGTTTTCAGAGAAGGATTGCATTTTATAAAGGACCCGTGCTTTTCGTAATCTTCTTCCGTGAACCAAATGTGGGGCAAAGCAGCTTCACAACTGATACCGTCAAAGACGCTACGAGCATCGGCAATAATACCTATTTCTTCTTTTGTGGAAACATGAAGTACGTGCAAACGGGCTTTGTGGTGTAAAGCCAGTTTTATGGCTTTTGTAGTAGAAGATATGCACGCTTGACGGCTGCGGATGCGGCTGTGTTCTGTCCAGGGGATATCTTCCCGGTACCTGGCACGGGCGGTTTCCAGGTTTTTCCGGATTATGGACTCCTCTTCACAGTGGGTGGCGATGACGCCTTTGAAGGCTTTGAAATAAAGTTCCAGGGCTTCAGGATCGTCCACCAACAGATCTCCGGTAGAAGAGCCCATAAAAATTTTAAGACCGCATCCGGGCAAATCACCGGCAAGCACTTCCTTTGCGTTGGTGTTGGTCGCTCCCATGTAGAAGGCGTAATGGGTATACATGCTTTCTGCAGCCCGTGTGTATTTGTCTTTCAGAGCCGCTACCGTTGTTGCGGGGGGTACGTTATTGGGCATGTCAAGGACACCGGTGACACCGCCCAGAAGAGCAGCCCGGCTTTCTGTCTCCATGTTGCCTTTTTCCGGTTGTCCGGGCTCCCGGAAATGTACCTGGTCGTCAATGATACCCGGGATAAGGTACGCACCCGCAGCCTGTATAAAAAAAGAAGAGGCACCGTACCGCTTTACAAGTTCTTCTTTTGGAGGATTGTCGTATAAAACGGCCTCGATGTATTTTCCTTTCAGAACCACACACCCCAAACGAACGGTTCTTTCGTTTACTACGGCTGCATGTTGAATGACGGTGTACATAAATCGGGTTTACAGCTTGTTCTTTTTCGGAAACCTTTTAAAACGAAGCTTGAGCACACCCCAGAAGGCCTCTCCAAAGATGCCGCTGCTCATTTTGGAAGTACCTTCTGTCCTGTCAATAAAGATAACAGGCACCTCTACTACGTTGTAACCCAGTTTGTAGGCAAAATATTTCATGGAAATCTGAAATCCGTAGCCCTTCATTTTTACCCACTCAAAAGGAATATGCTCTAAAACGATACGATGATAACAAATAAAACCGGCCGTACAGTCGTAAACGGGCATGCGCAATACTGTCCTGACGTAATAAGAAGCGAACCAGGACATCAGTACCCGGCCAATAGGCCAGTTAATGACACTGATACCGTTACTGTACCTGGATCCTATAGAAACATGAGCCCCCTCTTTACGGCAGGCGTTGACAAGACGGGGCAGGTCATTCGGATCGTGGGAGAAATCAGCATCCATTTCTACCAGGTAATCGTAACTCCGCTCCAATCCCCATGTAAAGCCTGCCAAATAGGCGGTGCCTAATCCCTGCTTCCCTGCACGTTCCATCAAATGCAACTTATCCGGGTATTTGGGAATAAGGGAGCGTACGATTGCAGCTGTGCCGTCGGGAGAATTGTCGTCAACTACCAGAATATGAATAGGTTCATCTAAAGAAAAAACACTTTGGACGATTTTTTCAATATTCTCCTTTTCATTATAAGTAGGAATAATTACTAGAATATTATCTTGCATATGGAGTAAATCTTGAGAATTTCAAAGATAGGCATAAATTTTGTTTATTTTTTTACTAAAAGATTTGGAGATACAAAAATAAAAACCTTATCTTTGCAGCCCTTTAGTTCATTGAAAGATTGGAATCGTACAACAAGTACAGAGAGCAGAAGTCAATTTCTTAAATAAAAGGAATGATTGTAACGGGATAAGCTAGTCATTAAATTTTATGTAC
>JBASDX010000004.1:0-152186 GCA_049652385.1 Bacteroidales bacterium | reverse complement strand
TTACATAATATTTTATGGTGGCTATAACGGCGCGGACCCACCTCTTCCCATTCCGAACAGAGAAGTTAAACGCGTTTGTGCCGATGGTACTGCCCTACCAGGTGGGAGAGTAGGTAGCCGCCGCCCTATACGAACCCCGAGTCTAAACGCTCGGGGTTTTTTCGTATAGGGCGGCATTGCCGCAACCGTAACGATCACCCACCCAAACCCTCCCTCGAGGGAGGGCTTAGCTTCGCGAGAACGACCCCGAGCAAAAAACCGCTCGGGGTTTTTTCGTTTATGGGCGGCGATGCCGCGACCGTAACGATCACTCACCCAAACCCTCCCTCGAGGGAGGGCTTAGCTTCGCGAAAGGTAACCCCGGACCTTAAAAGGCCGGGGTTTGTATATACGCGCGGCTTTGCCGCACCTTCTTTTTCAAGTTCGCTTACTTACCACCTCTGCACGATTTTGGTAAAAAGGGCTCTTTTGCTTTGAGGTAGTAAGTGCCACCAAATGGCGTAGTGCTGTAAATGTGAGACTGTCTGCTAGTTAATGCCTCGGCACAAAAACGGTTACTTACTACCTCCCCCGAAAAAAGCGGAAAACGGCCCCTTTTGTCAGAGGGTAATAAGTGCCACAAAATGGCGTAGTGCTGTAAGTGTGTGGTTGTCTGCGAATTAAAGACTCGGAACAAAAAGGTCTACTTACTACCTCCCTCGAAAAAGGCGGAAAACGGCCCCTTTTGTCAGAGGGTAATAAGTGCCACAAAATGGCATAGTGCTGTAAGTGTGTGGTTGTCTGCGAATTAAAGACTCGGAACAAAAAGGTCTACTTACTACCTCCCCCGAAAAAGGCGGAAAACAGCTCTTTTTGCGGCAGGGTAGTAAGCGCCACGAAATGGCGTAGTGCTGCAAATGGGTGACTGTCTGCTAGTTAATGCCTCGACACAAAAACGGTTACTTACTACCTCCCCCGTAAAAGGCGTAAAACGGCCCTTTTTGCCGGAGGTAGTAAGTGCCACCAAATGGCGTAGTCCTGTAAATAGGTGACTACCTGCAAGTTAATGCCACGGCACGAAAACAGTTACTTACTACCCCCTCTCCGGAAAATGGGGAAAACACAAGGAAATGCAGGAACCACATAAGTATATGTAAGGATATGGAGGATATGTGAGAAGATACGGAAAGGCGTGTGAAAGATATGCAAAATGGCTTCTTTTAATGCCATTTAATGAATTCGGATTCCGGGCGATAAGGGATCTGGTGAATGATAAAATGATATCTTTTGAATTCATTGATAGTAACAGATATATCTAACTGGCCAATTTTAAGAAGTGAGGAAGGAACATCGGGGAACTCCAAATTTAGTATAGTCTCTTGACCTGCTATCATATCAACTAATTTTTCGAAAGGCTTGGCAGGATATGGTGTAATAGGATATACCATATGTTTGGTTATGAAAGTATCATCAAGATTCAGACGCGAGAAAAAATATAATCTGGAACCTGTGTTACAAATTATTTTGACGGCTGCATAAATGGTACCTGTGGAAGGATCGTCTGTATTTTTAACACCGTAACAACTTAACAAGTCTGCTGTAAAATAGTTAGTATAATCCGTAGAGCTATACCAACTATACCAAATAGAATGATAGAATTTATAGGTAACCTGGTCCGGTTTTTTACCCCAATCGGGCCAGCAGGAAGACAGAAGTAATGAAATACCGGTCAGGCAAAAGATGGCAAAATACTTTTTCATAGAAGACTTTTTAATGTTTAAGTGCTGTAACAAATGTAATACAAAAATTAAAACTAACCATTAGATGTATAAACGTCCCTTTATGTTGCAATAAAAAATAGCCGTTTTTAAAAAAACGGCTATGCAATAGGTTTTTGAACTAAAAACGACAAAAAAGAATGGACCTATTAAACCATTAGATTTGAGGCTAAATTAAATATAATTTCCTAAAAAACAAAATAATTTTTACCTTGTTCTTAAAATTTACTGTTTATATGAAAAAATATATTGTTTTATTGCTTCTAAGTGTTGTAGTATTTTTTAACACAGGATGTTCGGATAAAAAGCCCAAAGAAGAATGGGCTATTGTTTTGCACGGGGGTGCAGGTGCAGCCCGGCAAATGAAACCGGAAGTACGTACATTGTATTTGAGTTTATTGGAAAAAGCCTTGGAAACCGGTACTGCATTATTGGAAGAAGGGGCCGATGCTTTGGATGTGGCGACTCAAGTTGTCGTATGGCTGGAAGATTGCCCTTATTTCAATGCCGGAAAGGGAGCTGTAACGACGCTTGACGGCGTTCATGAGTTGGATGCAGCTGTAATGGACGGCAGGGATTTGCAAGCCGGAGCAGTGGCCGGGCTGAAGGATATTAAGAACCCCATTTTGGCGGCTCGGCATGTCATGGAAGACACTCCGCATGTATTGCTGATTGGTGAAGGTGCTTCTGCTTTTGCAGCCCAGGAGGGATTGGAGGTAGTAGAGAATTCCTATTTCTCCACTAAAGATCCGGATCCTAACGGGACGGTGGGATGTGTTGTGTTAGATAAAAAAGGAAACCTGGCGGCTGCTACTTCTACCGGAGGCATGAGTGGAAAACGTTGGGGAAGGGTAGGAGATGTGCCAATCATAGGAGCCGGAACCTATGCCAATAATGAGACGGTTGCAGTTTCGGGAACGGGGCACGGAGAATTGTGGATACGGCGTTGTGTGGCCTTTGACATAAGCGCTCTGATGGATTACAAAGGCATGTCCGTTGAAGAGGCGGCACATGAAGTTATTTTCCAGAAGATAGACAAGATGGAAGGATCCGGCGGTGGTGTCATTTGTGTTGATAAAGACGGAAACATCGCTATGGTCTTCAATACGGGCATGATGTACCGGGCCTGGGCCACGGCTTCCGGTAAACGTGGTGCTGCCATCGAATAGGAAACGGGATATGGGGTGCCCGGCATTGAGTGTTTGGAACGGAGTGTTTGAAACCGAGTGCCTGGAGCTGAATGTTTGGAACTGAGCGTCGGGAGCTGAGTGTTTGGCGCCGAGTGTTTGGCACCGTGTGCTGCAAGCAGGTGGTTAGATGGTGCGGAGTCTGTCTATGAGTTCCTGGCCCAAAGCCGACTTGTCTTCAATATGTTTGAGTATGGAAGCTACAAATTCGTTTTTTTCGAAGATGCCTCTTACTTGTTCAAAATCAAGGCGGCGCTCATCCATATTGCCATCGGCACCAAAACCCGTCATGGAGCTGAGTGAAAATTCTTGTTTTGCATCTTCATAAAGCATCCTGTCGAGTCCAACCACAGCCTCTTTCCATTCCTCCACAATCCGGATAATCTGGTCTATGGTAATTGTTTGGAGGTTTATGTGGAAGAATTCCTCCAATTTGGAGTAGGCCCAGGTCCATTCGTAATAGTAGTAGTTCAGATGCAGTTCCTGAAGAAAATGATTGATGTCTTTTATCTTGGAGATGGATTTTGTTTCAATTTGTTCAATCAGTTTGTCAATCTCTGTTCTGGGTGCAATAAGGCCTGAAATGTCCAACCAATCACCCGTACCTATGGCAGTATCGGGGCGCAGGCGTTCCCGTACCTCTTCTATAGACCTGAATCGTGTTTCTTCCAGACGTTTTATGATGGAATTGCCCAGAAATTTCTTGATGGCTGTTTCATAGTACCTGATTCCGTTTACCAGGGAACTGTTTTTGATTTTTGTGCTTTTGTAGGAGAACACATCGGTTGTTTCTCCTGAAACCTTCATCAACTCCATAAGAATGGACCGGCCGTTGAGCATCTTCTGTATAGTGTAGGGACTCAGCAGGTTGTAGTTGATTTGGTCCAGCCTGACCGGATCTTTTCTCTGATCTCTTTTGGGCCATTTCTGGGCATCACGAATGGTCCCCACACTTTTGAGATTTACTCCGGGAACCAGATAGGTGGTGTCGTCTTGCTCTATAAGGTAGGAAAAAGGTAAGGAGCCGGTATCGGTATTGTTAACATGACGTCCCAAAACGAGAGAAAACGCTCCGATGCGGGAAGGCCAAAGGATGTAGGATTCAGAAGTGGTTTTGGCCCCTCTTTCCATGATGCCCTGGTGAATGGGTCCTAACTTATACATATGGTTGGACTGGTTGGAACCGGAGCCGGCATTCATAAAGGAAAACATACCGGCAATAAGCAGGGTGGATTTATGGTGTGTGACCGTAAAGGGGCCTGCAAATATGGAAGAAGCCTCGCCGTTTTCTCCAAAACAATTACTGAAGAATAGGGAATCATTGGCCGAGTAACCTTTTCCCAGAATAGTACCCTGTCCTACAAAACATTTTTTGATGGTAGCACCGCTTTCTACGCGCGCTCCGGAACAGACGATAAAGTCTTCGCATTTCACTCCGTAGCCGATGTAAATGGGGTCGAGGGCATTTCCATTGATACTGCCGTTGACCAGGTAGGACGTACCTTCAATATGGGTACAATCTCCAATGACCACGTTTTTGATGGTACCGGCATGACTGATGGTTACACGGTTACCAATGGTTCCTCTGTCCGATGCTACTTTGGCGGCGTAGTTGGCAACGAGTTTCTGCATCCTTTTAATTAATTCCGGTTTATGACGGTATAATGCAAGGATGTAGGCAAAATGGGCGGTCAGTTTGTTGTTGATGGGTACTTCCCGGCCGCCGGTTTCACTCATAACGGATACTTCTACTCCGTTTCCGAAAGAAGATACGCCTTCTGTATAGATTCTGTCAACACTTTCAATAATACAATCGGAGCCGATGCTATAATTGGCGATATAACCGTGGATATTTTCTATTAACGTATTGTCGCCGACAGATACGTTGTGCAGCTTGGTGTTACAGATGCCTGAACGGATCCGTATTCCGGAAGGCAATGTTTTAACAGTGTCAAAAACTCCCAGCCGGATATCTCCGGAAAAGGCAGTATCCCATATCCTGTCTGTCTTAAAACCGGGATCTACCCATACCTTGTTCCAATCTTCCGAATAACAGCGCTGCTTTTTCAAAGCCGCAATTTCTTCCGGTAGTATTTGTCTGTATGGTTTCATATCAGCGTCCTGCAGCTTTAATTTTATCTTTTAATGAGGCATTGAAAGCTTCCTGCTTCAGCAATGCTTCCAGGGTTATGTGCATACGGTAGCGCCAGTAATGCGGTACGATGGCCGGTATGTTTATGCGTTCCCGGTGTGGATCTTCCCGGCGTAATTTTCCTGATATCGACATCCAATCCTGCCAGGGAAGTATACATAGCATAGCCGGGCTTTGCAAGTGCCTTTCAATGATTTCCAGACAAAGGGAAGGTTCGCAATAATACGGTGCGTCTCCTGGTTTTCCCAGGAAATGGTGGTAAAAACGACCGGAAACGGCACGGTCTTCTTCCCACCAGCCCCGGAGTGTACTCATGTCGTGGGTACCTGTGGTGCATACGCATAGGTAGGGATAATGCGCCGGATTTCCAAAATCGAGGTAAGTATCTTTGGGCATGCGCTGCACTTCCAGGCTGAGCATGGACAGCTCCTGCATGACAGGGTGCACACAATCGGGTATCATCCCCAAATCTTCTGCACAGCAGAGCATCCGGGTAGCCGAAATCAACGGAGGCAGTTTCTTCATGGCGCTGTGGTACCAGAATTCGTTATGCCTGTGGTAGAAGAAATGGTCGTACAATTTGTTGAAGGCAAACTTTGTATCGTCATCCAATGCTTTGTATGACAAACTGAATTGTGCCGAGATTCTGGGATGGTAGGCGCCCGGGCAGCCCGGCTGCTCAATGAAAAGCACGTTGGTGCATAAATCCATCAATCCGTCGCGCAGGTTGTGGTGCGGCTCGTCGTCGGGAAGTGCCTGGAAATGAGCCTGAATTTTCCGTTGCGTAGCAAAAGGCTCCTTCAAATCGTAGCGGCCCGAGAAATCGTTGTACGTAACGTAAGAGGTTTTTACCTCGGCCGCCCTGTTGCCAAATATTTCATCCAGAACCCAGTCAGTGATATACGGCCTGACCATCCTGTCGTGGTGCAGCGCTACGCCGTTGCGGTGCAGTTCTTCTGTGGAAAAAGGCAAAGCCGGATCAAAATAGCCGAGCAGTCCCGAGGCGTGTTCGGCAGGAATGGTCCAAATCCTGAAAAAACCGAGGATATGGTCTATCCGGTAAGCCTGGAAGTAACGTGCCATGTAGGAGAATCGGTTCTTCCACCAGGCGTAGCCGTCTTTCTCCATCTCGGCCCAGTTGTATGTGGGGAAGCCCCAATTTTGTCCGTGTGCGGAAAATTCATCGGGCGGAGCTCCGGCCTGCGATTCCATATGAAACAAATGCGGCAGGGCCCAGGCTTCTACGCTTTGCGGAGTGATGCCGATGGGGATATCACCTTTGAGCACCAGCCCTTTGCTGTTCAGAAAATCACGTGCTTCTACCAGTTGTTTGTCCAGGTGGTATTGTATGAAAATGTGCAGATTCAGTTGTTTTTGATCGACTTCTGCCAGAAATGCAGGGTCATAATTTGTATATTTCCCCCATTTGGTAAAATCGGCCGTTCCGTGGATATCCCTCAGCACACAAAAGAGGGCGTAGGGCTGCAGCCAATGGTTGTTTTCCTTAACATACGCCCGGTAGGAAGCGCTCTTCAGGGTGGTATCTGCCGTCTTTTCGTATACGTATCTGAGGGCTTTCCATTTGAGCGCCGCTACGCCATCATAATCCAACTCCGGCAAACTGTTCAAACGCTTTCTTTCTTTTTGGAACTGTTTTAAGTCAACGCTGCCGTCATCCGGACACATGGCTTCTATGCACGCATACAGCGGATGGAGTGCCATTACGGAAATACCGCCGTACGGATAGGAATCTATCCAGTTGTGGTGCATGGTGGTATCGTTTACCGGAAGGATCTGCAAGACCCGCTGTTCCGTCTTCTCTGCCCAGAGGGCCATGAGTTTTAAATCTTCAAAGTCTCCTATGCCCCAGCTTTTTTCACTGCGTAACGAAAAGACGGGAATGGCCGTTCCGGCAAACCGCAGCCCCACACGGGTACTCCTGTGAGGGTGGTCCGCTATGATATGGCAATGGTTGGGTCCGCTTTGAAAAGATGAGCCGGGTACCGGTAACTTCCTGTTGGCTCCTTCTTCCCATTCCAACAATTGGTTACTGCCGTCTTCCCGGACGATGTATTTGTATTCAAAGGCACCGGGTCCGGAAGCACGCTCATTACGCAGGCCCACCCACGCGTAAGACAGGCCCGCCGACCAAAGACCACCTCCGGCATAGGTAAGGGGTACGGCTTCTTTCGGGTCCCACATACCTGTTTCTTTCGTGTTGCCGCAAAGGGCCAAATGGTATCCTTGCGGTACGGCACCTGAAGCTACAGTCAGGGTGATATCGGCCTGTTTGGGGGTACTGATTTTATGTGTTGGAAAAACGTACGAATATGTAAGATCGCTCCACTTGTCGGTAATAAAGAGTCTGTCGGCTTTGGGCAGTTTTTTGTGGCTTCGGCCTTGTTGTTCTGTTACAGAAGTACCGTCAGGTAATACGAGGGTATACGTATAAGGTATGTCTTTTTTCAGAAAACGGGACGGCAGTTCGAGTTCCCACCAATTTCCTTCCAGGCGGTTCATGGATTTCTCGAACAATTGCATGGTACTGCCTTCGGGTGCGTTGTAGTGCAGACTAAAAACAAGTTCCATAGTTGATGTTTTAGTAATTCCTAACAAATATACTGAAAAAACATTCAGGAATTTTTGTAACTTTACCCATTATGAAAAAAGCCGGGACCACACATTTGATCATTCACGGCTTTGCCGTGGCGCATGCCATTGCCTGTTATCTGTTGCACGATACGAATTTTGGCGATACCATTGTGCTTACCTGCCTGACCATTGCCATGGTGGTTGTGTTGACACGCGTTTTTGGAGGACCGGTAGAAGTTGTGGTAGGTTTGCTGTTGCTTTCTTCGTTTGCCGGTTTTTTCCTGGGCACCAACGGAGCGCGTTGGATTCAAATGTTGTTTCCCCGTATGAAGCTTATTCTTGGTAACGTTCTTACAACCACGCTCGTAACTGAAATTTTAGGCTGGTCTGTATTCTTTGTCGTACGTCGTGGAAAAGAATAAAACAACGCTTACAGAAGTCTTATTGCTGGCTTTCTTTGTATTGGCTTTCAGGATTGCTTTTGAAGGAGCTATCCCATTTTTTCAGAAACAGTTCAACCTGAATTTCAATGAAACGCTCAGCCGGTTGCTGCAGAATTACCCTTTGGCATTGCTTATGGTAATGCTGGACTTTTTACTGGTCTGGCAATTGGTGCGTCATATGGATTACGGGAAGAGGCCTCTTTTAAGAACGTTGCTGGAAATCGCAGGCCTGGTGGTAATAGCCCTGGGATCTGCTGCGTTGATGAGGGTTATGCCCGGTCCCGAAGGAGCGGAAGAAGGAGTTTTCTTCAATTACGTATTTTGGTATACGGCTATTGCCGCCTTCTTTTTCAATATGATTATCATAGCCGGAATGGATATCTATGCGTATTACGGACGGGTGCAAAAAAGAGCGTTGGATATGGAGATCAGCCAAAAGAACAAGGCTACGTACCAGTACCACCAGCTGAAACACCAAATGAACCCCCATTTTCTGTTTAACAGCCTGAATTCTCTGGATTACCTGATTCACACCGACCCGGAAAAAGCCAGTGACTATGTAAAGAGTCTGGCTTCTTTGTACCGGCATTTTATGAACGTGTGCGAAGAAGGGACCATCTTACTGCAGGAAGAAGTGGAGTTCGTACAATTGTATACGCAATTGCTCTCGCAGCGCTTTGACAACTCCCTGAAAGTAACGATTGACGTAGATAAGGCGTATCTGAACACCCGGGTTATACCGTGCTGCTTGCAAACGTTGGTAGAGAACGCCACAAAGCACAACATAGTCAGTAAAGACAAACCGCTGTCCATAGACATAACTACTGAACAAGGGTATCTGGTAGTGCGCAACAACCTCCAACCCAAAGTATATAAAGTGGCTTCCACGGGAGTTGGATTGAAAAACATCAGCGGTCAATACAAGTCTTTGTTCGGGAAGGACATACTTATTAACAAAAGCAACGATACGTTTGAAGTACGTTTGCCGATAGAAGAACACCATTCATGAGGGTACTTATTTTAGAAGACGAGATTCCGGCCCAAATGCAAATGAAACGTTTGCTGAGCAGCCACTATCCTTACGCAGAAATAACCGCCGTCATTGATTCCGTAGACCAGGCGGCCCTATGGCTGTCTAAAGACACGCCCGATTTAATATTCATGGATGTGGAACTCTCGGATGGCATTTGCTTTGAATTGTTCAACAGGATAGAACACATGCCCCCGGTTATTATAGTGACCGCCTATGAGCACTATGCCCTGGCTGCCTTAAAAAAGAGTGCGGTAGATTACCTGCTCAAACCGGTGGGGGATGCGGAGTTTGTGGCGGCGGTGGAAAAATGCAGGAAAATGCCTTCGTTGCAAAAGGAGCTCCGCAGTCTTGGTAAAACATTGGCGGCGCAATCAACCTTCAAACAACGTTTTGTCGTAAAAGTAGGGGACAGGATCATCGTCGTTCCCACGGCAGATATTGCTTATTTCTACTCGGAAGACAAAAGTACGTATATCATGACCAGGAAGGGCACTTCGTACGTATCCGACTCCAGTCTGGATGCCCTGGAAAGCCAATTGAATCCGGCTGAATTTTTTAAACTTTCCAGAAACTGTATGGCCCATATCGACTCCATTGTCTCTATTTCTAAACATTTTAACAGCCGCCTGAGGATTGAATTGCATCCGGCCTGCAACAAACCCGTACTGGTGAGCCGGCAGCGCGTTCCGGAATTCATGGCATGGATAGAAGGAGAGCCCGGGTAGGAGGCTTCAAAAATTCGGCATACGAAAACGGCACTTCGTCCGGCAGTTTCTGAAGTTGGTCGCGTTGTGTATAATAAGTATAAGGTAAATACCTTATATTTATCAAAATACATTGCCTGATACCTTACTATGAGTGACAAAAAGCAGATGACTTTCTGGAATATCTGGAACATGACGTTCGGGTTCCTGGGTATTCAATTTGGTCTGGCTTTGCAAAATGCAAACGTCAGCCGTATTTTGCAATCGTTTGGTGCCGATGTCAGCCACCTCTCTTTGTTTTGGATTGCAGCACCCCTTACGGGTATGATTGTACAGCCCATTATCGGGCATTACAGCGATCAGACCTGGACCCGCCTGGGCAGACGACGTCCTTTCTTCCTGGTAGGAGCGCTGTTGGCTTCTTTGTCATTGGTGCTTATGCCCAACGCACCCGTCCTGGCGCCGTATATTGCACCCATGTTCATTGGAGCAGGTATCCTGATGATCATGGACGCCTCTATCAACGTGGCCATGGAACCTTTCCGGGCCCTGGTAGCAGATTTGCTGCCCTCAGACCAACGTACCCTGGGATTTTCCGTACAAACTTCGCTCATAGGTGTGGGTGCCGTGCTGGGAGCCATTTTGCCGTACGCGCTGACCAATTGGTTTGGTGTGTCGAACGTAGCCAATCCGGAAACGGGACAATTGGTAGCCTATAACGTAAAATACGCGTTTTATATAGGAGCTGCCGTCCTTACGGGGAGCGTGCTTTGGACCATCATCAAAACAAAAGAATATCCCCCAAAGGACGGAGAAAAACCGGTAAAACAACCGTTCTGGCAAATTGGCAAAGATTTTTTGCACATCCCCAAAACCATGAAACAATTGGGTGTGGTGCAATTTTTCTCCTGGTTTGCCCTCTTTTCCATGTGGGTCTATATGGTTCCGGCCGTAGCCGACCACATGTACGGCACGACGGACAACACGTCCAGAGCTTATGCAGATGCCGGAGACTGGGTTGGCATACTCCAGGGAGTATATAACGGAGTAGCCGCCATTTTTGCTTTTCTTTTACCGTGGATAGCCGGCAAAATCACCCGTAAGGGTACGCATGCGCTTACCTTGTTGTTGGGTGCTGCCGGGTTTATATCCTTCTACTTCATACGGGATCCCCGCATGCTCGTCTTCCCCATGGTGGGTGTAGGTATAGCATGGGCCGGTATCCTGGCTATGCCGTATGCCATCCTGGCGGGAGCGTTGCCCGCCAACAAAATGGGTGTGTATATGGGAATCTTTAATTTTTTTATTACTATTCCTCAAATATTCAATGGATTGATAGGTGGGGTAATGGTGAAGTATTTTTACCGTGGTCAAACCATCTACGCTATGGTTTTCTCCGGAATCTGTCTGCTGATAGCCGCTGCAAGCGTCTTTTTTGTGGACGACAAGGACGACCCGGTATTGTTGGCAAGAAAAATTAATCACTAAAAAAATGTTTATGAAAAGACTGATGACTTTTTTGCTTGCGGTCACGTTGTTTTCCCTGACTTTGGCTTACGCTCAGTACGAAGTGAAGGGATTAGTCGTAGACGAACACAATTGGTCCGTAATCGGAGCTACAGTCCTGCAACAGGGAACCACCAACGGAACCACGACAGACCTGGACGGAGCGTTTACCTTAAGGGTACCGTCGCCGGAAACGTTGCTGGAGATTTCCTATATGGGGTATAAAACCCTGGTTGTTGCAGCACGGAATGCAACCCGTGTAGTATTGTACGAAGACACAGAACTTCTGGAAGAATTGGTAATCATTGGTTACGGAACCGTTAAAAAGAGCGATATGACCGGTTCCGTAGTAGCCATCAAGGCTGAAGAATTGAACAGAG
This sequence comes from Bacteroidales bacterium, assembly GCA_049652385.1. Taxonomy (GTDB): domain Bacteria; phylum Bacteroidota; class Bacteroidia; order Bacteroidales; family UBA932; genus DMER64. The sequence continues at coordinate 140,432 of JBASDX010000004.1, read as the reverse complement.
GAGCCGTCTCTTCTCCGGATCAGATGCTGCTGGGAAAAGTTTCCGGCTTGCACATCACGCCGGCCACGGGACAGCCCGGTGCCTCGGCAAAAATCAGAATCCGCGGCGCCGCCTCGCTCAACGCTTCCAATGACCCGCTGGTGGTCATTGACGGAGTTCCCATCACAGGTGACGGAGGAGCCGGCATGGGTAACCCCCTGGCTTCTGTGAATCCCAATGATATTGAAAGTTATACGGTGTTGAAAGACGCCAGTGCCACGGCCATTTACGGGTCGAGGGCTTCTAACGGGGTGATTATCATTACCACCAAAAAAGGATCTGGTAAGAAAATTAACGTAGGGTACAATACCAGCTACTCACTCAAACAAAATGCATCGACCATCAGCATGATGTCGGCCGACGAGTACCGGAATTTCATGACTACTACGTATCCCGGTAATACCATTATTCAGGGTTTGCTGGGTACGGCAAACACAGACTGGCAAAAAGAAATTTACCGTTTGTCGTTCAACACGGACCAAAACGTAAGTGTGTACGGTGCTACCAAACTTATGCCGTACAGGGTCAGTTTGGGATACAACCTGGACCAGGCTACGTTAAAGACCGGTGACAACCAGCGTGGAAACCTGGATATCAGCCTGTCACCCAAGTTCTTTGACGGCCATCTGACCATCAATGTCAACGCCAAAGGCATTTACCAGAAAACAAACTGGGCCTCTACCGGTGCCGTGGGCAACGCTCTGGCTTTTGACCCCACCAAACCGGTACATTTTACAAAAGAAGACGGCAGCATAGATACTTCTAAAGCCAACGGTTACTGGAACTGGCTCAATCCGGACGGAAGTGCCAACACCATGTCCAGCACTAACCCGTTGTCTACCATCTATGATTACACCAACTTCAACCATACGCTGCGTTCCATAGGAAACGCACAGATTGTATACAAGGTGCACGGTTGGGAAGACATGACGCTGAACGTGAACGCCGGTTATGACATAGCGCGTACCCGCGGTGAGAAATTCAACGCCCTGGGCTCCATTTCTGCCATGCGCTCCAGCAACGACCTGTACGTGATGTATGAAAATTACAACAAAAACACCTTGCTGGAAACGTACCTGAATTACAACAAAAACATTGGAATAACGCACCTGGATGTGATGGCGGGTTATTCCTGGCAGCACAACTACGTACAGTATGACGAAGAGCAATATCGCAATACGCAGCCGGACGGACCGGGGGCCCTTTATTTTACGGCTCCTACCAATGCCAAGGAATATTACCTGATTTCCTTCTTTGGAAGGATCAATTATTCCATAGATTCCCGGTATTTGTTCACCGTAACGTTGAGGAACGACGCTTCGTCCCGTTTCAGCAAGAGCAACCGCTGGGGGTTATTCCCCTCGGCCGCCGTGGCCTGGAATGTGGCAGAAGAACATTTCCTGAAAGGAAGTAATGCCGTCTCGGCTCTTAAAATCAGGGCCGGCTGGGGACGTACGGGGCAACAGGACATTGGATCTGACTATTATCCGTACCTGGCCAGGTATCTGTCTTCTTCTTCACCGGAAATGCAATACCTGTTTGGCAATACATTCTATACCACACTGGCTCCGTTGGCGTATAACTCCAACTTGAAGTGGGAGACCACAGAAACGTATAACGTGGGACTTGACTTTGGATTTGCCAAAGACCGTATCACGGGTAGTGTAGAAGCGTATTACCGCAACACCTTTGATTTGCTGAACGTTATTTCCACACCGCTTGGTTCCAACTTTGGCAACAGCATCATTTCCAACATCGGAAACATGGAGAACAAAGGATTGGAATTCAACCTGAATATCATTCCTGTTCAAACGGCCGATATGCACTGGTCCATTGGCGGTAACCTGACCCTGCAGCACACGAAAATCACCAAGCTGACCACCCTGAAGACAGAAGGGTATCTGGGTGTGACAACCGGTTCGGGATTGGGAGGAACGGGCGGATATACTTCTTTACACAGAGAAGGCTTTACGCCCTATACGTTCTACCTCTTCCAACAGTTGTACGACCAGGACGGCAACCCCGTACAAAACGGTTTGATTGACCGCGACGGAGACGGTGAAATTACCGATGCCGACCGTTACGTAACAGGCTACAGCCCTGTACCCGATGCTTTCTTTGGATTTAACACGCAGTTCCGCTACAGGAATTGGGACCTGGGCATCAACGGGCACGGCTCCCTGGGTAATTACCTGATTAACGGAGTGGCCATGAGTTATTCCACCTCCTACAGCGACGACTGGAATAAAGGATACCTGAACAACCTGAGTAACCAATATCTGGTGAAAAATTGGACGGCTCCATCCGATAACAATCAGAAATATTCAGACATGTTCATAGAAAACGCATCGTTCTTCCGCATAGACGATATCAACCTGGGTTATACGTTCAATAACCTGAAATACCTGAGCAGCCTGAGGGTTGCCGCATCTGTGCAGAACGTGTATGTTTTCACGAAATACAGAGGGTTGGATCCTGAAATCGGATCTTCGGACGGTGTGGACTTCAATATCATACCGCGCCCCCGGTTGTTTACCCTTCGTCTTAACTTAACTTTCTAAAACAGGCAGCTATGAAAAAGATAATACAAAGAAGTTTTATTGCAGCACTGGCGTTGTTGCTGGTTCCGGTTGCTTGTATCAACGACCTGAACACATTGCCGTTGAACGAAACAGACGCCACTTCTGAAACTGCTTACGCAGAACCGGCCAGTTACCTGAACGGGCTGGCTTATATATACGGATACTGGGCTTTGGTAAGCCAGGGTAGTGCCGGGTCGTCAGATATCAGTGTATCCGACGCCGGACAAAGCGAACTCACCCGTATGTATATGGTTTTGAATGAATTGTCAACAGATTCTTTTAAAATCATATGGGGAGACAATTACGTGGCACCCATCCAGTACCACCGTTGGACATCGGCCGATAACGAAGCCATCATTGCCGTGTACACACGTTGTATGAAAGGCATCACGCTGGCTAACGAATATCTAATCCAAACAGCCGACGATAAATTGGAGGAAAGAGGCCATGGCGGTGAAAAGCAAACGGTACACACCTACCGTGCAGAAGCCCGCTTCAACAGGGCTCTCTATTATTACCTGCTGTTGGATCTCTATGGAAATCCGCCTTTTGCCATGGAGGAAAACATCGGCGGCGATCTTCCGGAACAAATAGCACGTAAAGACTTGTACGATTGGCTGGAAAAAGAATTGCTGGAACTGGCCAACAGTTCCGACATGCCGGCCAAAGGCCAGGTGCCTTATCCGCGTGCCACAAAAGGGTCTGTATGGGCCGTATTGGCACGTATGTACCTGAACGCACAGGTCTATACGGGAACGGCACAATGGCAGAAAGCCAAAGATGCCGCTCAAACCGTTATCCAGATGGGCTACAAGCTGCATCCCAATTACCACGAACTCTTTATGCAGGATAACACCACCAACGGTGCTGCGGATGAATTTATCTACGCCATATCGTACGATAAAGACCACACGCAAAGCTGGGGAGGTACCACACACCTGGTATCGGCCACATTGAGTTCAGATGCCAACAAAGCCATCGCCCAAAATCTGGGCGTGAGCGGCTTGCTCAATCCGGAAACGTGGAACGGCTACCACGTGGCAGATGATTACGTGCAACGCTTTGAACTGTCGGGAGTTATCTGGGGCGCTACAGAGGGCTTTGGATACGATCGTGCAAGGAGTGATAAACGGGCTTTCTTCTACAACATCGGCTCTACAAAAGAGTTTGACAACACCACTACCGACACGGGTTGGAGATGCTGGAAATTCTCCGGTCTGTATTCAGACGGCCACACCGTATCCGATGCAGAACCCAACTACAAGTTCTCTTCCATCGATTTCCCCGTATTCCGCCTTGCCGAGATGTACCTGATACATGCCGAGGCCGATGCACGGATGAGCGGCGGTGCGGTAGCGGACCCTGTATCTAAAGGGTATATCAATCAGTTGAGGGAACGGGCCGGAGTAGCCTCCAAAACACCTGACGAAATGTCGCTGGATTGGTTGCTGGATGAGCGCGCCCGCGAATTGATGTGGGAAGGACACCGCAGAACGGACCTGATCCGTTACGGTTATTTTACCTCCATGCAATTTCCCTGGACTTTGAAAGGCGGAGTGATGAACGGAAAAGTTTCGTTGCCCGAGCACCGTAAACTGTATCCCATCATCCTGGACGATTTGAACGCCAATCCAAACCTGGTACAAAACCCGGGGTATTAAAGAGAGTTGAATCATTCCTAAATGAATACGATCATGAAGCACATAAAATACATTACACTGTTTGCAACACTGGTGATGGCTTTTGCCGCCTGCGACATGCAGATAGAAAAGGCAACCCTTAGCCCCAAAAGCAGCTACAAGACTCCTGTCCTGGAGCCACAGGGACCTGTCATTATCAATGCGCACAACAGCAAAGTAGAAAGTGTCACGTTCAATTGGAGTGCCGCTTCTTTTGGACCGGCCGTTCAGATTGAATACAGCCTGTATGCCAGGGCCAATGGACAGACGGCCTTGGTGGGAACGTCTTTCACACAATCCTTGTCCATCAGTAAAACAGACCTGAACGGGCTGGTGGCCAACGATCTGGGAGTTGGAGTCAACCAAACGGCCAACGTGGAAGCTTATTTGACGGCCAAAGTATACGGCACCAAATTGGAAGGAGTAACTTCCAATACCATTTCTTTTGATGTCTCTACATTTGCTGCAGAATTACGTTACTTGTTCCTCCCCGGCAATTACCAATCCTGGAATATCGGAAACGCTCCGCAATTCTGGGAAACGGACGGTGGAACCAACATATACAAGATATTGGTAGACCTGGAAGACGGGTCCGATCAATACTCTTACTTTAAAGTTACGGTTGCCCGGAACTGGTCCGATGAAAACTGGGGGTACAACTACCTTACACCTTCCTGGTATTGTCCGGAACAGAACGATTCCAACTTGTCGGTAGATCTGACGGAAGGCAACATCTATGTGTTGACGGTTAACCGTGGTAAAATGACCATTGACAAGAAGGGCATTGCCAAGGTAGGAATCATTGGAGCTTTTGATGAAAGCGGCTGGGGGACAGACCTGGATCTGATGTATGACGCCGGAGAAAACATTTGGGTTTCTCCCGCCATTACTTTCAGCAGTGATCTCAATTTCCTTATCCGGTTCAATGAAAACTGGGATATGAAATACGGTACGAACAACGAAGCCAGCCAGGCAGTGGAAGGCGGAGTAAACCTGATTGAAGGAGGAGGCAACGACCTGTTGGTTCCTTCGCAGGGTACCTATGTTATGAAACTCCATGGTAACAGAACGCCTTACGTTCTGGTTATGGAAAAACAGTAACAGTTAAACGTAGTTAATCATGAAAGCATTAAAATACCTGTTTGCTGCTGCAATTGTTACTTTGGCAGCCGTCTCCTGTGAAGTTATTGGAGAAGACGCCTTTTCAACGGCACCCGTTGCTCCGCAATTGTACGCCCATGCAGACATATTGATGACCTCCAACACCATGGAGGAACTGGTAAACTTCTCCTGGAAACCGGCACGTTTCCTGGGGGAAGGACTTACCTACGACCTATACGCGACGTACGAAGGCACCGATGTCAGAATCACGTCCACGCAAGGATTGTATTACAGTGTTCCCAAAACAGCCTTTAAAACGGCTTTGTACGGAGCATTCCCCAACTTACCGGAAAACGATACCTTTACCATGTCGTTCAAGGTTTCCGTGACCAACGGATCGCAAACGTACACTTCGGACCCCGTTACGTTGGATATTTATGCATACGGCAACGCCGTATCGTCAGTCATTTCACCGCTGGTGGAATCCATTGTGTTGGATGTGACCGATCCCCAGGGCGTGATAGACTTGCTGGAATGGACACCGGCCCGTCTGGGATACGGAGAAGACATTACTTACGGAGTATACCTGAAGTATCTGGAAGGAAGCCCCGTTCGTCTGGCAGAAGGCTTGCAGGAAACGTCCTTCTCCATTACGGTGGATGAGTTGAACGAGGCGGCCGTAGCCGCCGGAGCTCCCGAAGCCGAATACGCCTACCTGGACTTTTTTGTCAAAGCTTTTTCGGCATCCATTCCGGACGGTATCGTATCCAATTATATATCCATAGGGATTGAAACGTACGTGGCCACGTATCCGGAATTGATTTACGTGCCCGGTGCCTACCAGGGATGGAATCCCGCTTCGGCACCCACATTGCCCCATTCCACAGTACGCAAAGGATTCTATGAAGGCATCATTGACCTGAGGGTAGAAGGTGAAATTTCTGAATTCAAATTCTCACCGGTACCGGCCTGGGAAGGTGACTTTGCTATCGATAACATAGAACTTACGACGTTCGGTGGCCGGTTTACAGCCGTAACGGGTTCGGGCATTACGGGAGCCAACATTTCCGTGCCTTCGGGCGTGTACAACATAGCGTTGAATAAAAAACTCAATACGTTGTACATGGTACAGATAGAGATTCTGAGTTTGATTGGAGAAGCTCCGGTGGACAGCCACGGCTGGGCAGACGACGTAGATTTTGTACTCGATCCCCAAACGAACACCTTCCAGACTATCGCGGCCATGCAGCCCGGTGAATTCAAAATCCGGGCGAACCACGATTGGACACACTCAGCCGGTGGAGAATCGCTCAATAACATCAGCTTTACCATTGGCAACAACCTGGTATTCGACCGTCCGGCAGGAGAATACAAGGTCATATTGGATGTAAACCACAACCCGTATACCATCAACTTCATCAATACCAGCTTCCCGGAAAAACTGTACGTACCCGGTAATCACCAGGGATGGAATCCGGCTACGGCCCCCGTTTTGAACGGAGATAACGAAGGCCACTACGAAGGGTTTGTCATGCTGACCGATATCTTCAAGTTTACCAGCCATCCTGATTGGGGACACACCAACTACGGAGGTGCTTTGGACAACCTGGATACAGACGGCGGAGCCGGTAACCTGGAAGTACCCGCTGCAGGCTATTATTACCTGCAAGTAGACCTGACGACCATGAGTGCAACGGCTACTCTTATCACCCGTGTAGGTGTGATAGGCAGCTTTACCGGCTGGGGAGATGATGTAGCCATGGAATACGATGCCGCTTTGAACGTCTGGACAGCTTCTGATTTGGAATTCACCGCTAAAACGGAATACAAATTCCGGATGAACGGGGGTTGGGATATCAACTTTGGTGGCGATCCCAATAACCTGACACAGGACGGAGCCAATTTAGTGGCTGAAGCCGGCTCGTATAACATCACGCTCAGCCTGGCGACTACTCCGTACCATATGACCATTGAAAAGACAGGTGACATAGAAACGCAGTACGGAACCCATCTGATAGTGCCCGGTGACTATTCAGGACACGGCTGGGATGCAGCCAACGACCCTGCGTTAATCGGAGCCGGTGACGGAAACTACAGCGGAGCGCTGACCATGTATGGTGCAGAACACGGCTTTAAGTTTGTTGAAAGCGGTAACTGGATTGGAGGTGTTTTGGTAGAAAATTCGGAATACGAATTCAATCTTTATCGCGACGACAATCTGATGTTACCCGACGGATCGTATTGGTGGAATGTACAACTACCCAACGAAAAAGCCTATGCCACTCCGATAACCCTGGTAGGGTTGATTGGCAGCTTTGAGGGCAGTGGCTGGGGAACGGACATACCCATGGAGTTTAATCCGGAAACATTGACGTATTCGGCCACCATAGCCTTGAAAGAAGGCGATGAATTTAAAATCCGCTTCAACAGAAGCTGGGACCTGAACCTGGGAGGCGACCCGCAAGAGTTGACCGCAGGCGGAGCCAATATAGTAGTTCAAAAAACCGCTACCTACACGGTAGTACTGGATATGGCCCACCATACGCCTAGGGTAACATGGAATGAATAAGATGAAAAAGAGCGCTCTTATCCTGGGCGCCCTTTTCCTTATCATAACGGGCTGTAGAAAAGGACCCACGAGCGGAAGCAATGGCAAAGAGGATACTAAAACTTTTGTCAGAGTTGTGGCGACTCCGCAGGCGTGGGACGGGAACAAGCGAGCTGATCTCACGTATCAGCTCCTTGTTTACTCTTTTGCAGACAGCGACGGTGACGGATGGGGCGATTTGGCCGGAATAAAGGATAAGCTGGATTATATAGATCGGCTGGGGGCTTCGGCCATTTGGCTTTCGCCTGTCCATCCGGCCATGTCGTACCACGGATACGACGTAGTGGATTATGCCGCCCTTGATCCCCGATACGGCACCATGGAAGACTTCAACCGTCTGGTACAAGCGGCCAAAGCAAAAGATATAAAAATTTATCTGGACTATGTAATCAACCATTCGGGCCGGGAACATGGGTGGTTTCAAAAGGCCATTGAAGGACCCGAAAGCCCATACAGGGATTATTACATTTTTTCCGACAATCCGGCAGCCGACATCGCAGCCGGAAAAATACCCATGATTGCTACGGAAGGTGCTGCCGGTTACGACGCAGGACAATGGTTTCCTACTGCTTCCACGGGGAAAAAGAGGCTCACTTTCACGCTCGACTGGAAGAACGCCGACCGGCCCACGGTAACCGTCACACCGGTACAAGAGGCAGAAGCTGCAGTATCCCATACGTTTGCAGGTGGGTCCACAGGAGCGTTTTCCACAACGACCAATGCCAGGTATTTGTACTACGGCAACGACATTTTGGTTCCGTTTGAGGATAAAGGCGGCGGATGGTACGAGCTGACGGTTGATTTTTCTTCGTCCTGGGGATTTCTTATCCGCACCAGCGCTACCCAATGGGACAAGAAAACAAAATACGGAGCTCAAAACAGCAGCTCGGCTACAGTAGCCTATGGAAAACCATTCACTTTGTATACGCACGACAATCCCGACAACGTGCTCAACGTGCAGCTGCCCGGAGCAACGATGTTCCATTCGCATTTCTGGACCAACTGGTTTGCCGATTTGAATTTTGGAGCCGTGGAAACGGCCGAGCACAGTCCGGCCTTCATTGCCTTGACAGAAGACGCCAAGGGGTGGATAGATGCCGGAGTGGCGGGCTTTAGGCTGGATGCCGTAAAACATATCTACCATAACGAAAATTCGGACGAAAATCCGCGTTTTCTCAAGAAATTTTACGACCACCTGAATGCGTATTACAGACAAAGACATACGGAAGACATCTATATGGTAGGGGAGGTATTCTCCGATTACCGGCAGGTGGCACCTTATTACGCCGGATTGCCGGCACTCTTTGAGTTTTCTTTCTGGTATCGGTTGCAATGGGCCCTGGACCAGCAGACCGGCTGTTACTTTGCCAAAGACATACTGGAATTTGAAAAAGCGTACAAACCCGTACGGAGCGAAGCCATCCGGGCCACCAAACTCTCCAACCACGATGAAGTACGCGCACGTACGCAATTAGGAGGTTCAGATGCCAAAACAAGACTGGCGGCCGCCGTATTGCTGACTTCCGGCGGAGCACCGTACGTATATTACGGAGAAGAGCTGGGTTACATCGGCAACAAATCCAAAGGAGACGAATACGTCAGAAGCCCCATGTTGTGGGGAGACAACTACACTACTTCGTACACAGACAAGATTGACCAGGGGTTTTACCGTTCGGTAGCTGCCGTACCGGAGCAAGAAGCCGACACGGCTTCTTTGTTGACGTTGTACCGTACCTTTGCACGGGCACGTAATACGTATCCGGCACTGGCTGCAGGAATTACCAAAGAACATGATGTGTACAATTCCACTGCGCAGTCTGTATGGCCGCATATAGGAGCGTGGTACCGTATAGCCGGCAGCCAAACCTTGTTGGTACTCCACAATTTTGGAAAAGACCGGACGGAGTTTGTGGTGGAAGACAAGATAGACCACGCCGTAGTTACGCAAGGAAGCGTATATATAAGGGAAGAGAAAAAAGGCCATACGTTGAGGATGGATCCTTGGTCTTCCGTCGTTTTTTACATTAAATAAAAATACCATGAAAAGAATTTCCTGTGCAATCCTGGTGGGGCTTTTGGCTTTCATGCAATCCTGTTCCCCGTCTCTTTCCAGGAAACCTTTTTTTGATGCGCAACCTCCGGCAGGAGTGTTGACGCTATATCAGGATACTACCATAGTTCTGGCACGTGATTACTTTCCGTCCCTGAAACGGGTAGATAATATAACATCGCCGCATGTACAGGTACTCCCATATCCGAATATGGATACGGTACTGGTGGTAGTGCAAGAACCGGCTCCGCTTATGACCGTTTTGCAGGTGCATACCCGACGCCAGACGGGCGATATTCCCGTACGCATACAACCCGGAGTGGCGACCTCCAAGAGCGGTGCGGAAGCCTACGTGGCCCAACAAACGGAAGAAGACGCTCCCGACCGTACAACCGTTGCCGGTTTTTCGGCGTATATGCCCAGGCTGGCCGTATTTCCATCCGCACCCAACACCGATGCGCTCTGTAACGTGCTTGTGGAAATGGGTCCGGTGACTCTCTACATTTTCTGGCAAAACAGCCTGGTACAAACCGTGGAAAATGTTTCCGATGCGTACCCCATCCTGCTGCCCGGCTTTACTGCCCTTCCGGAGCGCTCATTGGTACGTGTCTATGCCGTCAACGCATACGGACATGCCAACGACCTGCTCATTCCGCTGGAAAAAGGCAGGGTGGTAAAAGACCCGCAGAAACTCAAAAGAACAGACAAGCAAACGGCCATTATATACCAGGTGTTCATAGATCGTTTTTACAACGGCAATCCGGAAAACGATTACAAAATCCAATCCCCTGACGTACATCCCAAGGTAGATTACTACGGAGGCGACCTGGAAGGTGTTATCCAAAAAATGGAAGATGGTTTTTTCAATCAATTGGGAATAAATACTATATGGCTTTCTCCGTTGACGCAAAACCCGTACGACGCCTGGGGGCAGATTTACCATCCTACCACAAAGTTCAGCGGTTACCACGGATATTGGCCCTTGTACATCACGCGTGTGGACGATCGATTTGGCAACGACCGCGTGCTTAACGATTTGCTGGACAAAGCTCACAAGGAAGGTATGCTGGTCATTCTGGACCATGTGGCCAACCACATGCACAAAGACAGCCCCACGTTGCGGGAACATCCCGATTGGGTAACCGATTCCATCACGCCGGACGGACGTCCCAATTTTGAACTATGGGATGAGTTCCGTTTGACCACCTGGTTTGACAAGCACATTCCCAAATTTGATTTTTCACGTACGGACGTCTGTGACGCACTGTCGGATTCTGCCCTTTACTGGTTGCGTCATTTCCCCATTGACGGCTTCCGGCACGATGCCACCAAACACATCGACGAATTATTCTGGAGAACCTTGACCGGCAAGGTAGTACAAGAATTTCCCGGCCGTTCTGTATTGCAATTGGGAGAAACGTACGGCTCACCGGAACTGATTGCAAGCTATGTGAAAAACGGTATGCTGGACGGACAGTTTGATTTCAACCTGTACCATTCTTTTGTGGAGAATACCGTAAAGAAAGACGGTTCTTTTGTAAATATATGGGAAACACTACACACCTCTTTGACGTATTACGGGTACCACAACCTGATGTGCAACATCAGCGGGAACCATGATAAGCCCCGGTATATTTCCCTGGCAGGCGGAGCCCTGGATTTGCACGAAGACGACAAACAGGCCGGGTGGGACCGGGACATAGGCGTTGGCAAACCCATAGCCTACGATTACCTGGCCCTGCTGCATGCTTTTAATATGACATTGCCGGGCATTCCTTGTATATACAACGGCGATGAGATTGGCATTCCGGGGGCCAACGATCCCGATAACCGGCGCATGATGGTCTTTGACGGATACTCCCCCCTGGAAGAAAAATTAAAAGAACGGGTAAAGCGATTGATTTCTTTACGTAATAACCATATGGCTCTGTTATATGGAGATTTATTTCCTTTATTTGCAGATAAAGACGTACTGGCTTACGTACGAACCTATATGGAAAAAAGCGTTATCGTTTGCTTAAACAAAGGCCGTACCTTGTTCGATATGCGCTCTTTGGAACTGCCCTTTGGCATGCATATTGAAGAATTTACTCCTTATATGGGTGAAGTTATGGTAGAACCCGTGGGCTTCTCTGTACTTGTAAAAGAATAATGGTTGAGAAGATGAAAAGAATATTGTTTTTAATTATAGTAAGCATGGTTTTAGTAAACGGTTGTGCTCCGCAACAAGAAAAGGAGGTCCACCCGCAATGGATTAAAAATGCGGTTCTATATGAAGTGAATGTGCGTCAGATTACTCCTGAAGGGACATTTGCAGCCTTTGAGCAGTTGTTGCCCCGCCTGGGGGAATTAGGCATTGATGTATTATGGTTTATGCCTGTACATCCCATTGGAGTTGCAGGCAGGAAAGGACCTTTGGGGTCGTATTATTCCATTAAAGACTACAAGGCTGTCAATCGGGAATTTGGAACGCTGGAAGATTTCCGCAGCGTAGTGGACAAAGCGCACCAATTGGGCATGCACGTTATCATGGACTGGGTAGCAGCTCACACCTCCCGCGATGCCGTATGGCTGGAACACGAAGACTGGCATGTAAGACGTCCCGATGGCGAACCTGAATTCCTGTACGACTGGTCAGACGTGGCCCGGCTCAACTACCAGAGCGAAGATATGCGTGCGGCCATGCTGGATGCCATGCGTTTTTGGGTTGAAGACGTGGACGTAGACGGTTTCCGTTGCGATATGGCCGATTTGACACCTATCGATTTTTGGGAGCACGCCGTACCGGAGCTGCGTAAAGTAAAGGAAGACCTCTTTATGTTGGCCGAGTCCGAGAATCCCATCAACACCAGGGAAGCGTTCCACGCCTATTACGGCTGGCGTTTGCACCATACGTTGAACGATGTGGCACAAGCCAAAAAAGATGCCGGCAGCATCCGCCACACCTTAGGGCTTATGCTGGAAGAATTTGGTCCTAATGCCATTCCGCTTCACTTTACCTCCAACCACGACGAAAATTCCTGGAACGGAACGGAATTCGAGCGCATGGGACAAGCCACCTGGCAGATGGCGGCCCTGACCTTTGCCCTCCCCGGCATCCCGTTGATATATACGGGACAAGAAGTAGGAAATACCAAACAACTGGAATTCTTTGAAAAAGACAATTTGCAACCGCATGAGGCTGCTTTGTTTACCGACTTCTATACGCAGCTCATCCGGTTCAAGCACCAATCACCGGCTTTGCAGGTGCCTCCGTACGGCGGGACAGTTGTGGAAATAACTCACGACGGACCGGAGAACGTATTTGTCTTTATCCGTGAAGTGGAAGGAAACCGTATACTGGCCCTTTTTAATTTCACAGACCGACCGCAATCGTTCCGTTTGCAAAAGGGTGCCGACAGCGGTACGTTTACCGATTGGAGGGGAGAAGAAATCCTGCAGGCAGACGAAAATACCTTGTGGGAATTGGAACCGTACGGGTTCCGTTTGTTTTCTAAAACTCAGTAATATGAAAAAACACATAGCTCTTGTTATCGCTCTTTTGTGGCTGCTGCCGGTAACAGCCACACTTCCGCTTATGGCACAGGCCCGTGCCTTGGCAAAAATAGAGCGCGTTGAGCCGCCTTTTTGGTGGGCCGGCATGCAGACGCCTTTGCAAATCATGCTGTACGGTCCCGGATTGGGAGAAGGTACGTTGGAAAGTCTTTCGCCGAACCTGGAAATCACGGCCGTTCATAAGGCAGACAGTCCCAATTACTTGTTTGTGGACGTACGCCTGACGGAAGACACACCGGGCACCTACACCCTGCGCTGGACCGGCGGCAAGAAAAAGCTGGATATACCCTACGTATTTCACGCCAGAGAAGAAGGCTCGGCACAAAGGCAGGGCTTGAGCACTTCCGACGTGTTGTATCTGCTCATGCCCGACAGGTTCGTCAACGGCAATCCCCGCAACGACCAGACATCCTGTACGGTGGAAAAACCCGATATCGAACAGCCCTACGGACGTCACGGCGGAGATTTGGAAGGCATACGTGCCGGGCTGGACTATTTAGCCGCATTGGGCGTAACCTCTGTTTGGCCTACGCCCGTTACGTTGGATGACGAAGCCTATGCCTCGTACCACGGATACGCCTGTGCAGATTACTACAAGATAGATCCGCGTTTTGGTACCAACCAAATGTACCGTGAGCTGGTACAGGAGGCAGCCGCCAAAGGCATTTCCTTCCTGCAGGATATGGTGCCCAACCATTGCGGTACGGCCCATTGGTGGATGGACGATGTGCCCTTCAGGGACTGGATTCACGTATTTGATTCCTTCACGCGGTCCAATTATGCCATGAATACGCATATGGACCCGCACGCCGCTGCATATGACAGGAATTTGTGTACCGATGGCTGGTTTGACACCTCCATGCCCGATATGAATCTGGAGAATCCCTTTGTGCTGCAATATTTTATCCAGGTGGCCGTATGGTGGATGGAATACGCCGGACTGGCCGGCGTACGGGTAGATACGTATCCTTATTCCAACAAGGAAGCCATGGGGGCGTATTCGGCGGCTTTGCGCAAAGAATACCCCAACGCTACGGTGCTGGCCGAGTGCTGGTACCCCCATCCGCAGCAGATTGCCTATTGGGAACGCGGACCGTATCCCGGCGGACCTACCGTCATGGACTTTCCGCTGACCGGAGAAATCTTCCGTGCGTTGCGGGAAGACACGAACATTGGATGGGGAGCCGGTATGGTACGCATTTACAACATATTATCGCACGATTTTGTCTACAAGAATCCGTACGAACTGCTCATATTCGGTGAAAACCACGACACCAACCGCATGTACGAGCTCATGGACCGCAATCCCGTGAAATTGAAAATGGCCTACGTACTGCTGGCTACGCTCAGGGGCATTCCTCAAATTTATGCCGGTACAGAAGTATTACTCACGGCAAAAGATCCTAAACGCCTGGGGCACGGAGAAGAACGCGTCATCCTTCCTCGGCGCGTGCTTACAAAAGAGGGCAGAAGCCCGGAAGAAGAGGATATGTACGATTACATATCCGCTTTACTGACCTGGCGTAAGACTTCGCAAGCCGTTGCCCACGGGAAGATGATTCATTATCTGCCCAATATGGTGGAAAACACGTACGTGTATTTCCGTATAGCGGACACGGAGCGCCTGATGGTAGTGGTCAACAACAGCAAACAACCGGTAGCCCTGGACTGGAACAAATATGCAGAAGGTCTGGGAACGGCCGTCAAAGGTACGGAAGTATTGACCGGAGTAAAGATAACAGTAGGCGATCCGGCTTACGTTCCGCCACAAACAGCCTGGGTATTTACCCTGGATTGATTACTATGTAAAGCGTTTTCTTTACCTTTGCAGGTAATGAAAACGAAAGCTCGTTTTGTAAAAAGAGTCTTGTGGTTGTGCTGTGCAGCCGTTCTTATGGTGACGGCTGTATCTTGTCATATCAAGGTCAAGAAAATCCCCGGGGATGATTTTCAATGGATCCTTAGGGATTTATTTATGACAGATCTTATACTGGAGCGCGACGGTGAATTAAGCCGCATGGCAGATTCCTTGTTGGTGTATCCTCCTGTTTTGGAAAAACACGGCTATACGCAGCAGGAGTTTCTGGTAACCGTAGATTATTACACACGACGTCCTTCCCGTTTTAAATCGCTCCTGTCCCGATTGCGTACATCCTTGAATGAAGAAAGAAAGGCATATACCAAAAAGCAGGAATACCTGAACAAGCAGCAAACTTATATAGACAGCTACAACAACTGGTTGAAAGATACGTTGACGGACAGACGCTCCATGGTTCAAAAACAATGTCTTACGAAGCTGCTTTCCATTACTAAAAAAGATACTTTTTCGTTGCTTGAACCCGATTATCAGGCTCCTTACCTGCGGGTGCTGCCTGTATGGGAAGAACCCCGGGGACCGGGCGACATTCCTCCTTTCCTGGAAGAGTCTGTACACATCCAAGGAAGGAAGCCGCGTACGTATATAAGCAAAGATCTGCCCGGTCTGTCTGATCATAAAAGGTTGCGATTGCATGTAGATGATACGGCGCAGGAGATGGAAGAAATGGTTTTGGATTGAATTATGGAACTCAAGTGCAGAAGAAGAGATATCGTATACGGCCCGGTAACCAGCAGAAGGCTGGGCACAAGTTTGGGCATCAACCTACTGCCGGTAGAAAGGAAGTTGTGTAATTTTGATTGCATCTATTGTGAATGCGGCTGGAATCCCGTACCGTATGACAAAGAACGAGCAAGAGCTCGTTTATTAAGTGCCCAAGACATACTGCATACCCTGGAAGAACGGATAGAAGCTTTGGTCCGGCAGGGCACCCTTCCCCATGTGGTTTCGTTTTCCGGTAACGGCGAGCCTACATTACACCCTGAATTTCCGGAGATTATGAGAGGTACTTTGGCCATCCGGGATAAATGGATGCCCGGGGTAAAAGTATGCGTGTTCTCCAATTCCGGAACGCTGGACAGGCCCGGGGTTTTTGAGACCTTGATGATGGCGGACGCCAGGTTTATGAAATTGGACAGCGCGCTCGAAGAGACGGTACAACTGATCAACCGTCCGCAACGCGGATATACCGTTGCCAAAACAGTAGAGTACCTGAAGAAATTCAAAGGAGATTTTACCTTGCAGACATTGTTTTTCAGAGGCACCTTTGAAGGAATCGTCATAGACAACACCACACCGGAGGAACTGGATGCCTGGTTTGCTTTGGTAGAGGACCTCAAACCCTGGAGGGTTATGGTGTATACGCTCGACAGAAAGACTCCGGCCGAAGATCTGGAAAAATGTCCCCCGGGAAAATTGCACGACATAGCCGCCCGTTTGGAAGCCAAAGGCATACGTGTGCTGATGGGCGAATAATACATACAATATGAGGATTGTCGTACAACGTGTAAAAAAAGCGGCCGTTCGTATAGACGGTACTTCCCACAGCCAAATAGGGCAGGGATTGCTTATTTTGGCCGGTTTTGAAGAAGCCGACACTACTGAAGACCTGGAATGGATGGTACGCAAGGTGATCAACCTCAGGGTTTTTGACGATGCACATGGCGTTATGAACCTGTCCATCGGGCAGGTACAAGGCGAGTTGCTGGTGGTCAGCCAATTTACGCTCCACGCCTCGACCCGCAAAGGAAACAGGCCCTCTTACATAAAAGCCGCCGTACCGCAGACAGCCATTCCCTTGTATGATACCTTCTGCCGCCTGCTGCAGGAACACCTCCGCAGCCCGGTACAGACCGGTGTCTTTGGGGCAGAAATGGACGTGGAACTGGTTAACGACGGCCCCGTAACCATTATCATTGACAGTAAAATACGTGAATAACACCAAAACGTATACCTATGGACAAACTCACACAATGTTTCTCTTGTATTGATTTGACTACGTTAAACGCCACCGACACCCGGGCGCGCGGAAGATTGTTTGCAGAAAACGTAAACCGTTTTGCACGGACATACCCCAATATGCCCCCGGTAGCGGCCATTTGCGTATATCCTACACTCATAACAGCCGTAAAAGAGACGTTGCGCGTAGATGGGGTGAAGATAGCGGCCGTAGGTGGCGGATTTCCGGCAGCCCAAACTTTTCCGCACATTATGGAAAAGGAGTGTGCCTTGTGCGTAGAGCAAGGAGCCGATGAAATAGATATGGTCCTGCCGCTGCACCATTTCCTGGCCGGAGAATATGACAAAGCAGCCGCAGCCATCCGGGGGGTAAGAAGGGTCATAGGTGCTGCAACACACCTGAAAGTCATTCTGGAAACGGGGGCCCTGAAAACGGAAGAACACATCCGCAAGGCCTCTTTCCTGGCCATGGAAAACGGAGCCGATTTTATTAAAACCTCTACCGGCAAGCTGGAACCGGCCGCCACGCCTTTTGCGGCACGCATCATGTGCCAATGTATTGGCCAGTACTATGAGCAAACGGGTAAGAAAACAGGCTTTAAACCGGCCGGAGGCATTGCCACCACAGAACAAGCCCTTGAATATTACCACATTGTAGAAGAAATCTTAGGGCCTCAGTGGCTCAACCCATCCCTGTTTCGCATAGGCGCCAGCCGCTTGGCCAACAACTTGCTGAAAGATATCTTTGGCCAAGACCTTGCCATGTTTTAGTTTTTGTATATCTTTGCCCCTCTGAACAAAAAAAGCGTACGTTAGCCCGGGTGGCGGAATTGGTAGACGCACTAGTTTCAGGGACTAGCGGGAGTAATCCTGTGCAGGTTCGACCCCTGTCCCGGGCACAAAAAAAAACAGCTGACGAGCAGCTGTTTTTTTTATGCTATCTATGGGGGTCGTTATTGCGTATAACCCGGATTTTGCTGGAGCTCCGGATAGAACTTCCTTTCCGTATGTGAAATAGGAAGCACTACTTTGAAATAACCCCAGTCAATGGTTCCCGGGCACCCAATCGATTCAGCAAAATTGAATCCGTCACCGTCCAGACGTATAATCTTATTGCCCAGGCGCATTTGGTCAAAGAACCGGTGACCTTCGCCAACCAATTCTTTACGACGTTCAATTTGCACCAGATCATCGGTTGCAACTACATCTGCTACAGATGGATTAGCTCTTTTACGTATGATATTCAGATAATTGCTGGCCATAGTCACGCCGCCCTTGCCTTTGAGGGCCGCTTCTGCTGCAATCAGATAGGCTTCTGCCAATCGGAATATCTTGGGATTGTTGTACCGGAAATTGGTACCTCCGTTCCCGGGGAATTTGGCAAACCAGGGAGAGGAGGTGTCGTATTGGGAATCGTACCTGACAAATTGTGCCCTGATGTCTCCCGGTTCACTGTTTATCAAATTGACCCAACTGGTAGTGGGAATCAGGGTAGCGCCTGCTGAAGGAGCTCCGTGCCACAAGTTGTGCCAGTACGATACATATCCTCCGTCTGCATCTATGCCGGATTGCGCAGAAACAAACAATTCCAGAATGGTTTCGGCTGCACCTTCTTCTTTCCAGTAATTAACGTATTGATCTCTGGAAACCAATTGATAAGGAGATTGGTCGATGACTTCTTTGGCGGCATCGTACGCTTTGTCCCAGTCGCCTTTGTACAGATTCACTCTGGCTTGCAGCATTTTGGCAGCCCAGTAATTGAAATGGCCTGTGTTTCTTAGTTTGGAAAGCAACGGCAAAGCCTTATCAAGATCTTCTAAAACCAATTTGTACGTATCGGCTACGGTACTTCTGGGTTTTTTAGATTCGGAAGGTCCCAGGAGTTCTGTTATGAGTACGGCACCCAGAGAAGCTCCCTGGTCTTTCATATAGGGATATCCGTAACAACGGGCCAGGTCAAAATAAACAAGTGCCCGTACAGCATAAGCCTGGCCCAGATAGTCTTTTTTCTTGGCAATATCTGCGGCAGAGGCTGCTTCCAGTTTATCCAGGTTTTCTATCAGCGTATTACAACGCATAATGGCCTCGTAACACCGTGTCCAAAGCGAAAAATACGTAGTGGCTTCTGCATCGTATCCCAAGGAATAGACCTGGACCCATCCGGTACTCATCAGGCGGGGTTGAATGTTGTCACCTCTTTGGTCTCCCAAGAGTTGTATCATACCTCCGTAATAGTCCTGGTATTTTATGTCTTTATAAAGTCCGTTGACTGCTACGTTGGCGTCGTAGAGGGTCTTCATAGCTGTTTCCGCAACTACTTTGTCGGTTGGTTCGGTATCAAGAAATCCTTTACAGGATACTACCATAAAGAATCCTGCCACAACCCACAGTATACTAAAAATATATCTTTTCATAATAACAGCATGTTTTGATTATAATGAAATTTCCAAACCTAATGTAACGGTACGAACAGCCGGGAAGGTAAAGTTGTAATAACCACTGGCGTGTACTTCAGGATCAAAATCCAATCCTGTAAAGGTCAATAGATTATGCCCGGACACATATACCCTGGCATTCGTAATGCGGACTCTGCTAAGCAGGTTTTGCGGCAGATTCCATGACACCGTCAGGTTCTTCAGTCTCATGTAGTCTCCTTTATGTATGGCACGGCTGGAATCGTAATAGCCTCCGTGCGTATTTCCGGCAACCCTGCGTGGTACGTGGGTAATGTCACCCGGTTTCTGCCATCTCTTAAGCTGGTCTTTGGAGATGTTGGTGTAGGAGTTGTAACCGTCGTCGTGTAGTGTATCCGTACCGTCATCCCATACGTAATGTCCGTATTTGTAAACCCAGGACATAGTGGCCGACAAGGATTTGTAGCTGAAGAGTATGTTGAAACCTCCAAAGCCTTTGGGAATGGCTGTCATTCCTTCCAGGATGGCCGATGAAGCCTGTGCCCTGTTCACTAAAGTTTTATCAAGTGTGCCGTCGGCCAATTTGGCGTTGGAATAATACCGGGGAAGACCCGTTTGAGGATCTACTCCGTAATACTCTCTTGTGTAGAATTGATACATGGAGTACCCGGCTTTTCTGATATGAGGTCTGCTCACAATTTGTTCTCCTTCTTCAGACAGGGCAAGGACGGTATTTTTAAGGGTTGCCCAATTGACTCCGGCTTGTAACGTCATTTCTTTACGTTTGATGATATCTACGTTAAGAGACAATTCCACACCTTTATTTTCCATAGAACCGATGTTGCGCAAGGCGCTGCTGAAACCTGTAGTCGATGGTACCGTAGCATTCAGAAGCAGGTCTAATGTTTTCTTGTTGTAGTACTCTGCAACAATGTCCACCATATCAAACAAACGTGCATCCAGACCTATATTCCAGTTGTGGTTCTTTTCCCAGGTAAGGTCTTTGTTGGCCAGGTTATTGGGGTATCCGGCCGCCTCGGTACCGTAAATACCGTAAGCAAAAGTGGCCATGTAACCGAACCTGTCGGAAGGCAGGTTCCCGCTGGTACCGTAGGAACCTCTGATACGCAAATCGTTAATCCATAGCACGTTTGACATAAAGCGCTCGTTGCTGATTCTCCAGGAGCCCGATACGGACCAGAAATCACCCCAACGCGTATCGGGGCCCAGTCTGGACGATCCGTCTCTTCTGTAAGAAGCCGCTATGTAATACCGGCTGTCAAAGTCATAGGTGAAGTTGCTGATAAAGGACAGCAGGTTGGACAAACTTCTGTACGTAAATCCGGCTTGATAGTTGGTTGCCAATGCAGATTCCGTAGCTCCGAAGTTGGAGAAATCAATTTTGGCAAGACGCGTGTACAGAAATTCATCTCTTTCGGCTTCCCAACCTGCCATAAGCGAGAAGTTATGTTGTTTCAGAGATTTGTAATAAGTGGCTACCGTACTGCTTACCATTTTGTCAACAAACCTGTAGCGGTCAGAAGCATAACCCTGACCATAAGCCGTAAAGTTGATATGTCCGTACAGCCAGTTGAACCGGTCGTGCATTTTCAAATAGTCTTTACTGACTATGCTTTTAATCTTCAGGTCTTTTGTAATGCTTAGCTCGGCCCATCCTTTTAATATGGTACGCATTTGCGTAGCATCATTAATCTGCAGATGGAACTGAGGAACGGGGTTCACCCGCGTACTGCCGGCTGCATAAAACTCCTGCCAATAAGAGCCATCTGCGTATTTAAAGGGCCACCGGGGCGTAAGGTGTGCTTTCCACAGGTAAAAGACGTTATCTTTAGCTTGTCCGTCCTGGTGTCCGCTTTGCATCTGGTCGGAAAATTGGAATGAAGCTCCTACTTTCAGATAATTGTTCAATGTGTGTTCTGCATTGATATGGGCTGTATACCTCCTGAGGTATTGAATTTTATTGATCCCTTTATCGTCGTTGTAAGCTACGGAAGCATATACTTTTGATTTTTCATTACCGCCGGACAACGACAATTCGTAGTTCTGGGAAACGGCTGTTCTGAAAAGTTCATCTTCCCACTTGACGTATATCAGGTCGTTTTTACGAGAGGGAAAATATTTTTCCACCTGGGCTTTTACGTAGTTGTCTAACGTCCCAAAACTTTGCCATTGGGCAGGGTTGTCCGTTCCGTAGTTGGTCCAGGCTTCACGTACCAGTTCTTCTTGTTCGGCTTCTGTTACTTGCGGGTAGTTGTTCATGGCAAAATAAGAGAAACCCACGCTCGATTTGAAAGAGGTAACTACTTTTCCTGCCCGTCCTTTTTTGGTCGTAATGAGGATGACTCCGTTAGAGGCTCTGGAACCGTACAGGGAAGAGGCGGCAGCGTCCTTGAGGATGGTAATTGACTCAATGTCGCTTGGGTTCAGGAAGTTCATAGCACTTGTGTAAATGTTCTCGGACCCCCAGTCACCACTGGTTGCCGGCACTCCGTCAATGACATATAACGGATCATTCCCTGCATTGAAGGAACCAAACCCGCGGATACGGATTTCAGGTAATGATCCGGGTTGCCCTGATTTCTGGGTAATTTGAACACCGGGTACCGCACCCGTAATGGCCTGCTCAAAGCTGATAACCGGAACGTCTTTAAATCCTTCCTGCCGAAGTTGGGTTGCTGACCCGGAATACGACCCTTTAGTCGTTGTTCCATAAGCCACCACCAGCACCTGGTCAAGACCCACGGCCTGTTGTGCCAGTGATACGTTGATTTCTGCCCTGTTGTTTACAGTAACCTCATACGTTTCGTATCCAATACTTGAGAAAATCAATGTACCATCTGCAGGTACATTGCTGATTGAATACATTCCGTTCAGGTCGGCAGATACACCGGTAACGGTTCCTTTGATAATAACCGATGCGAATGGAATGGGGGAACCATCGGAAGCATCTGTTACCTTACCGGTTACTTTAACTTGTGCGTTCATGTGTAGTGTGAATACAGTCAATGTGCACAAGAGCAATAAAGCTCGTTTTAACATTTCTTAGGTAGTTTAGATTAAATGAAAGAGCATAAAAAAAGCCCGTCAGGGCCTGATGAAAGAAGAACCAAAGAAGGAGCAGTTGGTAGCGGGGGAAAAACCGCAAACGATATAATCCTTTGCGTAATGCACTAATGTAACATCTAATGGTTAATGAAATACTGGTTAAAGATAAAGAAAAGTAATCACATAGCAAAAAAAATGTAGTATTTATTCGACACTTCTTGTACGGTCGTGTCTAACACTTAAATTCTTGCTACTTTTGCACTATGAAGATTCTTGTTTTGGGTTCCGGTGGGCGGGAACATGCCCTGGCCTGGAAATTGGCACAATCTCCCCTGGTAGATGAGCTGTACGTGGCACCGGGCAATGCGGGTACCGGTACGGTAGTGCTGTATAACGGGAAACAGACCCATAATATTTCTCTTTCTCCACTGGATTTTCCGAAGGTAAAAGATACGTTACGCTCCCATGGAATTGACATGCTGGTGGTAGGGCCGGAAGAGCCGCTGGTCAAGGGCATTGCCGATTATTGCCACAAGCAGCCGGAACTACAAGACGTGCTGGTGGTGGGTCCTACGGCGGCCGGAGCACAATTGGAAGGCAGCAAGGATTTTGCCAAGCAGTTTATGCATACCTACGGGATTCCCACGGCCGGCTATAAAACGTTTACAAACAAAGCGTATGCAGAAGCCTGTGACTTTATGGAAACCCAGCAGGCACCGTACGTATTGAAAGCAGACGGGTTGGCCGCAGGCAAAGGCGTCATCATAGCTCCGGACAAAACGGAAGCACAAAAGTGCCTGAAAGAGATGATGGACGGGCAATTTGGACAAGCCGGAGACAAAGTGGTTATTGAATCTTTTCTCCGGGGCATTGAGGTGTCTGTGTTTATCCTGACCGATGGGACAGACTACAAAATCCTGCCCAACGCCAAAGATTACAAACGCATTGGAGAAGGAGACACCGGGCTCAATACGGGCGGGATGGGGGCTGTATCTCCGGTACCCTTTGCCGACAAAGCGTTTATGGATAAAGTAGAGCAGCGCATAATCCGTCCTACCTTACAAGGACTCAGAAAGGAGGGAATAGACTACAAAGGATTCCTCTTTTTTGGCTTGATGAATTGCGCAGGTGACCCTTATGTCATAGAATATAACGTGCGCATGGGCGATCCGGAAACGCAATCGGTCATGTTGTGTCTGGAAGGAGACTTGGCAGCCGCCTGCATGTCACTGAAAACAGGAACCTTGCAGCAGATACCCCTGAAACCGTCCGCCGGGCACGCCGTAACGGTAGTAGCGGCTATGGAAGGATATCCGGGGCCTTGTGACAAAGGCAAACGCATTGAAGGCCTGGAACAGGTTACGGGTGCGACGGTATTTCATATGGGAACAACGGAAGAAGCGACAGGGTTGAACCGAAAGAAAGGTACTGCCGTAGTGACTGCCGGCGGGCGGGTTCTGGCCGTGGGAGCCCGGGAAGCTATGCTGGAACAGGCGCAACAGACAGTATACCGGCAGCTTAAGCAGGTACATTTTACAGGTATGTATTACAGAACAGACATAGGGAACGATTTGTTATGATTTTTACAGATTATATAAAACGCAGCGCATGGGGGGCCTTGCTGTTGTCGTTGTTTATATTGCTGGCTTTCAGGGTTATTTTTCTTTTTGTGAACCAGCCGGAAAACAATACGGTTGTACTTTTGCTGACCGTTATACCGGTGCTGGCAACGGGTATAATACTTACGTTGTTTTGTGATACGTATGGTTTGCTCCCCGATAGAACACGCTGGATTTTAGTAACGTATGCCTGGCTTGTGGCCGTATCGCCTTGTTCGTATGACAAATGGCAGGCCGTTGTAGCCGGTGTGTTTGTAACGGGTGCCCTTTACAGATTGGCCGCCGGGTCTCATGAGCAATTGGGCCGTTCCCATTCTTTCATTGGAGCTTTCTATATTACTTGTGCGGGACTGCTGTTCCGTCCGGCTTTTCTATTATATATGCCTCTGATTATAGGACTTATATTGATGTCAGAAGTAACGCTCAAGAACTTTCTGGCATTTTTGGGCGGCATTGTCGTGCCTTTTATATTGCTTGCCGCCGGATTTTGGTTTGCCGGTTACGATATAGGACTTTATATGGAACGTACTCTGAAAGAACTCACGTTACGAAATGTGACTTTTGGCTTGCAAACTTTTAGCCTGACGCAATGGGTATCCTTGATGGTATTCGTGTTATTATTGCTTTTATCAGTGATAGTCAGGGGTATAAGAAGAGATTCGTCTGGGTCTCTGAATAAAACCCGTTTTTACCATGCCATGTTTTGGTTTCTTCTTTTTACCGCCGCCGGTCTTTTCATTTGGCCCGGACACGCACAGGGATTTACGGTGCTGTTTCTGATTCCGGCTTCGTATTTTATAACGTCGTTGTTTTCGGAAACAAGACTTTTTGGACGCAAAGTGTGGCTGGCACTCTTTATTCTTGCATCTGTGGTTTATTTTGTGACAAATCTGGGTGTTCTCCCGTCAGGGTTTTAAGGAAAGCTACAATTCTATCTTTCTCTTTGTCAGTGAGTCTTATGTTTTTTTGGTGGTAAGCCATGGCCGAAACAGCAACTCGCAAATTATCGGTAATGGCGTTGTGAAAATACGGATACGTAAATTCTATATTCCTAAGGCCGGGTACTTTGAACCGGTGCATATCCAGGGGGTTACCCGTTACCTTATAATGGCCCATATCTTCCAGTCTGAGGTCTTCACGATTGGGGAAAAAAGAATTGGCTATACCTGCATATTCCATGGACGTACCGCCTGCAGCTACGCCGTTATGACAAGTGGCACAGCCGTATTTCTTGAACAGATCGTACCCTTTTTTGGCGCTACGTGTGATGGCGTCTTCATTGCCCTTCAGGTACCTGTCAAACGGACTGTCAGGTGTTATGAGTGTTTTCAGGTATTCTACCAAAGCATCCGTCAGGGTGCTGTCCGTTAACCCCGTTCCCGGATAGGCTTGTGTAAAAAGACCCTGCAATGCTTTATCGGCCTTTAAGAGTTCTATAACCCGTTCCAGTGTATCTGACTGCATTTTAACGGGGTCTTTGAAATGCATGTCTAGCAGCTCTTCCGGAGTAGAGGAGGCTCCGTCCCATGAAAAAAAAGTATGAAAGATGGCGTTGTAGGTAGTCAGCGTTGTGGTTTCACAAGGTTGGTTGAATATACCAATGGAAAACCGTTGGTTATCCGTTCCCCCTGTTTCAGTATTATGGCAAGAGGCACAGGAAAGCGTTTGATCAGAGCTCAACCTTGTATCGTGGTATAAAAGTTCTCCCAAAGCGGCTTTCCCGGGATCGATAATCAAAGTGTCAGGTACCGGGCGGATGGGTTGAAATTGTGCATGAGTGGCAGGATAAGGAATACCGAAGTCGCGGTTCATGCGGCCGTATATCCAGCGAAGAAATATTTCCTGTTTTCCTTTTGTCAAAGGCGATTTCCAGTGTGTCAATGTAAAACTGAAAGGGGGCATGCTTCTGTTCAGTACAACCCTTTGTAATTTATGAAGTACGGACTGGTTGATGGGCGTGTTGTCATACAGTTGTACCATGGCCAGACTCATGTTTGAATAGCGCATACCCCTGGAAGCATCTTTGTCGGTAAGCTTTCCAATGATGGGCCATTGGGTGCCCAAACGCTCCTTGTCCCAGCCGGCATGACAAATCATGCAACCGCCCTGCTCCACGATAATTTCCATTTGTTTTACTTCCGGCAGTTTGCCGGAAGGAGCTTTATTGACAATACGCGATAGGAAGATGCCCAATCCTATGAGCATCACAACAGATCCAAACATCCTCCACAGTATGGTTAATGCTTTTTTATACTTAATGTCCTTCATCGTACTACATAGTTGTGCAATCCTGTTTCTGCTCCGGGAAGATACCGGTATCCGTACCAACACAGTTGCAAAGATAAGAAAGCAATGACAAGAATCAGTGCTGCCGTTTTTTTTGATTGCGGTTTTGTTTGACGAATATGAAAATACAGCAGGTACAAAAGCCACGTAACGGCCGCCCAGGTTTCTTTCGGATCCCACGTCCAATAATCACCCCAGGCCCGGCGGGCCCAGACAGCACCTAGAAGCATACCCATGGTAAACAACGAAAAACCCATGCGGGAGAGCGTGTCTATAGTCAACAAGCCTCTTTTTTTACTACTGAAAAACAAAACCGGCGTAAGCAAAAAAGAGCACGCCAGCAAGGCATAAGAAAACATATACACGGTAACGTGCGGCACAAAAAAAATGCTTCGCAGGGCCGGGGCTAATACGTGGCTGTGGATGTGCGGCCGCAGCAGGTTGATGGCGGCAAAGACAACGGCCATGACCGTTGACAGGGGGAGTATAAGGGAAGACCTCCAACGCAAGAAAGTAAGCAGCCCCACCAAAGAAAGAAAGAGGGCATACCACAACCGGATTTCACCCATCGTAACCATCGGAGGCCTCTTTTGTACTACCCACATTATTGCCACAAGCGCTCCGTACACAAAAATACCTGCACCATAGACAAGAACCGTCCAAAAGAAAGCTTTTTGAGTACGCCGGAACGACAAGAAGGCACCTGCCATCCAGAGGGCGCCGGATATTAGGGTTAAAAGCGTATAGATGTCACGGCTCATACAAAGAAATTTTTGACAGCACCGCCCATCATCAGGAGGATACCCAATAAAACAAGTATATTCCACGGTTGTCGTGTAACAAGAACGGTGCAGGAAGTGATTTCTTTATGGGGTGTTTCTTCGTAATCCAGAAGAAATATTTGGTAGCCTTTATAGCGTACGGGGTGGTTGACACGCAGACGGGCCGAGGTTTCTTCCACCTTCCGGTCCATGGCCTCTTTTAAGGACAGTACTGCCACATATTCCAAAGGTTCCCCCGTTGCATAACGGTCAATGGTAAAGCGGTCCAGACGGATATCGAAAGGCAGTGGTGCCTGTACATATTGATGGGCGGGAAGGGTTAGCGAGGTTTTGTATGCATCTGCACTTCCCAGCATACCGGCCAGAAGCGCCAGCCAAAGTCCCGCCCCCATCAGGGAAAACGAACGAAACAGCCGGGCTCCCCAAACTATCAGGAACAAGGTCAGGATGGTTACAAACGGCCAGCTCCCGGTAAAGGGTATACGTGATGGCAGCAACCCTTCCGTCAAAACAGCGGCTAAAAGGACCAACAGGGCTATCGAAATATGTGTGTCTTTGATAAAATGCCGCAGCCTCCATCCGGCATAAAAAATGACCAGCCCTATGATTGCATTCAGGGGAAAAGAAAACAAATGCAAATTGCCAGTCATGTATAGCAAGAATTGAGGTACCCAGCGGATTCGAACCGCTGTACTCGGTTTTGCAGACCGATGCCTAACCACTCGGCCAGGGTACCAATGCCTCAAAGGACTGCAAAGTTAGTAAATCTTTTCGATTAAAAGAGGTTTTTAAACAGTCCCGTAATTTTTTCCAGATAGTCTTTATCCAGTGTGTCGAACGTATCCGGCCGTTCTGAATCTATGTCAAGCACGGCCCGCATACGACCCCGGTTGTCCCATACGGGAACTACTATTTCTGACCGCGAATAAGGACTGCAGGCTATATGTCCCGGAAATTGGCTGACATCCGGTACAATAAGGGTCATTTCTTTTTTCCACGACGAGCCGCAAACACCTTTCCCAAAGGGAATGCGTGTACAAGCCGGAGGTCCCTGGAAGGGTCCCAGCAACAATTCGCGCGGTTTTGGCTGCACCAGGTAAAAACCCACCCACCAGAAGCCGAACGTTTCTTTTATCAGGGCACTGATATTGGCCATGTTGGCAATCAGGTCGGCCTCATCGTGCATCAAGGCTTTGGCGTTCTCCAGGACTTCCTCGTACATACGTTGTTTGGGAGACATTTTTTCCTCCTGGTGTTTCTTGAGGGTGTTGTATATTCTATAGCAAACGTAAGCGTCCGTAGCTGCGTACAGGGTTTGTGCCTCTGTCAGGGGAAAAGCTTCCCAATTGGTGATTTGCTGGCTTTTATTGACTTTTTTGCCCAGCACTATGGCTGTTAATTTTTTTATACTCTTATCTACAATCCCGTATTCGCTGACCATATCTTGCAATTCCACAAAACCACCCGGGGTAAAGGCGGCGTAACGTTGCAATCCGGCAATATCGTCTTTTATGGCTGCACCTACCTTGATGATCTTTTCAGCAGACAGAAGGTCCGCAAGGGCCTGCGGCAGTCCCGTTTTTTGCAGATGAAACAGATAGGCCCGGTCATTCGTAGCCAGCTGCAGCAAAGCCGGTTTGAACATCCTTCCGGAAGAAAAACGCGGTTTTGTTTCCGTATCAAAACCCAGGATACGCTCCTGCATAAGGGCTTCTGCTGCTTTGACGGCTTGTTGCTTGTTGGAAATGCGGATTACTTCTCCCGTAAAAGAGATAGGTGGCAGCGCATTTACTTCGTTTTTATCAATCTTTGAAACAAACATCATTTTTTGTAAACATACGTTCCATGGGCTCCGGAAACAGTCACACGGCTGCCGCCTTGCTGCTCTTGCACATATCCTATGACTTGTGCCGCCAGGTTGTACCGGGCTGCCGTTTCTATGATGGTACCGGCTGCATGGCGGGGTACGTACAATTCCATGCGGTGCCCCATGTTAAATACAGTATATAGCTCTTTCCAATCCGTACCGCTGATTTCCCGGATCTCTGAAAATACGTGCGGAACGGGAAACAAATTGTCTTTGATTATGTGCAGGTTGTTCACATAGTGCAGCACTTTTGTCTGACCGCCGCCCGTACAATGTACCATACCGTGTATATCGTCACGGCAACGCTCAAAAATAGCTTTTACAACGGGTGCGTAGGTACGGGTGGGAGAGAGCACCAGTTTTCCGTACGTCATTCCTGTGGGACCGTGGATATCGGTCAGTTTCCGGGTACCGCTGTAGGTGACACGCTCCGGAATGCCCGTGTCGTAGCTTTCCGGACAGAACGACGCCAAAGTTTTGTCGAATACGTCGTGGCGGGCGCTGGTAAGGCCGTTGCTTCCTATACCGCTGTTGTAAGTGTCTTCGTATGTGGTCTGACCATCGGAGGCTAGTCCCACAATAACATCACCCGGTAGTATGCGGGCGTTGTCAATGACCTTGTCACGCCGCAGGCGGGCACAGACGGTACTATCCACAATTACGGTCCGGACCAGATCTCCCACATCGGCCGTTTCTCCGCCGGTAAGTTCCATTCGGATACTGTGTTGTTCCATTGCCCGGCAAAAGGTGTGACTACCTTCTATCAGCGCGGCAATGACCGCTCCCGGAACAAGGCGTTTGTTGCGACCGATGGTGGAACTGAGCAGAATACCATCCGTTACGCCCACGCACAACAAATCGTCCAGGTTCATGACAATGGCATCCTGCGCAATACCTTCCCATACGCTCATATCGCCGGTCTGTTTCCAATAGCAATAAGCGAGCGAAGATTTGGTGCCTGCACCGTCGGCATGCATCACCAGACAATAGTCGGGATCGTTGGCCAGGATATCCGGGATGATTTTGCAGAAAGCTTGCGGAAACAATCCCCTGGAAGTACCTTCCAAAGCAGCATGTACCTGACTCTTTGAAGAAGAGACGCCGCGGAGGTTGTATTTTTCGGCTTCCAGGTTATTCATAATCTAGGTTAAAAAAAGGATTTCCCTATATTTTGGTACGGGCCAGAGTGCTTGATCCACAATCATTTCCAGATGGTCTGTCCGTTTACGGACCTCTGCCATCAGTTCCGGTCCCTTTTCTTCTATTGTTTCCGGGTTTTTCAAGGCTTCCAGCATATCGTGTACCAACAGACGCAATTCGTTTACATACCCCATGGTAATGGATACCACCTTCAATTGTGTTGCGCTTGCCTCTTGACAGGCTTCCGGCGGCAGCGTTTCCTTCAGTCCGCGGAGGTTTTCCAATATCAGGTTTACGTGTTTTACGGCAGCCGATACGTAGTAATTGATAGTAAGATCCGACAGCACATGCAGCTCCCGCTCCAATTGCTCAACAGATGCATTCCGGTGCAAACATGCCAAAGATTCGGGCAGGTGCAATTCCTTCCATTTCTCTACTGCTTTTTCAACGACAGAGATCCGAACGTTTTCTTTGTTATGGAAAGCCTCTGCCACAGCGTTGTTCAGCAAAAGCATGCTGCCTTTGTAACGGGTAGGGTGGTGGAGGGATTCAAAAAGGATTTTATCGTTTTCATACAATCTCCAATGCCCGTAGCTTATGTTGGGCGGAAGGCCTTCGAACGGCTCGGGATGCAGGAGTACTTTCAGCGCATGAGAGCTCTCCAACGATTTCAGGAGGGTTATCAGCATTTGTTTGTGCAAAACGGCCGTCACGGCTTTTTCTTCTTTTAACAAACAAGAAAACTGCGATTGGTCTTTCATTCCTTCAACGGCTGCCAGACCAATTCCCATCTCGGCCGCCTTATCTTCCACTTCCCGGAGAAAAAACAGGGCCCGGGAAGGAAACCCGTCAACGCCCGGTCGCTGCATATGCATACGATCGGACGGCCAAAAGCCTTGTAATGTGCGGCCGCATTGGCTCAAATCGGGACGTTGGTAGTAGGTGTCCATACCTATCAGGTAAAAAGAGAAATACAGCTGGTAGGTCAACGTTACCGAAGGCGAAATTTCAGGATCGGAACGTTTGAGCCACGCACCGGCTGCCTTTTCAACGTTGTGTACGGAACCTACAAATGCCGGAAACACGTCACCTTCTTCCTCCGCGGATGCAGAAGATACAGCCGCCACATATAGGGTTTTATTCAACAGGAAAGCATGCCAGTATCCGCCTTCCCCGGGAATTTGCAATTCCAATATGCCATCCAGGGGCTTACGTACTGTATTAAAAATAAAATGAGTGGCTTGTTTGCTTTCTCCCCATTTATGCAGTTCCATGGGGGATGAAGTGATAAAAGACATATACATAAAAAGATTTACCTGTTGCAAAAGTAGGAAAAATCACGCAGAAAGTTTTATCTTTGTAGATTCATTTAACAAATTTTATAATAACATGTTGAGTATCTCTGAACTGTCCAAGAAAATGCCGGCTTCTCCTATCCGTAAGCTGGTTCCCTATGCCGAGGCTGCTAAAAAGCGCGGTGTAAAGGTGTATCACTTGAATATCGGGCAGCCCGACGTGGAATCTCCCAAAGAAGCGTTGGAGCCCATTAAAAACTTTGACCTCAAACTGATTTCTTACCCGCACTCGGGGGGTATAGAATCGTATAGAAAAGGTTTGGCAAAATATTACCAGAGTGTCAATATCGACCTTTCCTATGAAGAAATCATTGTCACCATCGGTGGATCGGAAGCCGTACACATGGCCCTGAGCGTATGTTGCAACCCCGGTGACGAAGTGATTGTTTTCGAGCCTTTCTACACCAACTACAATACGTTTGGTATCATGGCAGGCGTGAAGTTTGTTCCCATTACCACCAATATAGAAGACGGATTTGCATTGCCGCCCATGAGTGAAGTGGAAAAATACATCACCCCCAAGACAAAAGCCATCCTGATCAACAGCCCGGGTAACCCCACCGGAACGTTATATACAAAAGAAGATATCCTCAAATTGGGCGAGATTGTGAAAAAACACAACCTCTTTCTGCTCAGTGACGAGGTCTACCGCGAGTTCTGCTACACGGACGAACCGCATTTCTCCTGCATGAACATACCCGGTGCCGAACAAAACGTCATTTTGATAGACTCCGTGTCTAAGCGTTACAGCATGTGCGGTGTACGTGTAGGCTGTATCGCATCGCACAACAAAGAAGTGATGGGTGCTGTCATGCGTTTTGCGCAGGCTCGCCTGTGCGGACCGGCTATCGGACAAATGGCTTCCGAAGGTGCATTGAAAACACCTCAGGAGTATTTTGACAGCGTCAAAAAAGAATACATCAGCAGACGCGATTTGATGATTGACCGGCTCAACAAAATGGAAGGCGTGTATTCACCCATGCCCATGGGTGCGTTTTATACGACTGCCCGCTTGCCGGTAGACGATTCCGATAAATTTGCCCAATGGTTGCTGGAGCATTTCAGCTACAAAGGACAAACGGTCATGGTAGCTCCCGCAGCCGGTTTCTACGCCACCCCCGGTAAAGGAACGAACGAGGTGCGTATTGCCTATGTGCTCAAGAAAGAAGACATAGCCAATGCCATGGATTGCCTGGAGCAAGCACTCAAAGAGTATCCGGGAAGAACGGTATAAAGAGACCTTTCGTTATTCTTTGTCCAGGTCTTCAAACGAGATGTCAGAAAATGTTTCAGAGCGCGTTTCCACTACGGGAATGCGCTCTTTTATAAAGGCAACAACTTCATCCAAACCTTCTTTGAATTTTTCAAAATCTTCTTTGTACAGAAAGATTTTATGTTTTTCGTATGAAAATTGTCCGTCTCTTTCTACACGACGCTTACTTTCCGTAATGGTCAGGTAATAATCGTTACCCTTTGTGGTTTTTACATCAAAAAAATAGGTCCTTTTACCTGCGCGTACGGATTTGGAAAATACATCATCTCCACTATGTTCCATTGTTCTGTTTGTTTATATCTACGCAAATATAAAATATATTTGCTTTAAAACTGTATATTTGCACAGATTCTTTTGATTTACATCTATGCTCAACAGGCGCATCATCCGTATTAAAGTTTTTAAACTTTTATTCAGCAGCGTTCATTCTCAAAAAGTTGATCAGGCAGCGGCGGAAAAAGAATTGATGGTAAGTTTTGAAAAAACGCGTCAATTGTACTTCTTATTGCTCAACCTTTCCGTGGCTCTGGTCCGTTATGCCGAGGAAAGAATAGAAATAGGACTGAACAAATACCATCCGACAGAAGAGGAAGCTCATCCCAACAGACGCCTGGCAGACAACCGTGCCATCGGCCTTTTGCAGCAAGATGCACAGCTGCAACGTGCGCATGAGCAAGGACTCCATTGGGCAGAACAGAGAAGTTATGTCAAAAAACTGTACGAACAACTGAAAGAGGAACCGTATTTTATAGCGTACATGGAAAATCCCGAAGCGCCGGATTTTAAAGCAGACCTCAAATGGCTGATGGATTTTTACGGCGCCCAATTGGCAGAAGATCCGGATTTGAACGGTATTTTGGAAGATATGAGCCTGTATTGGACAGACGACGTGGCCTTTGTCTGCAATACAATAATCACACAATTGGAAAACCTGAAGGAAACCGGTGCCGGACTGAAACATCCCGATTTGTTTTACAACGAAGAAGATAAACGCTACGCTTTTGATCTGTTGACACATACCCTCATGCATTACGACCGGTACGTGGGATACATAGAACAGTTTGCAGAAAATTGGGATAAGGAACGCGTAGCCGTCACGGACAGCGTACTTATTGTAATGGGTGTTGCCGAGGCCGTTGCATTCCCGGAAATCCCCGTCAAAGTAACGCTGAACGAGATGGTGGAAATTTCCAAGTTTTACAGTACGGGAAATTCACGCATCTTTGTAAACGGAATGCTGGATACCATAATAAAACACCTTACCCGGGAAGGACAGATTGTCAAGAAGGGAAGGGGACTGATAGATAATTAATACAAACCTATTATTACCATGCACACATTATTCGTTTTTTTACAAGCAGAAGGTGCCCCTAAAGGCGGCAACTACACTTTTTTAATCATGATGGCGGCCATTTTTGTGGTCATGTATTTTTTAATGATACGCCCTCAGAAAAAACGCCAGAAAGAGTTGCAAGCCTATCGCGAAAGCCTTAAGAAAGGAGATAAAGTGATTACGGCCGGCGGTATTTACGGTACCGTCGCAGAAGTAAAAGATACCTATGTGCTTTTGGAAGTAGATGCCAATGTAAAAATCCGCGTAGACAAATCCACGCTGGTCAAAGATACATCGGATCTGCAACAGGGCAATTGATGGCTATTGACCTATGAAAAGGTCCAGGCTCGTTTTATTGCTGTGCATTGTCATAGCATTTTTCCTTTGGGTAGTATACACGCTGTCCAATGAATACGCCTCTTATTTTCGTTTCCCGCTGGAAGTGGAAACGAACCTGGACGGCCGCACCCATCTTTCACAAGCGGACAACACGCTTTTTCTCAGGGGAACGGCCCGTGGGTTTTATATCATACGCCATACATGGAGGAAAAAAGTTCCTCAATTACACATTTTTGCCGATAAAAGCCTGCTGCGTCCCTATACGGACAGACCGGATGAGTTTTACGTCCTGGCAGACAACGTGCACAATCAGGTAAACGATGCCCTGGGCACGGACTTGCAGCTGGAGGCTTTGCTTACCGATACCATCCGTCTGGAATATAAAACTACAGACCATAAAAAAGTACCGGTACGTTTTATTTCCGATTTGTCCTACAGCCCCCAGTACATGTCTTTCGAACCCATAAGAATATACCCGGACAGCGTACTGGTCTACGCAGAAGAAGCGTACCTGGACCTTATCAAAGAAGTGCGTACCCGCAGGGTTTCCCTGACGCATCTGCACAAAACGGTAGAAGGTATCGCCCGTTTGGAGGCACCTCCCAATACGCGGCTCTCACACACGGAAATCAATTATGAAGTCATGGTAAAAAGGTACGTGGAACTGAGTTACCAGGTACCGGTGACGGCCGTTAACGTACCGCCCCGACTGGAATTGCTGCTGCTCCCGGAACAGGTTACCGTACGCTTTCGTTGTCCTTTTGAAGAAGCGGCCCGTATTCAGGAAAAAGACTTTGTACTCGTAGTCGATTACAACGAATTCATAAAAAAGGAGAGCGGAAAGACGGTCCCCGTATTGCAGCCATTTCCCGGGGTAATCAGCCATACGGAATTGACACCCGCATTCATCGACGGGATTATTCAGAACCGCTACTAAAAATACAGGGATATGATTACGTTGGGTATTACCGGAGGCATAGGCAGCGGAAAAAGTTACGTTACGAAGATTTTTGGAGCCCTGGGCATTCCCTGTTACGATTCCGACGCCCGCACCAAACAATTGTATACAGAGCACCAAGACTTGAACAAAGAACTGTCGGCACTGCTGGGACCCGATATCTTCCGTGACGGTATGCTGGACACGCAAACGATGGCCCGCAGGATTTTCAACGACACACGGTTGCTGAAAAAGGTCAACCATCTGGTCCACCCGTACGTAGTCAGGGATTTTATGAGATGGGGCCGGCCTTTGAAAGCGCCCTACGTCATCTTTGAGAGCGCCATCCTGTTGCAGATGGATCCGCCGTTTCACACCACACGCGTGTTGACCGTCTCGGCAAGTAAAGAAATAAGGCTGCACCGGGCTGCCGGAAGAGACGCTGTAAGCCGCCGCTCCGTATTGGACAGGATGGACAAGCAGTGGACGGACGAACAGCGGGAGGCGGGGGCCGATTTCATCATAGCATCCAACGAAGAGCAGGCCCTGCTGCCCAGGGTTCTGGAAGTACATCAACATATGTTGAACCTTAGCATTACCGACCATGAAAACAGACTTGACTAAAGTGTTATCCATCACAGGGCACCCGGGCTTGTACCTCTACCTGGCCCAAAGCCGCGGAGGTGTCGTTGTGGAATCATTGACAGACAAACAACGCAAATGGATAGGACCAAGCGACCGCATGACGGCGCTGTCGGATATTTCCATATATACAGAAACGGAAGAAGAAATCAAATTGCGGGATATCCTCACGCGTATGAAAGAACACCTCAAGGAAGGACCGGCTCCCAATCCCCGTGACAAGGGAACGGATATGCAGGCTTTTTTCCAAACGGTAGTCCCGGAATACGACAGGGAACGTTTCTATGCGTCTCATATGAAAAAAGTACTCGACTGGTACAACGTGCTGCAAGCGGCCGGCGCCCTCGATTTTCTGGAGGAAGAAGAAGAAGAAACACAAGCGTAGTGAGCAGAGTAGGTGTCTATACCCTGGGCTGTTCCAAGAACCGCGTGGACAGTGAACACCTGATGCGCCAACTGGAGCACGGCGGCTGGATGGTTGTCCCCGATGCCGTGGAGGAAGACTACCCCCTGGACGTACTTATTGTCAACACGTGCGGATTTATCCACGATGCCCGCAAAGAATCCATCGATTTTTTGCTGGAAGCCCTGCAAGCCAAAGAAGAAGGCAGGCTGGGGAAAGTGCTGGTCATGGGCTGTCTTTCCGGCCGGTACCGGGAAGAACTGGAGGATACCTTGCCGCAGGCAGACGGCTTTTACGGTGTCAACCACATACCGCTTATATGCGCACAGTTGGGCGTGGCCTATGACCCAAAGCTGGCCAACGAACGCGTCCTTTCCACGCCGGCCCATTATGCGTACCTGAAATTGAGCGAAGGGTGTGACAGGCGTTGTTCCTATTGCGCCATACCGCTCATACGCGGCAGCCACGTTTCTGTGCCTGAAGGGGAATTGCTTGCCGAGGCCAGTTATCTGGCCGAACAAGGTGTGAAAGAGCTGAACCTGGTGGCGCAGGATACGAGTTTCTACGGTCTGGACCTTACGGGCAAGCGGGAACTGGTCGGGCTGATGGAAAAGCTGTGCCGGATTGACGGCCTGGAATGGATCAGGCTGTTGTACACCTACCCGCAAGGCTTTCCCACAGATGTGCTGCGTCTGATGGCATCGGAACCCAAAATCTGCCATTATCTGGATATTCCTTTGCAACACATTGACGATAAGGTGTTAAAAGCCATGCGGCGCAACAGCACCGCTGCACAAGTGCAGCAATTGATAGAAGATTTTCGTACATTCGTACCGGATATTTGTTTGCGAACCACACTTATGGTAGGCCATCCGGGAGAAGACAAAAAGGCCTTTGACCGCTTGCTTGCCTTTGTGTCGGCAACAAAATTTGAACGTTTGGGAGCCTTCATGTACTCAGAAGAAGAAGGGACGTACGGAGCACTCCATTTGAAAGACACGGTCCCGGAACGCGTTAAGCGGAAGCGCTACGCCGCTTTGATGGAATTGCAAAAAGATATTTCTTTTGCATACAACAAAGGCAGGGTCGGGAGCACCTGTACCGTTCTGGCCGATTACGTGATCAGGGCGGAAGGACAGCCGCCCGTGGTCCTGGGACGCTCCCGCAGAGAAGCGCCGGAAGTGGACGGCTTTATTGCCGTGGAAGGTGCACAAGCCCCGCAGCCGGGTGCTTTTATGGAAGTAAGAATAATACGTGCCTCGGCATACGACTTGTATGCAGAGCCCGTTTAAATAGCAACGTTTATGCAATTACTCAGAAACAAGAAAGTATTGATTACAGGAGCTGCCCGCGGTATTGGAAAAGCCGTGGCCCTGGCTATGGCAAAACACGGGGCAGACATTGCTTTTACAGATCTGGAAATAGATGAAAAAGCCAAAGAGACGATAAAAGAGATTGAAGCCTTTGGAGTCAGAGCCGTGGCTTATGCATCCAACGCCGCGTCGTTCGACGAGGCACACCAGGTGGTAAAAGAAGTCATCCGCGAATTCGGACGCATAGATATATTGGTAAACAACGCCGGTATTACGCGAGATACCCTCATGCTCCGAATGACGGAGCAGCAATGGGACCTGGTGTTGAACGTCAATTTGAAATCGGCTTTCAACTACATACATGCCGCAGCACCCCATATGGTCAAACAACGCAGCGGCAGCATCATCAACATGAGTTCGGTGGTAGGTATGTCGGGGAACGCCGGACAAGCCAACTATGCAGCTTCTAAAGCCGGAATGGCAGCACTGGCCAAATCGGTAGCCAAGGAATTGGGACCCAGGGGTATCCGTGCCAATGCCGTGGCACCGGGATTTATCGTTAGCGATATGACGGACCAGATTCCGGAAGAGGCCCGGAAAGCCTGGATAGACATGATCCCGCTCCGCAGGGGCGGTACGCCGCAGGAAGTGGCCGATGTATGCGTCTTCCTGGGCTCAGATTTGTCCTCTTTTGTGAGCGGACAGGTGATACCCGTTTGCGGCGCCATGCAAACGTAACAGAACAAAAAATACAGTATTTATGAAAGCCATACGTTCTTTTGTTTTCATGTTTTTTCTGATGTTGATGGCATCGTGTGGACCGGTAATCAACATATTGGAAGTTGATGTGAGGCTTCCTGCCGCCAAACCGCTTCCGCTTTTGGGAAAGCAGCTGGCGGTATTTATTCCCGTTTACGATTCCGTATCCGTGACAGATTCGGTGTTGCTGAACAAATTCAGCCAGGCCCTGGCTGAAGAACTGGCCCTGCTCACCCACCTTCCGGAAGGGGCCGTACCGCTGTACAGCCACCGCACGGAAGACGCAGCTTTGGGTACGCTGGAACAACCCGACTACGTGTACCGACTGGCTGTGGAAACGGAGTCCGATATGGTCTTTATGGTGGACAGCGTAACCATCGGAAATTTTGAAACGCTGCGGCAATACCTGATCCTTCCGTTCCAATCGGTCGTACGCGTATTTGACGCGGAGACATTTGAGTTTCCGGAATATACGGTCCTTTACGACACGCTGGCCTGGGAGCTCAGGCTGCCGTACGATGCCAATACCGTGACCATTCCGCCCGCTGCGTACGAAGACATACTAAGAGCTGCAGCCTTTCTGGGACAACGTACGGCCCGCTCGTATGTGGACCAATGGGAGACGCAGGACAGGGTGGTGTTCGTGTACGACAGGAAAGACTGGAACAAGGCTTACGACTATGCCCTGGCTTTTGAATGGGACAAAGCCATGCACCTGTGGATGGAGCTGTTGGATGCCGGCAATGAAAAAGAAATAGCCTGCGCCGCCTTCAACATAGCTTTGGCCTGCGAGATGCAGGGACATTTTGATTTGGCCGAGGAATGGCTGGACTTGTCTGCCAGAACCTTTGCTATGCAGGAAACTCAATATTATGCAGAATTGCTGAGCAAGCGGAAAAAGAGGACTGAATGAAAGAGAAGCCCCTTCCTCGTATCCACAAGACAGTCGTCAGTTTCAACGACCGGGAAATGGCGGTCATCGACAAATTTTGTGAAAGATATAAGATTAAAGTCCGCTCCCGCATGTACCGCGAAGCTATTGTATCGACCATACTCAAACGTCTGGAAGAAGACCACCCTCGGCTTTTTTAAAGAAAAAACGGAGGAACTGTAAGCCGGGTTCTGTCCAACTCCCATCATTTGTCTAAGCAGCCTACCCCCCGGCACAGGACGGGCCGCCCTGAAATTGCCGGTATACTTGGCCTTGCAGGAGGCCGGTGCCTGCGTCAACGGCTGTCGCCAACCGTCACGGTGGGCTCTTACCCCACCTTTTCACCCTTACCCGGGCCTAAAGACCCGACGGCGGTTATTTTCTGTCAGGCGCTCCGTAACCTTACGGCTACCTGTGATTTCCACAGGACCTTGCCCTTTCCTGCCCGGACTTTCCTCCCTTTTCCCATAAGAAAAGAGCGATGGGACGTTCCTCCGTACCTGCAAAGTTAAAAAAAGTCCTTACATTAGCAGTTTGAAAAAAACTGTCGTATGGCTACTAAATACGTTTTCGTTACCGGTGGAGTAACATCCTCCCTGGGCAAAGGAATCATTGCTGCCTCTTTGGCTAAATTGTTACAAGCCAGGGGGCTCAGGGTAACTATCCAAAAATTTGACCCGTATATCAACGTAGATCCCGGTACGCTCAATCCGTACGAGCACGGGGAATGCTACGTTACGGAAGACGGAGCGGAAACAGACCTGGACCTGGGCCATTACGAAAGGTTTATTGGGATTTACACCAACCGGGCCAGCAATGTGACCACAGGCAAAGTGTATCAGACGGTTATTGAAAAAGAACGGGCCGGAGCGTACCAGGGAAAAACGGTACAGGTCATTCCCCATATTACCGATGAAATCAAACGCCGTCTGCTGTTGTTGGGCAAAGGGGGTAAATACGACGTTGTCATTACCGAGATAGGCGGAACGGTGGGCGACATTGAATCGCTGCCTTTCATCGAGGCGGTACGGCAGGTACAATGGAAACTGGCGAAAGAAAATTGCGCCGTTATTCACCTGACCCTGGTACCTTACCTGGCTGCGGCCAGGGAGTTGAAAACAAAACCTACGCAACACTCCGTAAGGCTGTTGCAGCAAGAAGGGGTCAATCCCGATATTATCGTATGCCGTACGGAAAAACCGCTGCCCCTGGCCCTCAGAAGAAAAGTGGCGCTCTTTTGCAACGTACGACCGAACGCCGTCATAGAAGCCATAGACCAGAAAAGCATTTACGAAGTACCGCTCAATTTGCAACGGCAGAACCTGGACGGTATCCTTTTGGATTTGCTTAAACTGGACAACAAAGTAGAACCGAATTTGGATGCCTGGAAACAGTTCATAAACAGGATAAACCATCCTGCGCACCAGGTAGACATTGCTTTGGTAGGAAAGTACGTAGAATTGCAAGACGCCTACAAATCCATCCTAGAAGCGTTTATTCATGCCGGGGCCGCCAACAGTGCCCACGTGCAGGTGCATCCCATACATAGCGAATTCCTTACCAAAGAAAATGTAAAAGAAAAACTGGCCGGCATGAAAGGCATTCTGGTAGCACCGGGTTTTGGTGCCCGGGGCGCCGATGGCAAAATTTTTGCATCACAATACGCCAGGGAGCATAAAGTTCCGTTTTTAGGCATATGTCTGGGTATGCAAATGGCCGTTGTGGAATTTGCCAGAAACGCGGCCGGCATACCGGGAGCGGAAAGTGCGGAAATAGCCCCTCAAACGGGATTTCCTGTTATTAACGCCTATTCAGACACTATGAGACTGGGAGCATACCAATGTAAAATCGCCGCAGGGTCCCTGGCCCACAAAGTGTACGGAAAACCCTCCGTCAAGGAGCGCCACCGCCACCGTTACGAGCTGAACAGTACGTATATTCCCGTATTGGAAAAAGCCGGATTGCGCATGAGTGGACGCAACCCCAAGACGGGATTTGTAGAAATCATAGAACTTACAAATCATCCCTTTTTCATAGGGGTACAATTCCATCCGGAACTCAAGAGCACCCCGGAAAAACCAGCTCCGCTCTTTACCGCTTTTGTACAGGCCGCCCTGCATCACGCCAACAACTCATGAAACGCCATACGTATACATACAGCCTTTTCCTGTTTGCACTCCTGCTGACAATACCTGTTGCCACCACCCAATCCGGACAAAATAAACCCGTCAAGGAGTACAAATACAAAATAGAAGAGGTATTGCCGCACAACATCGGCTCTTATACGCAAGGTTTTTTCTATCACAACGGATATTTTTATGAGAGCACGGGCCAATACGGCAGTTCCATGATGGCCAAAACAGACATACCCACCGGACGCATACTCCAGTCGCACGCCCTGGACCGCACCTATTTTGGGGAAGGTGCCTGCGTACACAACGGCCTGATTTACCAGTTGACCTGGACAGAAAAAACGTGTTTTATATACGAACTTTCAACCCTCAAATTGATAGCCACGCTGCGTTACAACCGCGAAGGCTGGGGACTGACCTCCAACGGCACGGAACTGATTATGAGCGACGGTACGTCCACCCTCTATTTTCTGGATCCCGACACGTTTGTGGACAAACGCACCCTTAAGGTCACCCGCAACGGAAAACCCCTTGCTAATCTGAACGAATTGGAGTATATTAACGGAAAAATCTGGGCCAACATCTACACGAGCGATGAAATCGTCCTGATAGATCCCCAAACGGGGCACGTGACAGGAGCCATTAACCTGAAAGGCATTTTGCCGGTAACCTTGCGTACCCGCACTACGGATGTACTCAACGGCATTGCCTACGACAAAGAAACAAACAGCATATGGATTACGGGCAAATATTGGCCCCGCGTCTATAGGATTACCATATATTAATAACCATCGGGGTGCTTGCTGCGCAGGCTGAGAACACACCCTTGAACCTGATCCGGATAATACCGGCGGAGGAAAAATCATGAAACACATCACCATCAAAGGCTTGCTGCCTGCCTTTCTTCTAACGGCAGCCCTCACACACCCACACGCTCTGAGAGCACAGGAACACACCACACAACCGCAGGTGCGCAACCTGGACTCCATTGTCATTGTAGCCACACAAGCGGCCAAAGACGCCCCTGTGGCCCACAGCCGCATTACCAAAGAAGACCTGGTACGCACGCCGCCTACCCAGAACCTGCCTTTCGCCCTGGCCCTCACACCGGGGGCTGTAGTGATGGGAGAGAACGGCACGGGCAGCGGTTATGCCTACCTGCGTATCCGCGGTACGGAAGGTGCCCGCATTCAGGTGAACCTGAACGGTATTACTTTGAATGACGGAGAGTCTCAGGAAGTTTTCTGGGTCAACCTGCCTGCCCTTGGCGGTTTTCTGGAAAATGTCCAGGTACAACGCGGGGTAGGAACCTCGGTCAACGGCAGCGGCGCCTTTGGAGCCACCATCAACATGCGGGCGGCGTACGCCTCTCCGGCTCCGTACTTGAATGCCGCAGCATCGTACGGGTCGTTCCGCACATACCACCTGACCATTGGTGCCGGCACGGGAACGGGCATCGGGCAGCTCGGGGAAAAACGCTTTTTACCTACGGGCCTGGCACTTGATGTGCGGTACGCACACAACCGGACGGACGGTTACATAGACCGCGGACACGGCAATATGCATTCGCTTTTTTCCCGCATCAGCTGGATACAGCCCAAATACGCCCTCAAACTCTACTACTTGTACGGAGAACAGCATACGGGTATCACGTGGCTGGGCATTCCCTATGAGAAACTGC
This sequence comes from Bacteroidales bacterium, assembly GCA_049652385.1. Lineage (GTDB taxonomy): Bacteria > Bacteroidota > Bacteroidia > Bacteroidales > UBA932 > DMER64. Next base: position 96,711 of record JBASDX010000004.1, on the reverse strand, counting down.
TGACTGACCGGCGCTACAACCCGGCCGGCGCCTACAAAGACGCCGACGGAAATACTCGCTTTTATCCCAACGAGACGGACAATTACGTACAGCACCACGTGCAGCTGAACCATTCCTTCCGTCCCGGTGCCCATTTGGCCTGGAGCAATACTTTGCACATCACAAAAGGCGACGGGTATTATGAAAATTACAAGCAAAAGAAATCAGGTGACCACATCGTGCGCCGCACCATGGACAACACCTACGCAGCCCTGAGCTCCGTAGGTACGTGGACTAAAGGTAACACAGAAGCCATACTGGGGCTCAACTACGCCTATTACGACGGCCACCACTACGGACTTAAAACGTTTGACGTAATAAAACCCGATTTTACGCAAGCTCCGGAGTATTACCGCAACCGTGGCAGGAAACACGACGGCAGCGCCTTCCTGAAAACTACCGTTACCATACCTTTGAAAGGAGCGGACAACACCCTCAAATTGTTTGCCGATGTGCAATACCGCTACGTATCCCTGCAGATGGGAGGAACAGATACGGACGGGATTTCTATGGCGCATAATACGCAGTGGCATTTTTTCAACCCCAAAGCCGGCCTGACGCTGCTTCTGGCCAAAGACCACCAGCTGTACCTTTCTGCCTATACGGGCAGCCGGGAGCCTTCGCGCAGCGACATCAAAGAATCCATCAAGGCGCACCGCACAGCCGAACTGAAGCCGGAAACCATGCTGGACATGGAGGGCGGTTACCGCTACAGCGGCCGCAACATCCTGCTGGCCGTGAACGCCTACGCCATGGAATACCGCAACCAGCTGGTACCTACGGGAAAAATCAGCGATACCGGCTACGAAATCAAAGAAAACGTACCGGTATCTTACCGCCGCGGCGTGGAAATAGAAGCCGGCTGGCAGCCCTTCCCGCAGCTGCGCCTGGAGGGCAACCTCTGTCTGAGTACCAACAAAATCAAAGACGTGACCTTCTACCTGGACACCTACGACCACCCGGACACCTGGAACCCGGTACGTCCGCAAATTCAGGAGTATTACGCCCTCACAGATTTGATTTATTCCCCGGGGGTAACGGGCGTAGCCCAACTGAATTACAAGCCTTTTGCCACCAAAACCGGCCCCTTCAAAAACCTGGAAGCGGCCGCTACGGCCCGTTTTGTAGGCAAACAATACTACGACAATACAGGCTCGCCCGAGCGTATGCTCCCGGCCTACCAGGTATTGGGCCTGACCATCACCCAGCCCTTTGCTACCAAAACAGCCGGCACCTTTACCGTCACGCTTTTTGCCGACAACCTGCTGAACCAACACTACTGCGCCGGTGCCTGGGCCTACCGGGCTGCTTTCAGGGATACGGGCACGGTGGAAACATCGAGCGGATTCTTTCCGCAAGCCGGCTTTCAAGCAATGATTAAAGTGTCATGGGACTTTTTCTAGAACTTTTTGGAGCAGCCTCGGGTCTGCTGTATGTATGGCTGGAAATCAAACACAAGCGCGCCATGTGGGCCGTAGGTTTTGTAATGTCCGTCAGTTACGTTGTCGTTTTCGGCATCAAGGGCTTGTACGCCTCCATGGGCCTGTACGTGTATTTTCTGATCATGAGTATCTACGGCTGGTACAAATGGAGCACACCCCTAAAGCAGCCGGCAGATGTATCCCCAACAGAGGAGGAAACGCACCAGCCGGACCACTCAACCACACAGTTGCGCCCCGTGCACGTCAACGCCCGGCAGGCTGCCATTGCGGGAGCGCTTCTCCTTTCGAGCTTTGCGCTTATGTGGTACGTATTGCGCCGTTTTACCGACCATCCGGCTCCGGCTCTGGATGCGGCCGTTACGGCCCTCAATATTGCAGCTACGTGGCTGCTGGCCCACAGCGTGCTGCAGCAATGGATCCTGCTCATAGCCGCCAACGCCCTGGCCATTGGCCTCTACACCCGGAGCGGTTTGTGGTTCACCACCGTTTTGTATGCCGTACTGTTGGCTTCTTCCTTCATAGGGTATAGCACCTGGCGAAGAAAAATTCACTAACTTTGGCAAAATATACCGTTATGAAAACAATCCTTATTTCCAACGTATTGTTGTATAAAGAACGGAAAGATGTCCTGATTGAGGGCAACAAAATCAAAGCCGTTGAACGGGCAGGCACTTTCCCTGTAGAGAAGTATGACAAAGTAATAGATGGTTCACGCAAAGCCATCATACCGGGCTTTGTCAATGCCCATGCTCATTCCGCCATGACCCTGTTCCGGGGTGTAGGCGAAGACGTTCCTTTGGACCAATGGTTGCGCGAACGCATTTGGCCGTACGAAGCCAAATTGGATGAAGAAATGGTCTATTGGGGAGCCAAATTGGCTTGTATAGAGATGATCCGCACCGGTACCACTACGTTCAACGACATGTATTGGCACCTGAACGGTTGCAAACGGGCCGCCGAAGAAATGGGCATGCGTTCCGTCCAGTCGTTCACCTGGTTGGACCACTTTGACAACGATACTATTGAAGAGAATAAAAAACAGTTGAAAATAGCGCACAAAGAGAGCGCCAACTGGAGTTCGCTAACCACCTTTGCCGTCAGTCCGCACGCCATTTATACGGTAGCGGAAAAATCGTTCCGTTACATCAACAGTTACGCCAAGGACAACGACCTGTTGGTCCATACGCACCTGGCGGAAACCAGGGCAGAGATGGACCAGGCCGAAATGGAATACGGCATGAGCCCCACCGAGTATATGAACAAACTGGGGCTGATGAATTCCAATCTGATAGCAGCCCATTCCCTGTGGTTGAGCAGCGACGATATCAAAATCTTGGGGGACAACGGTGTACATACGGTCCACAATCCCAATTCCAACTTGAAATTGGCCTCGGGGTACAAGTTCAAATACAACGAATTGCGCGATGCCGGCGCCAACGTCTGTTTGGGTACGGACGGATGTGCCTCGTCCAACAATCTGGATATGATAGACAGCATGAAAGCGGCCGCTCTGTTGCAAAAAGTCTGGAGAAACGACCCGGGTGCCATTCCGCTCAAAGAATTGATGGATGTGGCCTCGCTCAACGGAGCCAAAGCCTTGCGCCTGAAAGCCGGCAAGATTGAACCGGGGTATCTGGCAGACATAGCTTTGGTAGATATGGCCAAACCGGCTTTTGTGCCCAACCATTATTTCTTGGCCAACCTGGTGTATGCGGCCAACGGAGATTGCATAGATACCGTCATTTGCGACGGAAAAATCATCATGGAAGACCAATACATTCCGGGAGAAGAAAAAATTTTCCGGAAGGTGCAAGAGGTCGCCGATAAAGTAGTAGATTATAAAAAACGAAAGAAGAAATGAACACGGCTCTTTACCAAAAATCGGCAGATTATCTGCTGGAAAGAATTCCCAACCGCCCGCAAGTGGCCATTATTCTGGGCAGCGGACTGGGCAAGTTGGCCAACAGTATAGAAAACAAAGTAACCATTCCTTATAAAGACATTCCCCATTTCCTGCTCTCCACGGCCCCCGGCCACGAGGGCAACTTGATTGCCGGCACCTTGGGCGGCAAACACGTCATTTGCATGCAAGGACGTTTCCATTATTACGAAGGGTACGGCATGGACCAAGTGACCTTTCCCATACGGGTGTTCAAACTGATGGGGGCAGAAGCGCTCTTTGTGTCGAACGCGGCCGGCGGTATCAATCCCAAATTGAAAGTAGGGGATTTGATGGTCATCACAGACCACATCAATTTGCTGCCCAATCCGTTGTTGGGGAAAAACAATCCCGACTTTGGCGTGCGGTTCACAGACATGACGCGTGCCTACGACAAGGACTTGCAGACCATCTGCAAAGATATGGCAGAGATCCACGGCATACCCTTACAATACGGTGTGTATTTGGGCAATCCCGGTCCTACGTACGAAACGCCTGCAGAATACAAATACTTCCAAGCCATAGGAGCCGATGCTACGGGCATGTCCACCACACCGGAAGTAATTGTGGCGCGCCATTGTGATTTACGCGTCTTTGGCATGTCTGTTGTAACCAACCAAGCATACGATTTTGCAGATGATTTTGTGAACGACGAAGACGATGTCATCGTAGCTGCCGATGCCGCTGCAGACAAAATGACCCTGCTCTTTACAGAAATCATTGCCAATATGTAATATTGTGCAGGAAATAGGTTAAATTCGCACTTTTAATTCATTAATGATAAATATATATGTCTAAGAAAGAAATTAAGTTTTGCCTCCTTTACAGAGATATGTGGCAATCATCGGGCAAGTACGTTCCCATGGTACATCAGCTCAAGCAATTTGCTCCGCTGGTCATAGAGATGGGTTGTTTTGACCGGGTTGAAACGAATGGTGGAGCGTTTGAACAAGTCAACCTGCTTTTTGGCGAGAACCCCAATATAGCTGTTCGCGAATGGACAAAACCGTTGCGTGCAGCCGGCATCCAAACCCAGATGTTGGAAAGGGGTCTGAACGGTATTCGGATGTTTCCCGTACCGGCAGACGTGCGCCAGCTGATGTTTAAAGTGAAAAAAGCACAGGGAGTGGACATTGCTCGTTCTTTCTGTGGACTGAACGATCCTCGTAATCTGGAACTTTCCGTAAAATATGCCAAAGAAGCCGGCATGATTTCACAGGCTTCGCTCAGCATTACCCATTCGCCGGTACATACGGTAGATTACTACCTGTCAGTAGTGGACGAACTGGTCAAATTCGGGACAGACGAAATTGCCTTGAAAGACATGGCCGGAGTAGGTCGTCCCACCATGTTGGGCAAACTCACGTACGAAATCAAAAAGAAATACCCCCATATTCTGGTACAATACCACGGGCACTCCGGTCCGGGTTTCTCCATGGCCTCTATGTTGGAAGTAGCCAAAGCCGGTGTGGACGTAGTGGACGTGGCCATGGAACCTTTGAGCTGGGGCATGGTCCATCCGGACGTCATCACCGTGCAAGCCATGTTGAGAGATGCCGGATTCCAAGTGAAAGACATCAATATGAAAGCCTATATGGAAGCGCGTTCCATGACGCAGTCGTTCATTGACGATTTCCTGGGGCTGTTCATCGATCCCGGTAACAAAGTCATGACATCGCTCTTGGTGGGCAGCGGCCTGCCCGGCGGCATGATGGGATCCATGATGGCAGACTTGAGAGGTTTCCAAAATGCTGTAAACATGAGCCTTAGGGCTGCCGGCAAGAAGGAACTGACCCTTGACGACCTGGTTACCCGCCTCTTCCAAGAAGTGGAATACGTATGGCCCAAACTGGGGTATCCGCCGTTGGTCACTCCGTTCAGCCAGTATGTGAAAAACATTGCTCTGATGAACCTCATGCATATGCTCAAGGGTGAAGAGCGCTGGAAGACGATAGACAAAAACGCGTGGGATATGATTTTGGGTTACACCGGAAAATTGCCGGGAGAATTGGCACCGGAAATCCTGGAATTGGCCAAAGAACAAGACCGGAAATTCTTCACCGGCAACCCGCAAAGCCAATTCCCCAATGCGTTGGATGAATTCCGTAAGGAAATGAAAGAAAACAAATGGGACTTTGGCAAAGACGACGAAGAGTTGTTTGAATTGGCCATGCACGATCGCCAATACCGCGACTACAAGAGCGGCATAGCCAAAGAACGTTTCCAAAAAGAACTGGAAGCCGCCCGTGAAAAAGCCAACGCTCCGCTTGTGGTAGAACGTCCCGTAGTGGAGATGCCCAAAGTGGAAGTTGACAAAATCATGGAAAAATACCCCAATGCGCAACCGATTCAGGCTGCCGCCAAGGGTCAAATCATTTGGGAAGTAGCTGCCGCCGGAGATTCCAAAGAACCGGTAGTAGGTACGAAAGTGAAAGAGGGCCAGATCCTTAGTTTTGTACAGACGTATTATGGAATGGAGCCTGTAACCGCTTTAGCCGAAGGCAAATTGGTGGTTGTTTCTGCAAAACAAGGCGCAATGGTAGAAAAGAATGAAATTATTGGGTTCATTGCGTAAGGTAAAATTGGCGCTCCACTGGCAGATTCTGATAGGAGTGCTGCTGGGTATCTTGTTCGGCATTTTTGGCCACGAATACATTGGCTATACAAAATGGGCCGGAGATTTGTTCTTAAGAGGTCTGAAGATGGTGGTTATACCGCTCGTCTTCAGCGCCTTGGTTATGGGAGTGAGCAGCGTGGGCAAAGCGGCCGATTTGGGTCGTATTGCCGGGAAAACGTTTGCTTGGTACATTGTTACCACCTTGCTGGCGTGCGTTCTGGGCCTGCTTCTGGTCAATTATTTTCAACCGGGTGTTCACGTAGCCTTGCCGTTGCATGAAGAAGTAACGGAAATGGCCGCCGTGGAGAATTCGTTTGTAGACCAGATCATAGCCATCGTTCCCGACAACATTTTCCAAGCTATGGCAGACGGCAACATGTTGCCCGTCATTTTCTTTGCCATTCTCTTTGGATTTTTTATCAATGTAGCCTCTCCAAAGACGCACCAACTCTTGGGCGATGTTTTCAACGGCATCTACGAAGTGATGATCGATATCACGTTTCTGGTCATCCGTTTTGCACCCTTTGGTTTGTTTGGAGTAGTATCCAACATGGTAGGGGAACAGGCCGGCAATACAGAAGCGTTGGGTACGTTGTTCGGAAGCTTGGGCATCTATGCGGCCATCATCGCCGGAGGATGCATTTTGCACGGATTGCTCACCATACCTGGATTGTTTAGGCTCCTCACACGCAAGAACCCGTTTGTCTTCATGAAAATGATGGGAACGGCCCTGTTGACGGCTTTTACTACGGCTTCGTCGGCGGCTTCGTTGCCCATTGCCTTGAAGGACATCCAGGAAAGGGCCGGCGTATCGCGCAAGATTGCCGGATTCTCCTTACCCTTAGGCAATACGGTAAACATGAACGGTACGGCTCTGTTTGAATGCGTCACAGCCATATTTATAGCACAAGTCTACGGGATAGATTTGACTATTGGACAACAAGTGATTGTAGTTCTGACCAGCTTGCTGGCTGCCGTGGGTTCTGCCGGAATCCCGCTGGCCGGATTGGTGATGTTGGCCGTAGTGCTGCGCGCCGTAGGCCTTCCGCTGGAAGGAATCGGTCTGGTACTGGTAGTACAACAACCGTTGGATATGATCCGTACGGCTGTAAACGTGTGGGGAGATATGACAGGTGCTGCCATTGTAGCCCACAGCGAAGGTGAAGAACTGAATTTTTAAGGAAAAAGGAATATACATACCATGAAAGGCCATCTAATCTGTCCGGCGTGTGGTACGTTGTACCCCGAGGAAGAAGCCCTTTGGCAATGTTCCTGCGGAAATTACCTGGATTTGGCGTACGATTTCACCCCACGCAAAGCCGATTTTGAGGAAGCGTCCGCTTACGGACAATCTTCTTTTTTGCGTTACAAATCCATCTTGCCGCTGGAACATCCGCAACAAGCCCTGGGCTTTAACGAAAGCGCCACCCCGCTGATGGAAACACAGTGGGAGGGCCACTCGGTGCACCTGAAACTGGATTACTTGATGGCCTCGGGTTCGTTCAAGGATAGGGGCGCCTATGTGCTCATCAACAAATGTCGGGAACTGGGCATACAGAGCATTGTGGTGGACTCGTCGGGCAATTCGGCGTGTTCCGCATCGGCTTACAGCGCGCTGGCGGGGATAGAGGCGCACATTTACATGCCGGCGGGCAATTCGTCGGGCAAAACGCGTCAAGTAAGCACGTACGGAGCTACTTTGTATAAGATTCCCGGCAGCCGTCTGGATACAGCCAAAGCTGCTGAACAAGCCACGAAAGACCACTACTACGCGGCTCATACCCGCAATCCGTACTTTTTGCACGGGACAAAAACGGCCGCTTACGAATTGATGGAACAGCTGGATTGGGAAGTGCCGGAAGCCGTGTTCATACCGGTAGGCAGCGGGTCGCTGCTTTTAGGTATGCATCTGGGATTCACAGAGATGATACAAGCCGGACTCATCGACCGCTATCCGCGTTTGATGGCCGTACAGAGCGAGCATTGCAGCCCCATTCGCACGGCATTGGAAGTGTACGCAGACGCTGCATCGGGTACCAAAATCACGGCAGCCAATCTGATGGCGGCTCTTCCGCCTGCTCCCACGGGGACTGTTTTGCCGGAAGGCATTGCCAACAGCCATCCCCCGCGCATAGACCAGATTGTACGCGCCGTTCAAGAAACGAAAGGCGATGTCTTGGTAGTGACCGATAAAGAGGTCATAGAGGCGCTCCGGATGGCCACTTCCCGTGGTTTGTATATAGAACCCACCTCGGCCTCGGCCCTGGCAGCTTTGAAGCATTACAAAGCAATGGATACAGATGGCAAAACGCAGCAGAACGGGCGTTTGGTAGTGATGCTAACCGGTCACGGACTGAAGGCCGCTGAGCGTATAGAAGAAATTCTAGAACATACATAATGGAAAGTTTTTCGTTCATTCAATGGGCGCTGGAGCATCTGAATTACGGAACGGTGGCATTGCTGATGACCATCGAAAGTTCTTTTATTCCGTTTCCTTCAGAGATTGTGGTGCCTCCGGCGGCGTACATGGCTGCTGCCGGAGATTTGAACGTGTACTTGGTCATCCTGGCGGCTACCGTGGGTGCCCTGACCGGAGCGCTCATCAATTACGGGTTGGCCGTTTGGATTGGAAGGCCCATTGTCTATAAATTTGTAAATTCGCGTTTGGGCAAAGCCTTTCTTCTGGATGAACACAAGATGGAAAAAGCAGAGCAATACTTTGTAAAATACGGAAATGCCTCTACGCTCGTAGGCCGTTTGGTACCGGGCATACGGCAATTGATTTCCATTCCGGCCGGGTTGTCGAAGATGCCTTTAGGACGTTTTGTCTTGTACACATCCATAGGAGCTACTGCCTGGAATGTGATTCTGGCCGTATTGGGCTATTCGCTGCACAGCGTAGTTCCCAAAGACTTGTTGATGGAAACGGTTCACAAATACACCGTCCAGATTTCCTGGACCATAGTAGGTTTGGTTGTCTTGGCAGTGGGATATATAGTATGGAGGGCGCTATGGAAACGTTAATCATCCTTCTCCTGATTTTATTCAACGGAGTCCTCTCCATGACAGAGATGGCTTTTGTGACCTCGCGCAAGTACCGGCAAGAAGCAGACGATAACTTTCTGTCTACCATACAAATTGGGATAACGCTCATAGCCATCTTAGTGGGTATGGTTTCTGCCAATGCGTATTCGGAACCGTTGGCCGGCGCATTGGCTCGCTGGAGTCTGCTGCAAAACCACGCCCATTGGTTGGCTAATGTCATCATAGTTACGCTGGTAACGTATGTGACGTTGGTAGTAGGAGAAATCGTTCCCAAACGTTTGGGCATGATTGCAGCCGATAAGGTGGCCAAAGGCATGTGGGGTTTTATGAAATTGCTTCGCAAAATCACCTCTCCTTTCGTTTGGTTGCTCACCAAAAGCACACATGCCATCATGACGCTCTTTGGTCTGTCGCACCTGAAAGAAGCCCGCGTGACGGAAGATGAAATCATCGCACTCATTGAAGAAGGACGGGAAGGCGGTGAGATTCGCGAAGTGGAACAAGACTTGGTAGAACGGGTCTTCAATTTGGGAGACCGTACCGTAGAATCCATCATGACGCACCGCAGTGACCTGATTTGGCTGGATATCAACGATCCCATAGAGGAAAACATTGCCACCGTCAGAGAAAATCTGCACGGTATTTACCCGGTAGCCGATGAAGACTTGGACGAACTGTTGGGCGTAGTGTCTATGAAAGATTTGTTCGGTACCATAGATAAAGAAGGCTTTGATTTGCGTTCCGTCGTGCAACAGCCGCTCTTTTTACCGGAAAATTTAAGCGTATACGCCGCCGTAGAACAGATCAAACACCGCTACAGCAAATACGCTCTGGTAACCGATGAATTTGGCAGCATCCAAGGTATGGTCACACACTCAGATATCATGGAAGCCCTCATTGGAGAATTGCCGGAAAACCAAGAAGACCACGACATCGTGGCCCGTGCGGACGGTTCTTTCCTTATTGACGGCCAATGCGACTTCTACAGTTTTCTGGAGCACTTTGATATGGAAGACCTGGCGGCACAATACGATTACAATACTCTGAGCGGTCTGATTCTGGACAAATTGGAGCATGTGCCGGTGACCGGGGAGACGCTGGAGTGGGAGGGGCTCTCCCTGGAGATTGTGGATATGGACATTGCCCGTATAGACAAAGTTCTGGTGTACAGTTTGCCCATCACACCCGATTCTTCTGCTACAGACAAATAGCATTCTTGTATCACCTGCGCCCATGTCTATGTTGGCACGAAAAATCCTCCCCACCTACGGCGGGTCCCCTCCCTTTTCGGGAGCCAATGTTTTTCTTAGCCAACATAGCCATTACGCATACATATGCATCAATCTGGCTGCGCCAAAAATGAAGTGGTTAGAAGTATTTTCCAAGATTGATGAAGATGCCGAATTTGGAGCCGGGGTGTAGGCCGTATTCTGCAAAGATGTCGATGGGGCCGACGGGGCTGTTGTAGGAGTAGCCTGCGGCGACGCCTCCCAGGTAGCGGCCTTTGTTCCATTCAATCAAGTCTAGGGTGGTTTGGCTCATGCGGGCGACGTTGACTACGGCCCATAGGTAATGGTTCTTTTCTACTTGGAATCGTGTTTTGATGGCAGAGGCAATACTTTTGTTGCCCGTTACCACCATGGGTTTGAACCCGTAGAGCGGCATTTGGTGGTCTATGTAATGGCCGCTAAAGGGGCCGCCCATTGCGTTTTGCAAATGCGGAGCAAATTGGCTGCCGTAGATAAAACGTGCGTATAGGGAGGGTAAGAGGGTAATGCGTGAGGTCAGGGGGACGGCTACGGAAAGGGAACCGGACAGCACGCTGAACGGCGGCGATTCTTTGTACCTGGTCATGTTGTCTGTGTAGAGGTTGTATTCTCCCACAAACTGAACGCCTTCTGTGGGGTAATAGGCGTCGTCGTAGCTGTCAAAGCGTGCAGCCATCCTGTAGCTGATCAAATTTTCGTTGACGCGTATGCGTACGGCACGTCCGGGACCTGTTTCCGGGTTGCAAGAGGCCGGGTCTAAAAAATTGCGCGAACGGAAATTCTCAAATCGCATGCCCACATACAAATTGAAATTCCTGTAATAGAAGTTGGCTATATCCAAATCCAATCGGTTCTGGTGGTAGCGGACGTTGTTGGCCGTGGTGTCGTTTTGCAGGAACATATCTATGTTTCCGTAGCGGTAGCTGTAAGCAAATCCAAATTTCCCCAACCAAGCGTCTTGGTAATAAACGCCCAATTGTACATACGGATTGGTGGACAGCCGGCTGTTGAGTTCTACCATTCCGCCTTTCAGTTCTCTGGGAACCACGACGGAATGGATATAGCCGCTGGCAATGTCGCGCGTATCAAACCGGGCTCCCATACTGACGGCACTTCGAGCTCTTTCCTCACAATGGAACCATAAATTGTAGCGGCCGCCTTCTTTTTGCAACGAATAGCGTAGGACAGAAAAACTGCCCGTTCCTTTCAGTTGACCTACGGTTTCGCGTAATGTTTCCACATGGATGGTGGAAAACTCTTTGAACCGAATCATGCGTCGCAAGTTTTTCTCGTTCAAAGACGCTAAGCCGTCAAAGATGACATAACCTAGTTCTATGCTGTCAGTGAAAGGCACGTCTACCGTTGCAGGTCTGTTAGGCGGCCACTGTATATCGTCAGCCGGATGCAGTCCAATGAGTTCTTTAAAGGCCAAGATGTTCTCCCACTCCCGGTAAGCTTCCTGTTCTCCCCGGTTCATCAGGGAGTCTATGGCTAAGGCGGTAAAACTGGCCGTTGTATAGGGGTCTGTATCGGGCTGTATATATAAGTCTGTAATGAGAATATTTCTGTCAAAATTTTCCTTGCCCATACGCTTCATCATCTGGTTCATGATAAAGAGCAGGCTGTTGGGATCGCTGTCGGTCAGCGGATCTTTGGAGAGTTCCGTACGCTCGTCCACGTTGGAGCCCACATTGACACCTATGATGATATCGGCGCCCATTTCTTTGACCACATCGGCCGGGAAGTTGTTGATGACGCCGCCGTCTATCAAGATTTTTCCGTCGCGCTCTACCGTACTGAATGCACCGGGAATGGACATGCTGGCGCGGATGGCTACCGGCAGGCTGCCTTCACGCATCACCACTTCGTCTCCTGATAGTAAGTCGTAACCTATACAGGCAAAGGGGATGGGCAGGCTGTCAAAAGTAGAGATGTTGTGGTAATCGCGCGTCAGTTCGCTGAGCATATCCATGACGGAACTGCCGCTCAAAATGCCGGTGGAAATATAAAATCGGTCTCGGTCAAAAGGAATGGTCAACAAGGCTTTGTCGTTGACTTCCTTTTCCATGAAAAGCAAATTGTCGCGTGCGATTTTGTCTGCCAACAAGTTGAGCCAATTTTGTGCACGCACCAAGCTGTCCAGAGCGTCGGGGCTGTATCCTATACAATAGAGTCCGCCTACAATGGCCCCCATGCTTGTACCGGCTATGTAGTCTATGGGAATGCCGGCTTCCTCCAATACTTTCAATACGCCTATGTGGGCTACGCCTTTGGCTCCGCCGCCGCTCAGTACCAGTCCTACTTTTTTACGCGGTTGTCTTTGGGTTTCTGCTTGGATGGGAAAAGCCAAAGAGAGGGCCCCGCACAGGAGAATGACTTTCATAAGACGTAGGGAAGTGCACATACAATGGCTTTTGGTGCAAATTTACCATATTTAAGGAAATTTCAATACATTTGTAGCGGCTATGATGTATAAAATTGGAGACGGCATCCTTTCCCCTCTAGGTGCCACAACGGAGGATAATTACCAAGCAGTCAGATTGGGCAAAACAGGCATCAGGCTTTTTCCCGCCGGATTTAGAGGACTTAGCAAGCCTGTATTGGCCTCATTGATAGATCCCATAGATTTGGAAACCTTAGCGGCTCCGTACTGCGGGGCCACTACGCATCAAGCCACACGGTACCGCCAAGCCATGGCGGCTGTGTTGGAATCTGCCGTAACGCATACGGTCCCTGAATTTTATAAGACAGAATTGGTAGAGAGCCACAAAGTGGCCGTTGTCTTCTGTACCACAAAAGGAGATGTGGATTCTTTCCGGGAACTGTCGGATCAAGTAGTCAAACCCAATTTGTTCCCTTGGCATGTAGCCCAGCGTTTGATGGACGAACTGGGAATCAACGGAAAACCTTTCGTAGTCATGAACTCCACGCTGTCCGGCATGCAGGCTATGATGACGGCCAATCGGTTGTTGACAAAAGGATCGCCGTACGATTTTGTCATAGTCATTGGAGTGGAACTGATCAGCCCTTTTACCATGTTTTTGCTTGAACAGGCCGAATTGGTAGGAGATACGTTGGTAACTCCTTTTGATACTACCAGCGACAGAACAAACCCCGGGGAATCGGCTGCTTGTGCCATTTTTGTGCGTGAAGAGCGGTTCCTGAAAGACAAGCCGCATTTGAAGATGCCGGTATCCATCAAGTTCAAGGCAGGAGCCTTTACCACAGAACCGTGCGGACTGCTCAATGAATTTCAATACAAAAACGATAACGACTGCAAAGAAGTTGTAGAAGGAGCGGCCATGCAACGGGCCATCCGCAAGGTGCTCTCTCACGAGAGTACGCGCAACCTTTCGTTTATAAATATGCATGGTGTAGGCAAGAGGGTCTTTGACAACATGACATCCGTTGCCATAGATAAGGCCGGTTTGCGCAGGGTACCGGTCAATTGTTTTGAAGCCAACTTTGGACACAGTTCCGGTTCCACCAGTTTATTAGATAGTATATTGGCGGCCAAATCTCTGGAAAGGAAAGAAATATTACCCACGCTGGGTTACGACGCACACAAAGTTGACGGGCGCATACAAGTAGTTTCGTCTGTCAAGCCGTCTGCCAAGAACAGTTTTATGGCCGTTTCTTCCGGTTTTGGCGGAGTAAACGCAGCCGTTTTATTTAGCAGGGAAAAGTAATGTTTATCAAATCGTATTGCAGGATAACGAACCACACCATTGTATTGGATGGAGAACGGCAAACACCGTTGGAAACATGTTTGCAAGGCAACCACGTGGGAGAGAACTTGAATTGCGTCTTTGACACATTGGGAACCGATTATCCCGGTTTCTACCAAATGGACGATTTTGGCAAGTTGGGATTCATTGCCGCTGAATTGCTCATGCACCATAACAAACACGATACGGAAGAGTTCAAACCGCACATGGGCGTAGTCATCCATTCCCGATCGGGTACTTTGGGTGCCGATTACCATTTGTTACGTGTTATGGATGGGTTGAGTGATGATACCCAAGCCTACAAACGTACCATTCCCAATGCTATCTGTGCAGATATTGCCTGCCGTTTTAAGCTGGGCGGAGAAATGGGCCTGATTCTTGCAGACGGTTTTGTGTATGAACATTTCTTCAGGACAAGTTATGGGATGTTCTCTACAGACCCGGATTTGAAAACTTTGCTGTCGGGGTATGTAGAATGTTACGGAGGGTATATGTCCGCTCTGTTGTGTTTGCTTGAACGCTCCCAGCAGCCTGTTGAAAAAGATTACGATTTAATGGAAGAACGTTTTTGTATTGACTTGTTGCGGATCCATTGATTGCTCCGGCGCTTTTGACTGTTTCGGCGCTTTTGACTGTTCCGCAAATATTGACTTGGTTGCTGCTGTATTGCGCCCCTAAAATTTGTTGCCTTGATTAGAAAATTTCCCGAAAACCTGAGGCCTTTTACAGATGAGGAAATCCCTCACGCCATGCAGCGGATAGCTGCCCACCAATATTTTTATCCCATTGCCCGGTTGATTTTTCCGGGTATCACACCGGAAGACACTGTGCGCGATGTGTTGTCTGTAAAGACTATTGAGGATTTTCAAATGCGATGGATGTATGCGTTTAACCGGCGGGTGATTGAAACGACCATGGATTCATTCACGTTCCACCTAAGCCCCAAAATTAAGCCGGGCACCGGGTATTTGTTTGTATCCAACCACCGGGATATCATATTGGATTCTTCGCTGTTGCAGATGGTGCTGGTGGACAGTGGACTTCCTACCAGCATGATTACGTATGGCGATAACCTGATTATTAACCAACTGGCCGAGGATCTTGCCCGTTCCAACAAGATGTTTAAAGTGGTACGGCAGGGAAACAAACGGGAATTGTTCAAGAACTCGTTGGTTCTAAGTGACTTCATGCGCACCTGCGTTAAGGAAGGCCATTCCTGCTGGATTGCACAGCGCAACGGCCGCACCAAAGACGGCCTGGACCAAACCTCGCAGGCCCTTATCAAGATGCTGGCCATGAGCGGCCCCCGCAAAGACCCCGTTTCCAACTATGCCGAGCTCAACATCGTCCCGGTCTCCATCTCCTACGAATACGAATCCTGCGACTTCCTAAAGGTGCGCGAGCTGCTCATGGGCCGCCTGGCCGCTACTGCCGCCGCTGCCGGAGCCAGTTCTGCTGCAGGTTCTGCTGTTGGCGCTGTCAGTTCCGCCACCACCTCGGCTTCTATTTCGGCTTCGGCTTCGGCTTCAGGTTCTGCTTCTGCTTCTGGTTCTGCTTCTGCTTCTGGTGCCACTTCCGCCGGTTCCGCCGGTACTGCTGCACATGTTCCGCAGGACGCCGTTTACGTGAAGCAGGAAGGCGAAGACCTAATCAGCATTGTCACAGGCATTACCCAATGGAAAGGCAACGTACATATCCATGTAGGAGATCCCATAACAAGAGAGCAATTGGAAGCTTTTTATTCCCGGGCGGAAGCCGAACATCCTGCCCGCGGACCGGAACTTTCTACAGGCGGGCCCGCACGTGACAACGACTTCAATGCTTTTGCGGCGCACCTCTGCGCACTGATTGACAAATCCATTGCAGACAACTACAAAATCTTTCCCACCCACCATATTGCCTACGACCTGCTGCAGGAAACCGCAGCCGGGAGCCACGGAGGCACTGCCGGGCACGGCTCCGGCGCAGGCACAGTCGGTGGGCACGGCTCTGAAGCTGGCGCTGCCGTTGGGTTTGGCTCTGAAGCTGGCGCTGCCGGTGGACTCGGCTCTGCTCCGGCCTCGGCCTCGGCTTATACTGCGGAGCAAAAAGCTGCTTTTCTTGAGCGGCTGGATATGCTCAAAACTGGCAATATTCCGCTGATTCCGCAAACGGAGCTGGCGGCCTCGATACCTTTTGCAGAGGATTTTCCGGGAAAGAAAGCGGAAATTCAACAAAAAAAGCAAGCGGAACTCCTTCGCGCCCATTCCGATTTGGTCCGGGAGCTTTTTCTGCGGATTTATGCCAATCCTCTTTTTTTGGCGCACTACACATCAGATGTGTCGCGCCAAGCCGAATAAACAAAATCTTAAGATTCGACAGATCAGGCTATTGCATTTTGCTTTTACAATCTTGGCGCGATACATCTGATGTGTAGTGCGCCAACTGCGCCAATTTCTTGGGCGATTTGCGCCAGGCCGGGGCGTGCCGACATGTGGACGGCGGGGACTCGGGTTTCGCGGATGATGCGTGCGACGTTTTGCCGTGTGACGCCTCGGCCGGCCATGATGCAGATTCGGCCTTTTGCCTGTGCCACAAGTTGTTCCAGCAGCGGGATGCCTTCTTCCGCCGTTTCGCCTTGGCCCGAGGTCAGCAGCGTATGGAACCCCAGCTCAATGATTTGCTCCAGCAGTTCCATCGGGTTGGTACAGCGGTCAAAAGCCCGGTGAAAAACAAGGGTCAGCGCCGGTAGGGCCAAGGCCGAGGCTGGGGCAGAGGGGGCTGCGTCCGGGGCTGGGGCCAAGGTGGTGGTGGTGTCCGGGGCTGGGGCCAAGGAGGCCGAGGGGGCTGGGGTCGAGGGGGCTGGGCCGGTGGTGGTGGTGTCCGGGGCCAAGGCCGAAGGGGCAGAGGGGGCTGGGGCCGAGGGGGCCGAGGGGGCTGGAGCCGAGGAGGGGGCCGGGGCTAGGCTGGTGGTGGTGGCTGCGTCCGGGGTCGGGCCGGTGGCGGCGTGGATCATTTGCTCGATGGCCGGGCGGTCCAGGTGGCCGTCCGGGGTGAGTGCTCCAATGACCACTCCCTTGACGCGTGCCTGGCGGCAGAGGCGGATGCTGGCACACATTGCATCCACCTCGGCTTGGGTGTATATAAAATTGCCGGGACGGCACCTGATGAGGACGTGCGAGCGGTCCAGGAAGGTTTTGTTTTGCAGGTTGGTAGGATTGAGAAAATCAACTCCCTGGCCCATAGAGTGTTGCCGAGGTTGCAGGTTCTTACGCAAGGTGGAATCGTCGCGTAGGCGGGTGAGCCAGATTGGGGTGAGGCCTCCGGATTCCAGGTTGGAGCATAACTCTACGCGGTGGGCGCCGTCGGCCAGGGCGGATTGGGCGCTTTCAATGGTGGTGCAACAGACTTCAAAAAGTGTTGTCATTGGCGGGATTATTGGCGAGTTTTTACGTGCAAAAGAAACAAAGTTAAAAAAGATACGGGTTTTTTTGCAGATAAAAAATTAATGCCTATTTTTGCAACCCTTGATTCGTTAGCTCAGCCGGTAGAGCACAACACTTTTAATGTTGGGGTCCTGGGTTCGAATCCCAGACGGATCACGACAAGAAACCACAAGTATTTTACTGTAAATTACTTGTGGTTTTTGCTTTATAAAAATCCCCGTCCATATCCCCGACTTAATAAATAAGCATCCCAGGAAAGTGTATCCCGGGATGCTTCATGCACACAAAAACAGACCTCATATGTCTGCTTTGCGTAACAAAGATAATCAAATCTTTATAATAAACTTACAGTCTCTATTTGTAAAACACAGTGCAATCCATTCAGGGAGCGTCAGATTAAAGATAGTGTGTACGGGACTCCTATCTTCATAACGGATGACGAACGCCGTCGGATCTATAAAACGGATCTTTCGTATGACAAACGTTTGGAACAGCAACGGGATATCTTCATTTTCCAATGTTTGATCGGGTGCAGGATCAGCGACCTTTATGCGCTTCGTCGGTCCAATATCATTACAGAGCGGACATCAAAAGGCGATCGCAAATGCATCAGTTACATCCCACGCAAGACCAAAGAGGGGCATCCCGTAACGGTCTATGTTCCCCTGAATGAAACAGCACTCGCGATCCTGAAGAAGTATGACTATATGAAGGACGAAGCACTGGTCGATAATCGCTATTCCAAGGAAAAACAAGCCCAGGCAATCAGGGAAAAAATGCCGGCTTCCACTTCCGATGCGCCCCTGTTCCCGCTCATTGCCCAACAGCGTTACAATGAGTACATCAAAGAAGTTTTCCGAGCTTGCGGCATCACCAGGGAAGTCTCTGTCATCAATCCCACAACCGGAGAAGTGGAACAGAAAAGTATTGCCGATGTTGCCTCTTCCCATTTGGCTCGAAGGACTTTTATCGGAAATCTATACAACAAGGTGCAGGATCCCAACCTGGTCGGCAGCCTCAGCGGGCACAAAGAGGGGAGCAGGGCCTTCTCCCGGTACAGAACCATAAACATCGATATCAAAGCCGACCTGATAGATAAGCTGTGAAGATTCGCCTCATATTCGGGGACGCTTTTGTTTCCAATTTTCGCTGTGTCCGGATTATCTTAAAATATGCAAGTGAGCTCAGGAGGGTAGTAGCTCATTTGCCCAATTTACTCCAACACATTTTCATAATCAGCCGGTTACAGCATTCTAAAGCGCCAATATTACCAAAATCAAACCCAAACAGATTGAAATCAAACTCATATCGACCAACCACAAGATTGTACTAGCCCCCTAAATAACTGGACTAAATTATAAAAACAGTTTAGTAATAGTTAATTTAGCAATCATGACAAAAGAACGAAGAAAATTTACACCTGAGGATCGTTTATCGATATTACAGGAAGCGCAACGAGAAGGCCAGGCCCAAACATGCCGTAAATACAATCTATCAAGCTCAGTAATGTTAAGATGGAAGAAGAAGTATCTTAGTCAGGGCATAAACGGTTTAAAACCGGCCTATAGGAAAGTAGATCCTGCTTTGCGGGATCTGGAAGAAGAAAATGAACGGTTAAAAAAGATCATTGCCAGACAAGCACTGGAGTTGGAAGTAAAATCTGAGCTGCTAAAAAAAACTTCATTTCAAATCAAGACAAGAAGATGATCGTGCAGAGCCATGAATCTATAACCACATTGGAAAACCTTCTTTCCTGGGTTGATCTTTCAAAAAGCAATTTTTATTACAAGTCTTCTTATGGAAAACGGGGAGCAAAACCAAGTGTTTGCACATTCAGACAAGATGGGACCCAGGTAGATGACACGCTGGTTATTGAAGAAATCAAAGGCATTCTTTCTCAGGAATTTTGTTGTTATGGGTACCATAATATCACAGATGAACTGCGAGAGATGGGCTATATTATCAACCACAAAAAGGTTTATCGATTAATGAAGGAACAGAATCTGTTGCTGGGCAAGGTGATTAGCACCAGTGGAAAGCGACAGTTTGTCAAGCATCGAAAAATCGAAGCCATCCGCCCCATGGAGTACCTTTGTCTGGACATAAAATATGTTTGGGTTGCCGGAGAATCCAGAAATTATTATTTGCTTACCGTTCTTGATGTTTTTACTCGAATAGCCATCGAGCAAATCTTCCAAAAGAGTATTCGAAAGATGGATGTGATAAATATTTTCAGAAGGATCAATAGTGCTTTTGGTATAAAAGGCGTCACCGTCAGAAATGATAACGGATCGCAGTTCATAGCCAATGATGTCAAACAGTTTTTACGGACTGCCGAAGCAAATCAGGAATTTACCCATATAGCTACTCCGGAAGAAAACGCCTATATTGAAGCATTCCATAGCATTGTCCAAAGAGAGGTTATTGATCGATTTGAATTTCAAGGCTTTTATGAAGCCAAACTTACGCTTCAGGCACACCGGGACTGGTATAATAATCGTAGGAGGCACGCTACCTTGGGAACGGTCCCTGTAAAAAAATGGAATGGTTACTTTGGAGGCTTGTTACCCTTTGATACGATTTATAATTTGAATAAGGAAACAATTAGTCAGTATCTTACGAATCACCAAACAAATGAGTATATTTGTTCGTCAACCCCAATTTATGATACGAGAATAGCTCAACCAGTTTGACTTTTTTG
The DNA here is from genome assembly GCA_049652385.1 of Bacteroidales bacterium. Taxonomy (GTDB): domain Bacteria; phylum Bacteroidota; class Bacteroidia; order Bacteroidales; family UBA932; genus DMER64. The sequence goes on along the minus strand of JBASDX010000004.1, from coordinate 76,507 downwards.
TCCAAGTAATAGGGGTCTGGTACAAGATTTTCTTATAAGGATTTGTGCTTTAGATTAAAAATTATTAAATTTGTTAACGGTTTTACAAGATGGAATAATCAGGTTCGTTGTAGAGGTTCAAATTATGTTTTTTTATTATAGCTATTTTTTCACGTTTCTAGATCAGATCTTGTGTAATTATTTATATGGAATAGAGTAACCTATTAAATTTAATACTATGTACAAATTAATTAACAGTTATGCTCAATCTGAAAACCAGATTAAGCAGGAAATCTACTTTCCACCGGAAATAACCGTTATGGAAATTTCTCTTGAAAAAGGCTTTGCGACCTCTTCCGCCTCGGGCACTGAAGATTGGGGATCACTAACCTGGTAAAAGAAAGTATTATGAAAGATTTAATTAAAATTTTATCTGCCGTTCTGCTTGTAACGGCCATCAATGCGTGTACTTTACAGGAAGTGCCTGATCCAACGGATGGGGGAGGAGCTATAACGATTACAGCCCAAACCGTACAGGAACAAGATGTAACGAATACGCCTGGAACAAAAACTACATTGAGCGGTGTGGAAACCCACTGGAAGGGTGTGGATAGCTATCCAGGGAACCCCGATAAAATCGGGATCTTTTCACCCCAGGCAAGGACCACAGAAGGTGGCTCAAACGCAGTAAAAAACGCCGAATTCACGGCCCAAACCTCGGCAAAAAGCTCTTCTTTTAATGGGACTATGTTTTGGGGGGACAATGTATCGCACAATTTTTATGCCTATTATCCCCGTAACCCGGGATTTTCCGGAGAGCGAACAGAGGTTCCCATTTCCCTGGCCTCGGCACAAAGCCAGTCTGCGGCCGGAAATACTGACCATATTGGAGCACTGGATTATATGGTGGCGACTCCACTTACGGTCGCCAGAGGTGGGGCGGTGAGCCTGACGTTCAATCACGTATTTGTCATGATCGAGTTCCAGGTAGTTGGCAGCGGTGAGCTGACTCAGATTAGACTTGGAGGTGCAAATCCCCTGGCATGCGAAGGCACAATTGATTTAACGCAGACTCCCGGAGAAACCTCCTATACCATAACTAAAAGCAATACATCCAATAATGTAACTGTTACGCTGACCTCTGCTGTTACACTTTCCGGGTCAGCTGTCAGCGTATATATGATGATCCTTCCGGGGGCACAAAGTGAAAATTTGCAGATTGCTGTGAAAATTGACGGGAACTGGAAAGAAATGTCAAAAATCCCGCCGGCAGGAGGTTTTGTCCGTGGTAAGAAATACGTGGTAACGCTGAATACGGCACATGTGGGATGGAACGATGCCATTCAGGATAGCCGTGATAGTCAGATCTACCAATATAAAACTATTGGAACCCAGGTCTGGATGACAGAAAACCTGGCGTATCTGCCATCGGTTGTTGGCCCGGGGACAGGTTCAAATTCAACGGCGTATTATTACGTTTACGGATATGATGGTACTGATGTTGCTACAGCAAAAGCCACCTCCAATTATACGACCTACGGAGTTTTGTATAACTGGCCGGCTGCACAATCGGCTTGTCCTTCGGGCTGGCACCTGCCCAGCGATGCAGAGTGGACAACATTTACTGATGATCTGGGAGGAGCGAGTGTTGCAGGAGGCAAACTGAAAGAAGCAGGAACAGCTCATTGGAACAGTCCAAATATAGGGGCAACCAACGAAAGTGGTTTTACAGCCCTTCCGGGTGGCTACCGTGGCAGCGATGGAAGGTTCTACGGCGTTGGGGTCAGCGGTTACTGGTGGAGTTCTACGGAGAGCAGTACGACTAACGCCTGGGGCCGCCGCCTGTACTGCGATGACAGCGGCGTAGGCAGGGCCGGCCTCAATAGGGAGGACGGGTTTTCTGTCCGTTGCTTGCGGGATTAAGATTAATTTATTTGATTATTTGACTATTTGACTATTTGATTTTTTGAATTTTGGGGCAGTATAATGAATTACCGGTATATAAGGCGACATACGATTTGCTTTTGTCCATTTTTCAGTTCACCAGGGACTTTAACAGGGAGTACAAGTATACGGTAGGTGAAAGCCTGAAAAAGGAAACGATAGAATTACTCACGCTGATTTACCGTGCGAACTCAAAATACCGGAAGACGGAAATATTGCAAACGGCACGTGAACAGATAGAAGTTATTCGTTTGTTGATCCGTCTTATGAAAGACATGAAACAAATAAGCCTCGGGAAATTTGTCAAAATAAACGTGGTGGTCGAGAATGTATCAAAACAGTTGACAGGATGGCAAAAAAGCCAATAATAACAAGTTTTCTGCCGGAATCGGGTACGCCATGGCCTGCCCGGGCGAGCATTTTAAATCCGGTAACCCGCTGGCATTGTAAATACCTGAAATACCCAAAGCAGGTTAATGTTAGCTATAAGAGATTGAAGTGGCTGAAAATGCTGTTTCAACAAAGCAAGTGGTTACTTTTACAGCCCTTCCGGGTGGCTACCGTAACAACAATGGAAAATTCAACAACATTGGGATCAACGGTAACTGGTGGAGTTCTACGGAGAACAATACAAATAACGCCTGGAACCGCAACCTGAACTACAATAACAGCAACGTAAACAGGAACAACAACAATAAGGAAAACGGGTTTTCTGTCCGTTGCTTGCGGGATTTGAAAAGAAAACTTTACAACCACGGATAAGTAATCTCCGTGGTTGTTTTTTATAGAAATACAGATGTTAGAACTGGAATTGTTCCCCTTTGCAAACAGTAATAAAATCATACTGGATTTGTTTCAGGCATATTTTGATGCCCGGAAAAACAAACGCAACACCATAAATGCGCTTGCATTTGAAAAGCATCTGGAAACCAATCTGTTTGCTCTTGCCGATGAAATAATGAACCGCAACTACAAACCCCGCGGTTGCATCTGTTTTATAATTAACAAACCTGTAAAGAGGGAGATTTTTGCTGCCGATTTCAGGGACAGGGTAGTTCACCATTTTATATATCAGTACATATCGCCCATTTTTGAAAAGACGTTTATCAATGACAGTTACAGTTGCCGTATAGGGAAAGGAACACATTATGGTATAAGGCGTATTGACCACTTCATTCGCGCTTGTTCCCGCAACTATACCAAAGATTGCTACATTCTTAAACTTGATATTCAAGGGTATTTTATGTCTATATACAAGCCTTTGCTTTATGAAAAAATTCATAAGGTGCTCATTCGCAATAGTAACAAAATTGATTTTGATCTGGATTTAGTGCTTTACTTACTTAAAGTAACAATATTTACTAATCCAAAGATGCATTGCCGGATAAAGGGGAGCAAGAATGACTGGGAAGGATTGCCCTTGACAAAGAGTCTGTTCCATGTGCAGCCCCATTACGGTTTACCTATAGGTAATTTAACCTCCCAGCTCTTTGGTAATGTTTACCTGAATGAATTTGATCACTTTATTAAGCGAGACTTAAAAATAAAATACTACGGCAGGTATGTGGATGATTTGATACTTATTCATCCCGATAAGGCATATTTACAATACTGTATAACAGAGATACGATACTATTTGAAGAAGGAATTGCAGCTCATTCTTCATCCGGATAAAATATACTTACAGCATTATTCTAAAGGAGTAAAATACCTTGGAACGGTTATTAAACCACATAGAATTTACATAGCCAATCGCTCTAAAGGGAATTTTTACACTGCTATAACAAAACACAATAAAGTTGTAAGGGATCACAAACCAACCAAGGAAGAAATGACTGCTTTTCAAAGTAGCATGAATTCCTATCTGGGACTGATGAAACACTACAAAACATACAGATTGCGAAAAATTTTAATTTACAACATCTTAAGCGCTTGGTGGCTAAACCGTTTTTATCCTTTTAAGTATGAGATCTTCAAACCAAAACAGAAATCTGTCCGCTTTAATTAAGTTTTCATTTGCCCTCCCTTTCCCTCTTGTCCCACTCTCCCCACCGGGACAGACGGGACATCTGGGACAAGTGGGACACCCCGGGACATTATATCTTTTATAATGCCTAACTACAATTAAATACCATTATCCGGTGTGAGATTCTTTCAGATATCAGAAAAAAATAAGAATCAAAAGGATAAAAGGGTAAAACATATACAGGAATTTGCATTCAGGGGCAAGACTGGCCAATAGGAACCCTTAAAAACATCAAGAGGAAACACAGTTAAGCATTTCCTCTTGGGGGGGAGTGGCAGGGTTTCCCCCGACCTCTCCGCGCATTTAACGTCCGCGTTGACAATGCAAAGATAAATGATTTAATGTAACTATCACAAATTAATCAATATCAGATTCCAGGATTAGTCAAACCTGATCCGTGGAATCATTTGAAATGCCTTACCACCCCATCCGTGTCAATCATGTATGAGGTGAATAAGTATTATGACCATGCGTTAACTGAAATTGAAAAAGGCAGACTTATCGAAGAGGTTTGCGCTTTATCTACCACGTTACCCTCTGACAATTCTGCCTTTTTTCGAAAAGGGGAGATTATTGGACAACCTTAACGGACTATCAAACACCGTAGCGGCCCAACAATCGTCTCTTCATGGGATCAAAGATATAAAACTTCTGTCTTTCAATTCTCCTTGAAAAATTTAGGATCACGTGCTGACTGTGATAAAATAACAAAGCTGATTGATTACTTGAACCAACCAGCTCCGGGCTTTATGTCAACGGGGGACGCACCTATTCCGTCTGTTGCCGGGTGTGAAGATACAAAGCTTCTTTTTACTTATCAAAATATTGGATGAAAATGGGCAGCCATTGCTGGTTCTTTCCGTTCTCAAAGCCATCTCTACCGGATTCAAAAAGTCCGGCGCCATATTCCCTTAAGGTTGAAAGGTTCACCTTTATTTCTTATCTTTGGGTTCAGCTCGGTTGGCACCCCCTATCCCCTCTACTTCCAGATCCAGCCCGGCCACCAGCAGAGCAATCTCCTTCCACTCCGGGTATCCGTCCATATTGGGGAAATACGCCCCCTTAAAACCACATGCACCCAGGTAATCTTCCCATCGATCTTTTCGTCTTTGATCGGGTGCCCGGTCTGGACGGCCGCGAACTCGATGTCCTGGATGATGGCTTCCTCATAATGTTGCACGCCGATATGCTCCGGATCGATCTCCGCCCGGTAGAAATTGTCGGAAAACACTTACCGGAATCCCATCTCCCTGTTGAGGCAACTTCTGCATATGCCTGAATAACGGATGTGAAATGTATCTATATTTGATTCCAGATCTTTAAGAACAGATCTCTATTAATGAGCTATGAAAAAGAAACTTATGAATTTTCGTGAAAAAATTCTACGTTTTTTTAAATACGATTTTGAGACCATTCTGACTTTCGGGATTAAATTGGAACAACCGTACCTCAGATTGTGTGTGGGTTATATTTCGTATATTATTTTTGGGACACTTTTGCTCACACTTCCGTTTATGCGAAGAGGACCTGTGGGTTTTTTGGATAACCTGTTTACAGCGGCATCGGCGGTTTCCACTACAGGACTTGCAACGGTAGATCTGGCCACGAACTATAATCTTGCCGGACAGATCGTAGTTCTATTTCTTATACAGTTAGGCGGATTGGGCTATATGACGGTCAGCTCCTTTGTAATGCTGAAGCTGACCAAGCATTTTACGATGATAAAAAAGCGTGTGCTTCAGGCCGAGTTTTCGGTGCCGGGAGGTTTCGATATTAATAATCTGGTACTGAACATTGTCGGATTTACCATTATTTTTGAGACAGTAGGAGCAGTGCTTTTATATGTCTTTTTTAAGGCAAGCGGAGCGGACAGTCCCCTCTGGAGTGCCATTTTTCATAGCGTATCTGCCTTCTGCACAGCCGGATTCAGCATATATCCAGACAATCTGATTCAGTTTGATACCAACATAGGAGTTAATCTTGTCATCATGGTCCTTTGTTATGCCGGCGCCATGGGATATATTGTTATGTACGATCTTTGGAAACGAATAAGGATACGGAAGCACAAGATCAGTTTCACAACAAAGGTGATCGTGTTGGTGACACTGATCCTGACGGTATTCGGTACAGCAGAAATGTTTTTGTTCGAGCCGGGTATCAGGCAATTCTCTTTCTTCAACAGATTTTTGGTTTCGGTATTCCAAACGATGTCCGCCCTTACAACAGTTGGCTATAATACAATGAACGTTGCAGATTTTCTGCCAGTATCGTTGATGACAGTAACGCTAATAATGTATTTTGGAGCATCCCCATCCGGGACCGGCGGGGGGCTGAAATCAACAACAATATCTGCCGTGTTTGCCTACGTAAAGAGCAAGCTTAGCCTACAGCGCGATACGTATCTGTTTAAACACAGGATCCCGACCTACAGGGTGGACAATGCCCTGACCACAGTTTTGCTCTATTCTTTTGTCCTGATTTTTGGATCTTATCTTTTGTCCGCAACGGAGCGTGACATCAGTTACATACAACTGATCTTCGAGGCAGGATCCGCACTGGGTACCGTGGGTCTTTCTACGGGCATTACTGCGGAATTGTCTGCCTGGAGCAAGATCATTTTGGTTTTCCTTATGTATATTGGCCGAGTTGGAGTTCTGACGATCGGATATTCTATGCTCTTGAGAATGAGATCTCGTACCAAACTTCTTGGAGATGTCGAGACAGACCTGGCAATCTGAAAACACCGGTCGGCAGGTGGCCGGGCAGGACCTGTAATATAAAAGTGTTATTTTATTTTGTAAAAACGTCACTTTTTTTTATATTGCAGTACTATTTTTCTTGATTATGAAATCAGAAGAACACCATTCGCGACAATCTGTAAGCGAGACAGCCGAAGAGCATTTTTTACGGGGTGTTTATTATTACGACAAGGGACTGGATGCCAGGAATGCACAAGATGCGGATTCCAAAAAGTTCTTTATCCAGGCCTTTGAGTGTTTCACGCAAGCAGCAGAGATGGGTAATTTACACGCGCAGAATCAGTTAGGCATATGCTACGAGTTTGGGCTGGGTATCGGACAGGATTGCGAAAAGGCCATTGGGTGGTATACCCGTGCTGCGGAAAAAGGATGCTCCAAAGCACAGAACAACCTCGGGTGCTGCTACGGCAGCGGTGAGGGTGTCGAGGCAGACATGCGTGAAGCCTTTGAGTGGTGCAGGAAAGCGGCCAAGCAGGGCAACCCAAAGGCCCAGTACAACCTCGGCGTTTGCTATGACGAAGGCATCGGCATTCAAAGAGATGCCGAACAGGCGGTTTTATGGTTCAAAAAGCGGCGGAGCACGGATTTGTCCGGTCCGAGAAAAAGGCGGGGTTCTTCTTCGAGCTGGGCTGTTGCGTGCAAAAAGACCCGCATCAGGCCTTTGAATGGTTCCTCAAGGCTGCCGAGCAGGGCAATGCCGAGGCGCAGAAAAATCCGGGCGATTGCTACCGCCGGGGCCTCGGCACAGAACAGAATTACCGCAAGGCGTTCCATTGGTACAGCAAGTCCGCCTCGCAGGGACATATCGATGCGCAGATCGAGCTGGGAGACCGGTTCTTTTACGGTCAGGGCGTGCTACAGGACTACGAGCAGGCATTTTTCTGGTATATGAAAGCCGCCGAGCAGGGAAACATGCATGCCGAGAGCCGCGTGGGCTATTGCTTTAAAGAGGGGTTTGGGGTGCAACAGGACGAGGAAGCCGCTATGAAGTGGTACCTGAAAGCTGCCAAACAGGGAGAAGAAGACTCCCTTCTGGCCGTCGAACTCCACTGCCAGCTGCAGAAAAAGCGGAGCATATGAGAGCTGCTCAGCAGGCAGAAGAAGACTCCCATCCGGCCGTCCTGGCCATCCTGGCCGTCCTGGCCATCCTGGCCGTCGATCTCCACTGCCAGCTGCAGAAAAAGCGAAGCATATGAGAACGCGCGGGTGCTGTTGGTGCTGGTGCTGGTGCTCTTGCTCTTGCTCTTGCTGGTGCTGGAGCTGGTGATAGAACAAATTTGAGCTCCAATTTCGTATTTATATTTTGTGTACGTTTTTTTTTCAGGTCACAGCCATTCGTTGTGACCTTTTTTTGCCGGTTGCGCTGCTAATTCGGTCACGCTAATTTCGGTTGCGCTGCTAGTTTCTGTCGCATTAATTTCAGTTGCGCTGCTAATTTCAGTCACGCAGTTAATTTTTGAGAATAAAGGTGGTTTTGTCCGGTAAAATGTTCTTTTCCTCTCTTATTGGTTTCTTCAATCAAAATGTTTTCTACATTTGCCGCGTTTAAAAAATCCAACATTCATAAGTAATGAAGAAAATTGTAAGAAACGAGATCATGCTGACCCTAGGCGTCACATTTCTTGTAGTATTGGTTTTGTTGCTTTTTGTTTAATTGAGTGTGAGTGCCGCAATGGCAATGTAAGTGAGGCATTGGAAATGTAAGTGCGCGTGAGTGAGGCATTGGAAATGGTATCAGTAGCAGTAGCAGTTGGACGTCACTAGCCTTGATGGATATCAAAAGCAACAAAGAAAGCACCCCGGAAGGAGGTGCTTTTTTTGGTGCAGAGGGTGCAACGCACACATTATTCGTTTGACTGATATTCAGAGGGTTAGCAAAAACCACCCCCGGGGGGTCGAAATCAGTAAGTAGCTGATTATGAGGCAGACGAATCAAGGGTGCAACGCACATAATATTGGCTCACATGCAAGACGGAGGATATCTGCCGGATTGAGGCGCCGGGATGCTTGCGAAGCCGGATGATGAGCTGATTGAGATCTTTTTGAGGAAGCTTGTATAGGTCAAGATTTCCGGCTAGCGATTTGGCATGACGAAGGACCTGGTCATCGGTCAGATGGGTGCGGTTGGTTTGTTCCAGGAATTGCTCATAAGCCCGGCGCTCTTCTTGCTTTGGATTGATGGCGGCGACTCGGTACAACTCGGCACGGGAGGAAAAAGCATTGCGGATGATCGAAGGATCCACGGTGACGTATTCAGACAGTCTCGGCTTATCATCAAAATAGAAGGCATACGAGGACCAGAAATAATGCCGGGGATGTGAGCAAAGGCCGTCCACGTAAGGATTTCGAATGATGTACAATACAGTGTCCAGCAGGCTTTGTTGTGAAAATTTCGGATAGCTTGTGAAAGGCTTTCTTAAAATGCTGCCTTTTTGCCCGTGCCGTTTGTTATACCAAAGTGAATAGTCGTGTAGGATGCATTGCATCATTTCCGAGAGGTGGTCTGTCCGGATGAAAAGGTGTATGTGGGTGTTCATCAGGCAGAAAGCATACAGTTTGCCTCCGTACTTTTTGACGTATTTGTCCACATACCTCAGGAATTGATACCTCTCCAGAGGGTCGTTAAAAATAAGGTTCTGAAAATTGGAAATGAGAATGATGTGGAAAAATCCCGATTGCTCCCTCGGCCTCTTCTTCCGTTCGCCGCTATGCATCTCGCTACAATTTTAAAAAATTCAACTTCACGGTTTCAACTTAATTGTGCGGATTTCAAAGGTATAAAATTCTCACTTTACAGGCAAATAAAACTGATGGGCGGGGCTGGAAAACTGGGGTGCAACGCACACATTGTTCGTTTGGCTGATATTCAGAGAGTTAGCAAAAACGACCCCCGGGGGTACGAAATTGATAAGTGCTTGATAATGAGCCAGACGAACAATGTGTGCGTTGCACCTTTTCTTTTTTTGCTATCTTTATAATATGAAACTGAATCCTAAATACAAACTTAAGGATGTAGCGGGTGAGAAGATGGTAGTAGTTCAAAATCCGGACGGGTTGGATCTCAGCAAAGTCATAGTGCTGAACAGCACGGCGGAGATGCTTTGGAATGCATTGGAGGGGAAGGAGTTTACGATTGAGACCGTAGCAGGTTTGTTAATGGAAAAGTACGGTCTCAAAAAGGAAAAAGCAATGAGTGATGCGAAATCGTGGAGCGAATCTCTGCAGAAGGCCGGTTTGATTGAAATTTGATGATAATGCTCCTTTCGTCTGATTACCAAATTCTTATCCAATTAATTCAACGTGAAATCTGGCCCGATTCATCTATCGGGACAAAAAATGCTATTGATCAAGACCTTATGCAACAGGACAAAAATATTGTCCGGTTGTTGTCTGATTGCACCACGGAAGGGTGGACGCAGATGTTCAAAATGGCTGCACGTCAGGGTCTGCTGGCGATTGCTTGGGATGCGCTGGAAAAATTGCAGGCAGAGCAAGGTGGTTTATGCCGAGGTATGTCTCGGGAAACAAGAATCCGCTGGGCGTTGAGCATCAAACACATAGAGAAGGTGCACCTCCGGCAGCGCGAGGCTTTGAAAGAGCTTGCCGGGATTTTTGCCGAGTCGGGGATGCGGGTGATGGTGCTCAAGGGACTCGGCCTGGCTGATATGTATCCCCGTCCGGAGCATCGGGAATGCGGTGATCTGGACATTTATTTGTTTGGTGATTTTGAGAAGGGGAACGAGGTGATGCGGAAAATGGGAATCGCTGTTGAGTATGACGGGACCAAGCATTCGAAGTTTTATTATAAAGGTATACCGGTTGAGAATCACAAGAATTTTCTGAATGTGACCACGACCCGGGTGGATAAAAATCTGGAGCGCGAGCTCATGCGAATATTGCAAGAGCAAAAGTGTGGATCGCTGGATCTGGGAGGCATTACAGTGTATGTGCCGCCGCCGGATTTTCAGATGATCTTTTTGACAAGGCACGCCATCACACATTTTTTAGCCTCGGGACTTGTTTTAAGGCATTTATACGATTTTGGTATTTTTTATTCCGCTCATGCACAAGAAGTTGACCTGGATCGGATCGAAAAAATATTCAAACGGGCAAGTCAGCACAAACTGTACCGGGCATTTCTGGATGTGTTGCAAATATATTTAGGTATGCCGGCAAGGAAGATGAAAGCCGGGTCGTCAAAAGATGACAAAGCATTACGAACGCACAACCATGGGATTGACAATCAGGCAGTGGATGAGATTGAGCAGCGGGCTAATGAAGAAAAGCAGTTGGTGGGCCAAGTGCAGGGAAATGACAATCAGGCAGTTGAGCGCTCAAGGCAGCGCACAAAAGAAGAAGAAAGATTGGCTGCGCGGGTGTTGGATGATATCATCCGTAATCCGGCCGGGGGCTCACACAAAGTGCGTTTGGAAGATATGTGGGTGCCAAAGCGAAAGTTCATCGGGGCGGTGCGTTTGTTCCGATTTAGGTGGAAGTACCAGCTGGTGGAAAAGAATGCTTTCGGCAACAGGTTTTGGAGGGCGATCGGGCATTGTTTCCGGAAATCGGATGGTTGAAGCAAACCGCACAAGACCAAAAGGCACAGTGACCAGGATGAGTTTGTTGATTTACAATAAATATGATTAAGGTATTTCGCTCTTTACCAATAAGCAGGATAAAAAAGACATTTCTGATATTGTCGACAGTCCTGCAGGCGATTCTGGAGCTGGCCGGTCTGGCTGTTCTTGTGCCGGTGTTGCTTTTGGTACTGGAGGATGGTGGTATACGGAACAACGGCGGAATGCAGGAGAACAGGTACCTGCGGATGCTTTATGATTTCATTGGAGTGGAGAATTACGGTACATTTATCCTTATTGTCCTGTTTGTTGTGTTTGCATTCATTATTTTGAAAAATTTTGTGCTTCACAAAATGAACAATTACCGGAACCACGCTTTACTGAAAATTTATACCACATATAGTTCCGATTTATATAAAAAGTACATTTCCAACGGGTTGCAATTTGTGAAAGAAACCGGACACACGACACTGTCTCACAATATATTAGCCGTTACATATCAATTTGTATTCGGGTATTTGTCCTCGGCGCTCATGCTCATTGCCGATGTCCTGCTATGCCTGCTGGTTTTTGTGTCTTTGTGCTTTGTTAACATATACATAGCCTTACTGGAAATTATACTTTTTACACCTATTGTCCTGTTTTATCATTACAAAATCGCTGGAAAAATGCAGGAAGCCGGTCGGGTGGACAACCGTGCCAAACGCGATCTGTGGCGGATCACTTCCGAAACTTTTCGCGGTTTTGCCGATGTTGTGGTAAACCGGTTTTTACCTTACCTGCAGAAGTCATTTGATACCGGGATAAGGGATGTGAGCCGGAGCAAGATTCGGGTGGAACGTCTCAAAAGCCTGTCATCCAAATCAATAGAGGTTGCAATCATGTTGATGATTGTGGGCTTTGTGGCCGGGTTTTATTTCATTGGAGGCGGGGACCGGCAATTTTTGCCCCTGATCGGCATCTTTGCAGCCGCATCGCTCAAACTCCTCCCATCGGTCCGTTCCATCTTGTCCCTGATCGGCACCATGCGCAACACCGGCTACACCCTGGAAGTTTTGTTCAAAGCCGAGACAGATGCGGTTTCCGGTAATGCTCCGGAAGTTGCAACTGGTGCGGAAGAACCCATGACATTTCATAAATTTATTGAATTCAGGCATGTGACTTTTGGATTCGACCCGGGGGAACCGATTTTGCGGGATGTGTCGTTCCGCATACAGAAGGGCGAGCGGGTAGGCATCTCGGGCCCTACCGGAAAAGGAAAAAGTACGCTGATGTATTTGCTGATGGGGCTTTACCGCCCGCAAACCGGAAGCATTTTGATTGACGGCGTCCCACTCGGCCCGGAAAATACGGAAGCATGGCACCGCAGGATCGGGTATGTTTCGCAGGATGTGTTTATCACGGAAGGAACTTTGGCACAGAATGTTACGCCTTATTGTGAGGGTGATCGATTGCCGATCAAAGATGATCGCAAGAGACCAAAGAATGACTGCGGGCAGTCGGAGGAAGACCAGGAACAGAGGCGGTTAGCGGATGAGCAGCAGTTGAAAGGGGACCAGACGCAGTTGGAGGAAGACCTGGGGCGTTTGGAGGATTCCCTGAAAACGGCTTCGCTGGGTGACTGGCTGGCATCGCTTCCAAAGGGCATTCAAACCCCCATCGGTGAAGGCGGGGCAAGGCTCTCAGGCGGTGAACGTCAGCGCGTTGGGATTGCCAGGGCGCACTTCAAAAAAGCGGAAATCTTGCTTATGGACGAACCCACCTCGGCTCTGGATCCGGCGACTGAGGCCGGGATTACGGGAATACTTTTGCGGGAATTCATGAACCGGGACATGACTGTGGTAATTATCTCTCACAGGGACAGCCTGTTGGAGCAATGCGACCGGATCATAGATATAACGGAATGGAGCATTTAGAAATGGACCAATCTTATGTGTATGAAATAGCAGGGCATTTTATTGAAATTGTCTGGAAACTGCCTGATGGACAAAATTGGCAGTTACCGGGATTCGCTCCGTTTTTGTCCGAAAAATTGTCAGAAAAATTGTCCAAAACGAATAAAGAATGTGAGGCAACGAATTCTGCCGAAAATAAGCTGTTTACTATTAATATTGTTCCACTGAAAGAAGCTGCTGAAGATGCGGCCCAAAAGAACAAAGAACGGATTCTTTCCACTTTTGATATGGAAACCGGAGTTTGTGAACTGCGTAAACTGGACAATTCGTATAAATTCCTGATATTTACCACGGATGGGAAGCTTTCCATTAAATTGGAAATGGAAACCGGCCGGCATGTAATGAATTGTTTATGTGCGCTATACGAGAAGCCCACAAACCATATTAAGGTCCCGGACCCGAACCACTTGAGGTTTGCTTTGTGGATGGCAGTGGGGTTTGCAGGAATTCCCGAGTTGACTGCTGCCATACACTCCTCGGTAATAATCCATGAAAATCAGGCAGTTCTGTTCCTGGGGGAATCGGGGACGGGCAAGAGCACCCACACGCGGCTTTGGCTGGAGAACGTTCCGGGTACCCGGCTGCTGAACGATGACAGCCCGCTGCTCAGATTGCATAAGAGAGAGGATCTGAAAGCGCGCGATTGCAATTCCCCACGACAGGACGAGCTTGGACAGGATCTAAAGCTCGACAAAGAGCACGAGCAAGATCAAGAGCACGATCACAATCACGATGATGATCACGAGAATACCTTATATATATACGGCTCGCCGTGGAGCGGGAAGGGGAAAGTCTATCGCAATGAAAATTACCCGGTTGCAGCGATCGTGCGGTTGCAGCAGGCTCCCTTTTACAGGGCTACCCGATTGAATGTTGTGCAGGGTTTTGCCGCTTTGTACCCATCGTTTCCGCCGGCTTATCTGAAGGACGAAAATTTGCACGAAATGATTTGCACCATCATTTCCGGGATATTGAAAACAATACCCGTTTACCGGCTGGAGTGCCTGCCTAAACCATCGGCTGTGCAGCTAATCTACAGAAATGTCTTCGGAAACAATAAGTCAGGATTGGAAATTCAGTTTGGTGATGCTCGCTCAGATAATAAGACAAAAGGTAAAAAATGATAAAAATTCATAAAAAATTATCCTCAAAAAATGTCCTGTTTTTACCAAACGAAAACGTATTGCCTTTGATCGAGGAGCAGATAGCTGCAGGCAAATCCGTTAAGTTACGGGTCAGAGGTAACAGCATGTTTCCAATACTGATGGATGGCCGTGACATGGTGGCTTTGCATCACGTTGATCCACTGCAAATAAAGGTTGGCGATGTGATTTTTTTCCGATGGAGCAAGGGCTTTTTGATGCACCGGGTGATTGAAATCGTGCAAGAGAATCTGGTGGGAGAGACGGGATCTTCTGTGCCGGGATCTTCAGTGCCGGGATCCAAGTCGGGCCCAATCGTGGGGCAGCCGGTAGCACGGCTTGTGAAATTCGTCACGCGGGGTGATGCGCTTAGAAGCACCGAGGTGGTGCCTATTGAAGATGTGATAGCCCTTGCCGAGTTGCCGGCCCACAGCCCACGAACGTTGCGCATGCGTAGGGTGCGAGGGTGGCTGCAGCGGGTGCGGGGATTACTGCGTCGGGTGTGGGGATGGGTGATGCGGTTGCTGAGAAGGTGATGGGATGCCGGCAGCAGCGGATTTGCGGTTGTGGCTGGCAGCTGAAGAATTGCGATAGGGTGCGGTGGGTTGTGGGGATGCCGGAAGCGGATTTGCACCCCCTGCGCTGCTGGCGCCAGCCAGCATGAGCAGCTCCCCGCGGCCGCTCTCCGCAGCCACCCTTATCGCCGCAGTCTCAGGCTATTGAGGACGACGGAGATGGAGCTGAAGGCCATGGCGGCGCTGGCCCACATGGGATTCAGGAGCAGGCCGGTGAAGGGGTAGAGGACACCGGCAGCAATAGGAATACCCAGGGTATTGTAAACAAATGCCCAGAATAAATTCTGGCGGATGATGCGAACAGTTCTCCTGGAAAGTTTGATGGCTTCCGAAAGAAGCGTCAGATCCGAAGTCGTGAGGGTTACCTGCGCAACGTCCATAGCAATATCCGTTCCCTTCCCCATGGCAATACTCACGTGGGCACGGGCAAGCGCCTGGGAGTCGTTGATGCCGTCGCCCACCATGGCAACAAAACGGCCTTCCTCCTGCAGCTTGCGAATGTAGTCTTCTTTTTCCTGAGGCAGGACGCCGGAAAGGACGTGTTTTATGCCGAGTTCAGTAGCGACGGAGGCTGCGGTTTTGTGCGAGTCCCCGGTGAGCATGTGGACTTGAATGTTCATCTTGCCGAGTTGTTCAAGGGCGGTGAAAGTTGTCTCTTTGACGGGATCTTTCAGTGCGGCAACCGCCAGAATCTGAGTGGTGTCTCCGAAGAAAACCACGCCTTTGCCTTCCTGTTGCCACTCGGCAACCAACTTCATAATGGATCGATCCAGCACCTCACCGGCCAGGGGACTTTCCGGATCCGGTCCATTGGCAAGTGATTCAACGGAACCGGAATGGTCTGATTCCAATGAAACCTCACCGGCCAGGGGATTTTCCGGCAAGACAAACGCAAGGTTTCCGGCACGAAACACTTTTCCATCAAAGGAAAACTCGATGCCTTTGCCTGGGATGCTTTCAAAACCATTGAGGACTGCGGGAGTCACGTTGTCCTGCTGCATGTATTGGACAATCGCCTCGGCAAGGGGATGCTCGGATTTCATTTCGCCGGCCAGGAAGACGGCTTTTTCCGTTTCGGAAGGAATTTTTGTCCAAAAAATTGTCTCAACCTCGGGCTTTCCCTTTGTCAGCGTGCCGGTTTTGTCCAGGACCACGCAATCCACTTTGCCCATATTTTCCAGGGCATACGCATCTTTAATAAGGATGTGTTTTTCGGCTGCTTTTCCAATCCCGACCATCAGGGCGGTAGGCGTGGCCAGCCCCAAAGCGCAAGGGCAAGCGATCACCAATACGGAAACAGCAGCCAGCAAAGCCATTGAAAAATAAGTAGTTCCGCCGATCAACATCCACAGGACAAAAGTGACAACGGCAATATTGATCACCACCGGCACAAAAATGGCGCTGACCTTATCGGCAATTTTCTGAACGGGAGCCTTGCTTCCCTGGGCTTCCCGCACCATGCGCACAATTTGCGCAAGTACGGTACCGCTGCCCACCTGGGAGGCTTTGATGGTGAGGGATCCGCGCTGGTTGATGGTTCCGGAGAGCACTTTCGCCCCGGGCTGCTTCTCCACAGCCACCGGCTCGCCGCTGATCATGCTTTCATCTACGTACGAAAGTCCCTCATCTACAATGCCATCCACGGGTATCCGTTCCCCCGGGCGCACCACAACCCGGTCACCCACCTGCAGCATGGAAATAGGCATTTCCTTTTCTGTAAGAGGTATTGCTTTGGTTGGGGTTGACATCATGGATGCGCCGGAAATTGTCCCGGCAGGGGTAGGCATACCGGAAGTAGTGCCGGCAGGGGTAGGCATCATGTTTGGGCCTGCGGCTGTCGGGCAAGCATCGCTACTGCCTTCCACCAGCACCCGGGCGGTTTTGGGCTGGAGGCCCATGAGGCCTTTGATGGCCGAGCCGGTCCTGTTCTTTGCTCTCTCTTCCAGAAACTTACCAAGCAGCACGAACGACAGGATCATGCCCGCCGCCTCGTAATACACATGCACTTCTATGCCTCGGCTCACGAAAAATTCCGGGAACAACGTATTGAACAGGCTGTACAAAAACGCCACAATGGTACTCAGACTGATTAAAGTATCCATGTTGACCATCTTTTTGCGCAACATTTTCCAGGCGCGGATGTAATAGTGGCGCCCGGCAAAAAACATGATGGGCAAAACCAGCAGCAGCATGACCCAATTGGCATGCTCCCAGTGCATGAAAGCCATGGATACGATCATGAGTGGCACGGAAAACAGCCACGCCACAAACACATTGATTTTCATTTGATTATAACTCTTACGTTGCGCATCATCCTGCTTTTCCTCTGTGTTTTCATCCGGGATGATCAGCCGGTAACCAATAGAGCGCACCTGTGCCTGGATCTGGTAGGGGCTTATTTTTGCCGAGTCGTATTCCACAAGCAACGTTCCTGCTGCAAAATTGACAGCAGCCTCTTTGACGCCCGGCAGCGAACGCACCTTCTTCTCAACATTCATCGCGCATCCGGCACAACTCATGTCTAAAACGGGAAATGTATCTTTTTGCATAAAAATCTATTTTATATATAAGGTATCAAGATGGCAATTTGTGTGCCAAGCATCAGGCAGCAGCAGAGGGGGTGCGTTGCACCCCCTGCGCCCCTGCGCCTCCTCCCATCGGCAAAAAGCAGGAAAAATCTGAGATTTTCCCGAAATCAAAGCCAAACCGACCAAAAACAGGATAAATTGGACCAAATATGAATTTCTGTTGCATTCAAACATAAAAATTGTTACTTTTGACGTAACCTAATAGATGAGAAAAACGGGCTCCTGTGTAAGAAGCCGGTCCAAAAAAACAAAGCAAAATAACAATCTAAGTCTTTGTGTTTCACTTGTTTAACCTGTAAAAAATCAGGGTAGGCAAGCCTCGATTCTTTACGCCATTTTTTCAAAACAACCCCCTTAAAAATTGTTACTTCACAAAAGCGGTAAACGGTAAAATATTTTTGATTCATCAGGTAAATTGTTGTAATTTTGGAAAACTCGAATCACACCGAGTAACGTGACCCGAGAGAACCCGAAAGAGCCCCAAAGAGCCTGAAAGAACCTGATGAATAACCCCGCATATTACTGGTACGTAGCCGTTACATACCGTAAAGAACGTGTCATAAAGCAGGAACTGGACAAAATGAATATCAAAAATTTTGTCCCTTTGCGTCATGTTGTCAAAGAACGGAACGGCAAAAAAGTAAAACTGACCGAATTAGTCATACCGGGGTACGTATTTATATACACAGATCCCAAAACCAGTCGCATCCTCACGCAGAAACTGGCCTTCAGCATGAGGTACCTGAAAGCCCCCAAAACATACAACCCGGTCACCATCCCGGAAAAACAGATGCAGGATTTCATATTCCTGCTTACTTTCCCCGAAGAGCAGACCAACCTGGTTCCCTGCAACCTCAGGCGCGGCGACAAAGTCCGCATCATAAAAGGCAGTTTTGCCGGCATAGAAGGGGAACTCATCCGCATCAAAGGCCACAAGCGCGTGGTCGTGCGTCTGGAAGGCGTCGCAGCGGTGGCAACCACTTACATTCCCGCCTCGTTCCTGGAGCGCGTGGAACCGGAGGCATAAAAGCCGAGTTTTCCGCCGCGCGCAAGCCAACCCACCCGCCGCAAGCAACCCGAACATCCTGCTGCAAACAAACAGAGTCACATATCTCGCATATTAATAACCGACGGATCTGCAAAATCCTGACGGAAATCATGTTTAAAACAAATATCAAAACCCTCTTTAGGGAAATCCGTTCCATTCCACTGGAATCGGCAGATCCCGATCTGTTAGCGCATATCAGTTTCGGGTTCAGGAATTTGTTGATCATGGCATACACCATGCCGTGGGTCACAGAGACACTTGGGGACGAGGCAGCCCCCCACGCACTTACAGCGCGCATGATGGAGGCGTCAGACAGGCTCGCCAAAGAACTTGATAAAGACATGACACCGGAAGACCGGGCCCGATGCATTGTGTATTTGCTCCACACCCTCTCATTTCATTACAACCCGGATCACATGGAAATTGCGGAAAATGCCGCGACAGAAGTAATTAATAATGTGGATTTGGCGCAAAAAGCAACCCCCGCAACCCCCGCAACTGAGCCGCATCAATACCTTTCTCTTGCCGACTCGCCTTACCTCTGCAAGATCCTTTGCTACGACTATTATTTCCGCATGGAAAAGGATTCCCGCAAGAAAGCGGAAAACCTCCTCACAAAATGGGATAAAGAACTCCAGAAAAACGGTTTCTGGCAGGACGTTACGGAAGATATGGCCCTGCAGCGCCTGGAAGCCTATTCCTTATTCTCAGACGTAGCCGATCAGCACAAATACGAGAAAACCATTCGCAAATCAATTCAATATTACTCGGAACTTCCCCAAATCACAGACGAAGTCCGATTCCTGTTCCTCCTGGCACACATGGGTACATTCCGCAATTACCCGGAACAGGTAGAACAGATCATGGACAACGTTCTGGAAGGAAAACTTTCCGCCACTGCCACCGGCAGCATCTCGGACAAAGTAAGAAATGCCAAACCCAATATGCTCAAAGCCCTCCAGTTCCACATACTGGCCCTGTACATGCTGAACACCCAGGAATAGGGCAATTATTAGATTAATCAAAAAATACTTTATATATGTTACTGGATTTATCTATTGAATTAAGATTAATTCTTTCCATAACAACTTCATTATTATTGGCATTATTATTAAAATACCCAATACATTATGTAGCTATAAAAAAAGAGTGTTTGGAAAAAGAGAATGGCAGAACATCGCACAAAGGCAAAATTCCAAATCTCGGAGGAGCCATGATCTATTTTTCTTTTCTTACCTCTTCCTTGCTTTTTGTCAAGTTCGCTGCTGCTGATCTACAATATGTTTTCTTATCCTTTTCTGTTCTTTTTGCCTTAGGTTTTTATGATGATGTAATAGTCATCTCATACAGAAAAAAATTCCAGGGAGAATTTGTGGGTGCGGTATTATTGATTATTGGAAACGTATACTTAACCAATTTTCACGGATTGTTTGGATTTCATCAACTATCCTTATATTTTTCCATCCCGTTTACAATAATTATGATACTTGGCATTGTGAACGCGATGAATCTTATTGACGGAATTGATGGTTTATGTTCTGGATTGTCAGCATTGATAATTGCCTCATTTTCATTATGGCTCTTTAACAACGGTTTTATTGAATACGGTATAGTTGGGCTTTCCTTGACAGCAGCGATTATCCCGTTTTTTGTATTCAATGTTTTTGGTAAAAAAACAAAAATGTTTCTGGGAGATAATGGGTCCTTATTCCTGGGAATGGTAATAAGCTTTTTAGTAATCAAATTTTGTGAATTGAATATCGGGAATAATAGCTGGCAGAACGTGCAAAATGCACCTGCAATAGCTTTTACTATTATAGCAATTCCTGTTTTAGATACTCTTAGGGTATTTGTTACACGAATACTAAATAAGAAGTCTCCTTACCGTCCTGATAAAACACATTTTCATCACAAATTCCTTGAATATTATGATGGCAATCACAAAAAAGCCACATTCACAATAATCGGTATTCAGTTTCTGTTTATCATTTTGGCGTTTTGTGGAAGCAGTTTGCCGGGTGAAGCTTTAATAACAATATCAATTGTTTTGTATTTAGCTTTCTATTTTGGTATTATTTATTTGAATGCAAGAAAACGGAAAAATGTTGTTAAAGCAGTTTATGATTAGAATTGTGCACGAATTGAACGGGGAAGGCCTCCCATTTGCTTCGCAAACGGGTCCCTCCCTCCGCGGGACGAGCTTCACCTTATCAATTGTGTCACAATCCAAAAAAATACAGTGATATTTGGAATGGTAATCCAAAAAATACAGTTATATTTGGAGTAAAAATGAAAGCAAGAGGTGTTTCGGATTATATTTCAAAAATTTCGTCCCGAAAATCAGGACGCATCATTGTATTTACCGGTGCTCGTCAGACCGGAAAAACAACATTGGCAAGGCATCTTTTTAAGGATTATGAATACATCTCTATTGAGGATCCGGTAACCGTAGGCTCCTATTTAAAGCTCACAGCTACCCAATGGCAGAGCATGTATCCGCGGGCTATTCTGGACGAAGTGCAAAAAGAGCCTGTTTTGATTGAAAGCATTAAGGCCGTATATGATCAATGGCAGGATTCCCGTTATATTTTACTGGGATCAAGCCAATTGTTACTTTTATCCAAAGTTAGGGAAAGCCTTGCCGGACGTTGTGTAATCGTAGAATTATTTCCGCTCACACTTCCTGAACTCAAAACAAATGGAATATATAATGAAGCGGAACATTCCCTGTATCAATATTTCATAACAAATCCGGAACGTACGCCTGATATGTTACCCTCTTTTCTTCTGGACAAGAAAATGGCAGAAAAGCAACAGGCATGGAATCATTACTTGCAATTTGGCGGTTATCCGGCATTAACAGATTCTGTCTTAACGGATGAAGAACGTTATATATGGTTGCAACAATACGTTCGTACATATCTTGAAAGGGATGTAAGGGATCTTGCATCATTCAGGGACCTGGAGCTGTTTGTTAAATTACAGCGTTCTCTTGCTGCACAGACCGGAAGAGTGATCAATGCCTCTTCACTGGCCAATCATACCGGTGTTACTGTAAAGACGGCTCAGCGTTATATTCACTACCTTGAGGTCAGTTACCAAACCATTACATTGCCCGCATGGAGCAGAAATGAGACAAAACGCCTGATGAAGGCACCCAAAGTGCATTACCTGGACAACGGTGTATTGCAAGCTGTTTTACAAAAACGCGGAGGGATTACCGGGGCGGAATTTGAAAGTTTGGTTGTTTCTGAATTATATAAACAACTGAACGTTTTACAGATACCTGCTAAATTTCATCATTTGAGGATCCAGGGCGGTAGGGAGATCGATTTGCTTTTAGAATTGGGAGAAGGATATATTGCTTTTGAGATCAAAATGACTGATAAGGTTAGAAAAAATGATACACGGCATTTTACCGGATTGGAAGAAATATTGGATAAGCCGTTGATTCATAGTTTTATTTTATCTAACGATCCGGAAACCCAATATTTTTCTTCTAAAATCACAGCAGTTCATTGTGCTTTGTTTTTGGGATAAGGATTGTGCACGAATTGAACGGGGAAGGCCTCCCATTTGCTTTGCAAACGGGTCCCTCCCTCCGCGGGACGAGCTTCCCCTTATCAATTGTGCCACAATCCATTACGGTTACTAATAGTTTAGATGATTTTTAAATTACACATAGTAAGAGCTGCTGTAGGATTGTTTACTGCAATATTATTATGCAGCAGTTGTGCGGCGCTGACGGAATCGCAGCTGCAGACGGTGCAGAAATTGGCGGTGAGTGGGGATAGTGTGGCGGCAGCGCCGTCGGTGTTGTTCCGGGAATTGGCCGCCATCCGTACCGAACGCGGCCTTTTTTACGCCGCGTCGCTGACCGGAGCCGATGCCCGTTTTGCCGAGTTGAATGCCCTGGCCGCTGCTGCCCGGGAAGATGAAAAGCTGGCTGAACGCACCGATGTGTGTGTGGATGTGCTGAACAGCTACCTGCGGGCCTTGCGCAGCATCAGCAACCCCGCGCGATGGAAGCAAATAGGGACCGAAATGCGCGGGTTGGGCAAGAACCTGGATTCGGTGATCCTGCGCTTCAATCAACTGGATTGGGTAGATCTGGAATTGCCCCAGGGTGTGGCAAAATTGTCCGGAAAATACGCCGGCTACCTGAGTGAGAATTATATGAAGAACCGGCAGGCAGTGGCCGTCCGTGAATTTGTGAGCGAAGGGGATACACTGGTAGCTGTTTGTGTGGATGCGCTGGTACAACTGTTGCGCAAACAGGAAGTGCAGGAACTGATAGACAACGAAGAAACGGGACTGCGCAACAACTACCTGGCCTACCTGCAGCGGGTGGAAGCCCTGGGACAACTGCCCCCGGTGGATCACGACCGGCGTTACATGACACTGCTGGAGGACCTGGAGAAAGCCAAAAAAATCAGGGATAAATGCGTAAGCGGGCTGCAGAGCCTCAAACGGGCCCACCACAAACTCCTCACCCAACTGGATAAGCGGGAACGTTGGGACTACTGGTATGAAGAATTGACAGAACTCAACACCCTGACGGTGCAGTTGAATCAATTATTGTAACCAAAGCTTTCGTTGTAAACAAATAATTATTCATATATTTGTTCTTTTAGAACGAACAATGTGAAAAAGACCTCTATGAACAAAGATCGTCTTAAAGAAGTAATGCTGGATCAGAAAGAAGCTTTCAATTGCACAAAGCACCTGATTCGCCGAAATATCCCGTTGGAGAAATACATAAAAACCAGCCAGGTAGTCATTATTTCAGGTATTCGCCGGTGTGGAAAATCTTTGTGACCGGGTCTAACGCAAAACTACTTAGCTCAGAGATATCCACCAGCTTGACCGGCCGGAACAAACTGATTGAACTGTTTCCTTTTTCGTTCTCTGAGTACCTTCTTTTTCAAGAGAAAAAATACGATATTGATCGTTTGACCTCGAAATCTAGAGCGTTGTTGCAAAAAGATTTCAATACCTATATGCAAACGGGAGGATTCCCGCTCGTGGTTAAAGAAAACGACGCGGAGCTAATAAATGGCTATTTTCAGGACATTCTATATAGGGATATCATTTCCCGTTATCGGTTGACACAGGTTAATGAGATCAAACAAATAGGTCTTCCGGCGTAAAAAGTTTAAGCTCAATTAAGGATTATTTATCTTACTACGAGCACTCTTACCTCTTTTCTTACTTGAAAAAGTTCGATTATTCGGTCAAGAAACAAATCATGAATTCGAAAAAGGTCTTTACCACTGATCATGCGTTCGCCACTCGGTTGGGATTCAACTTTTCTGAAAACAAAGGCCGCATATTGGAAAATATAGTTTACATAGAGTTACTCAGGCGTGGTTATGAAGTCTATTACTATTCAGGGAATAACGAATGTGATTTTCTGATCAAAAAAGGACTGAATATCGTTAAAGCCATACAGGTGGTCGATCACTTAGACAAAACCAATTACGAACGCGAATACCGGGGTCTACAGGAAGCCATGAAAACCTATAGAATACCACAGGGAATATTGATAACCAACAGTATAGAAGCATCCTTTATTCCTGATTACGAAAAAATTGAGACTGTCTCTGTTTGGAAATGGCTTCTGTAAAATATCTGCAGAGCCTCAAACGGGCCCACCACAAACTCCTCACCCAACTGGATAAGCGGGAACGTTGGGACTACTGGTATGAAGAATTGACAGAACTCAACACCCTGGCTGTGCAACTGAACGCCCTGCAAAAAAGCTTGAAATAGTAGTAAAATATGATTGAAAAAACAGAAGAACTGACTTTAGCCCAGATCCAGCAGGCGATTGAGCGGGTGGACCGGGAGCGGATGGATCTGTCGCTGGGGGTGAAGGAGCGGGGGCTGCTGGAATTGTCGGCGCTGGCCATGCGGGATGCCGAACGCCTGGCCATTGCCCGGCTGCAGAAAGAGGTGTACAAAGACATGGAACAGATCACGGCCCGGCTGAATGACCTTTCCAAACGTATCCGCACCCGGGTCACCCGCATGAACAAAGTCCCCAAAGCCCTGGATGCCATTGAAACCGTGATTAAAGAGGTGGTAAAAATCCTGGTGGCGGTAGGGAAGTGGTAGTTTTAATTTATGCAGTAGAAAGGATGTTTTTTCGTGAATTTGTGCAGTAGGGTCAACACATACAGTTAAAAACTATGTGTCATATCTTGCGGAGGCCTACCTGATCAGGTTGATATACAAGTACTCTTTCAAGAGCAAGACACGTCAGACAAGTTGCAAGAGCTATCTGGTCGATACTGCGGCAATAAACAAATCAAAGTAGTTCCTGCCGCCCAATGGCTGGTATGACAGTTAAAGAGCCTAATGATAACCGGTGGAACAGGTAGTTTTGATAATGCGGAGTGAGGAGTGCTACTTATAAAGAGCAATTATTCGTATAAAATGCTATTTATAAAAAACATTTTTGCATCTTTACCGATATGGAAAGTTTAGTGAAAATTTATCTGAGATTGTTGCAGGAAACTAATGCAAAAATGTATCGATACCTCTATCGGAATATTGATTGGGACGAGCATTGTATAGCAATTATTGGGGCGAAGGGAGTTGGGAAGACCACGATGTTGCTTCAACATATTAAAACAACATTCGCCAATAAGGACGAGGCCCTTTTTGCGAGTCTGGACAATACTTGGTTTGCCAATCATACTATTTTTGATTTGGCCGATGAGTTCTATAAATTCACCACTATCCCAATTGGGCAAAAGAAATCAAAAACATTTACGATAGCTTTCCAAAACTAAAAATTGTATTTACTGGTTCGTCGCTTTTACAAATATATAATTCAATGGCAGATTTGTCACGAAGGGTTGTTTATGAAACGCTCGAAGGCCTCTCGTTTAGAGAATTTTTGAAGTTTGAAAATATCGGTGAATTTCCTGTTTTGTCATTAGAAGAAATTATTGAAAATCATCAAAATATAGCCATGCAGATTACTGAGGGCATAAAAATAATGCCGTTATTCAAAAAATATCTAAGAAACGGCTATTATTTGTTTTACAAAGAAGGCGTGAAAAAATACGAAACCAAACTGCAAGAAGCTATAAACAATGTAATTAACGTTGATATTCCGGCTGTCGAGAATATTGAATTTGGTTCACGGTATAAATTGAAAAAGTTGCTGGCGGTTCTTTCCACATTAGTGCCCTACAAGCCAAACATCAAAGAGTTAAGTGATGCGATAGATACGAATAGAAATCTTACTGTCAAATATCTATCGTTGCTGGCTAATGCAAAATTGCTAAATCTTGTTTCTTTTAAGAGTAAAACTATAGGAGATTTGACAAAACCCGATAAAGTGTTGCTCAACAATACAAATTTATCGTTTATTTTTGGTGAAAACCCAAATATCGGTAGTGCAAGAGAAACTTTTTTTGTGAATCAGTTGAAAGCTGTTTCTAACCTGTCACTGGCAAACCAGGGCGATTTTATTGTGGATAAATATACTTTTGAAGTGGGAGGCAAACGAAAAGCTTTTGACCAGATAAAGGATATTCCAAACAGTTTTGTAGTTTCCGATGATCTCGAAATAGGACACAAAAACAAAATACCACTTTGGCTATTCGGAATGATGTATTGAGGAGTTAGGAGTGAGATGTGAGGAGTGAGGAGGGTTGAACGGGAAACGCCTCCCATAAGCAAATCCAATGGGTCCTTCCCTCCGCGGGCGCGAGGTTTCCCTTATCAAGGGAGCAGGGAATCGTTTACTACTCAAGAAACTGGAAAAAGAGGTGTACAAAGACATGGAACAAATCACCGCCCGGCTGAATGACCTGTCCAAACGCATCCGTACCCGGGTCACCCGCATGAACAAAGTCCCCAAAGCCCTGGATGCCATTGAAACAGTAATCAAAGAGGTGGTAAAGATCCTGGTGGCAGTAGGGAAGTGGTAATGCAGGTAAATTTAAAATAAATTTTTATATTTGCATGGTAAAATAACGTAACGTATTGAATGTACATTCAAAGATCCATAGAGAAAAGTATCATACAATCTATGAGTAGCGCTCCTGTTGTAGCTATTATAGGGCCTCGTCAATGTGGAAAATCTACATTGGTGAAAAACATGTTTCCAGAGAGTGCAAACACAGTTTATCTAGATCTTGAACGTCCTTCCGATCTCTCAAAACTGGAAGATGCTGAATGGTATTTATCTATGCAAAAAGGCAAGTTGATATGTATTGATGAGATTCAACGCAAACCGGAGTTGTTTCCTCTCATACGATTTTTGGCAGATCAATGGAGTGTGAATGGAGTCTTTTTGGTTTTGGGATCGGCTTCGCGCGATATGCTTAAGCAGTCTTCAGAGTCGCTTGCAGGAAGGATACACTACAAAAAATTGACCCCTTTTTTACTGGAAGAAATAGAAAACAAATACACGCTATATGATTACTTTGCTAAGGGAGGTTTTCCCCGCAGCATTATGGCGGAAGACGAAAAATCATCTTTTCAATGGCGACAGGATTTTATTTCAACTTTCTTAGAAAGGGACTTATTGCAATGGAAAGGATTTACTCCTGC
The DNA here is from genome assembly GCA_049652385.1 of Bacteroidales bacterium. Taxonomy (GTDB): domain Bacteria; phylum Bacteroidota; class Bacteroidia; order Bacteroidales; family UBA932; genus DMER64. The sequence goes on along the minus strand of JBASDX010000004.1, from coordinate 49,343 downwards.
GACCATGCGACGGTTGTGGCAAATGTTGGCGCACAATAATGGGAAAACAGCAGACTATTCAACTTTTGCGAAATCATTAAATGTATCATCTGTTACAGTAAAAAATTATATAGATTTATTGGAAAGCACATTTATGGTGGAGATTGTGGCTCCGTATATTTCAAATATGGGTAAACGTTTAGTGAAAGCACCAAAAGTGTATATTTCTGACTCGGGAATTACCGCTGCACTGCTTGGTCTGTATAATTTTGATGCCCTCTCTGCCCATCCGTCATTTGGTACTATCTGGGAACAAATTGTATTGTCAAATTTGAAAGGGGTGTTTCCGGAAGCGGAATTTTATTTTTACAGAACTGCAAACGGAGCTGAAATTGATTTTGTAATGAAAATATATGACTATGTATTTGCTATAGAGTGTAAATCAGGTCTTTCACCAACGCTTTCAAAGGGCAATTATAATGCTATAGAAGATATTTCGCCAACACATACATTTGTTGTTTTGCCCATTGAAAAAGGATGGCCCATGAAACAGGGAATAGATGCAGTTTCTCTTACTGAGGTAAAAGAAAAATTGCCTACATTTACCGGATATTTAAAAGATTTATACAAACGTTTTTCATATGAGAATTTTTAGAACCCTTCTTAGTACTGCCGTGTTTTTGTTGGTGGCAGTGGTGGCATACGGGCAGCTGAGCGACCAACAGGTCATTAGTGAAGTCCGCCGCCTGCAGGCCACGGGGGCCTCGCAACAACAGATCCTTACCGAACTGGCTGCCAAAGGCGTAACCCGGGAACAAGCCGAGCGGATCTATGCGGATTACCAGACACAAGGCGCAGCACAAACCGGAACGGTAATGAGCACGGAAAGCCGCACCCGGGATGCCTCCTACGATGGACCCGATGAGGTGGTGGTTATTCACGAAACGCCCGTACGCCGGCCCGGATCGGTATTCGGACGCGATTTGTTCTCCTCCAAGAACCTGACTTTCCAGCCTACTTTAAATATGCCCACTCCCGAGAATTACGAATTGGGAGCAGGAGATGAGCTGGTCATCGACATTTGGGGAAACAGCGAACTGACAGTCCGTCAAACCATCAGCCCTGACGGGTACATCAGTGTCCCCAACATCGGGCCCATTTACCTGCAGGGAATGGACATCAAGGAAGCTAGCGCAAAAATCAAAACAGCCTTCGGCCGAATTTATTCCGATCTGCGCTCCGCACACCCGCGCACCTTCATCAAAACCTCTGTGGGGAATATCCGCAGCATCAAGGTCAACATCATGGGCGAGGTTGCCTTGCCGGGCACCTACACGCTCAGCTCCTTTGCCTCGGTCTTTCATGCACTGTATTCGGCCGGTGGAATCAATGATATCGGGAGTTTGCGCAACGTGAAAGTATTCCGCAAGGGCCAATTGGAAAAACAAGTGGATGTGTACGATTACCTGTTGAGCGGTGATAGCAGCGGGGATATCATATTGAAGGAAAACGACATCGTGAAAGTGGAACCCTACACCAAAAGGGTACAGATAAACGGGCAGGTCAAACGCCCCATGATCTATGAAATGCTGGAAAACGAACCCATGTCCCGGCTCATAGAATACGCCGGCGGGTTTACAAGCGATGCCTACAAAAAGAACGTGCAATTGACGCGTCTGGGCACTACCGAGCGCAAAGTCTATACGGTGGAAATGATCCAATACGAACGTTTTGAACTGCACGACGGAGATGTGGTAAGTGTGGGCAGTATCCTGGACCGGTACGAGAACCGCGTAACAATATCGGGAGCGGTATTCCGCCCCGGTAGCTTTGCACTGGATGAAAGGGTAAGGACCTTGAAAGACCTGGTAACCATTGCCGAGGGGCCCAGGGAAGACGCCTTCCTGGGTCGGGCCATCCTGAACCGGGAAAACCCGGATCTTTCCCGCACCGTGGAATCCGTAGACCTGGGCAAATTACTTGCCGGGGAGATCCCGGACATCGTGCTCAAACGCAACGACCGCCTGTACGTAATGTCCGAAGATGCCCTGCGCCAGGATTACACCGTCACCCTGGAAGGGGAAGTCATGAACCCCGGAACGTATCCCTATGCATTGAACATGAGCATAGAGGACCTGATCATTACCGGGGGCGGGCTGAGGGAATCCGCCTCGCTTATGAAAGTGGATGTGGCCCGGCGTACAAGGGATCCGCTGGCCACGGAAGAATCATCCCTGATCAGCGAGATATTTACCTTTACTATTGAAAACGGGCTGATCATTGAAGGGGAAAAGGATTTCCTGCTAGAACCTTATGATATTGTGGCCGTAAGGCGTTCTCCCGGGTACGAAGCACAACACCGGGTAGCCATACTGGGCGAAGTAACATTTCCCGGGAATTACTCCCTGACAACTAAAGACGAAACATTATCCTCGTTCATCAAAAGGGCCGGGGGCCTCACCCCTACGGCTTTTACCAAAGGGGCAAAAATGACGCGTGTGCGCTCTGCAGACGAACGTGAACAGGCCGCTACTACCCTGGAACTATCCAGGTTGCATCACAGGGACTCCATACCTGTGGAAAGTTTGTCCCTGGGGGCAACATATACCGTAGGAATTGATTTAATAAGTGCCTTGCGTGAACCGGGAAGTGATGCCGACCTGGTACTAAGGGCCGGGGATGTGATTTCCATTCCAACCATGGACAACGTGGTCAAGATATCAGGTGCCGTGATGTATCCCAATGCCGTGACATATAAAAAAGGTATGTCCGTTGCCGATTACATTAAGAATGCAGGAGGGTATGCTTTCCGTGCCCGCCGTAACCGTGTCTTTGTGATCTATATGAACAATACCATTTCCAAAGGACGAAGCTCTAAAGTGGAACCGGGTTGTGAGATCATCGTACCTATGAAACCGGAACGGCAGGGCGCTGATTGGGGGGATGTGGTTGGTGTGACTACTTCTGTTTTATCCGTAATTTCATTGACCGTGGCTACCTTGTTGAATGTTTCGCGTATTAACCCAACCAGTAATTAAAACAGGCATGGAAGAAAACAAACAAAACCTACAACCTGTAGAAGAAGATACCATTGACCTGGTAGAGATCTTACAGAAACTCTGGGCCAAACGCAAATTCATACTCATTGTAACCGGTGTGGCCATGGCCCTGGGATTGGTAATCGCTTTGCTCACCCCAAACCAATACACCGCCAGCTGTACGCTGGTGCCACAGACTTCCGAAAAAAAGGTTGGAGGAAGTCTGAGTGGCCTGGCTGCTATGGCGGGGATCAGCCTGGGAGACATAACCTCGGGAGAAGTGCTTTCCCCTAATGTGTATCCAAATATCATTAAGAATGTAGATTTTCAGAAGGAATTAATTTTTTCGTTATATTCTATAGATGATATTCCTGTACCTGTTAGATATTATGACTATGTTACTGATAAAAAATACCGAAAATTTAACCTGCTTTACGTCATAAAAAAATATACTTTAGGATTACCAGGTGTTATTTTGGAAGCTATTAGAGGAGAACATGAAGATATCCAAAAAGGGAGTGATAAAGACACTATTTCGCGATTGACTTATAAGGAGCAAAAAGTATTGGAAGATTTGTATGAAGTATTTTTGCTTGAAATGAATGAAAAAAAAGGTTACGTCCAATTATCCACCACAATGAGGAATCCTCTTCTGGCTGCCCAATTAACCCTAAAAGGTCAGCAGTTACTCCAGCAATACCTGACCGAGTTCAAATTGCAGAAGGTTCGTGCCAACCTTGAATATGTAGAAGCCAATTTTCAGGAAGCACGTCTGAATTTTGAAGCAAAACAGGAAGAACTGGCCCGATTCCGCGATGCCAACGTCAATCTGACCTCCGCCATGGCTCGCACCCGGGAAGAAAAACTCCAGTCCGAATACACCCTCTTGCTGGGCGTCTATACAGAACTGGCCAAACAAAAAGAACAGGCCAAGATTGCCGTAACCGAAACTACCCCCATCTTAACGGTTATTGAACCGGTAGTCGTTCCGGTGGAAAAATCTAAACCCTCCCGTGCCCGGATGCTGATCATATATACCTTTTTGGGATTGATTGTTGGAGCGGGGTGGGTGCTGGGAGTGCCGTATTTGAAGGAGACTTTTTCAAAGATAAAATAATTATATTTGCCTCCCCACCGCCATTGTGGCAGTCAACATCGGTGTTGAGTTAACAGGTGAAATTTTAATTTACTTGTAGTTGAAATGATAAAAAGGTGGAAGATGAACTGCTCCAGTCAGCCTTGGCAAACGGATTCAGCTGCACCACCGATATCGAAGCGATACGTGATTGCAACTTCTACGTGGTGGCAGTACCCACTCCGGTGGACAGGAACAACAACCCCGATCTGCGTCCGCTATACGGAGCCAGTGAAACCGTGGGCAAGGTCATCTCCAAAGGAGACATCGTGATCTATGAGTCCACCGTATATCCCGGTGTAACCGAAGATGAGTGCATCCCGGTGGTAGAGAAGGTAAGCGGTTTGAGATACAATGAAGAGTTCTTTGCCGGATACAGTCCCGAGCGGATCAATCCCGGCGACAAGGAACATACCGTCGAAAAGATCAGGAAAGTCACCTCCGGCAGCACCCCTGAAATTGGTAAGATTGTGGATGAGGTATATGCTTCAGTCATCACCGCCGGCACCCACCTGGCCCCCACCATCAAGGTGGCCGAAGCAGCCAAGGTGATTGAAAACTCACAAAGGGATATCAACATCGCCTTCGTGAATGAACTAGCCAAGATATTCAACAAGATGGGCATTGATACTCAGGATGTGTTGGAAGCAGCCGGCACCAAGTGGAACTTCCTTCCCTTTAAACCGGGGTTGGTAGGCGGTCATTGCATCGGCGTAGATCCCTATTATCTTGCACAGGCAGCACAGCGATTGGGTTACAATCCGGAGATCATTCTTGCCGGACGTCGCATCAATGATGGCATGGGCGAGTATGTGGCCGATCAGGTGGTGAAGTTGATGCTCAAGAAAGGGATTCAGGTGCTTGGGTCAAATGTGCTGGTTTTAGGCTTTACCTTCAAGGAAAACTGTCCCGACGTGCGCAACACCAAGGTGATCGACATCATCAAGACGCTGGAAGAGTACAATGCCAATGTCACCATTTACGACCCCTGGGCAAATCCAGCCATAGCCAAACATGAATATGGTGTTGAATTGCACAACGAGCTTCCCGAACAACATTATGATGCGGTAATCCTTGCAGTGGCACACAATGAATTCAAGGAATTGAACATAGATAGTCTCAAAGAGGAGAACGCCGTTGTTTATGATGTTAAGAGCATCTTAAGTGATTACGATGCAAAACTGTAAAGGAATCAATTATCATTGAGGTACATATAATTCAAAGTATTTTCATAAAATTTTAAAATTATTTGTTATAAATCAATTTGTAAAACCTTAATTTTGGGAATATTGGCCTGGATTTGCTTTTTTCCTTTTAGTCTAATATAAAAATAAAAATTTCAAGTATTTATATATACATCAAATGAGTAAGATTTTAGTAACTGGAAGTGCCGGCTTTATTGGATTTCATTTAACAAAAGCTCTTTTAGAAAGAGGTGATTTCGTCGTTGGTGTGGACAATATCAATGATTACTATGATGTTAATTTAAAGTATGGTCGTCTTTCAGAATTAGGTATTAGTAAGGATGCTGAGAAATGGTATACCAAAATACAAAGTAACATATATCAAGGACATCAATTTATACGTTTGAACTTACAGGATAGAGACCAAATCAATAAGCTATTTGAAGAAGAAAAATTTGATATAGTATGTAATTTAGCTGCGCAAGCGGGTGTACGTTACAGTTTGGAGAACCCCCATGCTTACATCGATAGTAATATTGTAGGTTTTGTGAATATTCTGGAAGCATCAAAAAATCATAAAATAAAACATTTGGTTTATGCAAGTTCTTCAAGTGTATACGGCAATAGTAAGAAAATGCCTTTAAGCACAACAGACAACGTAGACCATCCTATAAGTCTTTATGCTGCTACAAAAAAAAGTAATGAATTGATGGCTTATACATATAGTCATTTATACGGAATACCCACTACCGGACTACGTTTTTTTACAGTTTATGGACCATGGGGAAGACCTGATATGGCGTTGTTCCTTTTTACAAAATCGATCATTGCTGATTTACCAATTAAAGTATTTAATAATGGTGATTTATACAGGGATTTCACTTACATTGATGATATCGTTGAGGGTATAAAAAGAGTTTTAGACTTGACACATTCAAATGAAAATAATGTCTCCAATGGAGTAAACTATAAAGTTTACAATATTGGTAATTCCACACCTATACGACTTTTGGATTTTATAAAAGCTTTGGAGACAAGTTTAGAAAAAGAGTCAATTAAAGAATTCTTGCAAATGCAACCGGGTGATGTATATCGTACAGAGGCTGATGTTTCAGAGTTAGTGAAAGATACAGGATATAGACCTAGTACAACAGTAATTGATGGTGTGGAGAAGTTTGTAGAATGGTATAATAAATATTATTTCAAATAGAATTAAAAACTATATAATATTATGAACATTACAATTGTTGGAACGGGTTATGTTGGGTTGGTTACGGGTACTTGCTTTGCAGAATTAGGCTCAAATGTAACTTGTGTTGATATAGATCAACAAAAAGTAGAGAATCTAAACAAAGGTATCATACCAATCTACGAACCAAGATTGGATTCAATGATAGATAAGAATGTCAATGCAGGTAGACTTCGATTCTCTACAAAACTAGAAGATACATTAGATTATTCAGAAATAATTTTTATTGCTGTAGGAACACCACCTGATGAAGATGGTAGTGCAGACTTAAAGTATGTATTGGATGTTGCTAGAACTATTGGTAGGAACATAAACAAATATTTGGTTATTGCCGTTAAAAGCACAGTACCTGTCGGCACTTCCAGAAAAGTAAGAGAAACGATAGAAGAAGAATTAAAAAATAGAGATATTTTTATTGAATTTGATGTTGCATCTAACCCGGAGTTCTTAAAAGAAGGGAATGCTATTGAAGATTTTATGAAACCTGACAGAGTAGTAATAGGTGTGGATTCTGAAAAGGCTAAAGATTTGATGACCCGTTTATATCAACCTATTCAATTAAATAATTTTCGAGTTATTTTCATGGATATTCCCTCAGCGGAGATGACAAAATATGCTGCAAATGCCATGTTAGCCACACGAATTAGTTTTATGAATGAGATAGCCAATCTATGTGAATTAATTGGTGCAGACGTGAATATGGTTCGTAAAGGAATTGGAAGTGATACACGAATAGGTAATAAATTTCTTTATCCAGGAATTGGTTATGGAGGTTCATGTTTTCCTAAAGATGTAAAAGCATTAATCAATACAGCACAAATAAAAGGCTATAAATTAAGGATATTAAACGCCGTAGAAGAAGTAAATGAATTACAGAAAAACATTTTGTTTGAGAAATTCTTTAATTATTATGATGGTAATATTATAGGAAAAAAAGTTGCTATATGGGGTCTTTCATTTAAGCCAGGTACAGATGATATGCGCGAAGCCCCTTCATTGGTTTTGATAAATAAACTATTAGAATCAGGATGTAAAATCTCTGTTTATGATCCAGTTGCTATGGAAGAGTGTAAGCGATTAATTGGAGACGCTGTAATATATGCGAAGGATCTTTATGATTCAGTACTTGATGCGGATGTAATTTTTCATGTAACAGAATGGAACGAATTTAGGATGCCAAATTGGGAAGTCATAAAACGTTCTATGAGACCCAATCCTGTTGTATTTGATGGTCGTAATGTTTTTAATCATGAAAACCTGAAGGGTTTCATCTATATTGGTGTTGGTAAATAAATATTCATTATGAAAGGAATCGTACTTGCCGGAGGCTCCGGTACCCGGTTGTATCCCATCACAAAGGGAGTCAGCAAGCAACTGTTACCCATCTACGACAAACCGATGGTCTACTATCCCATTTCAGCATTGATGCTGGCGGGGATAAGAGATATTCTGATTATCTCAACCCCACAGGACCTGCCCGGTTTTGAAAGATTGCTGGGTGATGGTAGCGATTATGGTGTCAATTTTCAATATGCGGAACAACCATCACCCGATGGCCTGGCACAAGCTTTTATCATCGGTGAACAATTCATTGGTGATGACAGTGTGTGTCTGGTTTTGGGAGACAATATCTTTTACGGACAAGGATTCCCTAATATGTTGCGTGATGCAGTGAAAGATGCAGAGAACAACAACAAATCAACTGTTTTTGGCTATTATGTGAATGACCCTGAACGTTACGGTGTGGCTGATTTTGACAAAGAAGGAAAAGTCCTCAGCATTGAAGAAAAGCCAGCAAACCCCAAGTCCAATTATGCCGTTGTGGGTTTGTATTTCTACCCGAATAGTGTAGTTGAGATTGCAAAGCACATCAAACCATCTGCAAGGGGAGAGCTTGAAATCACTACTGTAAACCAGGAGTACCTTAAAAACGAAGACTTGAAGGTTCAAATCTTCGGTCGTGGTTTCGCATGGTTGGATACCGGCACCCATGATTCACTTTCGGAAGCCTCTGTTTTTGTAGAAGTCCTTGAGAAAAGGCAAGGATTGAAAATCTCTTGTCTTGAAGAGATTGCATGGAGAAATGGCTGGATCAGTGATGATCGTCTGCTTGCAATTGCTGAACCGATGCAAAAAAATGGTTACGGGCAGTACTTACAAAATATAGTAAACAAAAAAGGATAACAAACATGCCGAACGGAACATTTAAACGAACCATCGTTGTAACCGGGGGTGCAGGATTTATTGGGTCGCACGTGGTGCGACTCTTTGTGCATCAATATCCCGACTACAAGATTATCAACCTTGACAAGCTTACATATGCCGGTAATCTGGCCAACTTGACAGTTATTGAAGAAAAACCAAACTACCTTTTCGTAAAAGGAGATATCTGTGATGAGTCACTTGTAAAGGAACTTTTTACAGAACAAAAAGTAGATGGTGTGATTCACCTGGCAGCGGAGAGTCATGTCGACAGAAGCATCAAAGACCCCTTCCTTTTTGCAAAGACCAATGTATTGGGTACACTGAATTTGCTTCAGGCTGCAAAGGAATATTGGAAAGATGATTTCAGCAACAAGCTTTTCTATCATGTTTCGACGGACGAGGTTTACGGGGCTTTGGAATTCGATGAAACATTGTTTACGGAAGAGACGAGTTACGATCCCCATAGTCCCTATTCAGCATCAAAAGCTGCATCCGATCATTTCGTAAGAGCCTATCACGATACCTATGGATTGCCCGTAGTTATATCAAATTGCTCCAATAATTACGGTCCTTACCAGTTTCCGGAGAAACTGATACCCCTTTTTATTCACAACATCCGCAACAACAAACCCCTGCCGGTTTACGGAAAGGGAGAGAACGTTCGCGATTGGCTTTATGTGGAAGATCATGCTCGGGCAATCGATATGATTTTTCATCAGGGTAAAGTTGGTGACACCTACAACATTGGCGGCTTCAATGAATGGACCAATATTGATTTGATTAAGATCCTCATTAAAGTCGTTGACACACAATTGGGAAGGTCGGAAGGTACTTCTGAAAACTTAATCACTTACGTGACAGATCGTGCAGGGCATGACCTTCGTTACGCGATCGATGCAACCAAAATTAAAAATGAGCTGGGTTGGGAACCTTCCTTACAGTTTGAAGAAGGTATTGAAAAAACAGTGAAGTGGTATCTTGATAATCAGGGATGGCTTGACAAGGTCACCAGTGGGGAGTATCAGAGGTATTATGATGAAATGTATAAGGAGAGATAAAAGTTAAAAATGAGAGTAATTAAGACAGCGATAGAGGGTGCGATCATTATTGAGCCGAAAGTATTTTCAGATGACAGGGGATATTTTTTTGAATCCTTTTCACAGAAAGAATTTGAGGAGAAGGTTTGCAACACAGTTTTCGTTCAAGACAATGAATCAAAGTCAACGTACGGTGTTTTAAGGGGTTTGCACTTTCAGAAGATGCCCTATGCACAATCAAAACTTGTGCGAGTGGTAAAAGGCAAAGTATTGGATGTAGCTGTAGATATCAGAAAGGGATCTCCTACATTCGGTAAGCACTTAGCCGTAGAACTTTCGGAGGATAACAAACTACAGTTTTTTGTTCCCCGTGGTTTTGCACATGGTTTTGTTGTGTTAAGTGAGGAAGTCATATTTCAATATAAATGTGATAACTACTATACACCTCAATCGGAAGGTGGAATTATGTGGAATGATCCGGCTTTAAACATTGATTGGCAGATTCCTATGGAAGATGTTATTCTTTCCGGTAAAGACAAAATCAATCCTTTGTTATCAGCGTCAGAATATTTATTCGATTTTACGGTAGATTTATATGCATAATATACTTGTAACCGGTTCCAACGGACAATTGGGTAATGAACTTCGATTAATAGTTGAAGAAAAAGATAAAGTCAACAATTACTTTTTCACAGATGTAGAAGAGTTGGATATCACCAACAAAAGTGATGTCTCACAATTCCTTCAAGCAAATGATATCGATGTAGTTGTGAATTGTGCTGCATATACGAATGTAGATAAAGCTGAAGATGAAAGCGAAATCGCAGATCTGATAAATCATATTGGAGTCAAGAATTTAGCGGAATCATGTAAGGAGAGAGATGGATTTCTGATTCATATTTCAACAGACTATGTTTTTGACGGAACCAAGAACACTCCCTACACTGAAACTGATGAAACCAGCCCATTGGGTGTGTATGGTGAGACAAAACTCCGGGGTGAAAATGCGATAATAAATTCTGGTTGTGAATTTGTGATCATACGCACTTCCTGGCTCTACTCTTCGTTCGGAAACAACTTTCTGAAGACAATGCAACGGCTTACTGCAGAGAAAGAAAGTTTAAAGGTTGTCTTTGATCAAGTGGGAACCCCTACATATGCCGGTGATTTGGCAAATGTAATTTATACAATTATTCAAAAAGAAGAACCTTCTATTAATAATCAGATCTATCATTATTCTAACGAAGGGGTATGTTCATGGTATGATTTTGCGGTAGCTATTAATGAAGCTTTTGGTCATAATTGTAATATCAAACCTTGCCACTCAAATGAGTTTCCGAGTAAAGTTACACGACCAAGTTTTTCGGTTTTGGATAAAACGAAGTTGAAGAATGCGTTGGGAATTGAAATTCAATATTGGCATGATTCTTTGTATCGATGCATTTAAAAAATAACATATTGGTAACCGGCGGTGCCGGATTCATTGGTTCCAACCTCAACGGAAGCGCTGTTGGAGCGGGGTCATGACGTAAAAGTACTCGACAACTTCGCCACCGGCAAGATCGAGAATCTGCTCCCCCTGTTGGAGAAATATCCAGAAACGCTTACCTTGCAGGTAGGCGATATTCGCAACCAGGACGATTGCCGCAAGGCCACCGAAGGGATAGAATATGTATTTCATGAGGCGGCACTCGGTTCGGTACCCCGATCCATCAAAGACCCGATCACATCGAACGAAGTAAATGTGTCGGGTTTTTTGCAAATGCTGGTGGCCAGTCGCGATGCCGGTGTCAAGCGGTTCATCTATGCCGCCAGCTCCTCCACCTATGGCGACAGCCAGTCGCTCCCCAAGGTTGAAGATGTGATCGGGAAACCCCTGTCGCCCTATGCCATCACCAAGTATGTGAACGAGCTCTATGCCGATGTCTTTTCCAAAACCTACGGAATGGAGACCATGGGCTTGCGCTATTTCAACGTGTTCGGCAGGAGGCAGGACCCCAACGGCGCCTATGCGGCAGTGATTCCCCTCTTCGTGAAGAAGCTGATGGCGCACGAGTCGCCCGTGATCAACGGCAACGGTGAGTACAGTCGCGACTTCACCTACATCGACAATGTGATCCTGATGAACATCCTCGCCATGGAGACCGCCAATCCGGCGGCCCTCAATACCGTCTACAATACCGCCTACGGCGAGCGCACAACCCTGAATCAGCTTGTGGGATATCTGAAAGAATATCTTTCGGAGTTCGATCCGGAGATCGCCCAGGTGGATATCCTTCACGGTCCCAATCGTGCGGGCGACATTCCCCACTCGCTGGCCAACATCGACAAGGCCCGCAACCTGCTGGGGTATGATCCGCAATACTCCATGCAGCAGGGGCTGCGGGAAGCGGTGCAATGGTACTGGGAAAATCTGTAGAATCATATTTGATTTAAATTTCCGAATAATTTTTCTCGTTTGCGTCTATTCTCTCATCCACAACTGCTCATTCGCTATATGATTTGAAACTCGTTTCACTCAGACAACAAATCATATTGATGCTCCTTTCGCAGAGTGGATCCTGAAAGAATAGCTGAGACAAAAAAAACAAAACATAATATCTCATTCATTGGAAGAAGAAATTTGCTATTTCAATCCACGTATTTGCGTAATCGGTCTTGGATATGTGGGCTTGCCGTTGGCAAGACTTTTCAGCACAAAGTATAAAACCGTGGGGTTCGAGTTGAGCCAGTCGCGTGTGGATGAACTGATGAGCGGCCACGACAGTACCCTCGAGGTGGAAGATGAATTGTTGCAGTCTGCTTTGGCAAACGGATTCAGTTGCACCACCGATATTGAAGCGATACGTGATTGCAACTTCTACGTAGTAGCAGTACCCACCCCGGTGGACAAGAACAACAATCCCGATCTACGTCCGCTATACGGAGCCAGTGAGACCGTGGGCAAGGTCATCTCCAAAGGAGACATCGTTGTCTATGAGTCCACAGTCTATCCCGGTGTAACCGAAGATGAGTGCATCCCGGTGGTAGAGAAGGTAAGCGGTTTGAGATACAATGAAGAGTTCTTTGCCGGATACAGTCCCGAGCGGATCAATCCCGGTGACAAGGAACACACCGTGGAGAAGATATTGAAAGTCACTTCCGGCAGCACCCCTGAAATTGGTAAGATTGTGGATGAGGTATATGCTTCCGTGATCTCCGCCGGCACCCACCTGGCCCCCACCATCAAGGTAGCCGAAGCCGCCAAGGTGATTGAAAACTCACAGCGGGATATCAACATCGCCTTTGTGAACGAGCTGGCCAAGATATTCAACAAGATGGGCATTGATACTCAGGATGTGTTGGAAGCAGCCGGCACCAAGTGGAACTTCCTTCCCTTTAAACCGGGTTTGGTGGGCGGCCACTGCATTGGTGTTGACCCCTATTACCTGGCACAAAAAGCACAGGAAGCCGGCTACCACCCCGAAATTATACTGGCAGGCCGCCGCCTTAACGACGGCATGGGACAATACGTGGCCTCCGAGGTAGTAAAGCTGATGATTAAAAAAGGTACTCCCGTGAAAGGTGCCCGCGCCCTTATGCTGGGCATTACCTTTAAGGAAAACTGCCCCGACATACGCAATACCCGCGCCATTGATATTTACCACGAACTGAAAGAATACGGCATGGAAGTAGATGTGTACGACCCTTGGGCCTCTCCCGAAGAAGTAATGCACGAATATGGGATACAAACCATTACTGAATATCCGGAGGGGAATGGGTATGGAACGATTGTTTTGGCTGTGGCTCATAAAGAGTTTCTTTCAATCGACCTCAAGTCCCATAAAAATAATGCAGCATTAATATATGATGTAAAGGGGATTCTACCGCATACAATTACTGACGGCAAACTATAATGTTAAAAAAATTAATCCAACAATATAAATCTAATCCCAGAGCCAAACAAGTCTTGGGACTATTCTCTGTTAATATCATTGGTATACCCATTGGTATTTTTACAAGTATAGTTATAACCCGGTATTTGGGCGCACAAGGTTATGGCGATTATAAATTTATACAAAGCATATTCAGTTTTGCCATTATCATTTTCACCTTTGGTTTCTTCCAGGCCGGAAACCGTGCGTTGGTGCTCAACAACGATAAACAAAAAGCAAAAGAATATTATGGCGCTGAATTGCTAATTACTGGTGGACTTTTTATTATTATGTCGTTTTTCCTTGTGCTGTATGCTCTGTTTGACGGCAACATACAGGAAAAACAACTTGATAAATTTTTGCTATTTGTAATCCCGTTTGGTTGGGTTTTCTTATTATTACGTTATTTTGAGACACTTTTCCAGGCCGACAACCGCATACGCATGTTAGGACAGGTAAGGCTCTTCCCAAAAGCAGGTTTTTTAATTACTGCCTTGCTACTATATTTTGTTTTTATGAATATCGAAACAAACCGACTGGCATTGGTTTGGGCTTTCTATATAGCCACCGAAGTAATTGTTTACACAATAATTCTAATAAAACTTAAAATATCATTCAAAAATATAAAAGAGCGGCTTAATGAAATTTGGAACTACAATAAATCATTCGGGTTCAATGTGTATCTCGGAAGTCTCTTTGCTGTGGGCTTTGGTCAGCTTACACATATTTTAATCAGCTACTTTGGCATCGACAACAGCGGGGTGGGTTTCTATGCCCTGGCATTAACGTTTACCATGCCTTTAACCTTTATTCCCAATACCATAGCCACTACACATTACAAAGATTTTTCGACCAGTAAAGCTGTACCAAAAAAACTACTTTTAATAACCCTTGGACTTAGCTTTGCCGCGTTATTTGGGCTTTGGATTATTGTACCGCCTTTTGTTCGCTTCTTTTATGGTATCGAATTCGAAAGTGTAATTCTTCTCAATTTTATTGTAAGCATAGGGGTTATTGCACATGGTTTTGGCGATTTTTATAACAGATATCTAGGAGCTAACGGACAAGGGAAAGCATTAAGGAACAGCTCATTCTATGTCGGAGGAAGTATGATGCTTTTCAATCTTTTATTTATACCCAAATGGGGTGAAACCGGTGCAGCCTACGCAAAGCTTATTACAGGTTTTGTATATTTACTTATTATTGTTTTTTACTATTTACGATTTATCAAAAAAACTAAATATAATGAATAAAACACTTTTAATAACCGGTGGAACAGGCTCATTCGGTAATGCTGTTCTTAACCGATATATTGATTCTGATGATTTTAAAGAAATCAGAATATTCAGTCGTGATGAAAAAAAACAAGACGACATGAGGAACAGGTTAAACAACCCTAAGGTTAAGTTCTTTATTGGCGATGTACGCGACAAACACAGCATAGATCAGGTAATGCCCGGAGTGGATTATATTTTTCATGCAGCTGCTCTTAAGCAAGTGCCTTCTTGCGAATTTTTCCCTTTACAAGCTGTTAAAACAAATGTATTAGGCACTGATAATGTTTTAGAATCGGCAATTGCAAATTGTGTAAAAAAAGTAGTAGTGCTCAGTACCGACAAAGCAGTTTATCCAATCAATGCCATGGGAATAAGCAAAGCTATGATGGAAAAAGTTATGATTGCACGATCGCGTGATTTGGGTGGTAATTCTAAAACAACCATTTGTGGTACCCGCTATGGAAATGTAATGGCAAGCAGAGGTTCGGTTATTCCTCTTTTCGTTAAACAAATAAAAGAAGGCAAGCCAATTACTATAACCGACCCGAATATGACTCGCTTTATGATGACCCTTGATGATGCAGTTGACTTGGTTTTATTTGCATTTGAACATGGTAAAAACGGTGACATTTTTGTGCAAAAAGCTCCTGCGGCTACTATTGAAACCCTTGCACAAGCAACCGTTGAGCTTTATAATGCTAAAAATGATATTAAAATAATTGGAACGAGGCATGGTGAGAAACTATATGAAGTATTGGTAAACCGCGAAGACATGGCAAAAGCCGAAGATCTAAAAAATTTTTACAGAATACCTGCCGATAACCGCGATTTGAATTACAATCGATTCTTTACTGAAGGAGTTGAAGATATTTCGAAAGTTGAAGATTACCACTCACACAATACACATCGTTTGAGCAAAGAAGAAATGAAAGAATTACTATTAAAATTGCCACTAATAAGGCACGATGTTTTGGGAGAAAAAGTTGAAAATTATTCTGATTTAACTACTCTTTTGTAAATGCCTGTACAAATCATTAAAGGTGGATTTTTCTCTGACAAACGGGGATCAATGCGTTTTGTAAACGATTTTCATTTCGGGGATGTTAAACGGTTTTATTTTATCAAGCACCCCGACACCGAAACCGTTCGCGCATGGCAAGGGCACCAATTCGAGAAAAAGTACTTCTACCCTATTAGCGGCAGTTTTGTGGTGGCATGGGTAAAGATTGACGATTTTGAGAACCCCTCTTTAGATTTAAAAGCAGAATATCATATTTTATCGGCTGAAAATTCTGAAATCATTTCAATCCCAAAAGGCTATGCCAACGGCTTAAAAGCCATAGAACCCAACTCCGAAATCATGATTTTATCAGATATGGATTTAGAGCAATCAGTGAACGAAAAAATAAGGTATCCAAGCAACTGGTGGCTCAACTGGGAGGAAATAGAACGCTGATGACACTGATTTAAATGATTATCTACATACTGATTTGACTTCTGAAATAATTTATCGTTTCTTTATTGTTTACAACAGATTGGGATACGGTTTTTTGGAGAAAGTATATGAACGATCTTTAAAAATTGAACTTGAAAAAGCAGGCTTTTTTGTAGAAAGCCAGAAACCAATCAACGTGTTTTACGAAAGCCAAATCGTTGGTGAGTATTTTGCCGATTTATTGGTGGAAAACAAAGTCATTTTAGAACTCAAAGCAACTGAAACAATTTGTAAAGAACATGAAAATCAACTCATAAATTATTTGAAAGCCACTGAAATTGAGGTTGGACTACTCTTAAATTTGGAAAAAAACCAGAGATCAAAAGAAAAGCATTCTCAAATATTAACAAACATAAATAACAGCGCAAATCCGCATAATCTGCGTCATCTGCGTGCTATAACAAATATGATAAAAATTGGAATAACCGGGCAAGCAGGCTTTGTAGGTACACACCTCTACAACACCCTGGGCTTGTATCCCGAAAAATTTAAACGCATACCCTTTGAAGACGATTACTTCCAGTCGGAAGAAACCCTTCAGGAATTTGTAAAGCAATGCGATGTAATTGTTCATCTGGCAGCCATAAATCGCCACAACGATCCGCAAGTATTGTACAAAACCAACATCGGATTGGTAAAGAAATTAATTCAAGCTTGTGAACAAACACAATCGACTCCGCACATCTTGTTCAGCTCTTCAACCCAGGAAGAACGCGACAACTTGTACGGAAAATCGAAACGCGAGGGGCGTGAATTGTTGGAACAATGGGCTGCTATAAACCAAGCGAAATTTACAGGTTTGGTCATTCCCAATGTATATGGCCCTTTTGGACATCCCTATTACAACTCAGTAGTGGCCACCTTCTGCCACCAGCTTACCCATAACGAAACACCCAAAATCGAAATCGATGGCGAAATAAAGTTGATTTATGTGAGCGAATTGGTAGAGACCATTATTGCAAAATTCAGCGAAAATCAGCCCAATCCGCGTCATCTGCGTTCCATTGATCGTTTTCCTGTACCGCATACCTCTCAAATTAAGGTGTCTGATTTACTAAAGAAGTTGCAGGAATTCAAAAGCAAGTATTTCGACAATGGAATTATCCCAAGCCTGGACAATCCATTCGAACGAAACCTCTTTAATACCTTTCTTTGCTACATCGATCATGCTACTTTCTTTCCGTTTAAATTGAAATTAAACACCGATGAAAGAGGTTCGTTTGTAGAAACCGTTAAATTGAACAGTGGCGGCCAGGTAAGTTTTTCGACTACCGTTCCGGGCATTACCCGTGGCAACCACTACCATACCCGCAAAGCCGAGCGTTTTGCCGTTATTAAAGGCAAAGCCCGCATAGACATTCGCCGAATAGGTACAGACAAGTTACTCTCATTTGAACTGGATGGCAATAAGCCCTCGTTTGTCGATATGCCCATTTGGCATACTCACAACATTACCAACATTGGTGATGAAGAGTTGTATACCATTTTTTGGATCAACGAACACTACAATCCAAACGATGGAGATACCTATTTCGAAAAAGTATAAACTTTATGAAACATAAAACAGACTTGGTAATTGTTACAAACGAGCCTTTCCCTATTGGAATGGCTGCCACAAACAGAATTATTTCTTACGCTAAGGAAATTGCAAAAAAGAAAAGAGTATGTGTATTAGTTGTCAGACCTACTGAAATAGAGAAAAGTGTAAGAAATAATAAAAAATCTGGAAATCATGAACTAATCAATTTTAAGTATTTATCAAACAATACAATATGGCCAAAACAAGCACCAAAGTATAAAAAAGCAATCATTTTATTGAAATCATATCTTAACCTCTTAATTGAACTTACAAGAACAAAACCCAAAGCTATTTTATTGGTTTCAAATGATTTGAAACTAATTTGGTATTTATGGTTTATCGCTAAAATTATTAGATGTAATTATTATCAAGAAAAAAGTGAAAAACCACCTGTATTAAAATATAAATTCAATTTATTGTATAAAAAATTTTACCTGTTTTCATATAGATTGTTTTCAGGTTTAATAGTAATGACATATGAATTGAAAAAACTATTTGAATCTCTTCATCAAAATAATATCTTTCATTTACCTATGACCGTTGATATTGAAAGGTTTCAACATGTTAATAGAATAATTGATACATCAAAAATCATATTTAAATATTGTGGGGGTGGTAACTTTAAACGCGACGGTTTGCAAATAATGATTGAATCATTCGTTGAACTTAACAAGAGTCATGCTAATTTTGAGTTTCACATAATTGGCCCTATTAATAAAAACGATGAGTATACAAATAAAGCATTAGAATTAATAAAAATATCAAAATCAGATTCTTCTATTTACTTCATTGGTGAAAAAAAGAGTACTGAAATTCCTAAACTTTTAACGGAAGCAGATTTTTTAATTATGGCACCCCCTGAAAATTTTAGTTCAGGCGGATTTCCAACAAAATTAGGAGAATACTTAGCAACAGGTAAACCCGTTATTTGCACAAGTGTCAGTGAAGTTCCATTGTATTTGAATAATACAAATTCGATTATTATTAAACCAAACAATAAAAAAGAGCTCATTGATGTTTTGAGTGCAATAATTCAGGCTCCAATGAAATATGAAAAAATTGGAAAGAATGGTCGTTTAATAGCTGAAAAAATTTTTAACATTAATGCACATAGCAATAGTCTAATAAAATTTCTAAAAATCTAAAATAAACATTTATGAATCTGCTAATCGGCGGTGACTTCTGTATAACACCAAATTACCTTGATAAAAGCCTCTTCGACTCAACAGTAATTGAGCTTTTTAATAAATCGGACTACAATATTGTCAACCTTGAATGCCCAATTACGAAAGACATTGCAGAAAATAAAACATTAAAAACCGGTCCTCATTTACGAAGCGACGAACGAATAATAAATCACTTAAAAGATTTAAATATCAATGCAGTTACTCTTGCCAACAATCATTTATTGGATTACGGACAGAAAGGACTATACGACACGTTTCATACATTACTATCACACAAAATTTCATATGTTGGAGCTGGAAAAAATTGCGAAGAAGCAGCAGTCCCTCTTATCGTTGAATTCAATAATATAAAAGTAACCATCATCAATTTTTGTGAAAACGAATGGTCTATTGCAAGCACAAACGAAGGAGGTGCAAATCCTTTAGATATAGTTGACAATACCAAACAGATAAAAGAAGCAAAACAATTAGCAGACTTTGTGATTGTTATTGTCCATGGTGGCCATGAATACTACCAGTTACCAAGCCCACGCATGGTAAAGCAATATCGCTTTTTTGTTGACAATGGCGCCGATGCTGTTATTGGCCATCACACACATTGTTTTAGTGGTTTTGAATTTTACAACAACTGCCCTATTGCATACAGTTTAGGAAATATGACTTTTACACATGACAGCCACTACCCTGTATGGTATATAGGGCTACTGGCACAACTCAAAATTGAAAAGAACAAACCAATTGATATTACTTTGCACCCAATTAAACAACAAGCAGGAAATTTTCATCTAACCTTATTAAATGACAATGAAAAAAATGAAGTTCTTAATCAAATTAAGGCTTTAAGCACCGTGATACAAAACCCGAATAAACTACAAAACGAATGGAATAAATACCTTGAAAAAAGGAAAAATGCAGTAGAGATATTTTCTCCAATCAATTTCATTCCGGGCAGATACATAAGAGCGGTTTTAAAAAAATTAGGTTTCAATAAATTATTTTTTAAAAAGAGTAAGTTGAAAAACCAATTGAATAATATTCGTTGTGAATCACATAGAGACATCTTAATTGAAACATTGACAAAAAAAATCAAATGAAACTAGCCATCCATAAACGCCCCGGTTCTTTCAGCGAACGCTGGATACCCTATTGCGAAGAAAATAATATCTCGTACAAAATTGTCAATTGTTACGATACGGATATTGTTGAACAACTAAAAGATTGTGACGGATTAATGTGGCATTGGAGCCAGGGCGATTACCGTGCGCAAAACTTTGCCCGGCAATTGATTATCAGTATCGAAAAAATGGGCATCAAAGTTTTCCCAAACAGCAATAATTGCTGGCATTTTGACGATAAACTCGGTCAAAAATATCTCCTCGAATCCATCAATGCACCATTAGTTCCTTCGTATGCTTTTTACGACAAAAAAAATGCCCTCGAATGGGCTAACCAAACAACATTCCCAAAAGTATTTAAACTCCGGGGGGGGGCAGGTTCAATCAATGTTAAACTGGTAAAAAACAAAACGCAGGCAAAAAAATTCATTCGCCGTTCGTTTGGTCGGGGATTTGCTTTTAGCAGCAGATTTGATGGGCTTAAAGACCGTTTTTGGCGTTTAAGACGTGATAAAAATTTCAAAGCCATTCTTCATGTGTTAAAAGGTTTTGTACGCTTAATACTACCCCCCGAAGGCTCTAACCTGCTCCCCCGGCAAAAAGGTTATGTATATTTCCAGGAGTTTATTCCCAACAATACATACGACGACAGAATTGTGATTGTTGGAAATAGGGCATTTTCAATACGACGTACTAATCGAAGAAATGATTTCAGGGCATCAGGTAGCGGCATACTACAATATGAAAAAAAATTATTTAACACGAAAACTATACAAATTGCATTTGACACTGCAAAAAAACTAAAAACTCAATCGCTTGCATTTGATTTCATCTATACATCAAATAATAATCCATTAATTGTTGAAATTAGCTATGCCTATGTTATGGGGCAAGCATACGACAATTGCCCGGGTTATTGGGACGAAAACCTTAACTGGCACAAAGACAGTGTGAATCCCCAACGCTATATCATCGAAGATTTTATTGCAGAAATAAAACAGCAAAATGTCTAAAATTAAAGATTTTTACTTCTTCCTGGTAGTTCTCTATTCGGGTATGGCTCTTGCTTTTTTTAGAAGCCATGAAGTCCTTATAGCACTATGGGCGCTGGGGCTTTTAATTTTTGGAAGAGAAACCCTTTATCCAAACAAAAAACTATTTATCGCACTGGGGGTCTGGATGGGTTATTTTGCAATCAACACCCTTATTATACGCAGCTTTCATCCCATGTTTATGGGAATATACATAGCAAAAATAATGATAGCTTATTGGTTATTAACCCACTACCGCGAACAAATATTTGAAAGATATGAAAACATAATATATAAACTCACCCTTGTTGCTTTGTTTTTTTATGCATTACAACTCATAGTGCCCGATTCAATAATGTGGAATGTTTTTAAAAGCATTGACTTGTCTGAAAATTTATTCCCACAAAAATTTTATGCAAGCATAGGATTCTACACCTTTCACCAACGAGAATTATCAGAATTATTTCCACGCAATGCAGGTTTTTGTTGGGAACCGGGGCCATTTTCAAGCTATGTTATACTTGCCCTGTTTATTAACCTCGCACGCAATGGAGTAAAACTAAAAGATAAAAACCGGCTTTTGATTTTTTTGTTGGCTATTGTGACTGCCCAATCAACCACCAGTTTTGTAGTATTATTGGCAATAATTGTATGGTATGCATGGAGCAGGGTTAAAAACAAAGCATTCCGTATTATCTCAGTCCCCATAGCTCTTGCTCTTGTTATTTACCTTTTTACCAGTGTCCCTTGGATGCAGGAAAAAATCATTAGTGAATCTGAACAAGATGTAGATTATTATTTACACCTCGCTGAAAGTTATGGTAGCAGTCACACTCCCGGAAGATTTGCATCATTAACACTTGGATGGCGTGATTTTTTAAAATATCCGGTTACCGGTTACGGCGGAAATATTTCGTTACGTACCGGTTATATTGACGAAACAACCAGCGTAGCAACAATTAGCGGCATTGGAACCATAGTATCAAGATATGGTTCAATAGGCACACTCCTTTTTTTGTTCCTAATATTTTATACCGGCAAATGGTTAAGTCGTTTTTACCAATATTCTGCACATATCATTTTCCCCGTCACGGTATTAATGATTGGATTTGGTTTTGCTATTATTGAATCACCCATCTTTGTAACACTTTGGATGGTTCCCGTATTCTTATCACAACAAAAAATAAAAATATTGCATGAAACGAGCATTTAAAATATTCACATTCAAGAGAATGAATAAATTTATGTGAGCCCCCTATCTGCCGACAGACAGGCATACTATACCATAAAAATAAATATTTTAATCGTATGAAAATACTTTTCTTTATTGAATCTCTTCGCTCGGGTGGGAAAGAACGCCGACTGGTGGAATTGCTTATTTACCTGAAAAAAAACACCAATTACGAATTGCGCCTTGTAATTACCGAAAACGAAATCCATTATAACTATGTACGCGATTTAGATATACCGATTGATATCATCAAAAGGAAGCACCTAAAAAAAGACCCTTCGCTGTTTTTTCGCTTTTACCGCATTGCAAAACAGTTTAATCCCGATATTATTCACACCTGGGGAACTATGCCAACATTCTATGCAATCCCAACTAAACTTCTCATTAGAAAACCCTTATTGGCAAATTTAATATCCAATGCAAAGAAAGATTACAGCAACCTTTCTTTATCAGCTTTTTTTAATGTCTGCGATTACAAATTTGCCGATGTAATACTAGGCAACTCAATGGCAGGTTTCAAAGCTTATGGACTACAAAACAATCCAAAAATGCACTTAATATACAACGGTGTACACTTTGAGCGTTTTAAAATTATAGCGAATAAGGATAAGTTAAAAAAGCAGCTCAACATATCCACACCGTACATTGCCATTATGGTTGCATCGGCCAGTAAAAATAAGGATTACGATTTGTTTCTCGATGTTGCCAAACAAATGGCCAATATACGAAACGATATCACATTTATAGGCATTGGCGGTGGCCGCGAACTCAATCGTTTAAAAAGCCGCATTGAAAATGAAAACATTAAAAATATCATTTTAACCGGAAAAAGAAATGATGTGGAACAAATAGTATCCGAAGCAGATATTTGTCTTTTATTAACAAATAATAAAAACCATGCGGAGGGCATATCCAATTCAATTATCGAATACATGGCATTGGGCAAACCGGTAATTACCACAGACTTAGTGGGTGGCAGCCGCGAAATAGTTGAAGAAGGAAGATCTGGCTACATAATGAACCCCGATGCAACTGAAATTGCAAAAAAAATAGATGAATTAATAAACAATCCACATTTAAGAGAAAAACTTGGAGCAAGAGGAAAAGAAATTATACAACAAAAATTTTCTATTAAGCAAATGGGAGAAAAATACATTGAACTTTATAAAAATGATAACTCAAAACAAGCTCTAATGATACACATCTTGGTTGACTGGGCTGATGGAAGTTCTTTTTTTCTAAAAAAAGAATTTGAAAAAATAAATATTGCAACTATAATTTACGATATACCCAATTATAATATTAAGGATAGAACAAAAAAATGGAGATTGCCAATTCTTTACATCAAATATATTACCCTTGCGAATAAGGCTTTAAAAAAATCAAAGTCAGGCGATTTTATAATATGTTGGAATTTTACAACTTCTATAGCATTGGGGTATCTATGTAAATTATTTAATGAAGAGCGAACCATTTTAGCCTTAAATATTATAGCCCACAAAAAGATTGGGATTGGAGAATTTATCCGAAAGTTGATTTTTACTCCAGTAATGGAAAACCCAAACTTCTTTATTACGGTAAATTCAAATTATTACATAACTGAATATTCTAATAGATTTAGAATTGCCAGTCAAAAGTTTTTTGAATTGAATGATCCAATTCAGAATGATAAAATAGAACCTTTTGAATATAGGACCAGTTATGTATTTGTTGGCGGAGAAGCACAAAGAGACTGGGATACTTTATTTGAAGCAGCAGAACTTTTACCTGAAATCAAATTCTTTTGTATTGCCAGAAAAAAATATTATAGTACGAATTCTAAACCTCCGGCTAATGTTGAAATCCAATTTGACACACCTAAAAACTTTTTTTATCAAAAAATGAATGATTCCGGTTTAGTTGTTATACCGTTAAAATCTGAACTACCGGCAGGATTAATAATTTTATTAAAAGCAGCCATAATGAATAAACCTATTATTGCAACTCAAACACCTTCGGTGAATAACTATATTGTTGATGCCCAAAATGGTTTTCTCGTAAAAAAGGGAGATGCATTATCTTTAGCTGATTCAATAAAACGACTTTTTTTTAATGAAAAATTACAAAAAAAATTTACTGCAAATTTGTTAAATAACATACAATATAATTTTTCGCAAGAAATCTATACAAAAAGACTTTCTCAGATTATAGAGAAAATTGAAATAAATAAAAAAAATGAAAATCCTCCACATAACTAATAACTACCCAACCGTAAAATATCCCATTTTTGGTATCTTCGTTAAAGAACAAATTGATTCGCTCACGGATCAAGGCTTAAAAAATGAGGTATTCTTTATTAACGGAAGAGAAAAAGGAAAACTTGAGTATTTAAAATCAATATTTAAGCTTAGAAAATTTCTTGGTGGGAAAAATTTTGATGTTGTACATTGCCATCATGCTTTAAGTGGACTTTGTTTCTTTTTTAGTGGTCAATCGAAAAAATTTAAATCGGTTATTTCCTATCAAAACGATCCGCTTCATGAACAGGGCAAGTATCTATATACTTTTATTAGAAAAAGATTCAATGCCATCATATTAAAAAACAATTCGCCCGTAGTAGACAACTCCACTGTTTACTATCAACCAAACGGAGTAAATACCAATTTTTTTAAACCAATTCCCAAAGAGGAATGCATTAAAAAATTAAAGCTACGAAATGATAAACGATATATCCTTTTTGTTAGTTCCAACTATATTAGAGAGCAAAAACGTTATGATCGGTTTCTGGAAGTTTTGGAGATTTTAAAAAGTAAATATAAACTCAACAATATCGAAGAACTTAAACTAATCAATACTGAGCGTAAAGTTGTACCCTATTATTTTAATGCAGCCAGCTTGCATTTGCTTACTTCTGATTTTGAAGGCTCACCCAATTCGGTAAAAGAAGCTATGGCCTGTAATACTCCGGTAGTATCAACCAATGTTGGTAATGTAGAAGAATTGTTACGAGGAGTAGAAGGTTCTTGGGTGTCAAATACAAAAAATGCAGAAGAGCTGGCAGAACTGGCTTACAAAGCATTACAAAACAACAATGAATGCATTGGACGAGAACATTTGATAAAAAATGAACTTGACATTGAATCTGTTGCAAAAAAAATTACTTCTATATATAAAAAGATCATCAATGAATAAGAAAAAAATCTACATCGCCGGATGTGGCGGTATGTTGGGGGAAGCATTTTATACCCAATTCAAAAACGACTACGAAATGAAATGCACCGACAAAGACGTAAACGCAGAATGGTTGTCGTTCCTCGATTTCAGGGACTTTGAGGCCTACAAGAAAGACGTCATGGATTTCAAACCTGATTACTTGTTCCACCTTGGTGCATACACCGATCTTGAATTTTGCGAACAAAATGCGGATGACACATACATGACCAATACTCTAAGTGTCGAGAATGCTGTATACATTGCCAACGAATTGGATATTCCATTGCTCTATATTAGTACTGCTGGAATTTTCGATGGAAAAAAAGAGTTGTATGATGACTGGGATCTACCTAATCCACTTGGTGTATATGCTCGTTCTAAATATATGGGAGAGCGTTACGTGGTTGAGAACGCTCGTCGATTTGTTGTTTGTCGTGCGGGTTGGATGATGGGATCTGGTCCTTCAAAAGATAAAAAGTTTATTCAAAAGCTTATGAAGCAATTGAAAGAAGGTAAAAAGGAACTTTTCATTGTAAATGATAAGGATGGAACACCTACATACACGCATGATTTTGCCAAAACAGTCAAAGAACTCATTAATAAGGAGTATTGGGGTCTTTACAATTGTGTTTGTGGTGGTCAAACAAGTAGGCTTGAAGTAGCACAGGAATTGTTGAAGATTCTTGAGATGGAGGATGAGGTTAAGATTAACGTTGTAACCTCAGATTACTTTAAGGATGTTTATTTTGCAGAACGGCCTGCTTCTGAAAGACTTGTGACGAAGAAGCTTGATTTAAGAGGAGTGAATAAAATGAGGGATTGGAAGATTGCTTTAAAGGAATATGTGGAGAATTATTACCAAGATTATTTGTAAATGAAAAAGAGAATCGCAATTGTTGGCACTAATGGTATTCCTGCAAAATATGGGGGATATGAAACTCTAGCTGAAAATTTGACTAAACAGCTTAATGATAAATATGATTTCACAGTATATTGCAGCAAAAAACAAAAAAACGGTTTAAAGAGATATAATAACAGTAGATTAATTACGCTGCCTTTAAGTGCTAATGGTTGGCAATCTTTAATTTATGATACTGTTTCATTGTTTCATGCTGCAATTAAATCTGATGTTATCTTATATTTAGGACCAGCTGCAGGATTTATGTTGCCATTAATTAAACTCTTTGGCAAAACTATAATAGTTAATCATGGAGGTTTGAATGAATGGGAAAGAGAAAAAGCTTCGTTTTTTGAGAGAAAAATATCCTATTGGTCTCGTAAGTTGTCTGCTAATTATGTTACTATAAATGTAGCAGATAATACTCCTCTTGTTCTTAGTTTAAAGAAGTCTTTTAAGATTGATGCAGTTAAAATTGAATATGGTGGAGATCATATACAGATAATCCCTATTGAAAAACACCACATTGATATATTTCCTTTTTTAGAAAACTCTTATGATTTAAGTGTTTCAAGAGCACAACCTGATAATAATTTGCACCTATTATTAGAAGCATATGTTGAATATCCAAAAAGAAATTTAGTCATTGTTTCGAATTGGGATGTATCTGAATATGGCGAAAAATTAAAAGAAAATTATAAGAACAAATATCCTAATATATTTATAGTAGATGCTGTATATGATCAAGAGTATCTTAATGTAATAAGAAGTAACACCTCGTTATATATTCATAGTCATTCGCAATGTGGTACAGCACCTTCTTTGGTAGAAGCAATGAATTATAATATTCCTATTATTTCTTTTGATGTTCCTACAAATAGAGCGACAACTTTTAATTCCACTTTTTATTTTAAAGATAAATTATCCTTATTAGATGTGATATCAAAACTCAATGAAGATAATCTGTATAAGATTAAACATCAACTTTATAAAATAGCAAAAGAAAATTATACTTGGGATGTTATATGTAGTAAGTATGCAGTACTGTTTAATTAATTATCGATTTATAAATAATGAGAAATATTAATCAAATAGATAAACCTTGTTATAAAGGAAAAGTAGGACTGCTTATTTAAGAACTGTTTTTCGGTGTTTTTTACTAAGCTTTATCAAATCAATTGCTGCAAATTTTTCATACTACATACACAAATCTGCCATTTAGCGCCGTGAATTAAAAAACAAAGTAAAACTTATTCGTATTCATTCAAGAGCGTCTATCAGAAATGCACATAATATTACAATGGGTAATAATGTACGCATATGATGGATTGCTGTATTTGGGCTGAACAAAACTCACATATTAATTTCGGAAATGATGTGTTAGTTGGACCCAAAGTCAAAATGTTTTGCGGTAATCATGGAACAGAGTTGAATGGTGCACCAATTATAGGAATGATTGATGGTGGTGCAGCAGAATTAATAAGAGAGGCTGATTGTGGGCTATCAGTAAATGCTGGTGATTATAAAGCTTTAGCAGAGCTTATTATAGATAAAGTATTGCAAAACAAAGATGAGTTTGCAAAAAAAGGAGAGAACGGAAGAATATACTTTGAGGAAAACTTTACTTTAGATGGGTGTATTAATAATCTAATCACAATAATTGAAGATGTGAGGTAATAAATTAAGTCTTACATATCGTTTTCTTAGAACTATAGGTTTCAACTACTTTGAAAAAAAAGTATTAAAAAAAATTTTTCGGAGAGTTATTAAACAATTCTTAGGTTTATATAATACTGAAAAAAATAAAATTACAGGATAAAATTAGCTACAATATAAAAATAGCTGTTTAATCATAATGAAATGATATTAAAAGACTCTGATATAATTATAAGGACTGCAACGGATAATGATAAGTACAATATCATAGAATTACTAAATAATGTATTTAAAGATCAACAACATACAGATTATACAAGAGATGATAACTATTATAATTGGAAATTCATAGATTCACCATTTGGAGAATCTATACTCACTGTTTGTGAGCATGATAGAAAAATTATCGGAGTAGATAACCTCTGGTCTTGGAATTTAATTATACAGGATAAAGTACATCTAGTATATGAGGCATGTGACGCAGTAGTTGGAAAAGAATACCGTGGAAATGGCATACTAAAAAAAATGAGAACACATGGCATAGAAAAAGCAAAATTGAATTCTGCTTCTTTTTTATTTAACTTTCCAAATGAACAAAGTCTAAAGTCAAATATAAATTATGGGTATTCTTATTTGGGTAAATTAAAATGGTGGGTGAAAATTATTAATCCAATCAAAACTACTCAAATTTTACTAAATCTAAAGAGTAATAATGATAAAACATATTCAAGTGTTGATGAGTTACCTATTGATGTTGAGTTATTGTTGAAGCTTTCTTTAAAATATAAACCGACACATCTTATAATAATAGATAGGACTTTTGATTTTTTTTATTATAGATATCTCAATCATCCATCGAGACATTATAAGATGATTACATTTAAAAATGAAATTGTTGCTATATACACTATAAATGATAACTATGGTAAAAGAGAAATGTTTATTACAGATATCATTGGGAATAAAAAATATATTAATGACTTATTAAAAGAGATAATATCAATGTCAAGAAGTCTTAAATGTGCATTTGTAGCTATGGTATCAGATAATTATATGCTGGATAATTCACTTTGGTTAAAGGGATTTATTAAGAAAAAAGAGAAGAACATGGCAGTATATCAAATTAAAGAAAAGATTGGAGTTGACATTAAAAATTTTAGGTCATGGAACCTATCTGCATCACTACATGACTCAATATAAGTAACATGAAAATACTGACGTTCGACATAGAAGACTGGTACAATGTAGATTTCTTAACAGAAGATTTCAACTGGGATAAATACGAGGTTAGAATCTACGAGGGCGTAGATAAAATCTTGCAGAGATTAGAAAAAGATAATCTTAAAGCAACTTTCTTTTGTTTAGGATGGTTGGCAGAAAAGCATCCTGAAGTTATAAAAAGAATAGATGCGCAAGGTCATCACATAGGATGTCACTCTTACCAACATCAATTGTCTTTTAGATTTTCGAAAGAAGAGTTTCGGCATGATACAGAGAAGTCGAAAAAACTATTGGAAGATGTGATAGGTAAAGAGGTAAATGCCTTTAGAGCTCCTGGGTTTTCAATAACTAAGAATAATTTGTGGGCTTTAGATATTTTAGTTCAACTGGGTTTTAAATACGACTGTTCATTATTTCCTGCTAATCATGACTATGGAGGTTATCCGGAGTATGGAGTGGCAGGTCCAGCATTGCTAAAACTACCAAGTGGTAATATAAAGGAGTTTCCTATAAACTTTAAAGAAATTGGTGGGAGAAACTTAGTCTTTTCTGGTGGAGGCTTTTTTAGACTCATCCCATATTGGCTCATCAAAAAATGGAGCAGAGAGGCAAACTATCTCATGACTTATTTCCATCCTCGCGACTTTGATCCAGACCAACCTGTATTTCCAAGCCAAAAAGGTATAAGAAAATTCAAGTCGTATGTAGGGTTGAGCAAATCATTCTCGAAGTTTAGTCAATATCTTGACGATTTTGAGTTTATAGATGTTCAGACAGCAGATACTTTGATTGATTGGAATGCCGCAAAAACTATTAATATAGAAATATGAAAACACTAATTACAGGCATAAATGGCTTCGTTGGTTCTAATTTCACTAAAAAATGGAGTAATAAGAATACACTATATGGAATAGACATTCGTCAGCCCAAAGTGGAAGGTGTTGTCCAAACTTACAGTTGGGATGAACTGCAAGATGTTCCCAAAGTAGATGCGATAGTACATCTAACAGGCAAAGCACACGACACAAAAAATGAGAGTCTTGCTCAAGATTATTTTGAGATAAATGTAGGGCTGACAAAGAGGATTTTTGAACACTTCTTGCAATCTGATGCAAAGACATTTGTGTTTTTTAGTTCTGTAAAAGCTACAAAAGATAGTACAGAGGGTAAAGTCCTTAAAGAGGATGTTGTTCCTGAGCCTGTAGGACCTTATGGGGAATCGAAAATAAAAGCAGAGGTGGAGTTACTAACTTTGCTGGGACAAAAAATTAAGCATAAAAAGCTTACATTTGTCAAGGTATGAGAAAACAAAGAACACATTACGACAAGGCATTCAAAGAGAATGCTGTCAAACTAAGTCTCGAGAGGAAGAATGCTTCCGAACTCGCACACGAATTGGGTATTTCACCAGCACTATTGTATCGCTGGTGTAAAGAGTACCAGAAACGAGGAGAAAGCAGTTTCCCAGGCAATGGAGTCCGTTCTCGTGAAGGAGAGGCCGGAAGGGTTTCAGAGCTGGAAAAACGTCTAAAAGATGCTGAAACAGAACGTGACATATTAAAAAAAGCTTTAGGCATCATCTCCAAGAGCGATCGTTGATTTATCAATTCATAAAAGATCATTCCAAAAAATGGACGATCGAGATGATGTGCAGAGTATTGGGTGTGTCTCGCAGCAGCTATTACCGTTGGATTAAGAACCCTATTAATAAACGAGAACAAAAGCAAATGGAACTTAGCTGCGAAATTAAAGAAGCATACTTCGATGCCAAGGGGCGCAATGGCAGCCCCAGGTTGGCTAAAGATTTACAAGCATCGGGAGTCAATGTTTCCAGAACAACCGTGGCTCGATATATGAGAGAGATGGGGTTGCGCAGCAAGCTTTCGAAGAAGTTCAAGGTAACCACTGATGCATCCCACAATTATAATGTAGCGCCTAATCTGCTTAATCGCGAGTTCAATCAAGAAGAGCCGATGAAGGCTTGTGTGTCCGACATTACTTACATATCCTGTAAGGATGGATTCCTTTACCTTACGTGCGTGATTGATCTTTTTGATCGTAAACTCATTGGTTGGTCTATCAGCGATAATTTGACTGCTTCCGGCACTGTCATACCGGCTATCCGGATGGCCAACCGAAACAGACCGTTTAAAGAAAGAATGATCTTTCACTCTGACAGAGGCATTCAATATGCATGCAAACAGACCGTTAATTTGTTGCAGTACTACAAGGTAGAGCAAAGCATGAGCGGGAAAGGCAACTGTTGGGATAACGCAGTGGCTGAAAGTTTCTTTAAATCTTTCAAAACCGAGTTGATTTATGGATCCAAGCTTAAAGCAAGAGAGCAGATGCGTTTGGATGTATTTGAATATATTGAATTCTGGTATAATCATAAAAGAAGATTCTCAGCATTGGGTAATTTGACGATTGATGAATTTTGGAAACTGTATAATATTAAAAAACAATTAATTAAAAATGTCGCTTAATTTTTTGTCTCAAATAAGTTGGCAATTCCAACGAAGATATGAGCAAATTTATTCCAAAAATATCCTTGTGTGATAGATATAGCTGGGATAAAATAGTATCTGATTATGAAAAGCTTTATGATTGAATTGGAATATAAAAATATCGAAAAGTGAAATATTTAATAACAGGGGTTGCTGGTTTTATTGGCTTTCATGTATGTAAAAGACTCTTAGAAGAATATTCAAATATAAACATAGTGGGAATCGATAACCTAAATACATACTATGATTTAAATCTAAAATATGGTCGTTTACAAGAACTTGGAATAGAAAAACAGATAGAAAAAAATAAATATATAGAAAGTTTAATCTACTCTAATTTCAATTTCAACCAAATCGATTTGGTTGAAACTGATTCCATCCAGAAACTCTTTGATGATGAAAAGTTTGATGTTGTAATCAACTTAGCAGCTCAAGCAGGGGTTAGATATTCTCTTAAAAATCCCGCAGCTTACATACAGAGCAATATAGATGGTTTTTTAAATATATTAGAAGGTTGTAGACAAAATAGTATTAAGCATTTAGTGTATGCGAGTTCTAGTAGTGTGTATGGACTGAATGGCAAAGTTCCTTTTTCGGAGAGTGATAGCATTGCACATCCTGTAAGTTTATACGCAGCTACCAAAAAAGCAAATGAGTTAATGGCTCATTCATACAGTCATCTATATCAAATTCCTTCTACCGGTTTACGTTTTTTTACTGTATATGGCCCCTGGGGGCGTCCTGATATGTCACCGTTTCTCTTTACCGATGCAATTCTAAACTACCGTCCTATAAAAATATTCAATAACGGTAATATGCTACGGGATTTCACTTATATTGATGATATTGTTGATGGTGTTATAAGAGTAATTAATCATCCACCTACTTGTTCAGATCAGTGGGATAATATTAATTCTGATCCCGGAAGTTCTTCTGCACCTTATAGAGTTTATAATATAGGGAATTCTAAACCTATTAAATTAATGGATTTTATAACAGCTATTGAAAATGCAATTGGTGTAGTTAGTAAAAAAGAATTTTTACCTATGCAAATGGGAGATGTTTATCAGACTTATGCAGATACAACTGCTCTACAAAATGACTTAGGTTTCATACCTAAAACTGATTTGAACGTAGGCGTTAAGAAAACTGTAGATTGGTATAGATCTTTTTATCAGATATAATAGGAGTAATAATTAAATATTGATTTGATATGAATATTGCAATAATTGGTACCGGCTATGTTGGCCTGGTGACAGGTACTTGTTTTTCTGAGATGGGAGTGAATGTTACATGTGTTGATATTCAAAAGGATAAAATTAAGAACCTTAAAAATGGGATTATTCCTATTTATGAACCTGGTTTAGAAGAATTGGTTCACAGAAATTATAAATCAGGTCGTTTAAATTTTACAACTGACTTAACCGACTTACTGGATGAGGTTGACATTGTGTTTAGTGCCGTTGGAACTCCACCTGATGAAGATGGTGGTGCAGACTTGAGTTATGTTCTTGACGTTGCAAGAACAATAGGGAAAAATATAAACAAGTATATATTGGTTGTCACTAAAAGTACTGTTCCAGTAGGTACGGCGCAAAAAGTCAAGGCAGTTATCCAGGAAGAGCTTGATAAACGAGGTTTGGATATTGAATTTGATATTGCTTCTAATCCTGAGTTTTTAAAAGAGGGTGATGCTGTAAATGATTTTATGAAACCAGATCGTGTTGTTGTAGGAGTAGAATCTGAAAGGGCAAAAGAGATCATGGAGAAGTTATATAAGCCTTTCATGATGAACAATTACAGAATGATATTTACTGATATTCCTAGCGCAGAAATGATTAAATATGCGGCAAACGCAATGCTGGCGACTCGTATAAGTTTCATGAACGATATCGCAAACTTGAGCGAGTTGGTTGGAGCAGATGTGAATATGGTAAGAAAAGGAATCGGCTCTGATAGTCGCATTGGAAGTAAGTTCTTATACCCGGGTTGTGGATACGGTGGTTCGTGTTTTCCAAAGGATGTAAAGGCCCTGATAAAAACAGCTGATAAGATGGGTTATTCTATGCAAGTATTGAAAGCTGTAGAAGATGTAAATGACAATCAAAAAAAGGTACTTTTTAAAAAACTAATGAATCATTTTAATGGTGATATATCAAATAAACGAATCGCATTGTGGGGTCTTTCATTCAAACCTGAAACAGATGATATGAGAGAGGCCCCGTCATTGGTTTTGATTGAAGAGATTCTTAAAAATGGAGGTACTATCAAAGCATATGATCCAATTGCAATAAATGAATGTAGAAGAAGGATAGGTGATACCATTGAATATGCATCAGATATGTATGATGCAACTCTTGATGCTGATGCTTTGATAGTCGTTACCGAATGGAATGAATTCAGATTACCAAGTTGGAATATATTAAAAAGAACTATGAAAACTCCTGTGGTTCTTGACGGTAGAAATATTTTCGACAGATCTGTTATCGTAAATTCGGGCTTTGTTTATTACGGTATTGGGTTTTAAATGAAAACAACAACTTAATTCCTCTTTCATAGTGGAAAAAATACAGTTCTAAATGGCATCAATTCTTATTACCGGTATCAACGGCTTTGTGGGTACCAACTTCACAAATAGCTGGTTCAGGAACCACAAGATAGTTGGACTGGATATTCATCAGCCTGAAAAGGATGGTGTGGAGCACATATACGGCTGGGATGAACTGGGCAAGGTGCCTCCGGTGGATGCAATTGTGCATCTGGCGGGAAAGGCGCATGACACGAAGAACAGGAGCGAAGCACAGGTTTACTTTGATGTGAACACCGGCCTCACGCAAAAGATATTCGACTATTTCCTGCAATCGGATGCGCGGACGTTTATCTTCTTCAGCTCGGTGAAAGCGGCTGCGGACAGTGTGCCGGGTGATGTGCTGAAGGAGGATGTTGTACCGGCGCCGGTGGGTCCCTACGGTGAATCGAAGATCAGGGCGGAGGAGTATATATTAAGCAAGCTGTCAGCTGTTAGCGATAAGCTATTAGATAAAAGAGTATATATTTTGAGGCCGTGCATGATACATGGTCCGGGGAACAAGGGGAACCTGAACCTGCTGTACAGCGTGGTGAAGAAGGGGATTCCCTGGCCGCTGGGAGCCTATGAGAACCGTCGCTCGTTCTGTTCCATCGAGAACATCTCTTACGTGGTGGAGCAGCTGATTGTGAAGGAAAACATTGAGAGTGGGATCTATCACGTGGGTGATGATGAGTCGTTATCGACCAATGAACTGATCCGATTGATTGGTGAATCGGTGGGTAGAAAGTCACATATCTGGCAATTGCCGAAAGGATTGATGAACGGTGCTGCTGCCATTGGCGGGGCTTTGAAGCTGCCGCTGAACAAAGAGCGGTTGCGGAAGCTCACGGAGAACTATGTGGTTAGCAATGCCAAGATTAAACAGGCACTGGGTATCGACAAAATGCCGGTATCGGCAAAGGAGGGGATGCGCAAAACGCTGGATAGTTTCAGTTAAAATTGAATATGGGTACATTGTTATCATATGGCTTAGTCTTGGTTTTGCTGCTTGCGGCAGAACTTTTTTATTTCAGGATCGCGGATCGGTTCAACATAATAGACAAACCAAACGATCGGAGTTCGCACAATTACATTACCATAAGGGGTGGGGGGATCATCTGGTGGGTGGCGGCGCTGCTGTTCCTGCTGTTTCATTTCTCTTCCCTGGGGTTGTGGTTCTTCGCGGGCATCACGCTGATCGCGGGTGTGAGCTTCGTGGACGACATCGTCTCCCTGGGACAGCGGGTGCGGTTGCTGTTTCACCTGCTGGCAATGAGCTGCGCTTTTTACCTGGCGGGGGTGTTCGGCATCTATCCCTGGTGGGCCATTGTGATTGGTTACATCGTCTTCATCGGCATCGTGAACGCCTATAACTTCATGGATGGCATCAACGGGATCACGGGTCTATACAGCATCGCGGTGCTGTCATCGCTGCAATACGTGAATCTGACATATGGCAGCTTCGTGCATCCGGACCTGATATGGTATCCGATGCTGGCGTCAGTGGTGTTCCTCTTCTTCAATTTCCGGAAGAGGGCGAGGTGTTTCGCGGGCGACGTGGGGAGCGTGGCCATCGCCTTCTGGATCGTGACCTTGTTGCTGTTGCTGATCGTGAAGACGGAGAACCTGATATGGCTGGGCTTCCTGATGGTGTATGGGGTGGATGCGGTGATGACCATCGTGCATCGCCTCTATATGAAACAGAATATCATGGAGGCGCACCGGCTTCACTTTTACCAGATACTGGCCAACGAGAGGCGAATGCCGCACAGGTTGGTGTCGGTGATCTACTTCGGGCTGCAGCTGCTCTGTTCGGCGTTGATTATCCAGCTGTACCCGCTGATGGGGTGGGGCATCTTCGTGATCCTGCTGCTGCTGTTGATGGGACTCTACATAATGAAGTTCAGAATGATGAAAACCAATAATGTTTGACGGATGCTTATTGACAAGAAATTGCTGGATGAGGTGACGGAGCGGGCCAAGGCGAGTGAGCGGCTGCGCATGAATTACAACCTGCACGACAGCCTGGAGGCGAAAGCGCAGCGGTTGCTGAACGCGCTGGAGCCGGGTACGCTGCTGCCGATACACCGACACCGCCATACGGCGGAGACCTATATCGTGCTGCGGGGGGCCATCAGGGTGTTGTTCTACAACGACGAGCGAGTGCTCACAGATGAATTTCGGGTGAGTGCACCGGACGAGGTGTACGGAGTGCATATACCGGAAGGGCAGTGGCACACGCTGGAGGTATTGGAGAGCGGCACCGTGATCTACGAGGTGAAGGACGGGCCATATGCTCCTCTAAAACCAGAAGATATCTTGATATCAGAAGCGAAGTCGTAAAAATGATGATCAAGGCAGAAAAACCGGTCAAAGGATCCAAAATCCTTATGCTTGGCATCACCTTTAAGGAAAACTGTCCCGACATCCGCAATACCCGCGCCATAGACATCCACAAAGAATTAACCGATTTCGGCATTGAAGTCACCATCTATGATCCTTGGGCCAAACCCGAAGAAATCATGCACGAATACGGAGTCCCCATCCTCTCTGAATTCCCCGAAAGCAACGGCTACGCCGCCATCATCCTGGCCGTCGCCCACAAAGAATTCCTCACCCTCAACCTCTCCCAACTAAAATCCACCGGCACCCTCATCTACGACGTCAAAGGCATCCTCCCCGCAAACATCACCGACAGGCGGTTATAAAGAAACATCTCAATTTTAAAAATATGAAAGGCATCATCCTGGCCGGTGGTTCGGCTACTCGTTTGTATCCATCATCTAAGGCAATTTCTAAACAAATTATGCCTGTGTATGATAAACCCATGATTTATTATCCTTTATCAACGCTAATGTTAGCTGGTGTTAAGGAGATATTGATTATATCTACACCAAGAGATTTGCCTATGTTCAGAGACTTATTGGGGACAGGAGAAGAATTAGGTATGAAGTTCAAGTATAAGGTTCAGGAAATCCCAAATGGATTGGCTCAGGCATTCGTGTTAGGAGCTGAATTTTTAGAGGGTGGTCCCGGTTGTTTAATCTTAGGGGATAATCTGTTTTACGGACAAGGGTTTACCAATCTTTTACAGGAAGCTT
Source organism: Bacteroidales bacterium (assembly GCA_049652385.1). Taxonomy (GTDB): domain Bacteria; phylum Bacteroidota; class Bacteroidia; order Bacteroidales; family UBA932; genus DMER64. The sequence goes on along the minus strand of JBASDX010000004.1, from coordinate 11,543 downwards.
CAAGTACTCATAACGGAGCGTGTATTTTTGGCTATTATGTGAAAGATCCACGTGCTTATGGTGTAGTAGAATTTGACAAGAATAATAACGTCATATCTTTAGAAGAAAAACCGACTATTCCCAAATCGAATTATGCAGTACCCGGTTTGTATTTCTATGACCATACAGTAACAGATAAAGCCCGTAATCTTAAACCTTCTGCAAGAGGTGAATATGAAATAACAGACCTGAACAAGCTCTATCTTGAAGAAGGGTCCCTAAAGGTGAAATTGTTTGGTCGCGGTTTTGCCTGGCTGGATACAGGAAACAGTGATGCTTTATTGGATGCCTCAAATTATGTGGCCACGGTTCAGAACAGGCAAGGGCTTTATATTGCATGTATAGAAGAGATTGCCTGGCGTAATGGTTGGATAGATAATGAGCAATTGAAAAAATTAGGTCAGTCACTGGGAAAAACCATTTATGGCCAGTACATATTAAATTTAGTATAAGAAGAATATGAATTTAATTCCGACAAAGATTCCTGGTGTTATAATTATTGAACCAAAGGTATTTTATGATGCAAGAGGTTACTTTTATGAATCATACAAGAAAGAGATCTTAGATTCGAAGATCGGGAAATTTGAGGTTGTTCAGGAAAACGAATCAAAATCAGTATATGGAGTACTGAGGGGGATTCATTTCCAGAAAGGGGACAATGCACAGGCAAAACTTGTAAGGGTGCTCAAAGGCAAAGTAATTGATGTGGCAATTGATCTTAGAAAATCTTCACCAACATTTGCTCAATATGTTATGGTAGAATTAAGTGATGAGAATAAACATCAGTTATTTGTACCCAAGGGTTTTGGGCATGCATATCTTGTGCTAAGTGATGAAGCGGTTTTTACGTATAAAGTAGATAATGTCTATGCTCCCCAGGCAGAAGGAAGTGTCCTGTTCAATGATCCCACTTTAGATATAAAATGGCCAATAGATAAAGAGAAAATGATACTTTCGGATAAAGATATTCATGCTCCTTTATTAGCTAATGCTTATTTGTTTGATTGATTATGAATATACTTATCACAGGTGCAGAAGGACAACTTGGACGTTCTTTTCAAAAAATATCCCAGAATCATTCAGAGCATAATTTTCTTTTTACAGATTTGCCTGAAACTGATATTACCAATAAAAAAGCATTAAATACTCTTGTAAAAAAACATACCATTGATGTAATTATTAATTGTGCAGCCTATACAGCTGTTGATAAAGCAGAAACAGAAAAAGAATTCGCATATCATATAAATGCTTATGGACCAAAAATCTTGTCTGAAGTAGCCAAGGAAAACTATCTGAAACTTGTTCATATTTCCACAGATTATGTTTTTGATGGGAATTCAACATCGCCAATAAAAGAATCATATCCGACAAACCCGAAAGGAGCATACGGACAATCAAAGTTGGAGGGGGAATTGGCCATTGCTTCAGCTGCCTGTGATGCTGTAATTATAAGAACAGCCTGGTTGTATTCTGAATTTGGTAATAATTTTGTAAAAACCATGCTTAGACTTTGCAAAGCGAAGGATACACTTAATGTGGTTTATGATCAAGTGGGGACGCCAACTTATGCAACAGATCTGGCATTAGCCGTTATGCAGATTATCGACAATGGTTTCAACGGATATCATCTGTATCATTATTCTAACGAAGGAGTATTGTCCTGGTATGATTTTGCTTATGAGATATTTGCTCTTTCAGGAGTGAAAGTGCATATAAATCCAATTGAGACCAATCAATATCCGACTCCTGCGAAAAGGCCGGCCTATAGTGTTTTATCAAAAGAAAAAATCAAAAGCATTGGAATAAAAGTGCCTTATTGGAAAGAATCGCTGGCTCAATGTCTCTCAATTCTGAATCAATAATTATGAAGAAAAATGTATTAATAACCGGAGGTGCTGGTTTCATAGGATCTCATGTGGTAAGAAGATCCTTGAACAATTACCCTGAATATCAGATTATTAACCTGGACAAACTGACTTACGCAGGTAATTTGGAAAACTTGAGGGATATTGATCAAAAACCGAATTACACATTTATAAAGGCCGACATATGTGATTTTGATATCGTACTTGAAATATTCAAAAAGTATAGTATAGATACAGTTATTCATTTAGCCGCAGAAAGTCATGTAGACCGTAGTATCAAAGACCCGTTTACTTTTGCCAAAACCAATGTCTTGGGAACACTATCTTTGCTCCAAGCCGCCAGAACTTGTTGGGATGATAACTATGAGAATAAACGTTTTTACCATATATCGACCGATGAGGTCTATGGCGCTTTGGAATTTGATGATTCTTTCTTTATTGAGACAACTCCCTACAACCCACATTCTCCCTATTCGGCCAGCAAGGCCAGTAGTGATCACTTTGTGCGGGCTTTTCATGATACATATGGATTACCCATTGTGATAAGCAATTGCAGTAATAATTACGGTCCGTACCAGTTCCCTGAAAAATTAATACCGTTGTTCATCAACAATATTCGGTATAACAGACCGCTCCCTGTTTACGGAAAAGGAGAGAATGTGAGGGATTGGCTATATGTGGAGGATCATGCTAGGGCTATTGATGCTATCTTGCATAAAGGGAGAGTGGGTGATACATACAATATTGGGGGATTCAACGAATGGAAAAACATAGACTTGATAAAAGTGATTATTTCTACAGTTGACAGACTCCTGGGACGTAGACCGGGTACCTCGGAAAAATTAATCACCTATGTTACAGATCGTCCCGGACATGACTTGCGTTATGCAATTGATTCTTCCAAATTGAAAAACGAACTTGGATGGGAACCATCTTTACAATTTGAAGAAGGGATTGAAAAAACAGTTAAATGGTATTTAGAAAATCAAGCCTGGATGGATCGTATTACAAGCGGTGATTATCAAAAGTACTACGAAAGCATGTATACTAATAGATAAAAAAATAAATCATTATGAATATCGCAATTGTTGGAGTAGGATATGTCGGTCTTGTTACCGGAACCTGTTTCTCAGAAATGGGGATTAATGTAACCTGCATTGATGTCGACATCGAAAAGATTGAAAAACTGAAAAAGGGTATTATCCCTATTTACGAACCTGGATTGGAAGAAATGGTCAAACGAAACGTTCAGGCTGGACGTTTGACCTTTGAAACAAATCTTGCTTCATGTTTAGATAAAGTAGAAGTGATCTTTTCTGCCGTTGGGACCCCGCCCGATGAGGACGGTTCAGCTGATTTGAAATACGTTTTGCAGGTGGCTGAAACTATTGGAAGGAATATGAACAAGTATGTTTTAGTAGTTACAAAAAGTACGGTACCTGTAGGAACTGCCCAAATGGTCAAGGCTAAGATAACCGATGCTCTTAACCAGAGAGGAATATCTGTTCCTTTTGATGTAGCCAGTAATCCTGAATTTTTAAAAGAAGGGAATGCTGTTAAAGATTTCATGTCACCGGATAGAGTGGTAGTTGGAGTGGAAAGTGAGAGAGCACGTGATATTATGACAAGGTTGTACAAACCCTTTATGTTATCCAGTGAAAGAATGCTTTTTACAGATCTGCCTTCTGCGGAAATGATCAAATATGCAGCGAATTCCATGTTGGCAACGCGTATTTCTTTTATGAATGATATTGCCAATCTCTGTGAATTACTGGGTGCAGACGTAAACATGGTTAGAAAGGGGATAGGGTCTGATACCCGTATTGGAAATAAATTCCTTTATCCAGGTTGTGGTTATGGAGGAAGTTGTTTCCCTAAGGACGTGAAAGCGCTTATTAAAACTGCTGATCACCACGGATATGAGATGAAAGTTCTCAAAGCTGTTGAAGAAGTAAATGAACACCAGAAATCTGTCTTGTACCGTAAACTAAAAGATTATTATAAAGGAGCACTTGTAGGCAAACAAATCGCGTTATGGGGGTTATCCTTTAAACCCGAGACCGATGATATGCGGGAAGCCCCTTCTCTTGTTATTATAAGGTATCTACTAAATGAAGGATGCTCCATAAAAGTTTATGATCCTATTGCCATGCCAGAATGTCGCAGAATAATAGGAGATAGTGTGGTTTATTGCAATGATATGTATGAAGCACTGGAGAATTCAGATGCATTGTTGCTTGTTACAGAATGGAAGGAATTTAGAATCCCTGACTGGGTAAAATCCAAGAGCATAATGCGTCATGAACTGGTTATAGACGGGAGAAACATATATAACCGATCTGAATTGGAACAAAAAGGAATTCATTATATTGGTATAGGTCAATAATTATTCACTATGAAGATTCTGGTTACAGGTACAGCAGGTTTTATTGGATTTTTCGCAGCTAAAAGGTTACTGGAAGCCAATAATGATATTGTAGGGATTGACAGTATAAATGATTATTACGATCAACGCCTTAAGAATGCTCGTTTATATGAAACTGGTGTTGACCCTAATATAATTGAATACAATAAAGAAGTACGAAGTGCTACATATCCGGGATATCGATTTATTAAACTCAATTTGGAAGATAAGGAAGCCTTATCAAGATTATTTGAGAAGGAACATTTTGACAAAGTCTGTCATTTGGCCGCTCAGGCAGGAGTGAGATATTCAATTGAAAATCCTGAATCATATATAAATAGCAATTTGGTGGGTTTTGCCAATTTGCTTGAGTGTTGCCGACATTACGGAGTTAAACACTTGATTTACGCTAGTAGTAGCAGTGTCTATGGTGCAAATGAAAAAGTTCCTTATTCTGAAACTGACAGGGTTGATAATCCTATATCACTTTATGCGGCAACAAAGAAAGCCAATGAATTGATGGCTAATGTCTATGCCAGGCTTTATGGTATTTCGACTACAGGATTGCGTTTTTTTACAGTTTACGGCCCCTGGGGTCGTCCAGATATGGCCCCATTCCTATTTGCCAAGGCAATTTCCTGTGAAGAACCCATAAAAGTTTTCAATAACGGTAATCTTAGCCGTGATTTCACCTATATAGATGATATTGTAGAGGGATTGACAAAAGTTATTGACAATCATCCCGAGGATCCAGAAAACCGTATATACAATATTGGTTGTTCTCATCCGGTAACCCTTATGGAATTCATTGAGACTTTGGAAAAAGTTATTGGGAAAAAAGCAAAAAAAGTGTTTCTTCCAATGCAACCCGGAGACGTTTACCAAACCTACGCAGATACTTTAAAACTGGAACGTGATTTTGGATATAAACCATCCACATCATTAGAAAAAGGCATTTCTGAGTTCATTCAATGGTACTTATCCCCCAAGAACCCATTACGTTGAAAAAAAAATCATGAAATTCTTCATCGACACAGCCAACCTTTCCCAGATCCGGGAGGCGCGGGACCTGGGGATCCTGGACGGGGTGACCACCAACCCGTCCCTGATGGCCCGCGAGAACATCCGCGGGCACGATGCCATCCTGGCGCATTACCGGCAGATCTGCGAAATGGTGGACGGTGATGTGAGTGCCGAGGTGCTGGCCACGGACCTGGACGGGATGCTTGCCGAGGCAGCGGAGCTGGCCTCGGTACACTATAACATTGTGGTGAAGATCCCTTGCACGGTGGAAGGGATCAAGGCCATAAAGGCCCTCTCGGCAAAAAACATTCCCACCAACTGCACGCTGGTCTTCAACGCGGGACAGGCCGTGCTGGCAGCCAAAGCCGGTGCCAGGTACGTCTCGCCCTTTGTAGGGAGGCTGGACGCATCCATCCGCCATACCCGCCACATCATCGACTGCATGGAAGCCGGGGCCAACGTAGTCACCTGCCCGCTCAAGCCCATCCTGGGCCTGCTGGACCATCCCCTCACCGAAAAAGGCCTTGCCAAGTTTGTGGAAGATGCCGGGAAAATGATCTGAATCAGGCAGTCTGCACATTGATAAGGGGAAGCTCGTCCCGCGGAGGGAGGGACCCGTTTGCGAAGCAAATGGGAGGCCTTCCCCGTTCAATGGGGCAGCTGCCGCCAAAAGAAAAGCCTCGGCTTAATTAAAAGCTTCCCGTTCTTACCCACCAGGCGCACTTTACCCCCGATTTCGTACCTGGTGGGGCTCAAAACCAGCCCACCAGGCGCACTTTTGCCGGGTTTTTGCACATGGTGCTTTCATCAGACTCGGCAAAGATTTTTTAAAATGCTTTGAATGAGGCGATTGGGAAAGTTCATATTCTTTGACAACTACTACCAGGTGCACTTTACCCCTGTTTTTGCACCTGGTGGGGCTCAAGACCTCCAGATCATAATACAGGTTTTAAGGCAGCCTGCACATTGATAAGGGGAAGCTCGATTCTAAGAGTTCAATGGCGCAGTTGCCGCTAACTACACAAGTGAAAATTCGCCAACCACACAAGTAAAATCTTGCCAACTACACAAGTGCACAAAATTTATGTATCTTTGCATGACGTTTTTTAAGTAGTAACGATGGCAAATAAATACCTTTCAAGAATTTGTGATTCACTTTTGTTGAGACAGTTGGCTTCTTCGGGTGCCGTATTGATTGAGGGTGCTAAATGGTGCGGTAAAACGAGTTCGGCTCGCCAAGTGGCCAAAAGTGTGCTCTACATGCAAGATACAGACCGCGGTCAGGGTTATCTGAAGATAGCAGATACAATGCCGTCACGTCTGCTTCTGGGTGACAATCCCCGTTTGTTGGATGAATGGCAGATGGCACCGGTTCTTTGGGATGCCGTTAGATTTGAGGTCGATAAACGCAGCGAAAGGGGGTTGTTTATTCTCACAGGCTCGGCCGTTCCTAAAGACGGCGTAAAGGCTCATACCGGTACCGGTCGGATTTCGCGTCTGATGATGCGGCCAATGAGTCTTTTTGAATCGAAGGAATCAAACGGCAGCGTTTCTCTTGAGCGACTGTTTGCCGGTGAGACCGATGTTGTTGCTGAAAGTACGTTGACAATTCCTGATTTGGCTCAGGCAATATGCCGGGGTGGATGGCCAGAAGCCGTGGTAAATGGCGATAGTGATTCCTTAGTGGCACGTAATTATGTGGATGCTGTTATAAACATGGATGTGCAGCGTGTGGACAATGTTGAAAGAAACCCGGCAAGAGTACGGCAGTTCCTTCGATCCTATGCACGAAATATCTCTACAATGGCTCCGCTTACCACCGTATTAGCCGATGTCAAATCGAATGATACAGGCTTTTCGGACACAACCATGTATAGTTATGTGAATGCGTTGCGTCGTATTTTTCTGATTGAAGATATTCCAGCCTGGAAACCATCGTTGAGGTCGAAAACAGCCATCCGGACTTCAGATAAACGGCAGTTCGTGGATCCTTCCATTGCTGCGGCATTAATGTATGTCAATGTTGACAGTCTTCTTGATGACATGACATATTTTGGTTTTTTGTTTGAATCATTGGCTACACGCGATTTACGTATTTATGCGCAGGCGCTCGATGGCGCTATTTTCCACTATCACGATAAAAGTGATTTGGAAGCCGATCTTGTAATACGTCTTCATGATGGCCGCTGGGCACCTGTGGAAGTTAAATTGGGAAGCAGTGAGATTGAAGAAGCTGCGACACATCTGATGACTCTACAGAAGAGAATTGATACGGACAAGGTGGGTCAACCCTCTTTTAAAATGGTATTGACCGGTGGTCAATTCGCTTATAAGCGTAATGACGGTGTGTTGGTCGTTCCTATTGGATGCCTTAAGCCGTGACTGATGATAGCGCTGTGTGTGTGTACAGGCTATAGCGCTCTAAAGGATACCGGGCCACGATTCTGGCAGATAGCATGGTCGCGTTCTCAATGCTTCAGATTGATGCATTAAGCAGTGGCCGCCTAAATGGAAAAACCTACCCACCAGGCGCACTTTACCCCCGATTTCGTACCTGGTGGGGCTCAATTTAATACTCCCCATTTTTCAACCAACGAGTTATTTTTTTAAGTTTTATGGACGCAGAAATAAAAGAATATATAGATTGCACGTCTAAAGATTGGCTGTATCAAGCGCATATTTTGGAAGTGATTGAGCATAAGACCTTTTTGGAAGACGGGCCAATTGTTTTGAAACGTATAGACAATGAGGATTATATGCAGATTCCTCTGTTCAGACAGGTCTCATCCCTGTGCCAAACCGTCCGGGAAGCGAAAACCCTCAAACTCACAGCTACCGGCAACCTCCCAAGAGCAGTGGTACACGGGATTTATAAACTCGGCATTCCGGATCATTATTATGAGGAGAATATCGCTCGGCTACGGACTGAAAATGATTGGTACACGGTGCCTCTGACCAGGCTCCTGACAGAAATGGGGGGGCTCATAAAAAAACGCTCCAATGCCCTAATCCTTACCAAAGAGGGTGAAAAGGTGCTGAAAGACAGGTATTTGTTGCTAAAATCAATTTTGATTACTTTTGGGCACAAACTCAGTTGGGCGTATTTTGACTTATTTGAGGACCGTTCGCTCGGGCAACGGAATTTTGGCCTTTCGCTGCTTTTGATGGCAGACTACGGCAACCAGCCCAGAGATGCCCGCTTCTACTCGGAAAGGTACTTCTATCAGAACTCCCATGGAAGTAGTAGCAGGTACGCACAGCTTTGTTACAATACAAGAACGCTCGACCGGTTCATGCAAAACCTGGGACTGATTACTTACCATAAGAGGCATCGGTTTGGAGAACAGGAGCAAATAACTGTCGCAAAAACACCCCTCTTTGACAAACTTTTGTCCATTGACCGGAATTTTGGGAAAATCAGTTATCGGGCCGAGACCAATGCCGAGGCCGAGGCCGAGGCAGCTGTGCCGCTTTACCGACTGCATATGTCACTGAAGGGTGCTCAGCCGGCCATTTGGCGGGAGTTTATAGTGCCCGGGAACATTTCTCTGGTTCAGTTGCATGTGGTGATACAAACGGTGATGGGATGGACTAACAGCCATTTGCACCTATTTGTGAAAGAAGGAGTGGAGTACAGTTTCCGCTACCAGTCGGATGATTTCTGGGAAGAGTGGGGCTATACGGACTATAAAGGCATGAAAGCTTCTGATTTGATATTAAAAATTGGGGATACTCTTGAATATCTGTACGATTTTGGAGACAGCTGGTACCATATTATTGAATTAGAGGAAGTGATAAACGACTCGTCAATCGACATACCATTTCTTATATGTATTGACGGAGCCCGGCGCTGCCCAACAGAAGACAGTGGTGGGATTAGCGGCTATCACGAGAACATGGATATAATTAAAGACCCTACCCACGAGGAGTACGAAAACACCCTTACTTGGTTGGGAGATGGTTTTGATCCGGAATATTTCAGCCTGCAAGAAGTGAACAAGGTATTGGCCAGTTACTGCAAAGAATAAGCCTCCTGTCATTCGGTGTGCCATCTCTTTGGTGTGCCAGATTGGATCAAGCGCGCCACTTTTTTATTAGCAATTTCCAAGTATCACATTAACAGGCTATTGCGTTTTTGTAAAAACTGAATGGCGCGCTAGATCCGATCTGGGAGTGTGCCATTTTTTTTATGAAATTAGCTTGATTTATGAATTAAAATGCTAATTTTGTGAACTGAAAGCAGAAATAATTACCGCTATTGGTTCACAAATACATAAATGAGTATTTTATTAGAAGTATATAAAGATTCCAGGACAGTTTTTAAGATTGCCGATATTGCTATGTTTTTTCCGTTTGAGGACAGCAGGTATTTGAGTGATCGGATGAGGTATTTTGTAAAAACGAACAGGCTTTTAAATCCTCGAAAAGGAATTTATGCTAAACCTGGTTACAACCCGTTGGAATTAGCAAATATACTTTATACACCCTCGTATATATCTTTGGAATATGTTCTCCAAAAATCAGGTATTATTTTTCAATATGACACACGTATTACTAGTGTAAGTTACCTATCAAGAGAGGTGTCAGTTGATGATCGTATATTACGTTATCGAAAAATTAATTTGAGCATAGTAATGGAAACTGCCGGCATTCTCAGGGATAGCAATCATGTAAACATAGCTACACCCGAAAGGGCTTTCCTTGACATGCTGTACCTGGATAAAGTTTTTTATTTCGATAACCTTAGGCCTTTAAATACACAACTGATTGACAAAATAATGCCAGCATATAAATCAATAGCGTTAAAAAAAAGAGTACAAAATTTATTAGCACATGTTAAATAGTAACAAACATAGATTGTATCTTTTTCAGATACTTAAGGATGTGTACGAAGATCTGGAACTTGCCGGGATACTTGGTTTTAAAGGTGGAACTGCTCTTATGTTTTTTTATGATTTACCCAGGTTTTCTGTTGATCTGGATTTTAATCTATTAGATCCGGCAAGAGAAAAGCAGGTGCTTGATAAAATCACCGGCATATTATCGAAGCACGGAACTATATACGATGAAGCCATTAAGTTTTATGGAATTATTGCTGTTTTGGATTATGGGATGGGCGACAGAAAATTAAAAGTTGAAATTTCAAAAAGAGATTTCGGCAGCACATATGAAATAAAAAACTTACTGGGTGTAAATGTAAAAGTAATGGTTAAGCCCGACATGTTTGCTCATAAATTATGTGCTATAATGGACAGGAAGACTATCACAAACAGAGATATTTTTGATAGCTGGTTTTTTATGAACAGTAAAACTCCACTGAACAAATCCATTGTGGAGCAAAGGACCGGTATGTCACTAGCAGAGTATCTGCATAAGTGCATTACTAAATTGGAGACAATGAGTGATAAAAAACTACTTGACGGTTTGGGTGAATTGATGGATAATGAAACGAAAAATTTTGTTCGTCATAAATTGCGTTCCGAGAGCATATCGCTTATGAAGTTTTATCAGCAATTTCCGGTTTTAGTGAAAGAGTGACAGCGGAGGAATTCGTGGATACCAGCAGATGCTGAAAATATCTCCGTGGCAAGGCGATAACTTTGAACCGGATTATTTCAATCTGCAGGAAGTGAAGAAAGTATTGGCGGGTTATTGCAAAGAATAACCTCGACAAGAAACTTAATACCCAAATGGGTATAATTCAGTAGTTTTCATATAATTTATACCCGTTAGGGTGTTGCTTTAAATATTTTTGTATATTTATACCCTAAAAGGTATAGACATGAATTCTATCATAGATTTTGTAAAGCATAAGCGCAAGGAATTGAATTTAACGCAAGTTGATCTGGCTAAACATGCCGGTGTAGGATTGCGTTTTGTTCGTGATTTGGAGCAAGGAAAGAAAACGTTACGGCTGGATAAAGTCAATGATGTATTGGCATTATTCGGAAAGGAAGTAGGTGTAATTGATAAAGACAGGGTGGAATGAACCGACAGGCGAACATATATTTTCAAGACCTGTTTGCGGGTGTTTTAATAGAAGGTGATAACGGCTACACATTTCAATACACTAAGGAGTATTTAGCCATGCCTAATGCGAAGCCTATCAGTTTAACTTTGCCCCTTTCAGAAGAAGAATACCACAGCAAGGTACTCTTTCCGTTTTTTGATGGCTTAATTCCCGAAGGCTGGTTGTTGGATATTGGACAAAA
>JBASDX010000003.1:0-226686 GCA_049652385.1 Bacteroidales bacterium | reverse complement strand
ATCTCCGTCACGAACGTTACGACCCATGTTGTTTGTTACAAGACCACTGAGGGTATGAAAGCTCTTTCGCATATCGGTAGGTTCGCTGTAAAGATGGTACCGCATGCTGTCGTTCAGACTAAACATGGCGGCTCCCTTCTGAAGATGTTATTATGGCATTTACCATGACAGGATCCAGAAAACCACGAATACGCAGCTCTGCACCGGCCGGTGTACGAAGTTCTATCTCTATTTCTCCCTGGGGAGTGTAAGTGTGAGGAATGTTTTTGTTTCTACTACGAATGCCTTTACCTGCAAGACCGCTGCCTTGTATATGGATAGGAAGAAAAGAACCTCCTGAGGGAAAAATACCTGCTGCTTGTCGTTCCCTGGCTTTACGTTTCCAGTAGTAATACGTATAAAGACTGATTCCTTTAGAAGTCAAATACTCTTTGTTGCTCTGTCCTGAGGCCTGAATGTCCTGTTCTAGTTGATAAAATTCTTCGAGTGTCATGGCTTTTACTTTGGAAACAAAAGTAAAAAGCGCTTACTAGCTCTGCAATATGTGTTTTATCAGATACTTACAAATACCGGCGAAGTGTATATAAAACGCAATTCCTCCACATTAGACAACTCTTTGTGCAAGGCCTCAAACGCATAGATTGAAAAAGAAGCAGCTGCAATCGATAATTTGCTTTTACTTTTAATTTTTTCTCGCAAATCGTCTGCTAAACGAAAATCTATGTTGTTTATTAAGCTCATTTATGTAGTATAATTCTATATAATCTTGTTTGTTGCCAAAACAATTATTTTAATTATATCACACGCATCTGTGTCTCGGGGGTCAACTGCTGAAGTAACTGTTTTACATTCTCTTTTGCTGTGTCATTGGCAAAACTACTATCACGGAATACTATACGTAAAGGCTTTTCTTCAGCAACTGCCCGAGCAAACTCTTCATTTACACCTCTGTCAAAACAGCAGTATAGATAATCATTTGCAACGGCATAAATTTTAGCACCCAATATTTCTTTTTGTTCAATTTTTAAAGAAAGTGGCAAGCCCCAATCCAGCATAATTTGTGTTACCAGATCTTCGTCTGTACGGTCAGCCTTGATGTTATCGGTAAACATATCTAATTGATCTTGCTTTAAACTTGCAGGTCTGTAGTAGACATCCTTCATGTTTGAACTATCCAATTTGTAAACACGAAAGCCTAAATCCAGATTGCTTGTTTTAGCCGTGTCTTCTTGTTCTTTGAATATATCACCTGTATTTGTTTCTTTTCTGGCTTCTTGTTCAGCTTTTATTTGTGCTGCTGCGCGACGGATGCGTTCTTTACCAATTTCTGCAATATTTTTATACCCTGCTTTATAGGCTTCGCTTTGCTCATCGGTTTCTTCGGGGAGTTGCACCATGATAAATTTACGATTGCCTCCGTCGTCAGCGTTAAGCTGCATTACTGCGTGTGCGGTAGTAGATGATCCAGCGAAGAAGTCTAGGACAATGTCATTAGAGGTAGAATAAAGTGTTATAATCCTTTTCATTAAATTAACAGATTTTGGATAGACAAAAAAATCCTTACCACTAAAGAGTTTTATTAAATTTTGTGTTGCAGATTGAGAATGACCTACTTCTGTGTACTTCCATATTGTCATAGGAGTGATTCCATTTTTCACTTCTGATAAAAATCTTTTTATAGATGGTACATTATTACCTTCTTGACCAAACCATATTCTACGATCTTTTATATATTCATTTAATTTAGATTTAGACAACCTCCAACTGTACCCGCTGGGAGGATATACAGATCTTCCTGAAGGTGTTATTATTTCATAAATATTTTTTGAGATAGCGGGACCAACAGACAAATCGCTCGATTTCCAAGGACCTCTAGGATCATTGTCTGGATTAGAGTATCGACTATCAGCTTCAGTGGTTCTTGGTAAACCATTATTTATCGCTAACTCAATATTTTTTGCATAACAAATGATATAATCATGACTTTCAGAAAAATGCTTTTTTAAATTGACCGGTGCATAGGCTCTTTCCCAAATAATACTAGCAATAAAATTACTCTCTCCAAAGATCTCATCACAAACCTTTCTTAAATTATGCACCTCATTATCATCAATAGAAATAAAGATAACACCACCTTCAGTCAATAAGTTACGTGCTAGTTTTAACCGTGGATACATCATTGATAACCAGTCAGAGTGGTAACGTCCAGCACCGTCAGCATTCACTACCATTCGCTTTCCTGCTTCGTTGCGATATTCTTTTTCTCTCCATTTTTCCACATCTGTAGCAAAATCGTCACGATAGACAAAATCATTACCAGTATTATAAGGTGGGTCTATGTATATTATCTTGATTTTGTTGAGATAACTCTCTTGCAATATTTTAAGGACTTCAAGGTTGTCACCTTCGATATATATATTCTCTGTGTTATTAAAATCAACACTTTCTTCGCGTACGGGACGCAGTGTAGAAGTGGTGGGGAGATTGCTGATAACAATAGCTTCGCGTTTGCCTGGCCAATCTAGACGGTAACGCTCTTTGTGACCTTCTATAATATCAGAAGAAAGCTCTTGACGTAACTGGTCGAAATCAATTTTCAGACCTTCTGCTGTTTCAGTTACGCAGTTAGGAAACAGTTGTGCGATTTGTTCTATATTTTTGTTCACAAAGAGGGGTGTATGTAAATCCATTTTTTTCATTTAGACTTGCTTAAATTTGTACTATATGCCTTTTAATTCAGCAACTTCAAGCAGTTTGCCAAAGGTGTGTATAACATCAAACTTAACCTCGGTTCCGCTAATTGCTTTAAAGTGTTCAGTCGCGCAGTGAATTTTCAGTTGCTCAACGGAACGCAAATCCGAATCTCTGTCGCTTCCTTTCGTTTCAGCAATGAAGTAGATATGTTTAACACGTTCTTTGTTAAGCACAATAGCCCAGTCAGGATTATACTTGCCTGTTGGGGTACTGATATAGAATCCGCGTGGCAATTTGGCGTATACTACAACTTCAGCTGCTTGCTCAAGATTTTTGGCAAATTCCTGCTCCACCTTTGAGTCCGTATTAATAAAATCATAGATGTGCTTTTTCAACACAACATCGGTACGCAGAATGTTTTGTTCATTCCCAAATATTGTTTTGGCATCAAAGTATTCATCTGTACGGTGGTAAACAATATTATTGATAATCATACCGGCTTTAACCTCATTGATTAAATTAGAGGTTTTCGCAATAAATTCCTCAGGGTTCTTTTGGAACATCGAGAATTTGTCCGGTTTTATCTTTTTAATTATGGCAACAATGCTGCTACGTTTGAGATTGGTGAGGTTTTCAATTTCTCCAATTAAATCATAGACAGTATCACTGTATATATCTGTGTTGACAATTTCATGGGTGCTGTCAGTTGCTAACATGCCTTCTCCTCGGTGTAATTCATCTGCATTTCTAACTAGTTGCTGTTCTCCAGTAATGATCTGATATCTACGTTGACTGATATTTAGACTGCTATTTATTTTATTTACACTATCTTCTATCAGCTTGGGGGTGTTAAATTGAACTTCGTAAATAGTTTTTAAATTGATTTTATTCCATAAATCCTGAAACTCCTGCTTATCATAGTTGGCGTTGGGTTTAATGGACATATTTTTGCGTTCATCAACAGGGGCAGGTGGAACTCCCAAATATATGTTTTGAAGTAAAGAGGAAATAGCTTCCTTATAAGGCTGGAAATGGGAAGATAGTTCTAAATTTTTGGTTTCAATTTTTTCTTTCCCTTCATTTGTCACTTTATGATTCTCATCCAAAATATTTCTGACACGTAGTTCTACTACCAAATTAATTGCTTCTTCTTGTGTAAGTTTTTTTGATTGACCTTCATCGCTTATTAAGGTTTTGTTAGTAAAATAGTTTGCGTCTGCAACTACAGGACGTTCGCCTAAAGTATCGGCAATTTCCTTTTGTAAGCCTTTAGCGAAATTTTCATAGCTTTCAGAGGCTACAATTGTAAGTTTATTTATGTCGTGTACTTGGCTGCCTAACAATTCCGAGTCTTGACGGATACCATCTTTGTTAACACATAAACGCATACCTCTGCCAACCTCTTGACGACGTCTTATCTCGGAGCCGCTATCAGTGTTTTTGAGTGTACAAATTTGGAAAACATTGGGGTTATCCCATCCTTCTTTTAGTGCGGAATGTGAGAAAATAAATCGAGTGGGTTCTGCGAAACTCAGTAATCGTTCTTTCTCTTTCATTATAAGCTCGTAGGCTGAAACGTCATCCGAGCTGTCTTGACCTCTTTTAATTGTTGAGTCAATGGCTCTACCATGCCTATCTATTGAGAAGTAACCTTGGTGGACTTCATCTGCTTTGTCTCGGCCTAAATAGTCTTTATATTCCTTTGGAGCGTATAGTTTATGGATTTTGTTATTATGCGTATCGTGTAAATATTGATTATAATCATCATTAAAGATATCAATATATTGATTTACTGCTTTTGCATATTCTTCTTCAAATACTTTGGCATATTCACCCTGTATAGGCTCTCCATCGTCATTATATTGACGATATTTTGCGACTTCATCAATAAAAAAAAGTGAAAGAACTTTTATGCCTAATTGAAACATTTGCTTTTCTTTCTCTAAGTGTGATAGGATGGTTTCACGTATTTGGATACGTCTAAAAAGACTTTCGTCTTCTGAGTTGTTTAATACATCACCTGGGAAAACATCATTTCCTGAGACAACTATTTTGTTCTGAAAACCATCTATTTCTGTAATAGTCATGTTTTTGTAAGCAGGCATTTCACCTGAGAGTTGGTACAGATCGTCACCTTGTTTTACACGTTGACGAATTCGTCTTACCCCTTCTGATTTTCGCATTTCATACTCAACAATAGCTTCGGGTGGTTTGTTAGCGCTGTATTCTATATATTCTAAATAAAGATATCCCGATGTTCCTGTGGTGCCTTTGAGGTTGATTCCTTTTACTTGTATTTTTTTTACTAACTGCATTCTATAGGCATCTAATGCATCAAGACGATAAATTTTATTATACACCTCGGCATGAGTAGCTGAATAACGTAGAGTAAATAGAGGATTGAATTCTGCCATTTGCTTTAAAGCTACTGCTCCTACACGTCCCACAGCTTGTGGCTCATCTATGATAAGAATAGGGTTGGTTCTTGATATAATCTCTATCGGTTTCCGTGAGCCAAATTGGTCTAATTCCTGATAAATTCTTCGAGCGGCTTCACTTCTTGCTGCAAAAGCTTGGGTGTTGATAATCATAACACTTATACGGTTGTCAGCAGCAAAAGACTCTATATCTTGAGGACGGGCAGAGTTGTATATGAATCGGTTAATTTTATGTCCATAAATCTCTTGAAAGTGCTCCTCTGTCATGTCAAAAGATTTGTGTATACCTTCTCTAATGGCGATACTGGGCACTACAATAATATATTTAGTCCATCTATAGTTATTATATAGTTCATACATGGTTCGGATATAGGTATAGGTTTTACCCGTTCCTGTTTCCATATCGATAGTTAAGTTAACTCCTATGTTTGCACCAGGTACGTTGTCGAGAGTGTTGTTTTGTATGATATCTTTTTGTTTTTGTACCCTCTGTATATTTTCTAAAATTTGATCAGGAGTAATCTGTAAAGGGCTGTTGCGATAGCCAATATCTTGGAAAAACTTATCGCTAAAGCTTGATTGTATAGCTTTTTGCGCTTCCTGCTTAGCGCGTTTAACAAGGTCTGCACTACGTTGCAGAGTGAAGTGATTAGACCTGAGTTTTTGACCCTCAAAACAATCAATAACAGCTCGTACTGCCTCTAGTTGAAATCCCTGCTCTTTAAACTTTATTTTCATCTATGTTATGACTTTTCTGTAATTAAATTATTATCGTAACTCCTCCCTGTAAGCAAGCAATATCATCAAATATAATAAAAGTCAGTCGTAATTGTATTTGTTGATATTGCATTGATTTAGTTTTGTAGCCCTTATTTAGATATCTAATTTCGGTTTTTATTATTTCATACACTTTAACATCATTTGCACTAGCAAAATTTGAGTATGCAGAGTCTGCTGTTATTAATAGTTCACATTTTTTTACTGCACTCTAACAACAAAGAATCTGTTAATCCAAAACCATGAAACTTCTATATTGACTTCTATTTCAGAATTTAATATTTCTTAGTTGTGTTTTTTAGATTGTTTTACTTTAGCACTTAATTATCTGATTTTTCCATCAGCTCCTCTTCGATCTCCTTTAGTGTTTTTCCCACATCATTTTTCCAATTCTGAGGACCGGATATACTGGTGGCCACAACAATAGCAGCTGCCGGTGAAGCGGTATTGAAGATAACATCTCGTTGAAAGATGTATTTGTCTCCTTCCAATTTGAGAGTTCCATCATTGATGAACTTTTCTCTTAATTTGCGGTAACCGTATGATAGGCTAGATTTGGGTTCTTTTATTGCCTCGGAGCCTTTGAGTACAACGATTCCTTCATCGGTTTGAAGAGCTTGTGCAGCAACGCCTCCATAATTGAGATAGAGCTTGAGTTCTTGTTGTTCATCGTTGATTGGCTTACTGGTTTGCATATCAGATTTTCTCTGAGTTGTCACTTCTTCAAGTAACTTATGTCCCAATACACCTAAAAGCAATTTGATATAGATAAGAAACTCCTCCATGGCAGCTTTGTCTGCACGAGGTAGTGGTGAAGGTTGTGGTTCATTGTTGTTGTCAATTATGTAACGGTTGGTAGAGCGTGCCGTATATACAAGACGGCTTTCTAAGTAACGTATATGTGCTTTCGTAAGATTTTCATCTTTGCTGACAAAGAAAATAGCTTCATTCCAAAATTCTTTGTTGGTTACATGGTGTTGAAGCCTCGAGTAGACATTTTCGCTTTCACCAATATACACTTTGTGGCCACCGACTGCATCATCTTCTCCAAAAAGGAGATAAACACCTGGTTTTTGGCTTTCGTCAAGTTGGCTAAGTTCTGCTATGCGACGACGTGGACAGGATATAGATTGAATGGTTTTATTAACTAGTTCAGCTATTTTAATCCCTGTTACGGTGCCATCAGTTAAAAATATTCTGATGCTTGATCCGTGGTATTTCATTATTGTTGTTATTAAGTAGAAAAATTATTTGTTGCTTGTTGAACAAAAATAGTGATTTATTTTGAATGTTAGGGGTTTATATGATGTGCTATATTTTGGATTTAATCCCGTTTTTCTTTCTTAGGTTATAAGAATCTCGGCTTAACCGTTTTTTCTGTCAACTGATGAGATCTGCTTCTGGCTAATTGGGCAAAATCAAAGTCTGCAAACAACTTCTAAAATTGTTTTATACTTGTACAACTATTTGAAAAAGTTAGGCTAGGGCTAGAAATTTTGGACGGATTCTATCGGATGTTTACTTTCTTGTCAGCTCCTAATACAAATACGGTTCTTAAACGTTCAAGCAAGTGCACTCTCTTAGTATTTTTGTTGTTTTAAAAATTCTTTTAGCGATATAGTCGTTATACCTAATCCTTTTGCTTTTATCTGTAATCCATTATCTGATGTCAGCATAATAGGATTTTCGGTTTTGTGTTTTAATGCAACAGATAGTATAAAATTGTCTGATGATTTTTTGTTAAAATCGTTAGGCAATAATGTAAGATCTGCTGTGTCCATGCTGACATTTCTCTTATCTATGCTGTAATTGATTTTTTTTAGTGCTTGCTGAACATTTTTCTTTTGTTCCTCAGTCAATGAAACTTTTAGATAATCTAGCTCATCTATGACTTTTGCTGATAAAACTATTTGATACTTATTGTCAATTTTTGAAATGATATCTGGATAATCAACAAAAATATTTGTGTCAATAATGTAAATATTTTCTTTACCTTTTTTGATTTCCTTTTTTGGCTTTTCAAATTGTGAAAGATCTATTTTGCCAATGACTTTTATACCTTTTTGATTTATGGGCTTTTCTTCAATTTGTGTTTCATTTGTTTTTAACGTTTTGTTCCTGTTTAATTCTTTGTCTAAATTATAGTAAAACGAATATTCGTTATTTAGTTTCTGGAGATATATTTTCACATTATCGTCCATATGCAGATAAGAACTTATAATATTCTTGTCTGCAATAATTATTGTATGTCGTTTTGCACGACTTGTTGCAACATTGAACAGACGTTTTTCTAGGGAATGATTGTAACCTGAATTGGGAATAACAAAAATTGTAATATCTGTCGTAAGTCCTTGGATTCTAGACACAGTGTCAATAAGTAAATCTTTTTGATTTTCAAAAGAACCGTAAATACTTTTTTGCAAAGCTTTTACTGTGTTAATGTAATTACTTAAAATAGATATGTGTAAATTTTCTTTAACCGTCAACAAATAAGCTACTAATATTTTGCTTAATTCTATGGCATTTGATGGCCTTTTATTTCCAACTTCCAGTTCAGTTTTTATGAGAGTGGGACCACCTTTAGGGTTGAAAAACATATTCACAGTGTTAGAAATTTCCGGAAATGACAGTCTTATGTTTGTCTTTGCTCTTGATTTTAGGCTATTGTTGTAAAACAAACCTGTGTAATCAGAACTCCTATTCGATAAACGGTAAGTTTCTGTTAACTGAAAAATCGGAATTGAAGAAATATCTGAAAGAGCTTTCAAACCGTCAACTAAAAAGTCATAATTTTTTTTGGTTATTTTATCAGCATTAATAGCAACAACAGGTGCTAATTGTTTTGTATCGCCTATCCAGATATTCTTTTTCCCTAAAAGTTTTGCACAAGCAAACATAGCAAGTAATGCTTGACTTGCTTCATCAACAATCACAAAATCAAATAGTGGATCTTTGATAATATCGAGAGCCTTGCTACTGGCAATATAAAATGTGGATAAAACTATACTATTGGGTTGTGGATTAATTTCTTTTGTTTGCTGTAATTTTGGGAATTCTTTTTTTTCATCCGTCGAGACTTTCGTTTTGAATATTTTCCCATCGTTTAATAGTTTTGCTAAAGCAGGCTTTTCAGCAACCTCTATTAATGCCCTATTTGTAAGCGATGTAACTAAAACAGACTTTCCCTGCTCACACAAGATTTTACAGATTTCCGCAATTTGATATGTTTTCCCTGTCCCAGGTGGCCCAATTAAAATAAGTTGATCTGTTAGTTTTAATTGATTTAGGACGAAATTAGGAATATCTTTTTGGTTATCTAATAAAGAGGGTTGCCAATTGGATTGTTGAAAATCTTGGTCAATAATTGAACTTACATTCTCGGAAAAATTGTTTAGAACAATTTTTTGAAGATTCATGATATATTCATATGGTGGTCTATTTGGACCCAAAAGCAGAATCATTTTATCAGCTTTTGAAATATTCACTGAAAAATCTAATTCAACGCCACGAAAACCTGCTATTCGATAATCGTTTTCAATATTGCCCTCTTTATCTTTTGAGGGAGCCTGCCAAACACAAACTGTCTCAGTAAAATTTGCTTTTTCTTTTATCAAATCACCATATGTTTTTTCACCCCAGTTTCTGAAATCTCTCAATTCTTTTGGTACTGTGAAGCAATATAAATATTCTCCCTTACGAGGTAATCCACGTTTGATTGAGAATTTCAATATCATTTCACCATCTTTGAATGTTAAGAATTGGGCTACAAAAAGTTCTTCTCTTTCTGTAAGTAAAAATTTTGCAGAAGTATTTAATTTTTGATTAAATACCTTTGTTTGTGCTTGAAGCTCTTCTTCAAGAAAACTGCTATGTTCTGACCTTGTGTACTTCATTTTTATAATAAGCTTTCATCGTCGGCAGATAAATCTGTTTCGTTTGTTCTTTCGTCAAAACGATAATCGCTCAGTTTCTTTGTTACGCTATAATCTTCAGGATTAATACTATAAAAATCAAAATGTACATTACTGAAAAAATGTAACAATTCAGTAAACTTGTCTAACCTCTCTTTTAAATCAAGGTTTTCTGTACTAAAACTAATTGTTAACTTATCTTGACTTCTTAAGAACTTGTGTAGTTTAAGGCATCCCAAATTCCTATTACCAAAATGTAACCAGAACATAGAATTGGGACGCATAAGTTGACTCCATTCATTTAGCCCAATCTTTAAAGGTTCGTCTTGATAAATATAGCTTTTTACAACTAAAGGAAATTCAACATCTTCTTTATAAACACCATTTATTATTGAATAATCGCCAATTCCATCTGTAAAGGCAAATCCTTCTTTTTCTAATTTTTCTTTGACAATTTCTTTAGCTTCACGGTTTGCTTCTTCTTGTTCTTTCTTAGAAATATCAGTATTAAGTTTAGTGCTTAATATGACTCCGCTAGTTTTTTTTAATAGAGCATTCTCTTCTTCTAATTCTGCTTTCTCTTTTTCTAAGAAATCTATTTTATTATGCCACAGGTTATCAAGGTTTATATCATCACAATCTAATGCTAACTTTTGTAATTCTTTATAAATGTTGGTATTACAATTGATATAAATACTGTTAAAATTATTTAGCACAATATTCCCCTCGTTGAAATAATAGAAAACGTATTCATCAATTTTGTCTATGGAAATTATTTTAGGCAATTCGCCTGTGTAAAGAAAAATTGAAATCTCAGAGTTTTCTTTCCATTTCTCATAAAACGATTCTTTCCACTCACGAGAATTTTTTGCTAAATCTTGAAAATTAAATTCTTCAATGATTTTTATATTTCCATAATTAGTTCTGTTTTCATTTAGAAAATCAATTGTTTTCTTGAATGTTTCATACTGTTCCGATGTTTTAAGTGTAATTTCTTCTTCTTTCAGCCATAAAAATGAGTTGAATAGATTTGTTTTATCTTTATCAAAACGTGTTTCTTGCGTCAAGCGATAATAGTGAAAATTTTTAATTTCGTTACTAAGATATTTTCGCAATTCAAGAACAACAGAATTTTCTGTCCAAACGCCTAAGTCTGAAAGGAAGTTAATTCTGGTGTCATCTTCGTTAATCCATTTTATTAGATAAGCGGGCAATACTTCATTTTTACAAGCGTATTTACTTGGATAAACTGATGTTCGTGGATTGAATCCTAAAACAGTTGCGATTTCTACATCACTTCTCGTACTCCACTCAGTGCTTATCGTGCTCCAATTAATATCTTTGATTAGGATATCTTTTTTAATCCAATTATTGAATAAGAACTCTACAAAATTTAATTTCTGCACATCTGATAAATCTTCTTTGATATAGGGACATATAAATCTGTTTCCTTCAAAGAAAGGTTCTTCCATGAGTAATAAATTGTCGTTGTCTTCAATAAGAATAGGAAACTCTTTAAATATTTTTTTTATACCGATGTATTTTTTATGAAGTATTTGGGATTCATCTATAAAATCAAAGTCCGTTAAATATATATCGTATCCTAATTCAACTTCTTCTTCGTTTGTGTTAATAGCTTTAAATTGATTAAAATCTATTTTTTCAATATACAAACCATAAAGAAACAAAAAGGCTAATTGTTCGGCATTATCTAATACTTGAATTTGTTTACAAAACATTTGAAAAATGTTGCTTGGTTCCGGAACTTTACTCATGCCAAATAATTTTCCAATTCTTTCCTTATCTACTCCAAGCTTACTGAATTTATTAATAACAATGTTTAAATGGTCGCTATATTCATAATTATCAGGAAGTATTTTCGCAATATTCAATTTATAGTCGTTAATTTGTAAAGTGTCTGTAAAAGGCGGAATCTCAGAAAGTTTTAAATCTTTTCCTTTTACCTCAATAACAACCTTGTCTCTAAATTTTTGATAATCATTTTCCTCTAATTCTTTACAAGCTAAATCCAATATTTTGTATTCGTAGTTTTCTTTGTTGTATTCGTATTCAGAATTAAACCTAAACTCTGAAAGTTCTTGTAGTAACTTGTATTTTGCTTTGTATTTTACAATATTTATTAGAGTTTCTTTGTGCTTATCAACATCAACCAGTTCTAAAATTAAACTATGCAAATCATCGGCTTTTATTATGCCCTCCTCATTTTTGTATTCTTCTATAAATTCGTATGGTAGGAAAAATAAAAATTCAGCATAATTAGTCAACCCTTATAAAATCCCTGTTTTCCAACAATCCCAGGAACAGGCTGTAATACCAACCTCCTATCCATTCTTCTGAATAATGAAACCTCCGGGGCCCATCTTCTAAAAATCCAAAAAAGGACAAAAAAGACCTCCGCTTTCCATTGGATGATCCAATGACGAAGGTTATAGCCCGCTGCAGCCATCATGGTATTAATAGCGTCGCCAGCGGTTCCTTTCAAATAGTTGCGAAGCATACGATGATCCCTTTTCAGATGTCCTATAACCGGCTCTATGCCGGCACGCTGTCGGAACTTCCTGCGTGCCTTCTGTTTCAGGTAATAACTCTGTCCTTTCTTCCCCGGTCCGGGAATCTCAACTTTCGTACTCTCAACAGATGTTTTTCCTCGATAACCTCTGTCAACAAAGGCAAACTTTGGCCTGTGTCCGGTTAAACGTTTTATCTGTTCCAACTGAACCGGCAACGTATGACCGTCATAAGGATTCCCCTCAAAGGCCATAGCTCCTACCACCAATCCGCAGACCGTTTTGGCTATAGATGATTTATTGCCAAATTCATAAGGCTTCCCTTCTTTACCCTTGGAAATACATACCACATCCGGCTCATGCAAACTATAAATCTTGTTCTTATCATTCCGCTCCTGGGTGATTACTGCACAAAAACGTAACAGAAGTTCTTCGTATGGCTTCCGTTGTTCCGGGGGTAACTTACGTACCAAATCGTTTACCTGAGCCTTGGCAATTGTGCGTAAACGACGCAAAGCTTTTCGACCTTCTTTCTTACGTTTGGGATGGTTCATAAAACGCATCTTCAAGCTAAGCGATTTGAGCTCCCGAGTATAAGTCCTACGAAGCACCACACCTTCACGCTCAGCTATTTCCTTGCATTGCTTGATTACCTTCTTGTATAACTTGCCATCTGTAGGGTACGTGATGTTCTTCTCTTGCACAGTAGTGTCTACAATAACTTCTTTTACCTTACTCCTCTTTATCTTACCATCCTCCTCAAGGTTTAGTCTTATACTTAAACTCAATAACTTTTCAGCTCCTTCTTTGCCTATACGTTTACGAAAGTGTACAAAATCCGACGGATCAAAAGGATAGCCTTTCTGAAACACTTTTTCCCCGGTAAAATATTGAAAATACGGGTTCTCCCTCCATTGAGCCACAACTCGTTCATCACTTAAATTGTACAGACTCTTGAGCAATAACAAACCCACCATTTTGCGTACAGGTACAGAAGGACGACCTCTTTCTGAAAAGTAACCGGAAAAATCATGCTCTACTGATTCCCAATCTATGTTATGAGCCAATTGTACCAATTCATGATTCATGTCAATGAAGTTCACCAGAGGAGTTTGAAAAAAATCAAGCTGATGTGTTTTAGGTATTTTACCAACCATTTTTTTGAATTTATTTGCAGTAATTTTAATCTAAAATACTACTTTCCTGCATTTATTCCAAATGTTTTATGGCTTATTTTTGCTGATTTTCAACTATTTAAATACTTTTTAAGGGTCGACTACATACAGAATAATCATCCGCAAGATACAGGACGTAATATTCTTGATAGAAATTTAAGAGAAAAGAGATCTTCAGGACCCCGGGAAGGTCTTCGTTCCATTTGAGCATGCCTTTCTTACTCTGCAAAGGACCGTAGACTGTATACTTCCTGCTTTCTACCATAAGGTGTAAAGAGCCTTTGGGGTCGCTATAACTTCTATAGACGGTTTGAGCAATGTGCTCCTTTTCTGATTTTCCTATCTGTGCTACTTCGTGCCAGGTACCTAAAAACAGCTCCAGGTCCATATGGGTAATGGTGTCTCTGTAAGATATATAAGGCGTATCTTCAAAGCAGCCTGTACAAATAAGAAATACGACAACCGGCAGGGTAATAAATATGGTTTTGAGTCTTATCATTTTATTAAATGGTCTTTTTTAAAAGCACTGATACTTTTCCCCGAAGTTCGCTTAAAAAAACGACTAAAAGAAGCCAAATCGTCAAATCCCAGAATATCAGCAATTTCTGTAGCATTTTTAGCACTGTAAAGCAACAAACGCTTTGCTTCTGCTTCAATACGTTCGTGGATTACTTGCAAAGGGGCCGGTAAATCATAAATAGCAAACAAGTTTGTTAACGTTTTTGGAGAGCGGTGCAACAGTTCTGCGTAGTCGGCAACTTTTTTCTTTTCCCGAAAATATTTATCTACCAGGATATAATACTGCCGGACCAAGTCAAAACCTTGCTCGTTCATAGGATCTATGGAAAGCGTTTCCCTTGCTATGCGGGTACATGTAACGATGAAACGTTTCAGGTGTAAGCGCAACATCTCTTCTTTAAGTGCGTCCTCAGTATTATACTCCAGCATCATATCGGAAAAAATACGCTCCAGTATTACAGTCTGGGCTTTGTTAATTTTCAGGAGCATCAGATTGGAATAGCCGGTAAAAAGAAACCCGTTACAGGAGACTTCGTTGTCTGATTTGTAGATGCAATAAAAATTGCTGTTGAAAAGAATGGAAACGTACTGACCACTAATGTTTTCAAATTGGATATTATGGCTGTTAGATAAAGGAAGTACCTGGTTCTCTTCCAGACTAAGCATCACGTGGTCTACTTTCAGGGTTACGGTTCCTTTACGAACCCAAATGAATTTGTAGAGTTCGTTATTAAGGAAAAGAGCCCGGTTGTTATGGAGTTCATCCGTAACAACCAGGCTTCCTCGCAAAGGTGTGATGCACGCATATTCCATATGCGGCAAATATACAAAACCTATTCTTTTTCTTTCAATAAAGTGCTTTTAACAATAGACTCCATTTGACTTTTTGGAAGAGCTCCCTGAGAGATACTCGGCCTGTCGTCCATAGGAATCCATAGCAGTGTCGGAACACTGCGTACACCAAAAATTGCTGCCAATTCTCCTTGCTTGTCTACGTCTACTTTGTAAACATAGATTTTATCTTTGTATTCTTTGGCTATTTCTTCCAGAACAGGAGCCAGCATTTTACAAGGCGCACACCAGGTAGCATGAAAATCTACTATGGCAGGCTTGTCTCCTGCGTATTTCCACTCATTCGGATTTTTTTCGTAATCATACACACGTTTGATAAATTCTTCTTTTGTCAATTCCATAACTATAATTTTATTTTCTTTTGATTCTTCTGACGGTTCGTTGCATCCTGCTGTTACAAGAAGCGCAGGGAGCATGGCTAAAAAAGTAAGTATTGTTTTCATGGTGCAAAGGTCCGCCTGTTTTTGCTTGCAGACAATAGCCATTTTACATAATTTGTTGGCAAAATTGCCCGAACGGATAGCCGGAGTGAAATAGGGTTAACTTGTTCTGCATATGGATTTTCAACATATCAAACGATTTGTCATCCGTGCAATGTCCGGTATAGATGTGTATTCCGGGGTATGTTGTATTAAGGATTTTAGCCATCCGTGCTATTCCCTGTTCCGGCTCCATGCCGTCTTTCAGATGCAAGCCTCCGATAAAGTATAAGGGAGCTTTTCCGGAAAAGTTCTTTGCTGCCTGTAATGTATTTAAGATGCCTTTGTGTGTACAACTGGAAATGACAATATCTCCGCAACCGGAGTGAATGAGTACAGCCAGTTCGTGATGGAAGGGGTCGGGCAGAAATTCTTTATTGTATTGCCAGTACAAGGTTTTGTTGCCTGCCGGTAACGGATAATCAGATGGAATATTTCCCAGAAGCGCAACATGCTCCGTCAGGTATACGTTTTCCTGCGGATGCCATACAAACCTGTGAGCATAATCGTTTAGCCATTTCTTGTTTGTACTTATTTCTTTGGGTGTTTCTTCTTTCATGGAGTAACATGTACTCTTTTTTAACCATTCCGAGGCATGTACAGCAGCCTTTGTGTTGTGTTTGAAAAAATCTTCCAAACCACCGGTGTGGTCGTTGTGGTTATGGGAAAGAACCAAATAGTCCGCTTGCGAAACAGGGATGCCCAATTGCTCTGCATTTTGTATGAACGCAGCTGAGGCACCTGTGTCTATCAGCCACTTTTTTTGATCTTTTTCAAACCAAATGGCCAATCCGTGCTCTGTAAGCAAATGGGATCGGTTGGCAGGTGACGGTCTGTTGTCAATAAGAATGTTCAGGTTTTTCATTTTAATAAAGTATAAGTACGTATTCCATTTTTCCTTATGATGCCGTCTTTTTCCAATTGCCGGATGGCTCGGGTAAGTGCCGGACGGGTAACACCAAACATGTCGGCCAGTTCCTGGTGTGTATGCGGTATGTTCAGAGATTTTTGACGGCTGTTGGAGTCCAATTCCATAAAATAATTTATAAGTTTGTTTTTGATGGTGCCAAAAGTAATCAGACGTAACCTGTTGGAGAGGAAACGGCTTCTGTCCGATATATCTCTTAAATAATTTTCCAGAACTTTTTCGTTCTGCTGCATCATCTCTGAAAGGTTTTTTCTGGGGATGGATACGATGACTGAAGGTTGTACTGTGAAAATACTGACGGGAAGGGTGTTGTTTTTGGCGTAGAGAAAGGCTGGTGCCACGGCGCGGGGAGCTTTGATGTCTTCTACAATTATTTTTGCACCATCCGGATTGGTCATTTCAGCACGCAGCATGCCTTCGGAAACTATGAGCAGTGATTTGTATGCATCGCCTTGTACGGCCAGTAATACGCCTGCTTCATATTTTTGAATACGGTATGACCGGTCCAGCAGCAAATCTATGAATGTTTCGTCCAGCCCTTCAAAAAGGGCAACTTTGTAAATACCTTTCATTAGGTACAAATATACGTATTTTTCTCCTTTTGTAACAAATGTTACAAACTCTATCCGTTGATTCGTTTTATTTTTGCCGACAATTTGAAAAAGCATGAAAAGAACGATAATAAAAATAGATGAGGACCTTTGTGACGGTTGCGGTATTTGTGTAGAGGGCTGCCATGAAGGAGCTTTGCAACTGGTAAATGGTAAGGCTGTCATCGTAAGCGACTTGTATTGCGACGGGTTGGGTGCTTGCATTCCGGATTGTCCACAAGGAGCCATTTCTCTGGAAGAAAGAGAGGCGGAACCCTATAACGAGGCAGCTGTAATGGAACGAGTGGTGCCTAAAGGAGAAGCCGTAATTCTGGCGCATTTCAGACACCTTAAGGACCATGGTGAAATGGGGTTTTTACAAGAAGGTATTGATTATCTGAAAAAACACAACATACAGGTGGATTTAACATCACTGAACCTGGACAAAGAGAAACAACCCAAACCACAGCCTGTGCCCTGGACGTCCTATAAACCGGTGGCGCAAACACGGCCCGATGCTGTAGCCAATCAGCCTGTTCGCCAATTTCCGGTTCAATTGCATTTGATCAACCCCATGAACTCTTTGTTTGCCGGTGCGCATTTGCTTCTGGCATCTGATTGTTCCGGTTTTGTAGCTCCGGATTTTCACGAGCGTTTTATGAAAAACAAAGTGCTGGCTATTGCCTGTCCAAAGTTGGATAGAAATTTAGACAAGTACGTTGAAAAATTGGCCGTTTTGATGGGACCGGGAGGTATAGAAACGTTGACGGTGTTGGTAATGGAAGTGCCTTGTTGCTCTGGTCTTATGAAGTTGGTGGGTATGGCACGAGAGCGTGCAGAGAGGTATATACCTGTCAAAAAAATGGTAATGACGGCAACCGGAAAAGTGAAGTCAGAGGAATGGATACCATGATCTATCAATAATTTATATATTTGCGAACTATTTTTTAAAACTATTTTTACTATGAGCATGTTTTGTTATCAATGTCAGGAAACTGCACGTAATCAAGGTTGTACGGTAAAAGGTGTATGCGGAAAAGAAGCCGGTACAGCTGCCTTGCAAGACTTGTTGATTTATGTAACACGTGGCGTGGCCATTATACAGAAGGCTTTGCGTCAAGCAGGAAAAGCCGATAGCCGGATCAACCATTATATAATGGATGCCTTGTTTAGCACCATTACAAACGCCAACTTTGACGATGAGGCTTTGACAGCCCGTATAGAAAAAGGCTTGGCCCTGAAAAAAGAATTGTTGGCACTGGCCCAAAAAGAAGGTGTTCAAGTTCCCGACATGCCGGAAGTTACCTTAGATATTCAGAAAACAGATTACATAACCCATGCGGCTTCCGTTGGAGTACTGAGTGAATCCGATGAAGATATCCGTTCCCTTAAGCAATTGACCGTTTACGGATTGAAGGGTATGGCTGCTTATGCGGAACACGCTGCAAACCTGGGATATGAAGAAAATACCCTGTATGCATTTATGGAAAACGCACTGTATCAGGTATCACGTACAGATATACCTGTAGATGAGCTTATTTCGTTAGTGTTGAAAACGGGTGAATACGGTGTGCAGGCCATGGCCTTGTTGGACAAAGCCAACACTACCGCTTACGGGAATCCGGAAATGACGAAAGTAAACATCGGCGTAGGAAAGAACCCCGGTATCCTTATCAGCGGTCACGACCTTAAAGATATGGAAGAATTGCTGGAACAAACGGCCGGTACGGGAGTAGACGTTTATACGCACGGAGAAATGCTTCCGGCCAATTACTATCCTGCTTTTAAGAAATACCCTCATTTTATTGGAAACTACGGAAATGCATGGTGG
This sequence comes from Bacteroidales bacterium, assembly GCA_049652385.1. Lineage (GTDB taxonomy): Bacteria > Bacteroidota > Bacteroidia > Bacteroidales > UBA932 > DMER64. Next base: position 207,964 of record JBASDX010000003.1, on the reverse strand, counting down.
AGGCAAAAAGAAGAATTTGAATCCTTCAACGGAGTTATTCTGTTTACGACCAACTGTATTGTTCCCTTGGCCAAAGACGCAACCTATCTGGACAGGATGTATACGACAGGTTCTGCAGGATACCCCGGTGCCAAACATATTCCTGCCCGCCCTGAAGGTGGCAAGAAAGATTTTTCAGAATTGATTGAAAAAGCCAAAACATGCCAACCTCCCACGGAAATTGAAAAAGGTGAAATCATAGGAGGTTTTGCACACCAGCAGGTGCTGGCCTTGGCAGATCAGGTAGTAGAAGCTGTGAAATCAGGAGCCATCAAACGTTTTGTAGTTATGGCCGGATGTGACGGACGCCATAAGAGCCGTGAATATTATACAGACTATGCTTTGGCCTTGCCCAAAGACAATGTGATTTTAACAGCCGGATGCGCCAAATACAGGTATAACAAGCTGCCATTGGGTGATATCAATGGTATTCCCCGCGTGCTTGACGCAGGACAATGTAACGACAGCTATTCTTTGGTAGTCATTGCTTTGGCTCTGCAAAAGGCATTTGGTCTGGACAGTGTCAACGACCTGCCCATTTTCTACAATATTGCATGGTACGAGCAAAAGGCCGTAATCGTATTATTGGCTTTGCTCAGCCTGGGAGTGAAGAATATCCACCTGGGACCCACATTGCCGGCTTTCTTGTCACCCAACGTAGTGAATGTATTGGTGGAAAAATTTGGAATCGGGCCACAGCCTGAGCTGGAAGTAGCCTAAGGTTACACTTTCTTATGATGATGTCCGGATATCCACAAGATTCCGGACATTGTTATATACAGGCAGCAGCAACACATCAACATCAGGGACACGTGTCTGCCTGTAAGGGCAATACCCGTTACGATTATGATACAAAGGGCAAGAAAGGTAAAGGGGATGGCGTTATCCTTATAGGAAAGACTTTTGATTTTTAGGGAGAACATAGGAAAGTTGCTGACCATCAATACAGAGAGGAATACGGCCAATGACGGGATAAACCATACGGATGTAAACCATGTATGCCAGGCGTTGCTATGCTGTGCGTAAAGCACCATGGAGGCTACCAACAAAGCCGAGGGCGGCGTGGGTAATCCCAGAAAATGCTCCGTTTGACGTGTATCTACGTTGAACTTTGCAAGTCTTATGGCAGAAAATACAACCAATACAAAAGGAAGAAAAGACATCCATTCCAGCGGAGCTGCCTGACGGTAGCAATAATACAGCATAAAAGAGGGCAGCAACCCAAAGCTTACCACGTCTGAAAGAGAATCCAGTTCTTTTCCCATAGGAGAATAGGCTTTGAGCAGGCGGGCTGCAAAACCGTCCAGAAAATCAAAAACAGAGGCAGCCACCATAAGCCAGAAAGCCAGGGTAAGACTGCCCCCGCAAATAAAAATAATCCCCAATGCGCCGCACAACAAGTTCAGCGAAGTAATGGCATTGGGGATATGTTTTGTGATTTTTCTCAAAGTCCTAGTTTTTTCCTGATTTCTTTAGGAATGGCATTTTTATGCAACATATAGGACAGGCCCCGGGCTTTGAAATAATTTTCAGACATGTATATGTAGCCGTTGTGAGCCCCTGTATTTCCATAGGAGTTCTTAGTGATGTAGTATTTTACTCCGTTTTGATCGCGGACAATACCTGTGATGTGCATCAGGTGGTCGTCCGGAGATTTGAAAGTCTGGTACATGTCCTGACGGATTTCCTGAGTTATGTGTAACTCCTCTTCTTGATTTTCACCTGCCGGTTCCAGGGCCAGGCCTTTTTGTTGTGAGAAATTTTTAGTGAGCGTACCGTCCCAGGCAAGGGTGTACCCCTGGGTAAGTGCATAGTCTGCTATGGCCATGAATTCATCAAGAGGTACGTTATAATACAGTGCATGCTCCCAGTTGTCGGGTACTTCAAAAGGAACTTGTTGGTAGAAAGGATGGTGTGTATAACTTGTGATTTCAACATAATCGTCCATAGATAAGCCCAGGTAACTGACAAACGAGAGGGGAGTGTGTTCTTTTCCATCGTAAACAAAGGTTTCGGGAACTTCGCCCAGGTATATGTCCAGAGCGGCTTCCAGCATAAGGGCTGCCTGGGGACTGAAGTTTCGCAACCTGATGGGGATTTCTGCCATGGCGTCAATGTAGCCTTGCAGTTCTGTATGGTTGTGAATTTCAGACTCATAGTTAATACCCGGATAAAGAGAAAGTGGTATAAGTCCGTATTTTGCCACAGCACGTGTTGCCGTATGGCTGAGCGAGCCCGGACCCAGATTGCCCTTGCCTCTTCTTAAATAATTATCAAAATACCTTGTTTTATAGACGCCGCGTACAGTATACATAACGGACAGGTCCAGGGGTTCTTTTCCCATCCTTATAAGCTCACTTTCCAGTAACGATAAAGTAGCGAAACACCAGCACGTTCCTGTGCGTCCCTGATGTTTTGCTTTAGTATGCGGGTTATCAACTACTTTTGTAAATTGGTATTGTTGTGCGACAAGCGCTCCTGTTAGAAGAAGCGCTACCAGCAGAGTTAATATTCTTCTCATATTCTTACAAATTTATTTTTTTGCGAATGGCTTTTGGAATTGCATTTTTATGTACCTGGATGTCCATGGTTTTGTATTTGACAAAAGTTTCTGAAACGTACCAGAGTCCTTTGTAATTGCCTGTTTCTCCCCAAGAGTTTTTAACCATATAATATTTGGTGCCGTTTTGGTCTTTGGCAATACCGTATATCTGCATTCCGTGGTCGTCCGTGGTTTGCTTGTTATCATACGCTATTTGTCTCATTTCCTGGGTTACTTCTTTAATTTCGGCAACGGGACCGGTTAAATTCCGGAAAGCATTGCTTCTTTCTGCAGGAGACATTTGTAACCACCTGGCCTGATCCGAACCGACCATTTCTGAAGGCTCCGTAGTGGGGAACATGGCAACACCTGTTCTGCCAAAGCCCATCTCGGATACGTCAGATGCCCACAAGACGGTATACCCGTTCATGATGGCGTTGTCAATGACTTCCATCATTTCATCTATAGGCACGTTCCAGTATTGTCCCCATAGCCAGTTATCGGAAATCTCCAAAGCAAACTGTGTATAGAAAGGGTGGTGGGTATAGGAAGTGATGTTCACGTAATCGTCGGGATTGAAGCCCAGCGATGCTGCAAAAGATTTTGGAGTATACTCTTTTCCTTTATAGGTAAAAGTTTTGGGCATTTCTCCCAAATAGGCGTCTAAGGCACCCCGGAAAGCCTTTTTCCATGCGGTAGATAGTTTTCTGTTAGGATTTCTGTTCACTCCGTCAACTATGCCTTTCAAAACAGCAGCCAGTTCTCCGTGCATGTGCATGTCTTCCCCGTAATTGAGTCCGGGCATGACTTCGTCGGGCACAATGCCGTACTTTTTGATAATGTACAGGTAATCGTCAAAACCACCGCCTTGTCCAAAATTCAAATGTCCGTCCAAACGGACATACCTGTCTGCTTTTTCTTGATACGTTCCGGAAACAATGAACATTTCTGAAAGGTCGTATTCGCCTTTACCCATTCTGAGCAATTCCGATTCCATAAAGCCCAGCGATGAAAAGCACCAGCACGTACCGGTATTGCTTTGGTTTTTTACAGATGTGATGGGGTTTTCTTTAACCACCGTAAATTGAAAACCTTCGTTGCTCTTTTTATCGTTTACTTGAGCTTGCAGTCCCAAAGAAAGCAACGAAAGTGTGATGAAACTAAGTAAAGCTTTTTTCATAAAAAAATGTTGTTTTTAAGGTATGTTAATGTATTTATGCGTTTGTAAAGACAATTTCCAGACGGGATTGGCTTTTATATAAGATACGATATGTGGAACGATAATATCACGGCGGCTCCATTCCGGTTGCAGAAACAGATGGCATTCCGGACGTACTTTCTTGCGGTTGAACTCGGCCCATTCCATGTCCAAAGGACCGGTTATGATGACTTTTAATTCATCAGCCAAGGGATAAAATTCCGGTAACGGAGGTCTGTTTTGTTTAGGAGATAAACAAATCCAATCCATTTTTCCGGATAAAGGATAAGAACCGGAAGTTTCCAAAAATAACCTCATACCTTCTGCTTTCAATCCTTCGCATAGCGGTCCCAGCGGATAGCCCAGGGGCTCTCCTCCTGTGATGACAACATCTCGGGCCGGAGACCCTGCAGCCCGCGCTATAATCGGTTCTATGGGGACAGGAGGAAACAGGGTCGGGTTCCACGTGTACTTGGAATCACACCAGGAGCACCCTATGTCGCAACCTCCCAACCTGATGAAATAAGCAGCTTTTCCTGTATGAAATCCCTCTCCCTGGAGGGTATAAAAATCTTCTGCCAGAGGAAGCAGCCTGCCTTCGTCCAATAGCGAATTCATAAGGCAAATGTAAAGAATAATTGTGACATTTTGTCAGCCAAATATGTTTGGCTCAAGGTTTGTCCAGGTATAAGCATTATGAATGATCAAAAATATACTATTCAGGCGCAGGAACTGTTGCAATCGGCAGTTCAGGCAGCACAATCCCGGTCCAATCAAATGATTGAGACGGGTCATTTGCTCAAGGCTATTCTTGTAGACAAGGAAGGAATAGGTACTTTTTTGCTGCAAAAAACGGGAATCAATATAGAAACGTTAGAAAAAGAATTGCAAGTAATATTGGGAAAATATCCTAAACAGGAAGGCGTTACAGATACTTTTTTGTCCAGGGATGCCCAAAGAGCATTATACGAGGCCAGAGAAACGGCTAACAAGATGGGTGATCAATTCATTACCACGGAACATATATTAGCCGGTTTGTTAGCTGTAAAAGATGATGTATCAGGGTTGCTCCGGTCTTTGGGGTTGAAAGAACAAGTATTGGAGAAAGCCATTCAAGGAGTGCGTGGTGGCAGAAAGGCAGATTCTCAAACGACCGAACAGACTTTTGACGCATTGAACAAATATGCTGTGAATCTGAATGAAATGTCTGCCAAAGGGAAAATAGACCCTGTAATAGGGCGTGATGATGAGATTCGGCGAGTGTTGCAGATTTTGAGCCGCAGGACGAAAAACAATCCCATATTGGTGGGAGAACCGGGTGTAGGTAAAACAGCCATAGCAGAAGGTATTGCGCAACGTATTGTTACGGGGGACGTTCCCGATATGCTTAAAAGCAAACAAATTTATTCCCTGGATATGGGTGCCCTTATTGCCGGTGCCAAATATAAAGGTGAGTTTGAGGAAAGATTGAAGGCTGTAGTGAAGGAAGTCATTGACAGCAATGGTGAAGTAGTACTTTTCATTGACGAGATCCATACGTTGGTAGGAGCAGGAAAAGGGGAAGGGGCCATGGACGCCGCCAATATCCTGAAACCGGCTTTAGCCCGTGGAGAATTGCGCGCCGTAGGATCGACTACTTTGGGCGAATACCAGAAATATTTTGAAAAAGACAAGGCGCTGGAACGGCGTTTTCAGATAGTGATGGTTGACGAGCCATCACCGGCAGAGGCCGTATCCATTCTGCGGGGGCTTAAAGAGCGGTATGAACAGCACCATAAAGTGCAAATCAAAGATGATGCCCTTATTGCAGCCGTAGAGCTTTCTCATCGTTACATTACCTCGCGTTTTCTTCCCGACAAAGCCATCGATCTTGTAGATGAAGCGGCGGCCCGGTTGAGGATAGAAATGAATTCCGTACCGGAGTGCATAGATGAACTGGAACGTAAAATCAGGCAATTGGAAATTGAGCGAGAAGCCATCAAACGGGAGAATCATAAAGAAAAGCTGGAAACCCTGGGCAAGGAAATAGAAGAGTTGTCCTCCCAGTGCGATATCCAGCGTGCCAAATGGCAGGAAGAAAAGCAAGTTTTGGAAGAGATCCAGCTCAAAAAGAAACAAATGGAAGATTTGCGTTTTGCGGCAGCGGAGGCCGAGCGACGCGGTGATTACGGGAAAGTAGCTGAAATACGTTACGGACGCCTTGTAGAATTGGAAAAAGAAGTAGAAGAGCTGAATGCGAAAAAAGAAACCTTTACTCAGGCACTCATCAGAGAATCGGTGACAGAAGAAGATATTGCCGAGATCGTATCGCGCTGGACCGGCATCCCTGTACAACGCATGCTTACGGCAGAAAAGGAAAAGCTGTTGCACCTGGAAGACGAATTGCATAAACGAGTCATAGGCCAGGATGAAGCCATTACAGCCGTGGCCAACGCGGTCAGACGCAGCAGAGCCGGCCTTCATGACCCCAAAAAACCCATAGGTTCTTTTTTATTCCTGGGAACGACAGGAGTAGGAAAAACAGAATTGGCCAAGGCGCTTGCCGAGTTTCTTTTTGATGACGAACACTTGATCACCCGTATTGATATGAGCGAGTATCAGGAGCGTCACTCGGTAAGCCGTCTTGTGGGTGCGCCTCCGGGATATATAGGGTATGACGAAGGAGGACAGCTTACGGAAGCCGTCCGCAGGAAACCCTATTCCGTAATTCTCTTGGACGAGATTGAAAAAGCCCATCCGGACGTTTTCAATGTATTGTTGCAGGTGCTGGATGATGGCAGGCTTACGGATAATAAGGGCAGGGTGGCTGATTTCAAGAATACCATTCTGATTATGACCTCCAACATAGGCTCTCACCTTATTCAGGAAAGTCTGTCGGAAGGCATACAGGAGGGACCGCTTTTTGAACAAACAAAAGAGCAGGTCATGGAATTGTTACGCCGTACTGTTCGCCCCGAATTCCTGAACAGGATTGATGAAATCATCATGTTCCATGCATTGACGGCAGAGCATGTGCGCGAAATCCTGAAATTGCAGATAGCTTTGATCAATGACCTGTTGCAACCTAAAGGCCTGATACTGGATGTGACGGAGCAGGCCTACGATTATTTGCAAAAAACCGGGTATGAGCCGGCTTACGGTGCCCGCCCGTTGAAAAGATTGCTGCAAAAAGAAGTAGTCAATCCTTTGTCGGAAAAAATGCTGGAAGGAACGGTAGATACCGGTAAACCGGTAAGAGTAGACAGCGACGGAGAAAAGATTATCTTTTCGTAAGGGTATATGGGATACCGTTAAAAGGGGTCAAAGAGTGCCGGGTGTTTACCCACGACTCCTTTTTCTATGTACCATTGCTTAATGCGTTGTATATCTTTCTGAGCGTTATCGGTAATTTCAATCCGGGGACCTATGCCTATTTCTTTTGTACCCCAATCAAAATAACCTATATATACAGGTATGTCAAGGGTTTTTGCCAGGGTGTGGAATCCGGCTTTCCATTTTTTTGTGGCTTGTCGGGTACCTTCCGGCGCAATGGCCAGGTGTACATGTTCCATGTTACGAACGGCATCAATCATATGTTTGACGAAAGCGGTTCCTTTGCCTCTGTTTACGGGGATACCGCCTAATTTTAACAGGATGGGCTTAAGAGGTCCTTTAAAGATTTCACTTTTAATAAAAATACCGGCTTTTCCCCCAATAGCTGTATAGTACAGGTACGAGATGACAAAATCCCACATGGACGTGTGTGGGGCTCCCAGAATGATGCATTTAGGCTCCGGAACAGGTTTGCCAATTAAAGTCCAGCCCATGATTTTAGTGGCAAGGAATGAACATATTTTTCGCCAGGTCATGAGAACAAAGTTATAAAAAAAGTGCCAGCGCCGCTTTCATTTTGGCATCCACCTTTTTCCATGATGGGTTCCCAATGCTTCCGGAATGTGTATGAGCAAGAGATTTGCAAGCTTTATAAGATCCATCTCTTAACGATTGGGCCACTTTGTGGTATGCATCTCTGAAAGGCATACCCTCCTTAACCAATTTGTTAACTTCTTCCACAGTAAAAATCTGGTCATAACGGTTAGAAACGAACAAATGAGGATTCACACGTATGTGGCTGATCATTAATTGAGCCATATCAAAACAATCCTGCAAGCGGTCAATGGCAGGAAACAATACGTCTTTGAGCAACTGAAAGTCCCTGTGGTAACCGTGTGTCAGGTTGGCACAAAGGAGAGTAATCTGACCCGGTACGCTTTGTATGGTGTTTGTGTGTGCTCTGATAAGTTCCCAAACGTCGGGATTATTTTTATGAGGCATAATGCTACTCCCGGTAGTCAAAGCTTCCGGGAAGTCAAAGAATCCGTAGTCCGGCCCTGAGAAGAGACAACAATCGGCAGCCAGCCTGTTGAGTGTACCTGCCATCATGGCCATGGCATAAGCCAGGGATCTTTCTGTTCGTCCACGGCTCATTTGTGCAGCTATACTATTGAATTTCAAGGTGCCGAACCCAAGAAATTGCGTTGTCGCTTCTCTGTCTAACGGGAAAGAATTACCGTAACCGGCGGCCGACCCCAAAGGGTTTTGGTTACAGAGGTGCCAGGCCGCGTGCAACTGGTACATGTCATCTACCAGCAATTCGGCATAAGCCCCAAACCACAGGCCAAATGAAGAAGGCATGGCCGGACGGGAATGCGTATACCCGGGCATGAGGATATCCGTACACTCTTTGCTTTTTTGTTGCAATTCTTGAAAAAGGGAATGTATTTTCTTACTTAGATCTTTACAAACATCTTTGATGTACAGATGAAGGGCTGTAAGAATCTGGTCGTTACGGGAACGTCCGGCATGTATTTTCTTACCTACGCTACCAAGTTCTTCTACTAAACAGAATTCTATGGCAGAATGGATATCTTCTGTACCTTCCGGAATCTGAAAATCGTTGTTTATCATGCGTGCTGCTATTTTTTCCAGGGCATGGATCAATAACGCCGTTTCATGCGGAGTAAGGATCCCTGTTTTACCCAGCATGGTTACATGGGCCATGGATCCAGTCACATCGTATATGGCCAGCCTTTTATCCCAATGTATGTCGTTTCCTATGGTAAATTGTTTGACGTTCTGAGGCATGTCAATGCCTTTATCCCAAAGTGTTTTCATAGTGTCAGGGAGTTAACATTGTGATGAGGTTTTTATAGATGGATATTCCTTGTGCAATTTCGTCCAGATAAACGTACTCGTCCGGAGCATGTGAACGGGTAGAGCAACCGGGACCGATTTTTAAAGCCGGACAAGTCATTCGCATCCAATCGGAGGTAGTGGGAGATACGTAGGTAGGTATGTTCGCCGTTTCTACGGCTTTAATCAAAGGATGGTCACAGGGGGTAGCCGAGGCTTTGTGAGTCATATTACGCGGGATCAGACGACCGGGGAGGACACTTTCAATCTCTTCCATTATTTCTGTATTTGTGTACACATCAGTAGTTCGGATATCTACTACGAAACGGCACGTATCCGGAATGACGTTGTGTTGTGTACCTGCTTGTATCTGTGTGACCTGCAAATGAACAGCCCCCATAATCGATGAATGTTTCAAGAAGCGATAATTCTTCAGTAAAGCAATATCCTCCAAGGCTTTATAAAGGGCATTGACTCCACCTCCCAATGCGGCATGAGCGGCCTCTCCTTTGGCTACACCGTCCAAAACCAATAATCCTCTTTCTGCTATAGCAGCACGCATGCCCGTTGGCTCACCAACCAATGCACAAGAAATGTACGGAATATGAGGCAGAACAGAGGCAATGCCGTTTTTTCCGGAAATTTCTTCTTCTGCCGCAAGGACAAGAATCAGGTTGTAAGGTACGTTTTCTGTTCTTAAAAAGGCTTCTGTCATGGCTACCAAAGAAGCCCCGGCATCGTTACTCCCTAATCCGTATAAACGCACACGGCCCTCTGTGTCTGTTTCAAGCATGGGCGTATACGGGTCTCGGCTGTATCCGGCAGAGGGAGCTACCGTATCGTGGTGTGAGCAAAGCAGAACTGCAGGCCTGTTTTTAAGGAACGGTTCTTTTATGGCTATAACATTGTTCCCCATAGTAGAAACAGATACGTCAGTTTTAGATGCTAAGTACTGTGAGAGTATACCGGCAGTATCCTGTTCTTTGCCGGAAACAGACGGTGTTGCTATCAAACGAGACAGCAGTTCTATTGTTTCTTTCATAGCTGTATGTAGGTGTTTCCTACCGTTACTTCTTCCACGCCGTAACGCAGGGCTTGTAAGGCTGTTTCGATTTTCGGAATCATTCCGTCGCTTATGACACCACGATTACGTAATCGCTCGTATTGTTTTTTATTTAAGATAGTCAAGGGGTTGCTTCCTTCATCGCCGTACACCCCGTCGCGGTCAAAGAGATAATGTAAGGTCACTTTGTATTTGTCTTTCATCGCCAGGGACAATGTGCAGGCAATGGTATCCGCATTCGTGTTGAGCAGCTGACCGGAGTCGTCACAGGTGATGGGAGCAAACACCGGGATAAATCCGTCATCCAACAAACGTTGTATAAAAGTGACATGCACGCCGGAAGCATCAATATCTCCTACATACCCAAAATCCAGAGGCTGTGGATTTCTTTTTACGGCACGCATGCAGAAGCCGTCTGCTCCGCTTAGCCCTATTGCTTTGCAGCCGCGGGCACCTAAGGCCGCTACCAATGTCTTATTGACCCAGCCGGCATATACCATTACTGCTATTCGTAGCGTAGCGGCGTCTGTGATCCTTCTTCCCTCATGCATTCTTACAGGCAATTGCAGTTGTTGAATGAGTTCATTGGCCTGGTTGCCTCCACCGTGCACCAGTATTTTGGGCCCTGTACACTTACAAAAAGAAGTAAAAAAATGCTCCAGACTTTCGTTCTTCCGGATGACATTGCCTCCGATTTTAAATACGTTTAATTTCATGTGCCTCTTGTTTTAGGGAATCAATGATTTCTTTACATATAACTTGTGCTGCTATTTCACGGTTTGCTGCTTGAGGTATGACCAGAGAATGCTTTCCGTCCAAAACGCCGTCGCTTACTACCACATTCCTGCGTACGGGCAAGCAATGCATGAACCAGGCATTATTTGTCAAAGCCATTTTCTTTTCGTCAACCATCCAGGAAGTGTCTTTGTGTAGTCTTTTGCCGTAATGCGGATCTTGGTAAGCAGACCAATTTTTGGCATAAACAAAATGCGCACCTTCCAGGGCTTCTTTTTGATCGTGTGTGATACGGGCTCCTTTGGTAAATCCTTCTTGTAATGCATAACCTTTGGGATGTGCGATGGTAAGCGGATAGTCTGCTGCCAGCACCCACTCGGCAAAAGAGTTGGCTACGGCTTGGGGCAATGCCGAAGGGTGGGGAGCCCAGGTCAATACGATGTTGGGTTTATCAACCGGTTTGTATTCTTCTATGGTTATCAGATCGGCAAAGCTTTGTAACGGGTGACGCGTAGCACTTTCCAGGCTGATAACGGGTCTTCCTGAAAACCGTATGAATTGATTTAGTACGGTTTCTCCATAATCTTCTTCTTTTGATGTCAATCCGGCAAAGGAACGTACTCCGATGATATCTGCGTAACAACCCATCACAGGTATGGCTTCCAAAAGGTGTTCTGCTTTGTCTCCATCCATCATGACACCGTGTTGCGTTTCCAGATTCCAGGCACCTTCTTTTACGTTCAGTACCATAACGCGCATACCTACATTCTCCGCCGCCTTTTGTGTACTAAGCCTTGTTCTGAGGCTGGCATTGAAAAAAACAAGCAGCAGAGTAAGGTGTTTTCCTGCATGTTCGTCTGCAAATTTGTTTTTTTTAATTTCTTTGGCTTTTGCAAGCAATTGTTCTAATGAACCTATATCGTGTACAGAGGTAAAATGTTTCATGATTAAAATACTACCGGTTTTAGTTCCAAACCCGTCGTTTGTGGCAGACCAAATAATATATTCATATTTTGGACAGCCGTTCCCGATGCTCCTTTCAATAGATTATCAATCACGGATGTGATGTATAATACGTCTTTGTGTTTTTCTATATGGATTTTACATTTGTTCGTGTTTACCACTTCTTTAAGACTAACAGGTGCCTCTGACACATGTACAAAGGGATGGAGTTCATAGTATTCTTTATACAGCGTAACGGCCACTTCTGCAGACAAGGTGCTGGGTGTGTATATGCTGGCTAAAATACCTCTGGAAAAACCACCTCTTAGAGGAACAAAATATAAAGAAGGAAGGTGTTGTTTGCCGGCTGCAGAAAGAACCCCTTCTATTTCAGGAATGTGTTGGTGTTGAAAAGGTTTGTACACAGACACGTTTTGGCTTCTCCATGCATAATGAGTAGTATGTCCGGGCATGGCTCCGGCTCCGGTAGCTCCAGTAATAGCGTGGATATGAACTGATTGTCTTAATAATCCTGCATGTGCCAAGGGAAGCAAACCCAGCTCAATGGCTGTGGCAAAACACCCCGGATTGGCAATATTGCCGGCACGCATGACGCTTTTTTCATACAGATCAGGCTCTTTGAACAACTCGGGCAATCCGTATTGGAACAGTCGGCCGTGACCTTCTTCTTTAAATCTGTAATCTCTGCTTAAATCAATAACATGTTTCACGCTATCCGGTTGTAATTGTTCAAGAAACTGAGAGGAGCGACCGTGTCCGAGGCACAAAAAGAGCACATCTGTATGTGATGAAGGGGGTTTCTCGTTGAAAAACAAATCGGTTTCCCCATCTAAATGGGGATGGACCGATGACAGAGGCATTCCAATTTTGGATTGGCTCATTACACATTGCAGTTGCACGTTGGGGTGGTTTAGAAGCAACTGAATCAGTTCGCCTCCTGTATAACCGGCTCCGCCGGCTACAGATACAATGATTCTATGGTTCATGGTGTTCTTTTTCTTTACTCATATATATTTGAACGGGGAGCGAAAGCAGACGAACGAACCCTTCTACATGTTCTGCAGTAAAAGCTTCTGTGCCTTCTCCGTAATCTCCAAAACGAGAGTCCATTAAATCGTAAGGGCTGGAACAACCCGTTATGGAGAATGTATAAGGGCGCAAACGGACAGATACCGTTCCCGTTACCCGTTGTTGTGTATCCTCCAGAAAACGCTCTATATGGCGCATGACGGGATCGGGGTATTGGGCTTCGTGGAGCATCATGCCGTACCACTGAGCCAGCTGATCTTTCCAGTACAATTGCCATTTTCCCAATACGTGCTTTTCCAACAGATGGTGTGCTTTGATAATCAGAAGCGGAGCTGCCGCTTCAAAACCCACTCGTCCTTTCAGTCCTACTAATGTATCTCCTACGTGGACGTCTCTGCCAATTCCGTAGGGTCCGGCTATCTGACAGAGGGCTTTTATAACATCCAGGGGTTGCATGGAAATACCATTTACAGAAACAGGTTCTCCTTTTTCAAAGCCCAGGGATAGAGTTTCCGTACCGTCTTTTGTGCGTTTTGTGGGGAAGGCATCTTCAGGCAATTCCTCTGCAGACCGTAACGTTTCAGCTCCTCCTACGCTCGTTCCCCAGATGCCTTGATTTATGGAGTATTGAGAAGTCCTAAGGAAAACAGGAAACCCCTTGTTGTGCAAATATGCCATTTCTTCTTCACGGCTGAATTTACCTTCTCTTATAGGGGCTATTATTTCAATATCAGGAGCAAAAATGCGTAAAATGTAATCAAAACGTATTTGATCGTTACCGGCTCCGGTACACCCGTGAGCTATAGCGTCTGCTTGTATTTGTTTTGCATACCGGGCAACAGCGATGGCCTGGAAGGCTCGTTCAGAACTTACTGATAAAGGATACGTATTGTTTTTCAATACATTACCAAATATTAAATACCGCAGGCATTTTTCATAATAAACAGCTTGTATGTCCAGGGTTTGGTGTGTAAGGGCTCCCAATCTTTTTGCCTTGGCTTCAAGTTGTATAACTTCTGTTTCTGAAAAGCCCCCGGTATTTACTAATACGGTATGTACTTCCATCCCTTTTTCTACGGTCAGGTATGGAATACAGAAAGAGGTGTCCAATCCACCACTATAGGCAAGAACTACTTTTTTACTCATACGTTTACAGTTTGTTGTTGTTGTATCTCAGTTGGCGTGGTTGTTTTTACTTTTGCGTGTCTTTTGTGCTCTGCAGGGTCATACAGCAGTCCTGTACACAGGCACATACGCTGTTTGTTTCGTTGCAGGATATCGTAATTCCTGCACCCCCTGCAACCGTCCCAGAAAGCTTGGTCCTGTGTAAGTTCAGCAAAAGTGACAGGCCTGAAACCAAGCCGTGAATTCATTTTCATAACGGCAGCTCCCGTTGTGATGCTGAAAATTTTGGCCTGCGGATACAAGGTGCGTGATAGTTTGAAAATCTTTTTTTTGATACGCATAGCTATACCCAGGTGCCTGTAAGCGGGTTCTACCACCAGGCCGGAATGGGCTACAAAAGAGGTATGGCTCCAGGTTTCAATATAAGAAAAACCCACCGCCTTGTTGCCATCCAAGGCAATGATCGCTTTTCCACTTGTGATTTTTTCTTTGATATACGAAACGGGACGACAAGCTATTCCGGTGCCTCTTTCCAGAGCTGAGCGGTAGATCAAATCACATATATATTCTGCATAACCGATATGTCCGGTATGTGCAACAAGAATGCGTACATGCATTGTTTTATTCAATAAAAATGTTGTAGAACGGATTAAAAAAACGGAAGGTGGGCATGTGGGTATCGCTGGAACGCTTCAACCTATGCCCTGGGTCGGATACGAAGAATATATAACCATTTGTTCATCCGGCCACAAAAGTAGTAATTTTTTTATATTTGTACAAAGGAGCTATTATGATAAAAATATTTTTCTTGCTTGCGCCCCTTTTATGGAACAGCCAGACAGATGATCATACTCAATTACGCATCAGGTTGCGGGAACACGTAAGTTTCCTGGCAACTGACTCGTTAGGCGGCAGGCTTATAGGTACGGAAGGCAACCTGATAGCCGGTGAATATATAGCAGATTGTTTTGCGGGTATTGGATTGGAGGAATACAACGGATCCAGCTATTTTCATTATTTCGATGTTAAAGTGCCTTCTGCCATGCAGGATATACCCATGGCCCTTGTTGAGGGCTGTAATGTAATAGGAGTTTTGCCCGGGAAACACCCCTATTTGAAAAATGAATACATACTGGTTGGAGCTCATTACGACCATTTAGGGACGGCACAGGGGAGAGTGGGAGTAATGGATTCTATTTATAACGGAGCAGATGATAACGCTTCCGGAACGGCAGTATTGATAGAACTGGCTGCTTTGTTAAAAGAGCGGGGAGGCTTGGCGCGAACGGTAGTGTTTGTGGCTTTTGACGGAGAAGAACAAGGCTTGCTGGGTTCACAAAAATTTATGGAGGATAATTTGTTAGCGAAAGAACAAATTGTGGCCATGATAACGTTGGACATGGTAGGGTATTATCGAAAATCGGGAGTGCTTAAAGTCTTGGGCACAGGCACGTTGAAAGATGCACGGAAATGGATGCCTCCGGCAAAAGATTTGAAAGTGCGTTTCATCCCTTATGAATGGTCTCCCGTTACGGCAACAGACACACGCTCATTCGCCACAAAAGAAATTCCCACGTTATTTTTTACAACGGGTCTGGTATCTCCGTACCACAAGGTAAATGATCATGCAGAGTTGATAGATTACGACGGCCTGGCGGGTGTGGCTGCGTATACGGCTGAAGTAACTGCCACTATGGCCGAATATGCTTTTTTATCTTCTTCCGGGAAATTTGCACTCATTCATCACGTACCTGACGTTTCTTTTCATATGGTTCCTGCCGTACAAGCGGGTACGAACAGATGGATTCCTACCCGGGGAGCTTTACAAGGGAAACCTGCTTTCTATATGGCCGCAGGTGCCGATTTCCGTTTGTTATGGCGAGGTTTTTTGGAATTGGGACCGGGACTGTACCTGGAAAACATACAGAGCTACTACGCACTAAATACAGGGGGAAATGACAGAAACAGGATTAACGCATGGGCGTTGAACGTGCCTTTGACAATCCGTGCGTATTTTCCGGAATTTAACAAAGTGCCGCTTGGTGTTTACCTCTCTTACCAGCTGTTCTACCGGTATTATTTAGATACCCGGGCACGCGGAACAGACATGAACTATCCTTCGCTTATGCGTAACCATGAAGGCGGTGTCGGGATTGGATTTGGGTTGCGTGCTTCAGTTTTCCAGATAGGTTATGAAACAAAATGGGGCTTGACAGGATTGCTCAGGAAAAATGATTTTGATAATTATAACGTTAAAAACCTTACGCATACTTTTGTGTTTTCTTATTATTTTTAGAAAGTTATGAAATATTTACTCTCGATTTTTCTTTTATTCTCTTTTTCTACAGGCTCTGTGGCCCGGACAGATAAAGACATACATCGCAGTATTTTACGAATATCTTCGGACAGTATAGAAACATATATTCACACTTTGGTGGGCTTCCATACGCGTCATAATTTAAGCACACAGAGTGACACTGAAAAAGGTATAGGTGCTGCTGCTCGTTGGATTAACAGTAAAATTTCAAATTGGATTCCTTTGTCCAACGGCAGGTTATCTGTTGAGAACATAACATATACGGCAGGAGGACCGGGGACACGCCTGGAAAGGCAAGTGGAACTGACTAATGTAATGGCCGTTTTGCAAGGAACCGGCAAACAGGAAATCTTAGTATTGGCCCATTACGACAGCCGTGTCAACGACAACAACGATTCCACATCTTTTGCTCCCGGGGCCAACGACAACGGAAGCGGGGTGGCTTGTTTGTTGGAAAGCATAAGAGTAATGGCCGATACTCCATTAAACGCCACCATCAGATTTTTGTTTTTGTCGGGAGAAGAACACGGGCTGTTGGGAGCAGCGGCTATGGCGGAAATAGCTGAAAAAGAAGAATGGAATGTTACGGCTGTCATCAATTATGACATGATTGGAAATACAACCTCAAGCGGCACAGGGCATAAGGACAATTCCGGGAACCGTGTTTTTTCGACAGAAGGTCTGTCCAGGGAATTGGCGAGGTATATGAAAGAAACAGGCGAAACGTATGTAGATAACCTTACCGTGCATCTGGTATTCCGAACGGACAGATACGGGAGAGGGGGAGACCACCTGCCTTTTCTTTCGAAAGGATATACAGCGGTAAGAGTCTCTGAGTATCACGAAAATTACGATAGGACACACCAGCTGGTCAGGGTGGAAGACAAGATACAATATGGAGATCTTCCTTTTGGTGTGGATTTCGAATACGTAAGCAAAACTACTGCTATGAATGTGGCTGCTGTCATGAGTCTGGCCAAAGCACCCGGTATACCATTACAGGTACGGATGAACACCCGTGAATTGAGTAATTATACGCGATTGCAATGGGAAGCTCCAAAAGACGGCCCGCCTGTGGCCGGTTATTATGTGGTATTGCGTAAAACCGACCAGCCGCTTTGGCAGAAAAAAATCTATGTGGAAAGTAACAGCATTACGCTTCCCTACAGTAAAGACAATTATTTTTTTGGAGTTTGCGCTGTGGGAAAAGAAGGTCATGCGGGCCTGGTACGGCAGGTTGAATAAACGTCAATAGGAAAGAGGATTCTTTTGTGAGCCTATTGTAGTTATGATAATGACTCCGTTGGCTCCCCGGATACCGTATAATCCTCCGTCTTTTTGCACCTGTATGGATTGGATGGTGTTCACATCCAGGAACGAGTTCACTACGGCAAAAGAATCATAGGCCATTCCATCTACGACAATGAGTGGTTCTGTGCCGCTATTGATGGAATTGATACCCCTGATATTTGCCGTCATGCCGCTTGGACCTAGTGAAATAAACAAACCCGGTATTTGTCCCTGAAGCAGTTCTGCCAGATTTCGGGCAGACCTTTTTTTAAGTAACTCCGGCACGTTATCAATGGTATTGGACGGATTGGCATGCAAGCTCACCAACTCTTTTCTGTCTTGTATCCGAATTCTTTTTTTACTTCTGATAGTAATTTGAACAGAATCTGTCCCTTCACAAGGGATATGAGATTCGCCAATATTTGGTAAAAATACAATTACGGTATCGCTGTCGTAGACTCCTTCCAGATTTACCAATCCTTTTTTATCGGTCAGAAAGGCTTCCTTCAATCTTGAAATGGAAACGACAACACCCTCAACGGGTTTATTTCTTCTGTCAACTACTTTTATGCTGTAGGGACGTAAAGTATCCTGTTTGGTTTCTGTTTGCACATAAGCAGCCCATGCTGCAAGTGTAACGCAAAATAAAGTTATGGTAGTCAGTATTTTTCTCATAATTTCAAATGTAATAAAAAATATATCTTTGTCGGCATTAAAATTGTATGTTTATAAAAAAAATATAATATGAAAGAACAACTGCTCACTCTGGAGCAAATATATACACAGAGTATCTACAAATATCCGGGAAATACAGCTTTTTCTCTCTACCAAGGAGAAAAGGTAACGTATGCGGAATTTCATGAGAAGGTCGAACAGGTCAGACAGGAACTGTTGGCGGCCGGTTTACATAAAGGCGATAAGGCAGCTTTATTGGGTACAAGTATGCCCAACTGGAACGTGTGTTACTTTGCTGCCGTTACCCTGGGAATCGTTATAGTTCCCATATTACCGGATTTCTCACCCAACGCCATTGATGCTATCATTGAACACTCGGAATCAAAGGCCTTGTTTGCTTCCGATAAATTATACGCAAAAGTATCTAAAGAAACGAGGGACAAGCTGGATATAATCATCCGTCTTGTTAATTTAAAAGCGGTTGGTGGAAAAACGTTCCGTACCGATATGCCGGCAGCGGAAAGAACAGTTCCGCAACCGGAAGATTTAGCGGCCATTATCTATACCTCAGGAACTACTTCCGCTCCCAAAGGTGTTATGCTCAGTCATAAGGCCTTGAGCACACAGTTACACATGCTTCAAACGCTAGTGCAACTTCGGCAAGAAGATATTTTTCTATCCGTACTGCCTCTTTCACATACGTATGAATGTTCATTGGGTATGCTGTTTCCGTTTATGTGGGGTGCTTCTGTGGTGTATTTGGGTTTGCCGCCGACGCCTGCCAGCATGTTGCCGGCACTGAAAGACGTACGTCCAACGTTCATGCTTACGGTTCCGCTGATTATGGAAAAAATATATACGCGGCAGGTGTTTGCACGGTTTACAAAAACCAAAGTCATGAAACAGATTTATAAAATCCGTTTTATGCGGAGAATGCTGCACAGGATAGCAGGAAAGAAGCTTATGCACACCTTTGGCGGCCGTTTGCGTTTTTTTGGTATAGGCGGGTCAAAGATCAATAAGTCTACGGAAAAGTTTTTAAGAGATGCCAAATTCCCGTATTCCATAGGTTATGGGCTTACAGAAACGGCACCATTGCTTGCCGGAGCCGTTCATCCCAATACGTATTTGCAATCTACGGGGCGGGTAATGGAAGGGATACAGGTGCGTTTGGCCGATAAAAACCCAAAGACAGGCATAGGAGAGCTGCAGGTAAAGACGCCGTGTATTATGGACGGATATTTTAAAAATCCCGAGGCAGATAAAGAAGCTTTTACGGAAGACGGCTGGTTCAGGACAAAAGATCTGGCTCTGATGGACAAGACGGGGCGTATTTTTATCAAAGGACGTGCCAGCAACATGATTGTAGGTTCGTCCGGAGAAAACATCTATCCGGAAGATATAGAAAGCATACTCAATCAGCACGAACTGGTTACTGAATCACTGGTCATCCAGCAAGACGGAAAACTGGTAGCCCTTGTGTACCTCCAAGATTTAAAAGAAGAGTTGAGAGAACATATAGCAGAGGTACATGCTGATATTATGGAGTATGTCAATAGCAAGGTGAATAAAATGTCGCGGATTACGCGTATTTTGGAACAGAAAAGTGCTTTTGAAAAAACACCTACTATGAAAATCAAAAGATATTTATATACGGATGGACTGAAGAAGAAGGGAAGGAGGAAATCTTCTTAAAAGGTGATGAGGACTTGAAAGATGTTTCTGTTTTCATGCCTTCCTTCCACATACCGTATTTTTGTGTCCAGATCTGCTTTATAAAGCTCCAGCGTTTGTCCAAAAAGCGCCTCGGCATTAAAATTGATTTGAAAAGAAGTAACAGTTTGAGGAACAGGGAGGCTGTGGCTTGCACAATCCATGGCCCATTCCATATATTTGGCGCTGTTCATATGAAGGTTCATATCCATATCGGCATAACGCACTTTCCTTGTTTCGGTTAATGACAATCCGTTTTCCGGGGTTGCGATTTTTTGGCACGGCTCTTCAAGGGCATGTTGCAGGGATTGGTAATGCTTCCCCGTTGCAGGGAAAAAAACACGCGGTCTCTGTATACGGCGTGTAGCTGTATGGATAATCAGCCAGGAACTGGTAGCCCGTATGAGCACTTCACTTTCATCGGCATTGAAAACGAGAAAATCCCTGTACGAGAAAAGGCCGTCTGTACCTTTATGCCACGTAGAGGCTGTGATTTCTTCCCTCCAAACGGGCGTACGCACGAAGACGGCTTTCAGACGTGATAAAACCCATATACTCTCTTTTTCAATCAGTTGTTCATAGCCAAATCCCTGGTTGACGGCATCCCTGTTTGCCCACTCCTGCACAAGATTTAAAAAGGCAAAAGGTTTCAGATGTCCGGCCGTATCTGTTTCATAACAGGCTATGGTCCGTTTTTCTTTCATAGGCGGCTATTTTGTCTATCCTCTTCCTATGCCTACCTTCTTCAAAAGTAGCGTCCATCCAGGATTTTACAATTTCTCTGGCGTATTCGGGAGCTACGATTCTGGCACCGAAAGCCAATATATTGGCATTATTGTGTTCTTTGGCCAAACGTGCAGAAACGGGTTCGCTGCAAACGGCGGCACGTATTCCTTTGACCTTATTGGCACTGATGGATATGCCAATGCCCGTGCCGCAGATAGCGATACCCCTTTGGCATTTTCCTGCAGCAACGGCTTCTCCTACAGCTATGCCGTAGTCCGGATAATCTACCCGTTCCTCACTATGAGCGCCCAAGTCCAATACCTCATATCCCAGGTCTTTCAAATATTCCTTGATGTTTTCTTTTAACGTATAAGCGGCGTGATCGCAACCTATGGCAATTGTTTCCATAATCGTCTGTTTGTGCTACAAAACTATAATAAAAATTGTAAATTTGCTCATTATGAAAACACAACGTATAGAAGCCCTCATCATTGCCATAGCTTTGGTAGTGATGGGATTTTTGCTCAAACAAGGACTTGCCGGTTTCTCCGGCAGGGAAAGAGTCGTTAACGTGAAAGGTTTGTCGGAGGTTGAGGTGCCTGCGGACAAAGTAACCTGGCCTTTGGTATATAAAGAGATAGGGAACAACCTTCAAGAGCTGTATGAAAAAATACGTCGAAACAATGCAACGTTGACCACCTATCTGGTGGCCAATGGTATTGACCCGGAAGAAATCAGCATCAACGCTCCGGAAATCATAGACATGAGTGCAGAGCGCTATACTTCTTCGCAGGTTGCGTACCGTTACAACGTCACATCGGTCGTTACGGTTAGTTCTTCCAAGGTAGATTTGGTCAGAAAACTGATAAGCGATCAGGGAGAACTCCTGAAGCAGGGGATTGCCATTGTCGGCGGAGATTATATGTACCAGACGGTTTATTCTTTCACGGGCCTGAATGAGATTAAACCTAAGATGATTGAAGAGGCCACGAAGAATGCACGTGCAGCTGCAGAAAAATTTGCCCAGGATTCAGAAAGTAAATTGGGTAAAATAAAAAACGCTTCCCAGGGACAATTTTCCATTACCAACAGGGATGAAAACACACCCCACATTAAAAGAGTCAGGGTGGTTACTACAATAAACTATTATTTGAATGACTGATTGTATGAAAAAGACGTTCTTTATTTTTTTGCTCCTATGTGCCTCTTCGTTTGCCAGGGCACAAACGATTGACAACCATTTACTGGAACAGTTGCGCAGCGGTTTTGAGAAAGACCCACATACCGTTGCACTTCAAAACATCCTTACAGGAGAAGCCAATCTGGCTAAACTGGCCAAAAACCGTGAAGCGGAAGGAAAGACAGATCATTATTTTAAGTATCGTGTGAATGTAAAAGGCATTACCAATCAGTACAGTTCCGGCAGGTGCTGGATGTTTACTTCTTTAAACGTGTTGCGCCCCGATGTCCGGGAACTCCTGCAGACAGAATCGTTTGCTTTTTCACATAACTATCTTTATTTCTGGGATTTACTGGAAAAATCCAATTTGTTTTTAGAGAACGTCATAGCGACGTCCGACAGAGATATGGACGACAGAGAAGTTACGTTCTTCTTTTCTTCTCCTGTAGCCGACGGAGGTGTCTGGAACTTGTTCTACAACCTGGCAGAAAAATATGGAGTGGTACCGGAAGAGGCGATGCCGGAAAGCGAACATTCCAAAAACACGCGTCAATTGGTTTCTGTTTTGAACGAACGGCTGCGTACCGGTGGCTATGCCATCCGGGAAATGGCAGCGAAAGGAATACGTGAAAAAGGACTCAGGGAAGAGAAAAAAACCGTGTTGCAGGACGTTTATCGTGTATTGTCGCTGTGTCTGGGAGATCCTCCTGCTTCTTTTACCTACAGGTATAAAAACAGGCAGGGAGAGGTTGTCACTTTGCAAACTACGCCTATGGAATTTTACAGGAACCTGGTTAAGAGCGATTATACACCTGCTGACTACATCATGATTATGAACGATCCTACACGGGAATATTACAAGGTGTATGAAATTAAGAATTACAGGAATACCCTGGAAGGCATCAACTGGGTGTACCTGAATTTGCCCAATGACCAGATTAAAAAGGCGGCTTTGGCTTCCATCAAAGATAACGAACCTATGTATGCCTCGTGCGACGTGGGCAAGCAAATGGACCGCCAGGCCGGCATATTGGATATGAACAATTACGATTACCAATCGCTGTTGGGCATTTCGCTTACTATGGATAAAAAAGCACGTATTCTCACAAGACAAAGCGGATCGTCTCACGCCATGCTATTGATGGGGTGCGATACCGATGAAAACGATATACCCGTCAAATGGGAGTTTGAAAACAGCTGGGGTGCATCTTCCGGGAACAAGGGATATCTGACTTTTACGGACCAATGGTTTGACGAGTACATGTTCCGTTTTGTCATCCACAAGAAATACCTGAGCCCTCAGGCAATAAAAGCACTGTCCTCTAAGCCGGTGTTGCTGCCTGTATGGGATTATATGTTTTAATATGTTAATCATCGCATTATGAAAAAAACAGCCATACACACTCCTTTGGCGCCTCCCGCTCTGGGGCCCTATTCACAAGCCGTTTCTTGTGGCGGATTTTTGTACATATCGGGTCAATTGGGCATAGATGCCAAGACAGGAAAATTAGTAAACACCTCCAAAGAAGAAGAGATTGAACAGGTTTTCAAGAATGCCGGATACATATTGCAAGCAGCGGGATGTACTTTTGACAACGTAATTAAATGTACTGGATTCCTGACTGACATGGCTGATTTTCCGCTTTTTAACAGCATTTATGCCAAATATTTCAAAGAACCGTTCCCGGCAAGAGCCGTTTTTGAAGTATCGGCGTTACCTGTAAAAGGTGCTGTTGTAGAATTGGAGATTATTGCCAAAATGGCTGAATAACTGCCAATCTGACCCTATAAAAGGGTGTTTTTTCAGAAGGTATTCTTTTTGCAATACTACTAACTGAAAAGTAAGTAGTTTAACCATTAAATTTTAGGAGGATACCATGATGTTACCGATAATTAGAAGATCACCCAATTGGTGGCCTTCCTTATTCAACGAGATTTTTGAAAACGAAGGCTACAGAAGAGTTGCAGGAAGCACGACTCCTGCCATAAATGTTATTGAAAACCAAGACAATTACACAGTTGAAGTAGCTGCTCCGGGCATGACAAAAGAAGATTTTTGCATTCGCCTGGATCAGGAAGGTCGCTTAATCATTTGTCTGGAAAAGAAAGCAGATGCTTCAGAAGAAAGCAAAGACGGCAAGTACTTAAGGCGTGAATTTTCCTATTCACACTACGAGCAAGCTTTCTTGCTGCCGGAAGATATCTTGAAAGAAAAAATTGAAGCGACTATGAAAAACGGAGTATTGAACATTACCATTCCTAAGGATCTGGAGACTCAGGAAGTACCCAAAGAGTATACAATCAACATTAAGTAGTTGTATGAGGAAAGTACAGTAAAAGAATCGGCTGAATGAACAGAATTCAGCCGATTTTTTTATTTTACAGTCAAATAGATAAGCAAAGAACCAAAATACTCAATGCCGTATCCAAAATGGTCTTCTTTGCTTGTCAACAGAGTGACCGGGCTGCCTTTTTTATAAAATGCACGATACATTTCTTGGGCAATAGGAAAGGGTGCTACCTGGTCGTTCAATGAATGAATGATTGTCATTGGGTGATGTGGATTCCATCCGGCAAATACAGAATTTCCTTTTATAGATGCTAAAGCATTATTCAGGGATTCATTACCCTCTGAAGTAAAAAAATCGTCATGCATATATTTGGTTATGTCTGACCCCAGAAATTTTGCCACTTCCTGTACTGGGTATTTCCGTGACAACCAATCTTTCATATTGGAAAGCAAAGGTTCTTTGAAAATCTGACTGTAATCCAAATCCAAATCATACCAATAATCCAAAGCCACAAACATATAAGGCATGAAAGGATGGTTGCAACTTTTTTCATTTCTGTAGAAATGTAAGGTTTTGTGTAAATCGTAAATTCCACCACCCGGATACGAATGTTTTACAACAAAACCCTCTTTCCCTTTTGTTTCTATATGTTTGTGCAAAGCTACCACACCCATTCCGCCCATAGAATATCCTGCGATAATCACTTCACGGGAAAAAGATTGTCCCAAAGAGTGAAAATATTCACCGGCGGCCAGATGCATGTCATAAGCCACCTGGCCGGTATTCTCAGGAAAAAGAAAAGGGTATTCTTTGTCTTCGCTTACGCCGTACCCTAATAAATCAGGTATAATAACCGTATAACCAAAAAATCCCAGTATGCCTTCAAATGAGAGCATCAATTTGGTACCAACAATGGCTTTATTGACTTTTGCAGCCGGGAAAAAATGCAAAACACCTTTGATGCGTCGGCCAACAGGTGTGACAACCAGTCCCGAAGCAAGAACCTCATTGCCTTTGGGATCTTTTGTCAAGTAGGTAATAGCCGTACTTCTGACAGTGCGCGTGGTATCTAAAAGGTCAATTATTTTAAACATGCTGGGATTTTTCTCCACTTCTTCCGGGTAGATGGCTAACAATGCCTCTTTTATCTGTGAGAGAGTAAACAGGCTGTCTTTCAGTACTTCTCTGAAATGTTTGTATTCCTTCACGTCTGAATCTGCAGGCGATTCCATAATTTTATTGCAGGCAGAAAAGATAGTAAGGAAGCTAAGCAACAGAAGAATAAAAAAATTCCGGATTCCAAACATTTTCCCAAAGAGATTCTTGTAATTTTATTTAATACCTAAATAGAAAAGTAACGAGGCGTAATACTCGATTCCGTAACTAAAATGAGGTTTTTCACTGGTAATCAAAGTAACAGGGCTTCCTTTTTTACGGAAATTTTGGTACATATTTTCGGCAATGAAGAAAGGAGCCACTACATCCTTGACGGAATGAATGATGGTCATACGGGCACGGGGATGCCATCCTTCCAGAACAGAGTGCAGCCTAATGCATGAATCTGCTTTGTTTACATATTCGTTACCCTCCGAAGAAAAGAAATCAGGATGCATGTACCAGGTCATGTCAGCCTTTAGCATTTTCCACAGGTCTTCTCCTTTGTAATTACGTGATAACCAATCTTCTTTGTGTGTCAACAGGGGGTCGATAAAAACCTTATTGAAATCAAGTTTCAAGTCATACCAATGGTCGACAGATATATACATATAAGGTAAAAAAAGGAATTCGCAGTACTTCTGTTCTTTATAATAGTCCAGAGCTTTTCCCAAATCATATACTCCTCCTCCCGGATAGGAGTGCAGCACCCGGAATCCGTCTTTTGCCTTTGTTTCAATATGTTTGTGTAAAGCGACCACACCCATTCCGCCCATGGAATAGCCCCCAATGGTCAGTTTGCGGGAAAAAGGGAGCCCTATGGATTGAAAATATTCAGCAGCGGCCAGATGCAGGTCGTAGGCAACTTGTCCTGTATTATCTGCAAACAGAAAAGGATACTCTGTATCATCACTTATCCCATATCCAATCAAGTCGGGGATTACGACTGTGTATCCGAAAAAAGCTATGACCCCTTCAAAAGTGAGCATCATTTCACTGCCAACGGTGAATTTATCTACTTTAGCAGACGGGAAAAAATGCAGTACTCCTTTTGATTTTTGATTAACAGGTCTGATAATGAGCCCGGAAGCAATAATATCGTTGCCTTTGGGATCTTTTGTCATATAGGATATCGCAGTACTTCTTACAGCACGTGTAGTATCTAGTATGTTAATCATATTAAAAAGCTCTGTGTTGCTTTCCATATGGGGATAGATACTCAACAGAGATCCTTTTAGCTGAGAAAGAGTAAACAGACTGTCTTTCAGTACTTCTCTGAAATGTACAAATTCCTTGATTTCTGAATCTGCAGGCGATTCCATAATTTTATCGCATGCAAGAAAGAGAGTAAAGAGGCTAAGCAACAGAAGAATAAAAACTGTTTTTTTTACCATACAATTCTATTTAAAGCAATACGCTAAACAATGCAGGTAGTTCAATGGGCGCCGTTTTTAATCGCTGCAGCTTTTTTTTCCCTTCTTCCGTAAGTTCAAAGTGCATCTTTCTACGGTCTTTGGTGCAAAGCGACCGGCTTATCCACTTATGGGATTCTGCCGATCGCAGCACTTTAGACGTATGGGAAGCCGAAAAACCTGTTTTTTCGGCAATTTCAGAAGCAGAAAGCGCACTCCCGGCATGATCTCCCAATAAACACAGTACCATAGCTTCATTCAGGGAAAGAGCATGCAGCTGCAGAAGGTCTTTTTCAAAATCGTTGAAAGCCTTCAGCACATCTTTCATGAGGCAAATGGAATGGTTCATGCTTCACGTTTTTGTTGATTAAATGAACAGATTGACATCTGCTTCCACGGCACGGCTCATATAGGTAGCTACACCACCAATGGTGACCTGATCCAGCAGTTCTTCTCTTTTCACGCCCATAACGTCCATAGACATTTGACAGGCGATAAATTCCACACCGTTATCCAACGCTTGTTGCCGGAGGTCTTCCAGGGAGTCGATACCCCGTATTTTCATAATATGACGCATCATGCGGCTTCCGGCTCCAAACATGTTCATTTTGGATAGTTTCAAAGAACCGCTATGCGAAGGTAACATCATTCCGAACATTTTCCCAAAGAGATCCTTTGAAACTTGTGGTTTTTTTACTTTTTTAATAACATTCAATCCCCAGAAAGTAAAGAAGATACTGACTTTCTCTCCGGTAGCGGCGGCACCGTTGGCCAACACAAAGGTGGCCAAGGCTTTGTCCAGGTCGTCACTGAACATGATGAGTGTTTTTCCTTTATTACCTGAAACCATTTCAGGAGCAGTTGTTTTATTATCGGCTTTCTTTTCTACCACGGCTCTGTATATTCCTTTTTCGTTTGTTTGTTCAATCAATTCATGGCCCGTAGTGCGGCACCAGGCCTGTACGTCTCTTTCAAAACCCGGGTCCGAAGCGTGTATTTCTACTCTTTCACCCGGTTTGATGGCGTCAATGTTTTGTTTGATTTTCAAAATAGGTCCTGGACACTGCATACCCACAGCGTTTACGGTAATGGTGTTCACTTGTATGCTGGCCGGGCTTACGGCTCTGACAGACTCTGCTTGTACGACCGGTTCTCCCGTATCTTTATAAGCTACGGAAAACGCCGGCTGCAGGGGTACGGAAGCCATTTCAGATTCGGCAGCGGCTTCGTATGTTTTATAGCCGCCGCTCAGGTTGTACACTTCTGTGTAACCGTTTTGAGATAAGATGTTGGCAGCAAGATAACCACGAACACCTACTGCACAAAATACATAGATGGGTTTGTCTTTGGGAACCTCGTCCAGCCTGTCCCTCAGTTCATCCAGCGGAATATTTACGGCCCCTTCAAGCGTACCAATCATGTGTTCCTCCGGAATACGTACGTCCAGTAAGAAGACGTCTTCCGGATTTCTTTTTTGCATTTTCCTCCAGTAGACCGGTTTCATTTTACCGGTGATGATATTGGAAGCCACATAACCGGCTATGGCAACCGGGTCTTTGGCAGAAGAGAAAGGCGGAGCGTAGGCATGCTCCAGGGTCATCAGATCGTATATGGTACCCTGGCTTTTTACGATACGGGCAATGGTATCTATTCTTTTATCTGCTCCGTCATACCCCACGATTTGTCCTCCGTACAGTTGTCCGGTTGTTGGGTGGAAAGTGATTTTGATACTGATGGGCAAAGCCATAGGATAATAATCTGCGTGGGAGTTGGAATGAATGGTTGTAGTCAGGTAGGGCATTCCCAGTTGCTTAAGCTTTTTGCCGGACAAGCCGGTAGCTGCTACCGTCATATCAAATACTTTGGCAATGGAAGTACCTATGGCGCCTTCGTACTTGATTTTATTGCCAAACACCATATTGTCTGCGGCTATGCGTCCTTGTCTGTTGGCCGGACCTGCCAGGAAATTTAACCAGCTCTCCCCGGTAATGGGGTGGGGATATTCAATGGCGTCTCCGACGGCATAGATATCTTTCTCTGAAGTTTCCAGGAATTCATTGACAAAGATTCCGCCTCTTTGTCCTATTTGCAATCCCGCTCCTTTGGCTAACGTTGTATCTGCCCTGACTCCAATGGATAAGATGACAATATCGGCTTCCAGGGTACTCCCGTCGCTCAATGCTACTTTTATGGCAGGATCCGGTCCCTGAATGGGAACAAAGCCTTTGACGGCATTATTCAGGTACAGCGCAATGTTCTTTTGATACAGATGTTGGTGTACCAACCCGGCCATGGAAAAGTCTATGGGAGCCATGACCTGATCGGCCATCTCTACAATGGCAACTTTGGCACCAAGGGCATGCAGGTTTTCTGCCATTTCCAGCCCGATGAAACCGGCACCTACCACAACGGCTCTGCGTATGGGATGTGACTTTACATAGGCTTTGATCCTGTCTGTATCGTCCACGTTTCTCAGACTAAAAATACCTTCCGAATCAATACCGGGCAGCGGCGGTACCACAGGGGCAGCTCCCGGAGAAAGTAGAAGCTTGTCATAACTTTCCGTGTATGCTTCTCCATCGGCTTTTCTCACAACCACCGTATGTTCTTTGGGGTTGATGGAAATTACTTCCGATTGTACACGGACGTCCATGTTAAAACGGGTACCAAAGCTTTCCGGGGTTTGGACAAACAAATTCTCCCTGTCTTTGATAACGTCGCCTATGTAATAGGGTAGTCCGCAATTGGCATAAGAGATGTATTTCCCTTTTTCGAACATAACAATCTCTGCCTTTTCATCGTTGCGCCTGATTCTGGCTGCTGTGGTGGCTCCTCCTGCCACGCCACCAATGATTACGTATTTCATTAGAAAAAGATTTTGAAAATAATTTGCTATAAAGATAATTGACAAAAGTAATAATTTCCTTTGGAAATTAAAAAATCAGAGAATTGTATTACTTTTGGCTTCTTAATTACTATGTCATGGATTTTGATATTTCTCAAATTCTTTTAGCCTTTTCCCTTACGCTTTTTGCCGGTTTGTCCACGGGAATCGGTTCCCTGGCAGCCCTTTTGACAAAGAAAACGAATACGAGTTTTTTATCGGCTTCTTTAGGTTTTTCAGCCGGTGTCATGATATACATATCATTTATGGAATTGATGCCGGAAGCCGGTAAAGCGTTAAGTGACTGGCAGCTGGTGTTGTCTTTTTTTGGAGGGATTGCCTTTATAGCCGTTATTGACTTTTTGATACCTAAGGATGAAAACCCTCATGAAGTGCATTTGTGCGAAGATATGTGCGCAGAAATGCAGGAGAGAAAAAGACTGAAGAGGATGGGCATCATGATAGCGCTGAGTATTACTATTCATAACTTTCCGGAAGGAATTGCGGCTTTCATGTCGGGTCTGAAAAGTCTGGATGTAGGCATTCCCATAGCGCTGGCCATAGCCATTCATAACATTCCTGAAGGCATTGCCGTGTCTGTGCCTATATACCACGCGACAGGAAGCCGGAGAAAAGCCTTCTGGTTTTCTTTTTTGTCCGGTCTGGCTGAACCTTTAGGGGCTTTGGTGGCTGTGCTCGTTTTATTTCCGTTCTGGACTCCGCAATTGGAAGGTATGGTTATGGCAGCCGTTTCCGGCATTATGGTCTTTATTTCCATTGACGAACTGCTGCCCGGTGCCGAGCGTTTTGGAAAGCACCACCTTTCCATTATAGGTTTTATTGCAGGTATGGCTGTCATGGCTCTTAGTTTGTTGTTGTTGTAGTATGAGAGGAGAAACGATTGCCATAGGTGTAGCCCTCTTTTGGACACTGAGTGCGCTTTTTTTTGAACATGCCGGGAAAAGACTCGGGTCTGCCAACCTAAACCTCATACGGCTGCTTTGTGCTTTTGTGATGATTGGGCTGACGTTGTTTTTTGTTAGCGGCAGTTTTTTACCCATAGGTGCAGACAGAGCAACCTGGATATGGATGTCTTTGTCCGGGTTGATAGGCTTTGTCATAGGAGATTATTTTCTCTTTGCTTCCTATACACTCATTCAGGCACGTTTTTCACAACTGATTATGACCCTGGCGCCGCCTTTTGCTGCCTTGTTCGGTTTCTTTTTGCTGGGAGAAAAAATGACCTGGATTGCATTGCTGGGCATGGTACTTACCCTTACTGGTATTTCCCTGTCCATCATGAAAAAGCAGAACGGTACCACCAACCACAAACTGCAGATACAGCTGCCCATAAAAGGCGTAATTTATGCGTTGATAGGAGCACTTGGGCAGGGCGTGGGCATCGTGCTGAGTAAGCAGGGAATGCTGGCTTATGAGAAAGTCTATACACCGCTTCATTCTTTGTATATTCCCCTGGCTGCCACTCAAATACGTACGATTATAGGGGCGCTTGTATTTGGTCTGCTTATTTTGTTCAAAGGTGGGATGCCTCAGTTTGTCCGGGCGTTCAAAGAAAAGAAGGCTGTGGGCAGCGTTGTCATCGGGTCTATATTTGGTCCTTTTCTGGGCGTAACACTTTCTTTGATGGCCGTCCAGCATGCCAATACAGCCGTGGCTTCTACCATAATGGCAACGGTACCCATCATGATTTTGCTACCGGAATACGTCATCTTAAAACGCAAAGTAACCTGGGAACAGCTGTTGGGCGCGGTAATAAGCGTTAGCGGGGTGGCGTTGTTTTTCCTGTAAGGGCACATGATACAATACGTTCTTTTGTTGCCGGAGCCTGCAGAAGCCTACGCGATCTGTCAACAGCCCACAAGGCATCCTTAATAGCCAGCCATACCGATAACCCGTATATGATCAGAGGTTTATCGTTAGTGTGCCTATTTGTTTGGTGGAGGATATCGTTACAAAAACGGATGCTGATAGTTGCCGGGATATTGGATATGCCAGGCACTTTATACGTATCGGGACCGGCCGTCAGCAGGATTCCAGTCTTGTCGTAAAGCACTTCTTCCAAAGTCATCCAACCCATTCCTTGTACAAAAGCATTTGCAAGTGATGCTTCATACGACAGAAGATTGGATTCCGTTGGTTCGTTATGAAATATCTGTGCATGCAATACAGTAGAAGCACCTGTTCCCAAATCCACTTCTACTTCTGTCAGGGCCAGTCCCATGTGTGCAACGGGCAGTAGGGAGAGCCCTCGTTTTTTGTGCCGGTTGTCTTTGTTAAAAACTGCTGCCTGCTTTTTTCTCTCTGTATAATCAGATGCCGCAATCCCTTCTTGCAGCAGGGATTTCCACCTGGCTTGCCTGTTTCTTTCCCGTATAAATGATGCGTCAAGACCTAATACACAGGCTATTTCATCCATAATATGCTCTATTGCGGCAACGGCTTGCACCGCTCCGCAATCGGTATGCAGTGTGTTGGGTGGCTTGTTTGTTTTGCAAAAACAGATTTGGGCCGACACATGGGGAATATCGTATATATTTTCCAAATACTGCGCACATCTTTGCATCACGACGGCTGCACTATCCGAACAAGAGCCGCCATCAAACAGAAAATGGCCGGTGTACGCCTGCAAAATACCTTCTTTTGTAAAGCCTGCTTTGTAATGAACGGTTACGGGGTGCCTTTTTCCCAAATGCAGCATGACCTCCCGCAAATCCAGACTCATGCACACGGGCCGGTTGCACGCCGCAGCCAGCAAAGCACACCAATGTTTGACCCGGCTTTTCAGAGGCTCCATTCCCTCAAAACCATTTTCTATAAAAGTAATACCGCCGTCCGGTCCGGGCACAGCCGTCAGGGTCTGTGGTGCAGGACTGAAATGCTTTTGACCGCCCAGGGTAAGGGTTCCTTCCACTATATGGTCTGATTGCTCAACTGCTTGTATCGCATCGCCTTTTTCCACAAACAAAGAGGCCGAATGGAATTGTTGTTGCCGAAAGGCTTCTTCCGGATCTATAAGAGGTGGTAATGCCTTAAAGCGGACCTTGATTTTTTGTATAGCGGTACGAGCACAGTATCGGCTCTCTGCCGCTATCAGCAACACAGGCTCTCCAACATAGGCAACAGTGTCTTGACAAGGGATAATGGCATGTATGCCTTTGCATTTCAGCGCATCGGCATAATCGACAGAGCTCACAGAACCGTTTGCTACGGGGCTGCAATACATAAATCCGTAGAGCAGAGTATCTGCTGTTTCAGCTGAGTGCTTATGCATCTTGTCTGCTTTTTAGTGTTTCCCAAAAACACGTAATGATTACATTCGATACTACTTGTTTCCGGTACCCGGTACTGCCTCTGACATCACTAATGGTGGAGAACAGATTGGGTACCAGAGCGGCCGCCTGGAGGAACGTATCTTCCGTAAACGGTTTGCCCTCCAGAAAAGCTTCTAAACCGGCCGGGCGTATCGGGGTAGGGGCCATGCCTCCAAATCCGGTGGTTACGTGCCGTAAGGTATTATCAATGATATCAAATGCCAGACAACAGGTAAGGGTCGATATGTCCATGTTGTGTCTTTTGGCTTGTTTGTGGGCATACAACCTGCGGGTTGCTGAGGGTTTAGGGATGCGTACGGCCGCTATCAGTTCGTCTCGGCCCAGTATATCGGTATGATATCCGATGGCAAAAGTGTCGGCAGGGACCTTTCGGCTTTTGCCGAGGCTTGCAAGCTCCAGTTCCGCATCCAGGGCCAGTAACAACGGCAGAATATCCCCAACGGAAGACACACCGGCCAGATTGCCCGCCAGCGAGGCCCTGTTTCTGACAGGCAGCGATGCAAAAGAAAGCAGGTATTCCTGTGCTCCGGGGTAATGACGCACGAGCGTTTCCCGGAATGCTTCTATGGTTACTCCGGCTCCAAAAGTCACAAAAGCTTCTGTTTCTACTATACGCTTAAGATCCGGAATGTCTGAGATGTCAATAACCGGTTTTGTTTCCGGATGTTCCAGTGCCTGGTAGACACTGAAACCACTGGCTCCGCAGACGGTATGATACGTGGGATACGTTTTCCTGTACATCAGCAATTGTTCCAACGTACGGGGTTTGATGTAATCGCCCACAGGGCTTTTGCAGAAAAATACAAAAGGGTTGTCTTCAGGTACTACAAACGTTTCTTTATGTAATCTGTTCCGCCTGTGCTCCATAGCTACAAGGGCTTGTTGCACTTTGATATAACTGCCGTCGGGGCATATGTTCCCGGACAATATGGTTTTGAGGGTATCCCTGGTAAACGGCACCCCATTTTCATATGCTGCGTAGGCGGCCATGATGATACCGGAGGGACTGTCTGTCAGGACTTCTTGCACGGGATGTTTCTTCCCGTTTTGCTCAATGCCTTCAATAGTAATCAAATGCTTTCCATCCATCATGCCCAGTAACATTAAACAGGCGTTGACGGCGTACAAACGGGTTGATTTGTTTTTATCCCGTTGGGCTAAGGCAACCATACAAGACCCGCAATCGCCCGTTCCGCAGCCTTGTGCAGTTCCGGTTAGCCTCATGTGGTTTCTCAGGTATTGCAAAACAGGCATTTGGGGGTAGAGATTCGTTTCTTTTGCAAAATCGATCTCAATAGGTGTTCCGTTCAAGAAAAAGCCAATGGTGTGCCTCATGAGGATAAAAGTAACTAGATTTGCTGAAAGTAACGCACTTCTTTATGCATAATCGACTCTTTTCGTACGTTAAAGCCGCTCTGAAAGGCGTGGGACAAGTCATGCTTCAGGAACACGTGCTGACCGGTATACTTTTTCTGTCAGGTATTTTCTGGGGCTCTGTCACTATGGGAGTCTCCGCCTTGCTGGCCCTTGTATCCGGTTTTATTACAGTATGGGCTTTTAAGCTGCCCAAAGACAACCTGTACAAAGGGCTGTACAGTTTTAGCGCCGTACTAGTAGGCGTAGCTGTCATGCTTTTCTTTAAACCGGTCTTTCTTTCCTGGCTTCTGGTGATATTGGGTTCCATGGCGGCTACGTTGTTGCAGCACTTTTTCATAAAGAAATCTTTTCCTGCTTTTACGTTTCCTTTTGTTGTCGTTACGTGGGTATTGCTGGCCCTGGCAGGACAGGATATGCGATTGCCGTCCGGTGTTGCAGGCGATCAGATGGTTGGTATATATGCATGGCTGTTTGTCCCTTTTAAAAGTTTTGGCCAGGTCATTTTTCAAGAAAAAATACTTTCCGGATTCTTATTCTTTGTGGGGGTATTGATCAGTACTCCCGTGGCAGCAGCGTACGGATTAGTGTCGGCTGCGGCAGCCGGTACTGTTGCTTATTTGCTGGGGGCTCCGGCAGATGCCGTCACAGCGGGATTGTATGGTTTTAATGCGGTGCTTTGCACCATTGTTTTTGCCGGCACAAAATGGCAGGATGCATTGTGGGTACTGGTATCGGTGGCTGTGTCGCTGGGCGTGACCTTCTTGTTCTTTGCATGGGGTTTGCCACAGCTTACGTTTCCGTTTGTGCTGGCTACGTGGGTGACGTTGGGACTGAAGCGGGTGATGCGGCGCAACCGGGTGCGGCGCAACCGGATCTGATCCGGTGCGCCACTTTCTTCGCACATCTCTTGCCGCTGCCGCGGGGCATCTAACAAGCAGAAGCCCCGGTCGCTATGCGACCTTGGTCTTTTCGCTTTTGTTCCTGCTCAAGCAAGCTCGGCAGTCACAAAAGCAAAAAGTCCGGCATGTTATTGCCGGGCTTCTGCTTGTGATCCGGAAGAGATTCGAACTCTTGACCCACAGCTTAGAAGGCTGTTGCTCTATCCAACTGAGCTACCGGACCGATATGTTGTTGTGTCCCAAAAGGGGCTGCAAAAGTACGGTATTTTTTTTAAAATGCCATATTCTTACAGCTGTACTTCCAATTCCAGGATTCTGTCTTTGCGTTTTATGGTTACCCAGATGATTTCACCTTCGGTCAGTTCGCTGAGGGCTTCCATGTACGCGTCTATGTTGGGGATGGGTTTATCGTTGATTTGCAGGATGATATCTCCGTTTTCCATACCGGCTTTGTGGCCGGGACGGCCTTTGATGACGGTGCCGGCGCAGAGTCCTTCTCCTTCATGGATAAAATCGGGGATGACACCC
The DNA here is from genome assembly GCA_049652385.1 of Bacteroidales bacterium. Taxonomy (GTDB): domain Bacteria; phylum Bacteroidota; class Bacteroidia; order Bacteroidales; family UBA932; genus DMER64. The sequence goes on along the minus strand of JBASDX010000003.1, from coordinate 172,298 downwards.
AGGCTAACTTTGAAAGCCACTTGTTCCCGGCGGGGTTCCGTCTGGTAGGCTTCTTTATATATGGGTTCAAAACCGTCAAAAGCTACGGCACCGGCTATTGTTGTGGTGTAACGGACGATATGGGCCATGCCTTCGTAATTGATTTTATCGGGCGAGTCAAATGGAGTGTGGTAGTCGGTGTGTGGTCCCGTGGTAATGAAGAGTACGGGGACTTCTTCCCGGTAGAAGCGGCTGTGATCGGAGGGTCCGTGTCCGTCTGCCGAGGTTTTTAGTATAAATGGCGTGGTGTTGTCCAGGTGGTAGCGAATCAGGGAATCGGCTTCTTGAAAAGTACCGGTACCGCTTATTTGCAGTATGCTGTCCGTCAGGCGACCTACCATATCCAGATTAATCATCAAAGAGGGGAGCAGCCCTGCTTTTTTTAAGGTATCGGCCAAAAAACCGGAACCTATGGTACCGGCTTCTTCTGCACCAAAAGCAGCAAAGACGATATCTTTTTGTAAAGATTTGTCACGAGCTTGACGGCTGAGCAGACGAGCCGTTTCCATGGCGGCTGCCACGCCTGAGGCATTATCATCGGCCCCCGGGTGGAGGGCCAGGGTATCGGCCTTCAGGCTTCCGGATCCGCGTCCGCCCATGCCCAGGTGGTCGTAATGGGCTCCCAGCATGAGGGAGCCGTTTGTTTCTTCTCCTTTGTATACCATAACTACGTTCCAGGAACTCCTGTTGCGGAAATGAAACTTGTGTAAGGGACCGTCCTCAAAGAAAGGTTCAAAGCCGTAACTTTCCATTTCTTTCGCAAGGTACACGGCCATGACAGAATCGTGAATACTGCCGGCTTTGCGGCCTTCAAACTCCGGACTCGTCAGTGTGGTAATGATTTTTTGGAGGTTTTTCAGGTCGGGGTCCTGTGCAACAGGATGGTTGCTGCCAAGAAACAACACGGTGGCCAAAAGAGCCACCGTGCTTGTTATGGTAAGAAGAATTTTCATTATTCGCCTTCAGGGAGTATTTCTTCTACAGCAAGAATTTCGTCAATCTTTGCTTTCATGGCATCACCACGCAATCCGCGGGCGATAATGGTGCCGTCGGGGCCAAAGAGGATGATATGCGGAATGCCTTTGATTCCGTAGATATCTGTAGGAATACTTTGGGCGTTGATAATGCAGGGCCAAACAACGTCTAAATCTTCAATGGCCTGTTTGGTGGCTTCGGGTTCTTCCCATACGGCTACACCCAATACGGTAAAGCGTTCTCCGTTGTGTTTGTCGTAGACTTCTCTGATATGGGGGATTTCTCTTTTACAAGGTCCGCACCAGCCGGCCCAAAAATCTACCAATACGTATTTTCCTTGACCAATGTAGTCAGAGAAAGATACGGTTTCCCCATCAGAATCTTCAATGGTGAAATCTGTGAACAGCATGCCTTCTGCCGTTTCTTTCAAAGCAGCACGTTGTTTCAGGATTTTTTGGATGGGACCGCGTGAAGTAACGACGTTACCGGCTTTATCAAAGTATGCGTCCAATTTTTCGGCATCTCCGTAGTTGTTCAAATACATCAGTGCCAGGGTACCCACGTCGTTATTCTTGTTGGCATTGAAAATATCACCAATTTCTTGCGTAAACTTGGGTGTCCAGACCGTACGGTAATAACCTTCGTTATCACCACCATGGTAACTCATGATTTCTTCCATCAAGTTGTTATGAGTGGTAATTAGTACACCCAGTTGTGTGTTTAGAGGTGTACCTTCTCCGTAGGCGGGAACGCCGGGCTCTCCCATCTCGATGGTAATGTCACCACCTTCCAGAATGAGCTGTCCACGGCTTCGTCCGCTTTGTATCAAAGACAATGTAGGTTCTTTAATGGTACCGGCAAAGATGGCTGTATTGCCTTCAATCAAGGCACTGTCCAGAATACTACCGTCATGTGTGGCAGTGATATAGGCCCATTCTCCGTCAAAAATTTCTTCCGGGAAAGTGGCTTTTACCGTGTATTCCTTAGTGGTGCAAGAGGCAAAAAATGCAATGCCCAGTAAAGAAATAATTAGATAAACAGATTTTTTCATAGTTGGTATTATTTGATTTTTTTATGATATCGTACAAAGATAAAGGAATATTTGAAATTTAATGAAAATCCAGTCCCATTACCATATAAATCATATGTTTAAGTGAACGTGATATTTCCGTGAAATATTCGCTCACGGCCCGTACACTGCCCGGAAGGGTAAAAATTAAAGTTCTCCCGGCTACCCCTGCCAATGAATGGCTAAGCAACGCTTTGGGATTCTCTTTGCCATACGTTATACGGATATATTCCATAAGACCGGGAATTTCCCTGTCCAGCAAGGGTTTGACTATGCTAGGCGTAATATCGGAAGGCCCCGGACCGGTACCTCCCGTAGTGAAAACCATATCGGTTTCATTTTTTATGGACTCTTTCAGCAGATCATTCAATCGTTTTGGATTGTCAGGCAATACGGTACGGGTAACGGTTACGGGCCAGCGTTGTTCCTGGCAGAAGGCAGCCACCAGACGTTCCAGCTCCGGTCCGCTACGGTCTTCGTAAATGCCTGCATGGGCGCGGTTGCTCAGCGTAATGATATGTGACTGATATGTTTTAGGTTCGTATGTCAGTACGTCACCCGGTTGTAAAATACCTCCGGAAAGCACGCGGGCAAAGATGCCTTCTTTGGGCATCACGCAATGCCCCGTTTTGATATGGATGGGGCAGCCCGGTCCGTGGCATTGTTTGCCGATTTGGGTGACTTCCAGCAACACTTCTTTGCAGCGGAACCGGTCTCCGATACTACAATGTTTCAAGTCTGGCACACCGGCAGCCGGAGTCCCTGTTGTGGTGATGTTTTCGGCAAAAGAACCGAAAGGGAATTCCTGCGGGTCGAGTTGCATGATTCGATAGGCTTCTTCTCCCAGCAGGCTTACTTGCCGGTGCCAGGGGCCGGCGTGGGCATCTGTTTGCACACCGGAAGCATCCAGTGTTATGGAAGGTACAGACGTTTTTACGGTACCTGTTTTTGTGGAAATATTGACGGAACGAATGGTCAGCATGAAGATTCTCTTTTTTCTTTTGTTTTTTTTACAAGACGTATGTCGGAAATGACCATGGTTTTGTCGACGGCTTTACACATGTCATAGATGGTCAGCAGGGCTACGCTTACGGCCGTCAGCGCCTCCATTTCCACACCGGTGGGACCTGTGCATGTGACTTCAGAAAGTACTTCTATGCCTTTGTCTGCCATTCGGAATGTAACATCTATTCCTGTAAGCGGTAGGTTGTGGCATAAAGGAATCAGTTGGCTGCATTGTTTCGCGGCCTGAATGCCGGCCAAAGAGGCCGTTGTCAGAACAGGTCCCTTTTTAATGGTGTCGTCTTTTATCAATTGTAACGTGTTGTTTTGCAAAGCAATGAAACCTATGGCCCGGGCTTTGCGCAGAGTGTCGTCTTTAGCCGATACATTTACCATATGTGCCTGGCCGTCTTTTACATGGCTCAATGTGTCTTTCATGTATTTATCCTCCTATAAAATGAAAAGAGTCTGTTGTATTGTTTGTCCCGGATAGGGGTTTGTGTTTTAAAGCGGCTTCCAGGGCTTTTTCGTAGCCCATTTTTCGAAGATCGTATCCCAGGTTGTTGAAAAGGCAAGGTTTCAGAATACCTGTAGAGGTGAGTCTCAGGCGGTTGCAATGTGTGCAGTCGCCACCCTGACCGCCTTCTACTTTGGAAAAAGTACCGTGCTCTAAATCCATCAGGTGGATCAGACGCAGCTCCAGGCCTTCTTTTCGGGCAAAAGCACCCAACTCGTCCAGCTCGGCTTGTGTCGTTTCGGGCATCTTCACGCAATTCAGTTTGACAGGCGATATTGCCGAGCCAAACCCTGACTTTTTGGCGGCACGGATGCCTTTAAGCACTTTGTCCAGGGACCCGCCACGGGTAAGGCGCTCGTACTTTTGAGCGTCGAGGGTATCCAGGCTGACGTTCAATCGATGTAGACCGGCTTCTTTCAGTGCACTCGCCATTTCTTCCAACAAGAGGCCGTTGGTGGTCATGGCCAGGTCTTCTATACCGGGAATAGCGGCCAGAGCGCGTACCAAATGTGCAATACCTTTACGGACCAGAGGCTCTCCTCCCGTCAGGCGCACTTTACGGATGCCCCGGCTTACGGCAAAACGGGTGAAGGACACGATATCTTCGTACGAAAGCAGCTGTACGTGCGGAATAAAAGGCACGCCTTCTTCCGGCATGCAATAGATACATCGCAAGTTGCACCGGTCCGTAACGGAAATGCGTAAGTAATTTATGGTTCTTCCAAAAGCGTCTGTCATGGGTGTGTCAATAAAACAGGAACACTTCTACCGGGTCGCCTTCCTGCAGGGTATCTGTGCCTATGGGGATTCGTGCCAGACCGTGTGCGGTGGAAAGTGCGGCCTGGTGGGCAGAGCCGTTATAGGGAATTACGGAGCACGTACCGTCCCGGTTTATACGTATGGGAATGTGGGCCATTCGTACGCTCCTGCGTCTTTTATAATATCCTTTCAACGGCAGCCGTGTGGTGAGCGGTTCCCATACGGCACCTTGCAGGGCGGCCAAAAAGGGGTAGACCAGCAGCATGCATTGAACGTAGGAAGAAACGGGGTTTCCGGGCAGCCCGAATACGTATTGGTCCCTAGTGCGAGATACGGCAAAAGTGGTAGGTTTACCTGGCTGGACACGTACGCGGTCGAACAGGATGTCAAAACCTAATTCTTTCAATACGGCAGGGACGCAATCGTAATCGCCTTCCGAGACGCCTCCGCTCAAAAGGATTACCTGGTTTTCTTCCAGGGCCTTTTTTACCAAACGGTATGTTTCCTCAGGTGTGTCAGGCGCAATACCGTAATAGACAGGGATACCTCCCATACGTTCGCTCATGGCCATCAGCTGCAAGGAATTGCTGTTGTATATTTTCCCTTTTGTGACGGGATTTCCCGGTTCAATCAGTTCGTTGCCCGTAGAAAGAATACCCACCGTTATTTTCCGGCTTACGGGAATTTCTGTGATACCGCAGGAGGCCAGCAGAGAAAGGTGTTGCGGTTGGAGCAACGTGCCGGCCGGCAGTAAAGTACCACCCGCCATCAGGTCTTCTCCACGCCGTATAATGTTAGCGGTAACCGGAGGCGGACCGAAGATCAGTCCTTCACGTTCGGTGGCATGTTCTACAATAAGTACGGCATCTGCCCCTTCCGGTACCATGGCTCCGGTCATGATTTTACTGCACGTTCCCGGAGTAACGGCGTATTTGGGTATATCTCCGGCAGCCAGAACTTCCAATACCTTCATGCCCTTTTGCGTATCTGTCTTACGGCAGGCGTATCCGTCCATGGCCGAACGGGAAAAGGGCGGCATATCGGAGGGAGTGGCCACATCCGCTCCCACTATACGGCCGCAGGCGTCTTTTACGAGTATGTATTCCGTGCCGGTACGTTGTGCGTGGTCCAGCACGGTTTGTAAGGCTATTTGAAAATCAATCATACAACAAAGATACATGGTTTTTCTTATCTTTGCTTTGAAAACTACAGCCATGCGCCCGAGCCAAAAATATTCTGCCATACGTCTTGTTTTTCTGTTCTTGTCGGGGTTGATGCTGTTGTTCATCGTAGCTCCGCTGCTGGGATTGTTTTTTTCCACTTCGCTGCCCCATTTATTCGAAACGGCAAAAGATCCGCAGGTGAAGGGAAGCATTGCGCTGACGCTGGGCGTCTCGGCCCTTTTTACCCTTTTGGCGGCCTTTTTTGCCCTTCCGCTGGCCTATCTGATGGCCCGCAAAGAATTCCGGGGGAAAGCCTTCCTGCAGGGATTGATAGACCTGCCCATTGTCCTTCCGCATTCGGCGGCCGGTATTGCTGTTTTGGGTTTTATCGCCCGCGATTCGGCTTTGGGGAGACTTGCCGAGGCTCTGGGCTTGAACCTGGTGGGAAGCCCTTTTGCCATTGGGGCGGCTATGGCCTTTGTGAGTGTGCCTTTTTTGATCAATGCGGCCCGGGACGGTTTTCAGGCTGTTCCGCTGCGCCTGGAGCAGGCGGCCCTTTCGCTGGGTGCTTCACCTTTCCGGGTGTTCCGCCAGATTTCCCTGCCTTTGGCCCGGCCGTCTGTTATCACGGGCCTGGTGCTTATGTTTGCCAGAGGAATGAGCGAATTTGGGGCTGTGGTCATTGTGGCGTACCATCCCATGACTACGCCGGTATTGATTTTTGACCGCTTTAATTCCTTCGGCCTGGAATACGCCAAACCGGTAGCTGTGCTGTTTATCATCCTATGTATTTTGGTATTTATGGCGTTACGTCTGGCCGGACGCAAAAACAACAAGTTGTAATATGCTCAGGTGCTGTGATCTGGAATATAAAGTGGGCTCTTTTCACCTAAAGAATTTTTCCCTGGAATTGGATAAAGGCGATTATTGTGCGTTGTTTGGACCTTCAGGATCGGGAAAAACGGTGCTGCTGGAACTGATTGCCGGACTCAGGGTGCTGAAGAAAGGGCGGGTTGTGATCGATGGGATGGATTGCACGCAGATGCCTCCACAACGCAGACCGGTAGGTATGTTGTTTCAGGATTACGCTCTTTTCCCGCATATGAGCGTCTTTGACAACATAGCCTGGCCGTTGGTTATCAGAAATACGAAAAAAGCCGATACAGAGCAAACGGTTACACAAATGGCCGAGGATTTAGACATTGCACGTCATTTGTCACGTATGCCGGAATCGTTGTCGGGAGGGGAGAAACAGCGGGTGGCTCTGGCACGGACGCTGGTCATCCGGCCCAAAGTGCTGCTGCTGGACGAACCATTGTCGGCTCTGGACGCTCCTTTGAGAGACCAATCCATCTTGTTGTTGAAAAAAGTATCGCAAACGGGCATTACCATCCTGCACGTAACGCACGACAGGGCCGAGGTGGAAGCACTGGCCAATCGTTCTGTTGCTTTTGCTCCCGGTCACGGTATCATTGCCCCATAGCCCGCAAGATTTTCTGTCCGCCGTCGGGGTCTTTAAGAAAAAGTGCAAATTTCTCTGCCAATTTTGGGTTTTCCGCGTTATGCGGAATGGTGAAACTGTAGGTGATGGGCGTGCCTGTCACCACAACGGAATCACCGGGACTGTTTCCCCTGATGGTCAATTGTGCTTGGGCGTAATGTGCTGCCAATGTGTTGTCTCCCAGGTTGATTTCTGCTGGTAACTCCACGTAACGCAGCCCATGTTGCAGGGCCACCGATTTGTAGATGAACATGTAATCTATGGCCTGACTGCCCAGTAAGGCCAACAGGTCTACTTCTTTGGGACGTACAAAGCGTTTATCTTTTTCCGTAAAATCACTTACGCGGAAAAGGGGATTACCCTGTATGTCCTTGTAAAACGTTTCGGCCAGTTGCAGCGTAAACACGGTACGGTACCCGCACGGGTCGGCATGTGGATCGGAGCGGCCGTAAAACACATCGGGAGACAGCAGTATTTCATACCAATTGTCCGGAGTTATTTCGTCTGCCTTCCGGGATTTGTCCGTATAGGCTATGATGATGCTGTTGAAGGCAAAGGGTTCGTTGATGGTCGCGTAATCGGGAATGAGCAATTGATCTATTACCTGGTAATCGGCCGAGGCCATAATGTCGCAAGAGCGTCCCAGTTCCGTGATTTTGCGGGCGCAATCCACACTGCCGGCTGCTTCCATCTTAAATACCGTCCCCGGGTGCATTACGGTAAAGCTGTCAGTCAATGCTTTCAAGGGCATGGCAAGGCTCCCGGCGTGGAAAATAACCAGCTGGTTGTCTGTTTTTTGCCGGCATCCGCTCAAAAATACGGGAAGTACAACGAGCAGGTATAGGAAATATTTTACGGCTGTTTTCATGGCTGCGGCTCTATAAGTCTGATTTCACTCAGCCCTTTGATGCTCCTGTCGGCAAACGCATCGCAAGCCGTGTATATGGCAAAGGAAACACCGTCTTGCCGCAGCAGGATTTCTTTATGATCGTTACGGTTGACTATTTCCGATACGGAAAAAGCAGCCCGGAAACCGTCCACGCCTGCAATGCTTAACATACCCGTTTGAACGGTCTGGTAATCGTTGGGGGGAAACCAGGGAGCTATAACGCGGCTGAGCATTTGTCCGGAAAATTCCCTGACGCCTTTATATCCGGTACTGTTTCCGTAAAAGAGTACGGGATAGGATACAACGGGCAGGTCCTTATGCAGTGTAGTCAATATGGCGGCCGTGTCTTTTGAAGAAGTTTGAACGACCAGACGTCCCGGATCGTTTTCCAATACCTCCGGAGCCCGGTTAACTATATAGTTTCCTTTGAGCGAATGTACGGTAATGTGGGTGGGTTTAGGGATGTTTCTTACGGAAATCAGGTCCGATGCGGCAATCACTTTCATTTCTCCGGGCAAGTTCCATAATTCTCCCGTTTTTCCCGGAATGACGCGGGTTACTCTTTTGGCTATGACGATGCCGTACATATTGGCCGAATAGAAAATTTCTCCCCAGGAAAATACGGCTTTATCGCCGGCGTCGTTGCGCACTTCTATATACAAGTCAATGGGCGGCCAAAGATCTTCCTTGCTGGCTTTGTCTACTTTCAAACTGCTTAAGATATCGCACAGGGCGTATCCTTCGTACCGGAACGTACCTAAAAAAGCAATAGAATCACCGTCTGTGCAATAGGTAGCTTCTTTAACGGTTACGGTACGCAGCGGGAGTTTTGACAATTTGACTTCCACAGGCCGTTCCACTTCCCCGTCTATTATTAGTTTCTTTGGACCCGGCAGGGTCGTATAAGCTTCCCGGTTAAAGTAATTGTTGGAACCGGAGTTCCAGATAAGCGTAGAGCCGCTGACCGCGTCCAGTCCCACGGAAATACAGGAAGAGGCCGGAAAGGCCACTAACGGCAGGATAAACAGCCAAAACCGTTTGATAAATGGTTGTTTCATAATGTGTTTCTTGACAATCACCCTCCGCTTATCAAATGGATGACATCCAGCGTATCGCCTTCTTTGACAAGGGTAGAGTCGTAATGATTTTTAGGTATTAAAGTTCCGTTAAGTTTGATAACCAGCATTTTAAACCGGAAGGATTTTGTGTGTAAAACATCCGTGATGGTTAAAGGGCCTGTTTGAAAAGTTTCTTTTCTATTGTTTAAGGTTATGGTCATGTATATGTGATATGTCTTTCAATAACAGTTCTAAAACCAGGTCCGCTTGCATCATGGCTGCCTGTATTACGCGCGGAGCCAGCAAAGGTATTTCTTTTTCTTGTGTTTCTTTTTGGTGACCGCATACGTACAGGTTTTTTGTGCGCTGTACGTACATGCATTCCGGATGCCCCCATCCGGTAACGCCGGATGCCATAATCAGTGGAATATGAGGCAGGTTACGGCTCATCCATACGGCAAACCATTCTTTCTCAGCTGCCTTGTCAAGGGCTTCTACCACTACTTGGCAAGAGGAGAAAAAAGTGCCTGCGTTCTCAGGTGTAATTTTTTCGTAAAAGACACTAAGGGTGGCTGTTGTATTTATACGTAGCAAATTATCTTTCAGGGCATAAACCTTGGGGCAGCCGATTTGATCCCGGAAATAAAATTGACGGTCCAGGTTGCTGTCTTCTACTACATCAAAATCGGCAATAATCAACCGGCCTATGCCCGATCGTACCAGGGCTGCGGCTACATGCGAACCCAGACCGCCGGCTCCGGCTATGCCTACGCACTTGGACGCCAACACAGTTTTTATCTTTTGTAATCCAGTCAATTTCCTTACATTTGTAGGACAAATATACAATTTAAAGATCTTTTATGAACGCAATAATCAAGAACAGGGAGGTTCTGGCTAAAATACCTTATACCTGGAAACCGCTGGACAGGGGATACACAGACCAAAGTCTTTATGTTGACCTGAGTTCGTACAGCGCAGAGGTACGTCCTGTTCCACAACAAGTAAAAGAAAAATTTGTGGGCGGTAAAGGCTACGGCCTGCGCATGTTATGGGATGCCGTTACGCCGCAGACAAAATGGGACGACCCGGAAAACGAAATCGTCATTTCCGGAGGGCCTGTATGCGGTATTACGCAATATTCCGGAACGGGGAAGAGTATTTGTGTGGGTTTATCTCCTCTGACGGAAGGTGTGGTGGATTCCAACGTGGGAGGCCACTTTGGACCGCACTTGAAGTTCGCGGGGTTTGATGCCATTGAGATTCAAGGCATTGCGCCTCAGGAGATTATTGTCTATATCAATGGTGTGGATCATGAGATAGAGTTTTTTGTGCCTCCGGCAGATCTGCATATAGATTCCCACTTGTTGGCAGAAGAGCTTCACGAGATGTTTGCCGATAATGAGCGCGACAAATTGAACATTTCCGTGGTTTCCACCGGTAAGGCAGCAGATCACTCGTTGATTGGTATGCTCAATTTCTCTTTTTACGACGTCAAACGCCAGAAAATACGGCTTAAACAGGCCGGCCGGGGTGGTTTGGGTACACTGCTCCGATACAAGAACGTCAGGGCCGTAGTGGCCAAAATTCCTAAGGTTACGGGAACGTTGAACAACCCGGTAGATTTGCCGTCCATTATCGAAAGGGGCAAGCGTTTTACCAGAGAAATGACAGAATTGGATGACGAGCAATGCCAAATGAGAAAGGTCGGAACGGCGCACCTGATGGGTGTTATGGAAAAATACGATTTGCTGCCCGTTATGAATTTCAAGTACGGAGATCACAAGGATTGCCATAAAATAGATATGGAAGTCTGGAAGCAGCATTTTACGCAAGGCGTTCCGGACGGATGCTGGCTGGGCTGTTCCATGATGTGTGCCAAAGGAGTGGATGATTTTGAGCTGCGTACGGGACCGTATAAGGGTACAAAAGTGCTGGTTGACGGACCCGAATACGAAACGGCAGCCGCCGTTGGATCCAACATAGCCGTATTTGACCCGCTGTATGTCATTGAGCAAAACTTCTATTGCGACACATACGGCATTTGTACCATATCCTGGGGGAATATCGTAGCTTTTATAATGGAGTGCTGGGAAGAAGGCATCCTGGATAAAGAGAAAACAGGCGGCTTGGACTTCACCTGGGGAAATGCAGAAGATGCTTTGGAATTGATGCACCAACTGGCCCGTGGAGAAGGATTTGGTTTGGTAGCCGGCCTGGGAGTACGGAAGATGAAAGAACTGTTCATTGAAAAAGGGTGGGGTGAGGCCGGTTTCCTGAACGATATAGCCATGGAAAACAAAGGCATGGAATATTCCATGTACATTTCCAAGGAATCCCTGGCTCAGCAGGGAGGCTATGCCATGACCAACAAAGGACCGCAGCACGACGAAGCCTGGCTGATATTCATGGACATGGTCAACAACCAGATTCCTACGTTTGAAGACAAAGCAGAAGCGCTGCACTATTTCCCCATGTTCCGGACCTGGTTCGGGCTGGCCGGTTTTTGCAAACTGTGCTGGAATGATGTGGAACCGGCTGACAATGCACTTCAGAACGAACCTCACAAAGTGCCGGAGCACGTAGATAATTACGTAACGGTGTTTAAAGGGGTGACCGGCCGGGAGTTTGATAAGGAAGAGTTAATCCGGCAGTCAGAACGGGTTTATAACTTTCAGCGCGTATTTAACATTCGCATGGGATACGGCTTACGGAAACACGATGTCCAACCGTACCGGGCCTGCGGACCGGTGACGGAAGAAGAATACGTATCCAGGCAGGAACGCTACGATAAACAATTGAAAGAAGAGGTGGGTATAGATCCCACAACTCTTACTCTGGATGAAAAACGCAAAGCTTTGCGACGCTTCAGAGAAGACCGGTATGAGAAATTGCTGGACGCTGTTTATAAACGCCGCGGATGGAACAATAACGGTGTTCCTAAAATGGAATTCCTAAAAGATATAGGCATGGATTTGCCTGAACTGATGGAGGTTGTGGCTCCGTTACAATAAAAGCGTGTGGACATCATTTAATGATGTCCACACTTCTTTTTATAAACTGTGTTAGGGCTTCTCCTTTCAATAAATTGTTGGCCAAAAGGGCCAAATCACACACCTGGCTGACCAATTCTTTATCTTTCGTTTCACGGATGCGTTCCACAAGCGGGTGTTTGAGGTTTACAACCATATTGTACGATTCCGGCATGGTGCCCATAAAGTTCATACCTCCGCCCAGGGCACTCATCTCGCGGTAGCGGCGCATCCATTCTCCTTGCGTGATAAGTACCGGCAGTTGATGCTCGTCCCTGTCTTCAAACACAACGGTAAACGTGACATCCTTGGGAAGGTGTTCCGTGAACAATTCCTGCAATGCTTTTTCTTCTTCTTCCGTCACATCGGGTTTGCTCGTTTCTTCCTTTAAAATGAGTTTTTCCGGAGTATCTGCATCTACACGGACAAAGCGCACTTTGCTCATTTTAGATTCCAACAAGTTCACGAAATGAGCCGTCAGGGGGGAATCCAGCAGCAGAACGTCGTAGCCTTTGGCTTTGGCAGCTTCTATATAGGAGTACTGTTCCTCTGCATGGGTGGCATAGAGGTAAACCAAATAGTTGTCTTTGTCTTTCTGGTTGGCCTCTATCAGCGTGGCATATTCATCAAAACTCAGGTATTTGTTATCAGTATTTTTAAGTAATGCAAATTTTAGAGCCCTGTCATAGAATTTATCTTCCGTCATCATGCCGTATTCTATGAAAAGCTTCAGGTTGTCCCATTTTTCTTCCAAAGCCGGGCGGTCGTTTTTAAAGATTTCTTCCAGACGATCGGCTACTTTGCGTGTAATATGGGCAGAGATTTTCTTGACGTTGGAATCGCTTTGCAAATAGCTGCGTGATACGTTTAACGGAATATCCGGAGAGTCCAGCACCCCGTGCAGCAAGGTAAGGAAATCGGGTACAATGTTCTCAATGTTGTCAGTTACAAAAACCTGGTTGCTGTACAATTGGATTTTATTACGCGTTACCTCCAGGCGGTCTTTGATTTTCGGGAAATAGAGCACTCCGGTAAGCTTGAAGGGGTAGTCCACGTTCAAATGGATCCAAAAGAGCGGTTCTTCTGCCATAGGATAGAGCTTGCGGTAAAATTCTTTGTAGTCTTCGTCTTTCAAATCAACCGGCTTCCTTGTCCACAAGGGGTTGACGTCGTTGACAATCCTGTCTTTATCCAGCTCCACTTCTTTACCGTCTTTCCATTCCTTTTCTTTGCCAAAAGCAATGGGGACAGGCAGGAAGCTGCAGTATTTGCGCAGCAGTTCATTGATTTTGTATTCCTCGGCGTAAGATTTGTGCTCGGAGTACAAATGAAGGATAATGTCGGTACCTCTGCCTTCTTTTTCAGCAGGTTCGATGGTGTATTCCGGGGTGCCTTTACACGTCCATTTGACGGCTTCGGCTCCTTCCTGCCAGGACTTGGTAATGATTTCCACCTTTTTAGCCACCATAAAACTGGAATAGAACCCCAGCCCGAAATGACCTATAATACTGGCTTCCTGATCTTTGTATTTTTCTAAAAATTCACCGGCGCTGGAAAAGGCTATCTGGTTGATGTATTTGTCTACCTCTTCTGCCGTCATGCCAATACCTCTGTCAGAAATGGTAATGGTGGATTTGCCGGGATTTGCATTGACCCGGATGGTCAAATCTCCCAACTCTCCTTTGAATGCTCCTTTGGCCGCCAAAGCTTTTATTTTTTGCGTAGCGTCTACGGCATTGGATATAAGTTCTCTAAGGAAAATTTCGTGGTCCGAATACAGAAATTTTTTGATTATGGGGAAAATGTCTTGCGTAGTTACTCCTATAGTTCCTTTATTTTTCATAGTTCTTGTTTTGTGATTTTTCAACCACAAATTTCAAAAACCATTCCAACCCCATAAAGGCTGACTATTTGTCAGTTTCAAAAAAATACAGACACTGTGTAATCAATCGCTGCCGTTCTTCCGGAGTACGTAGGGTTTCCAGGGGAAAGCCCAACGTAACGATTTTGTAGTCTCCTTTCCACGCCACTCCGGCGCTCAGACGGTTCTCGGCATACCTGAATACGGTATAAGCGCCTTCCACGGCCGGTTCAAAGGCGTCAGGAGCTATGCACGGGTATACAACAAGGTTGGGTGCTGCATAAAAGGTGTAGGCAATTTTATCCTGCATGTCTTTCTTATAAAAGGCAGGGAAGGGATTGGGAGCTTCCATGACCTCTCCGTTTTTGGCGGCTCGGTTTGTCCGATGGCGGATTTTTAAAGTTTCCTGTGCAAAACGCTGGGCCAGGGTGTCGGCAAGCGGTCCATCCCATAAATCGGTTGTAATATGTGAGCCCGTTATCAGTACATTGCCTCCCTGATGCGTATAACGGATAAGTGCGTTTTGCAAAGAAGGCGGAAAAACGGCAAAATCCGCTTGCTCTTTAGCCATTCCTGCATGAAGGACTTTCTTCTGATTGCCGAGGATCAGATCTACGGCGTATGCATTCACCTCTTTTTTCGTAAAGGCTTCCAGACTATACGTTACGTAGCTGTACCCGTTTTGCGCAAAGCCGATACCGTGGATGTACGCGTAGTCGAACGTATTCCCCGGCAGAACGGTCTTTTCCCAGTCGGCGTGGCTGGCACCAAATCCTGGGGCGTCGTCATGGGCCCACGGCCTTTTTCGCCTAAACTCAAACTGCGGCCCCGTATACGAAATGTCGCTTATGTAGGGTATTCCGTAATCAAGGGGATCATGAAAACCGGCAAACAAAGTATCTTCCGAAGCAAAGCTGTCGGGGCCGGACACTCTTGTGAACCCGTTGACAATAAGAATTTTACCCTTTTCCTGCAGGGCCTGATAGAGGCTCACCGTTTCTGAAGGAAAACTTTCTCCTCCTTTATTGACGGCCGTTACCTTGATACTGTAATGGATTCCCGGTTCTACAGGTATTTCCAGGCTGTTTTCCCTGACGTACCGTCCTTTGTCAAACGCCTGATTCGTATCACCTTTTCTGATATATACCATATATCCATCCGGTACGGCTGAGGGCTCCAGTACATCTTCTGTGGGAGTCCAGGTAAGCAGGGCTTTTCCCGGGTGCATAAAATCTACCGACAACGTGCCCACAGGCAGGGGCTGCACAATATAGGGTATGCCTTTGGAATGGCTCAGATAACGTAACATTCCTTTGTAAATGGCCCTGCTGGCCGTAAAACGGAATCGGGGGTCCAATCCAAAACGCATATCGGCAAAATTCTGGTGCGACAGCAATTCCAACAACATGGCCGGTACTTGCGCAGAACGGCTTTCTGCGTAGGAGCGGTTCCATATACCGCGTCGGGTCCAATCGGGATTCCACGTTTGCCGGATATCGTTGACAATCTGTGTTTGAATAATATCTGTCAAGTCTCTGGAAGTCAGTCGTGTCTGTCCTGTTGGCAGCATTTCCGTACCGTCACTGTCTCTGGTGTAAATGGCTAAAGTGCCAATGATGCTATCGTTGTAGGTAACACCGGCATCTGTATGAAACGCCAGTGAAAGGTCTATGGGTATGTGCAGACCGGGGTTTTGCGGATATTTTTCCGAACCTCCTGCCAAAGCGTTCACCCACCTTCCTCTTGACGAAAAATCGTCGTTGTAGTCGTTTTCTCCTTCGTTGTAGGTATACACCGAGTCTGCAAAGCCGGCCCATTGCAGCCAGTATCGGGAGCCTTCCGTAAAACGGGGGTATTGACTGGTGACGGGCGGTATTTCAATGTTTCCGTAAGAGGCCAATACAGCAGTATCTTGCACAAACCGGCCAATGTTGCCCATGCCTCCGCCAAACTTTACAGCATCGGCAGTAACTACGGCATTGATCTCCCGGCTTTCATTCGTTAGGGTGACCCGGCCTTCCATGTTCCTGCCTTCATCAAAAAGAAAGGTACCCAGATAAATCCAGGTGCCTCCTCCCATTTGCTGGTTGACGCGGAACACATCGGTGCCTCCTTTGTGGTGTACGGTATACCGGGCATCCCGCGCACTTTCCGGCAGGCTTACGTAGGATACGTATACGGCATAGGCTCCGGCCTGAGGAATAGTAGGAATCCACTGGGCATAAGCCGGTTGCATAATGGCTTTTTTACTTAAGTCGGGATTGTGTGTGGTTATGCGGCGGTATGTACCCATCCTGAAGGGATTGTCGTAATGCGTATAGACATCTTTTTTATGGGCAAAACCACGTGTGTCTTTTTCGTCTGTCCTCCATATATACGTTCCCGATTGCTCACTGTATCCGCTCCAGGGGCTGTCGTTATCAACAATGACTTCGTGTATTTGCGTATCCCTTTCCCTGGGCAGCAACACCCTGGCTCCGGCATTTTCCAGCATAGGCACCAGAAAGGGGATTACGTAAGACATGGTATAGAGATCTTCTACCGTTTGGAAAAGCCGGGCTCTTTGCCATTGCCAGCGGGCTTGTTTTTGTTCGTAATACAAACCGTGGCTGTGCCATAGAGCTATATGGCTGTTTTGTAAGCCGTTGGTAATAGTAAACGGTTGTTCTTCCCTGGTTACCAAAGGGGTAGGCCCTAAATCGGGCCATTTGTGCCTGTTTCGTTTTCGGAGATCTCTTTTTTGTTGTTCCTGTGCCTGGATTTTCAAAGCGTTAATGGCAGCTTGTCTGTTTTCCAGTTTTTGTTGCAAGGCCACTTCTTGCGGTGTGCCCACTTTTGCGGCTCGTTTGGACAGCTTTTTTTTATCAATGGCCACAGCAGCGGCATGGTCTTTTTTGTTTTTCTCAATCTGACTTCTGGTCAGCGGTATGTAAGAGGCTTTGTACAGGTCCGGTATTAATTCTTCCAGGTCTTTTCCGTCCGTGCGTAGCTGTAGTTCGTAAGGTTTGAAAGCATCCGGCAGAAAATGCCTGATGGCTTGTTTGACTTGTTGAATTTTTTCCTCTCTTATGGGATAGTCGGCCATCCCATTGGTAAATTTAAAAGATAGGAGTTGTTTTTGTTCATTGGCGTGTATGCTTCTGATATGTATGGGAGCGGCCCGCATGACACCATCAGCAAGGATCGATTGCAAAGAATCTGTCAGTTTTTTTGCGGTAGTACTGTCCGAAAGGGGATAAAAAGACCGGTTTTGTGCCGGTAAGGATATCGCTAAACATAGGAAAACCAGCAGCAAAGGGATGCGTTTTTTCATAAAAATCAAATAAAGAAACAACAAATATAATAACTTTGCTTTCATGAAACTACGTAGAGCTTTTTGGTTTTTGAGCTTCAGCTTGTTCGTGCTGTTGCTTTTCAGGTTGTTTCCGGTTCTAATGGACGCCGTCTACAGCCGTTTTGTCTATCGGTATGTTGCGCAGGGCATATCGTGGGTTATGGCTTTCTTTCCTTTTTCCCTTGCCGAGCTGGCGTTGTTGCTGGCAGTGGCTTTCCTGCTTTTTTTCCTTGTTAAAGGCTTTGTGCTGCTGGTAACGAAACCTTTTTCTGTGGCCGGGAGGGTGTGGATGAAATGGCTCCACAACGCAGCGGTAGTATTGATATACGGAGTCTCCGTATTTATACTTACCTGCGGGGTACATTATCACAGGGTCCCCCTGGAGGAACATTTGAAATACCCTGCCGAACAAGCCTCTGCAGAAGAATTGCTTGCTCTGGCCGATTATCTGGTGCAAGAAGTGAATGGTGCGGCTACGTATACACGGCGAAATTTAGAGGGAGATATGGTGCCTGATTTGACATTTGAAGGGTATAAGAAAGAAATTGTACGGGCGTACGATTCTTTGGAACGGTCAACGGGACTTGTTGTCGGAGGTGCATTTCCGGCAACCAAACCTTTTTTGGCTTCCCGTCTGATGTCGTATGCCTATTTAAGCGGTTTCTTTTTCCCCTGGACCCTGGAAGCCAATATCAATAAAGACGTGCCCATATTCCGTATACCGGCCATTATGGCGCATGAACAGGCCCACGTCCGAGGCTTTATGAGGGAAAACGAAGCCAATTTTTTAACGTACCTGCTGGCCCGTCATACAAATAACGGTGATTTGAAATATTCTTGTCTGTTATTGTCTTTCAACTACGTAATCAATGCGCTATACAAAGCTTCCATACAGGAACACGGTATTATCCTGAACAAACTTTCTCCGCGGGTTATGCATGATTTACGCGCGGAACAGGCGTATTGGAAAAAATACCGGACTTCTTTTGGAGAAGCGTCACAGAAGGTCAACAATGCTTATTTGAAGGCCAATGCGCAAAAAGACGGTGTAGCCAGCTATGGGAGGGTAGTGGATTTGATGGTCACAGATTTTAAAAAACAAGGCGGACAAATGCAACAAAACGAAAACCAAACCGTTTCTATAAGTGAGAGCAACTAACAAACACTAACCATGGATCAGTCCGCCCTTTACAGGGAATTCCATAAACCCATTTATTATACGTGTTTGCGGATATTGGGATCACCTTTGGATGCAGAAGAGTGTATGCACGACGCATTTATCAAAGGATTCAGCTTGGGGAAATTCCGCTACATCAATGAAAAAGCTTTTTACGGATGGGTAAAAAAAGCAGCTGTGCGGGGTGCTATTGACCGTCTTAGGTCTTTGGACTTCAGGAAGCAAATGGAAACGGAATCCCTGGATAATTCCCGGGTTCAAAAAATTATTGAAACCCACCGGGATGAACAAGAGCGTACCGTTCAGGTAGAGATCATAAAGAAAGCGTTACAGGGTATGCCATCAGGATACCGTGTTGTGTTAAACCTTCATCTGTTTGAAGGATACGATTTTGATGAAATTGCACAAATCATTGAACGCAAGCCGGCTTCCGTGAGAAGTGCTTACAGCCGGGGTCGGCAAAAATTATTGGAGGAAATTAAAAAACATGGATATTTTAAAGAACTATATTGAAGAAAACAAAGCCTTGTTTGAACAGGACGAACTTCCTGAAGGCCATGAAGAACGTTTTGTGGAGCGGCAGAAAATCCGCAGAAAACGTAGAGTTATATTGTTGATCTATAGTGCGTCTGCCGCTTTAATTCTACTGATACTTTCAATAGGAACCTACCTTTTGCAACCGTGTCCGACGGGTGATGGGGCATGTTATTATGCACAAATAGTAAAACTATCCGGTCAGATTGAACAAAGCACAAATCATCTTCCGGAATTCAAGCAAAGGGAAATCCTGATGAGCATGTATTCCATTATGCCGCAGTCGGAAGACGAACTGTTGAATATACTGCCGGCCGGCATGAATGAAAAAGATGTAAAACATTTAAATAAAGAATATTATAAACGGTTATATGAAGGAATGAAAGAGATTGCTTCATTGACAAAATACCCCAATGATTTATGAAAAAATATATGTTGACAACCCTTCTGCTACTTGTGTGTCTGTGGCTGGGAGCCACAGAAACGATACACCGCACGTATGAACTGCAGCCTTTTTCATACATAGAAGCCTCTTTTTTGTACCGGATTGAAGTACACAAAGGAAATACTTATACCATGGAGCTGGAAATACCGGAAGATCTGGTCAATGAATTGACAATAGCCGTATCGGGCAACACGCTTAAGCTTGGTGTAACCAAAGAGTGGTGGCGTACGACCAAGAATGTCTTTCATAAAAGATATACCATTACCGGCCGTATTACAGTGCCTGAACTGGAAGGAATCACTTTATCAAATGCGGCCGTTTTGGTGGCCAAGGACGGTTTCATGCCGGCCAATTTTCAGATTAAACTCTCGGGAGCTTCACATGCGGAAGTGCACGTAATTACACATGCATTAAATATTGATATGACAGGGGCTTCTGTACTACAGATGAGCGGGTTGGCTACGCGTACAAAAGCGTATGTCAACGGAGCGTCATCTTTGAATTACTACCAGGAAACCAACAAAATGGACTTGCAGGCCCTGGGAGCTTCTTATGTAGTGCTGTCCGGCACTTCTGTTTTTACTGTTATAAAAGCATCCGGCGGCAGCAAGGTAAGGGCTCTCGATTTTGAAACGGAAGAAATGACCGTAAAGTGCCAAGGAGCTTCCACAGCGGAAATCTTTGTGACAGGATCCTTAAGTGCTACATCTTTAGGAGCTTCTGTAATCAGGGTGAAAGGAGACCCGGTTTATGTCAAATCTTCCACTAAAGGAGCCTCAGTCATTAAAACTTTATAAATCATGAAAAAATCAGCCGTTGTTGTTTTATTCGCTCTGATTTGGCTGCCGTTGCAAGCCCAGAAGAATGTACCTGAAACAAGGCATTTTCAGGTGGCAAATTATACCGGAATAGAAACTTCCGGGATTGTACACGTTGTAGTGGAAAAAGCAGATGAATATGCACTTTCCATAGAAACGTATCCGGAGGTATTCCCATATCTGGATGTACAAGTAAAAAACGGAATTCTTCGCATAGGCTTAATAGATGGAGGTTTGCCAAAGTCTATACATAGGAAATACAGGGACTTGAAGGTTTTATGTAAAGTGAAGCTTAAAGATTTGAACCGGCTCCAAACCTGTGGAGTCGCTAAGATTTATGTACGTGACTCTTTCTATACAAATGAGATGAAAATAGAATTGTCAGGCGTATCCGAGATCGATATTCAGGACGTGGAATGCAACGTGCTGGACATAGAAATATCGGGAGTATCGGAATTGAGCGTATACGGAAAAACAGAAGAGTTGCAGGCAGAGATAAGCGGTGCTTCAAAAGGATATTTTTACCTGGAAGGAAAAACCATTACTTTTGCCAACGTGGTAATCAGTGGTACCGGAAAAACTACCCTGGAGGGAGAAGCCATTAAAGCCTTGTTGAATATTAGCGGGACGAGTGAATTTGAAGGAGCCCGGTTTAAGGTAGAAACCATGAAAGCCGGCGTCAGCGGGGTATCCAGGGCCAGGGTGCATGTTACCGGATCCTTGGATCCAACGCTATCAGGCGCTTCCAAACTGTATTACAACAGAAACGCCCTTTTAAGGAACATAAACATAAGCGGTGCTTCACAGCTAAATTATTATTAAAGAATAAAACCCACAGGATGACAGCCAAAGAACTCCACGAAAAGATTTTAGTACTCGACTCTCATTGCGACACTCCCATTTTCTTGCGTAGAAAAGGAGTAGACATAGGCCAAAAATTGCAAACAGGACATGTAGATTTCATACGGATGAAAGAAGGAGGAGTAGATGCCTCTTTCTTTGCTATTTACGTTTCCAACAAATGGGAACCTTATGAATGTACTTTTAAGGCTCTGGAAGCGTTTGCCTCTGTTTATGATATGCTGGACAAACATCCCGATAAAGCAGGCCTGGCCACCGATGCACAAACGGCCAGAGCGTTGAAACAGCAAGGGAAGATTGCCATCTTCCTGGGTATGGAAAACGCCGGTCCCATTCACAGAGATCTGTCTTTACTACGTTTGTTCCACAAAATGGGAGTCCGCTATATTACGCTCACGCACGCCGGTAACAACGAAGTGTGTGACAGTTCGGCTACCAAAGAAAAACGCTGGAATGGCGTCAGTCCTTTCGGAAGAGAGCTGATTGCAGAAATGAACAGATTGGGGGTGTTGGTGGATGTGGCACATATTTCCGATCAGGCTTTCTACGACGTGCTCAAATATTCCACCCGTCCGGTTGTATCGACTCATTCTTGTTGCAGAGCTTTATGTGATGTGCCCAGAAATCTTACAGATCAGATGATTATAGATTTGGCTGCAAAAGGCGGCGTGTTGCAAATTACTTTTTATCCATCCTTCCTTGACAAAGCATACGCTACGGCTGCAGGCCCTTTATTGGACGCCTACGAGCAAGCGCAGGAATTATATGATCAAGACCCCATCGCCCATAAAGAACGCTTCAAACAGGCGGAAAAAGCCCTTTACGAGCTTCCCAGGCCCTCTTACAAAAGAGTGGTAGACCACATTGAGCATGTCGTGCGTCTGGTGGGCACCGACCACGTTGGCATTGGCTCCGATTTTGATGGTATTGATGTCTGTCCCGAGGGGCTGGAAGACGTCTCGCATGTGCCTGTTATCACGGAAGAACTGTACAACCGAGGGTATTCACCGCAAGACATTGAAAAAATTATGGGCGGTAACTTCCTGCGTCTCTTGTCTTGATACGGTTTATAGCAAACCGCCGGAGAACAGGATATCTTCCAGTGCGGCTACAGTTGCTTCACGCTCAAAATCCTTCGTAGAGAAGACAAGCATCAGCACTTCCGATTGCGGATACCTGCCTGCATACAGGGTAAAACCTCCGTTGTCACCGGTGTGGAATATTTTGTCTTTTCCGTGGCATTGGCTTATAAACCAGCCATATCCGTAACCTGTTTCCGGAAGATCCGTAGCAGTATAAGACGAATGGGCTTTTTCTGTCATCTCTTTGCTGATGATAAGGTTGTTCCTTAACGCATACTCCCATTGAACGAATTCTTCCAAAGAGGTATACAGGGCACCGTCTGCCTTGGAAGCAAAAAATGTGGTTTCTCCGTAATCGTATTCCTCCCATTGACCGGTATCAACGTTTTTCCTGTAGCCATGAGCCATTCGGGGAATGTCCCGACCGTCTTCAAAATACACCGTTTCACTCATGCCTGCCGGATCAAAAAGGGCCTGCCTCATATACGTTTCAAAAGGCATCCCCGATGCTTTTTCAATGACGGTATAGAAAAGCTGGTATGTGGGGTTCATGTATTCGTAGGCGGAACCCGGTTCAAAATTTAGAAAACTAAGCGTATCCAGATAAGAGTAGGAGGCTACATCGGTAGAATAGTATACATAGTGTCTGTCTGTCCGCGGTCTGACATCCGGTATGCCGGACGTATGGGTAAGCAGATGGTGCAAGGTTATGTTTTTGAAAAAACCGGCTTTGAAATGGGGAAAAAACTTGGAAACCGGGTCGTCCAGTGACAAAGCACCTTCTTCAGTCAGACGCAGTATGGCCGTAGCCGCAAATTGTTTGGAAACAGAAGCAATGCAGAAAAAAGTCTCCGGAGTTGCTTTCGTATCAGGATCCAGGGTAGCCAGACCGTATCCTTTCTGCAGTATCACACGGTCGCCTTTCAAAAGAAGAAAAGCACCGCCGGGTTCGTTTTCAGGCCATAGGGCAGTCAACAGATCATCAATCTGTTGTACGGCTTTTTCTTCTTTATGGGTGCAAGAAATACCGAGAAAAAAGACGGCCGCAACAAGCAGGAAAAAGCGTTTGTTTAACATAAAGTTTTAGGTTAAATGAGTGTTATTTATCTATATGTTTCAATATTTTACGAACAAAGCCAGGGCCTCCGTATATGAAGCCCGTATAGACTTGAATCAGCCAGGCGCCGGCATCCAGCATCTCTTGTGCATCTTCCGGGGACATGATGCCACCTACACCAATGATGGGAAGGTTCCCTTCTGTTTTTTCACGGATATAACGGACGACGGCCAGGGCTTTTTCTTTCAATGGAGCACCGCTCAATCCGCCTTCACCTATAGCTTTGATTTTTTCTTCCGGAGTGACGAGCCCCTCCCGGGATGTAGTGGTGTTGCAGGCAATGATTCCATCCAGTCCGGAAAGCATAACAAGCTCAATCAGTTCGTCCAGCGTTTTTGTGCAACTGTCGGGGGATACTTTAAGCAGAATGGGTCGGTATACATCACAATACCTGCGGATATCCGTCAGACGTTTGACAATTTCAGCCAGATCTTCCACAGATTGCAAATTGCGCAGGTCTTTGACGTTGGGACAACTCACATTGATCACAAAATAGTCCACATAGTCGTACAATTGGGCAAAGGCTTCTTCAAAATCTTTATAAGCCAAATGATTGGGAGTAACGGTGTTTTTTGAAATATTTCCACCAATCAACACATTAGGTTTTGTTTTACGCAATTGGGCAATGGTGTTTTTTACTCCTAAGTTATTTATTCCCATTCTGTTAATCAGGGCTTTGTCTTTCACAAGACGGAAGCTTCTGGGCTTAGGGTTTCCATCCTGAGGAAGGGGGGTGACGGAGCCTATTTCAATGAAACCAAAGCCTAACGCTCCCAATTGGTTGTATACCCCGGCGTCTTTATCCAGCCCGGCCGCCAGCCCAACAGGGTTGGGAAAATCAAGCCCCATAACGCGGCGGTGCATACCCGGTGCATCGTAGGAAAAAAAACATTTGAGCAAGCGCGTACCAAAAGGAATGTATTGTAAAGCTTTCAGAGCTTTAAATGTTAGATTATGAGCAGTTTCCGGAGGAAATATAAAGAGAAGCGGCCTGATGAGTCTGTACATAAGCGCACGATTAGTAATGAAGTAACGTTTATAAGCAAAGATAGGTGTTTAATCGTAAAGCCCAACAGGTTTTCTGTCTATTGTTCATTAGGGAAGAATTCTGAAAATGTATTGTCGGAATAAAAGAGAAGGACTTTTATTAGTTTACGTTCTTCTTCAGATGGAGTATGGTAAGGTTTTGCAGGAGAGTGAGATAAGGGTTCAATGTCTGTAAAAAGTCCATCTTGCTGCACCGTCCCGGGCACAGGTGGTTGTTCCTGTTTTTCCATACTTTGCTGTATTTCCTGCAAATCTTCCTGCTTCATGTCTTTGTACATTTTTCCTTTTCCTGTCATTAACCATTCAGCGTTTAAAGAAGGGTAGGAAAGCAGCATACTTTCCATAAAATCAAAACCCGGTTTGTTTCTTCCCGCCAAAACATGGGAAACTCCCGACCGTTGGATACCTAAGCGATCTGCGAATTGGGAAGGAGTAAGGTTCTCTGCCTGTAAAAATTGCTGTAAACGTGTCTTCATTTTTGTAAACTGTTTTTTACAAATGTAACACATTATTTGTTTACAAATGTAGAAACAGGGGAGTATACAAATGTAAACAACAAGAAAGCGTACTTTTTATCCAATCTATACCGGTCAAGGGGATCCTGTAATACCGGCATATAAAACCAGTATATCATTTATACCTTTAAATAAAGCCTATATACATCTGGTAATAAATATAATATAATACAAAATATAGCTAAAAACGCCGAATTTCTCGCATAAAGGTGAAAAATACTTTAAGTTATATGGTAGGTGATTATTATAAAATACTGGGTTTAAGGTAAATAATACATAAAAATCAACCGCGGCAAAGCCGGGTACAAGAGTAAGCAGATCTGTAAACAAAACCTAATAAAAAGTAAGCGGGAAATTTACATAAGTTAACAATGCTGTCCAAAAATGTAATTACATTTGTAAATTAACATTAAAGCTTTACTTTAAGTACGCCTTTTTCCAAATTCTTCTACCTTTGCACCTTGTCATGCAAAATACCCACGCTAACGTGCCAGAGATAAGAATGGAAGATTATACTTACGATCTTCCCCGGGATCGGATTGCGCAATATCCCCTTCCGGTACGTCACGATGCCGCTTTATTGGTCTGCCAAAAGAACGGAATACGGAAAGACAGAAAATTCAAGCAATTGAAAGCACTCCTGCCCGAAAATACATTATTGGTCCTTAATAGATCAAAGGTTATACCGGCCCGATTGATATTTCGTAAAGAAACCGGGGCATTTATAGAAATATTTTGCCTGGAACCTCAGACACCCGCTGAATACAACCTGGCTTTTTCGGAAAAAACCTCCTGCGTGTGGTACTGTACCATTGGCAATGTGAAGAAATGGAAAGCCGGTAAACTGGAGTTGTTCAATCCAGAAGAAAGTCCGGAAATTAAAAACATGCGTCTGCAAGCGTCGCTTCATGGGCATGAAGAAGACAAATACAGGGTTAGGTTCGAATGGCAAGGCAGTATTCCTTTCTCTGCTGTACTGGAAACAGCCGGAAATATGCCCATTCCTCCCTATTTAAGGCGATTTGCCGAGCCTTCCGACACCGTACGATACCAGACGGTCTATGCACGTGAAAGAGGCTCTGTAGCCGCTCCTACGGCCGGTTTGCATTTTACGGAAACCTTGTTGTCGGAATTGGAAAACAACGGCATACAAACAGCTTATCTGAGCCTTCATGTGGGAGCAGGTACGTTCAGGCCGGTAAAAACGCAAGATATTACCGGGCATACGATGCATTGCGAACCTTTTTTTGTATCGCTTGAGTTCTTACGACAGTTATTGCGCCATGAAGGGCCCGTTGTACCGGTCGGGACTACTTCGTGCCGGTGTTTGGAGAGTCTTTATTATTTAGGCGTCCAAGCCGCAAAAGGTTTGGATCCCGTTTTTGTGGACCAATGGGCGCCGTACGGCAGTCGCCCGGATTTGTCGTACAAAGAAGCCCTGGGACATCTGATTGGGTACTTAGAAGAGCAGGGAGAAGCAGGATGGAAAGCAACCACACAATTGATTATAATCCCCGGATTTTCTTTTCGTGCGACAGACGCTCTGATTACAAACTTTCACCAGCCCGGTTCTACCTTATTGCTCCTTGTGGCGGCTCTTGTCGGGAGTAAATGGAAAGAAATATACGACCATGCTTTGGCCGGAAATTACCGTTTTTTGAGCTACGGCGATACATGTTTGCTATTTAATCCTAAAAGCAAAAAAATCAGATAAATAAAAAATTATATAACAAGTATGTTATAACATGTGACAAACATGTTATAACATATTTAAAAATGGCTGATTATTAGCTGTTTTATTATTAAATGTAAGAGTCCATCCCCAAATCTTCGTACGTTTGCTGCAACGCTTTCTCATCGTCAGAAATGATGAGCAATCTGTCGTTCTCACGAATCTCTGTCTGGCCCCTTGGAATGAAAAAAGAATCACTTCTTTTAACCATTACCACTAACGTTTTATCCGGCAGGGGAATGTCCATTATTTTGTTGCCGTAGCGAAGGCTTTCCTCTGTGACGACCACTTCGCTCATGGCCGATTTGATGTCTTCGGAAAAGGCCAGTTCGAAAGCAGACTTACCTATGGATTTATGAGGATGGGCCACGTGCAATTTTCTCGCTATCCAGGGGATGGATGTGCCCTGCACCAATAGCGACAGAATGGTAATAAAAAACACGATGTTGAAAAGAATCTTGGCTCCGGGAACACCATAAATCAGAGGATACGTTGCAAAAATAATGGGGACAGCCCCACGTAAACCCACCCAACTGGTAAACAGCCGGGATTGCAGATTGAGTTTACGGAACGGCCAAAGCGAAAGAAGGACAGCTGCCGGCCGGGCAAACACAATCATAAATACACCAATGAGTAAACCCACCCCCGCTACCGGCCATAGCTCGGAGGGGTTTACCAGCAGTCCCAGTGCAAGGAACATGATAATCTGAGAGAGCCAGGATAGTCCGTCAAAGAAATTTCTGACCATGCCTTTATGCGGAAAGCGTGAGTTTCCGATAACAAGACCTCCAATATAAACGGCCAGGAATCCGTTTCCCTGAACCAGATCGGTAACTGAAAAAATAAAAAGGCAAAAAGCAAAAATCAAAACGGGATACAGCGCATCATTGATAATATCCATTTTCCGTAAAATCAAACCACACAACTTCCCTAAAAGATAACCGGCCACACCGCCCATAATCATCTGGTAGAAAAATATCAACGCTACTTTCCATAGATTGCCATCACTGTCTGTCATAATTACCTGAATAAGCGTGATGGTAAGCATATAGGCCATGGGGTCATTGCTTCCGCTTTCCAATTCCAGCAAGGGACGTAGATTGTGTTTGAGTTTCAATTCTTTGGAACGCAAAATAGCAAAAACAGACGCTGAATCTGTAGAAGACATCAGGCTTCCCAGCAAAAGGCATACGGGCAGTGAAAGTTCAAAGTTTGGCAGGAGCCGCGTGAGAAAATAAATAAAAAATCCTGTGAAGACGGCCGTCAGCAGGACGCCGAGCGTAGCCAAAACAACTCCTTCTTTTGCGACAGGACGTATTTCTTCATACCGTGTATCCATACCACCCGAAAACAAAATGATACTGAGGGCGACCACACCTATGAACTGGGCTGTTTTCTGGCTTGAGAATTGCAAACCTACACCATCACTGCCAAAGATCATGCCTACCATGAGAAACAACAACAACGTAGGCACACCAAATTTGTAACTTGTTTTTCCGGCCAGAAGGCTAAAGAAAAGGAGAATAGAACCTATAAGAAGGATGTTTTCGGCAGTAATAGACATAGGCATGCTTTCTATTGAGCAAAATTACAATTTTTTACAGAAGTTTTCCAACCATTGGTTATCTTTGCAAAATAATTCAAAAAAAATAAATATGAGCAAGTTGATTCAAATTCAGGAGGCCGTTACCAAGGTTAAATCAGGTATGACGCTTATGATAGGCGGTTTTCTTACGGTGGGAGGTCCCAATCGTCTGATAGATGCCCTTATGGAAACAGACGTAAAAGATCTTACTCTTATTGCCAACGATACGGCCTACGCAGATAAAGGATTGGGCAAACTGATTACGGCACGTAAAGTAAAGAAAGTGATAACAAGCCACATAGGCACCAATACGTCTACGGGCCAGCAGTACCACAACGGCGAACTGGAAGTTGAGTTCGTTCCCCAAGGAACGCTAATCGAACGGATTCGTTGCGCAGGTGCGGGACTGGGGGGTGTGCTTACACCTACCGGTCTGGGGACTATGGTTGAGGAAGGTAAAGAAATCCTGCAGGTAGACGGAAAGAAATATTTGCTGGAAAAGCCGTTGAAAGCTGACGTAGCGCTGTTAGGAGCCTCTATGGCAGATGAAGAAGGCAATTTGTTTCACAAAGGAACCTCCAGAAACTTCAATACTATGATGGCTATGGCTGCCGATGTGGTTATAGCCGAAGTGGAAGAAGTGGTGGAAAATGGAAAAATACTTCCGGAACACGTACATACGCAATCTATTTTTGTGCATTATATGGTGAAATTTTAACTTTTAATATTATACAACTATGTCAAAAAAATTGAAGCTGGAGTTATCCGACAAAATGTATGAGGATGCCCTGAAGATTATCCCGGGGGCTATTGCAGGAATTCGTCGTCCCTACAACTTTGTACCGGGAGAGTATCCCATTTATTTTGATCAGGCCAAAGGCGGTAGGGTAACGGACGTTGACGGTAACGAATACATAGATATGCTTTGTGCATACGGACCCATCATCATTGGTCACAGAGAAGAAGAAATTGACAATGCAGTCATAGAACAAATGCAAACAAAAGGTTTTTGCTTTTCTCTGACACAACCCATACAAAACAGACTGGCAGAAAAACTTATTGAACTCATTCCTTCTGCAGAAATGGCCGTCTTTGTGAAAACAGGCTCTGACGCCACTACCGTTGCCGTACGTGTTGCAAGAGCCAGTACGGGAAGGGTTAAGGTAATGCGCTGCGGTTACCACGGATGGCACGATTGGTGTGTTGAGGTTAAAGGGGGTATACCTGAGAAACTGTGGGAAGATATTTATGAGTTCCGTTATAACGATCTGGACGAACTGGAAGATTTGTTGAAAGAACACGGAGACGAGACGGCTGCCATTATGATTACTCCGGTGGGCCATCCTCTGGCAGAAAAAGTAGAAATGCCCAAACCGGGCTTCCTGGAAGGTGTTCGTGCTTTGGCTGACAAGTACGGAATTGTGCTGGTATTTGATGAAATCCGCAGCGGTTTCCGTTACGATCTGGGTGGTGCACAAAAAGTCTTTGGTGTAACGCCGGATCTTGCCACTTTTGGAAAAGCCATGGCCAACGGATATCCCATTGGCGCTGTCGTTGGAAAAGAAGAGCATATGAAAGTTTTGGCAGACAAGGTATTCTTGTCTTCTACCTTCTTCCCCAACAGCCTGGAGCAAGTGGCTGCACTCAAGACTATTGAAATTCTGGAAAGAGACAATATCATTGAAAAAGTAAAAGAGAAAGGAGAACTCTTTGGCAACCGCCTGAAAGAGGTTATGAAGGATGTCCCTTACGACGTCGAGGTATCGGGAATCCCCCTTATGCCGTTCATTACCTTTAACAGAGACAAAGACGGTTTGTACAAGAAATTACGTCCGGGATTCTACACAGAGCTGATCCGCCGCGGTGTGTTCCTGCAACCGTATCATCATGGTTATGTAGCTTATCGACACACAGATGAAGATATAATCTATGCAGCCGATATGGTTGGAGAATCCTTCAGAGAACTGAAAAAATATATTTAACGACGTTTATGGAAAAACTGATAATCACAGCCGCTATTTGTGGCGCGGAAGTACTGAAAGAGCACAACCCTGCTGTACCTTATACAGTGGAAGAATGTGTGCGGGAAGCACGTTCGGCCTACAATGCCGGTGCCAGTATCATTCACCTTCACGTTCGTTACGATGACGGAACGCCCACACAAGATAAAGAGCGTTTTCGTGTCGTCATGGATGCGATCACGGAAGCATGTCCGGGTGTCATCCTGCAGCCTTCCACCGGAGGTGCCGTAGGGATGACCAATGACGAAAGGTTGCAGCCCACAGAGCTGAATCCGGAAATGGCCACACTGGATTGCGGAACGCTCAATTTTGGTGGAGATGAGATTTTTGAAAACACAGAAAACACCATCAAATACTTTGGCCGGCGTATGATCGAAAGAGGTATCAAACCGGAATTGGAAGTGTTTGACAAAAGCATGATTGAAATGGCGCTGCGTCTGCACAAACAAGGCTACATCCTTAAACCCCTGCACTTTGATTTTGTGATGGGCGTTAACGGAGGTATAGGCGGATCACTCAGGGATTTTGTTTTCCTGAGGGGTAGTATTCCTTCCGACGCCACGTATACGGTGGCCGGTTTGGGCAGGTATGAAATGCCTTTGGCTGCTGCTGCCATTATTGACGGAGGTCACGTGAGGGTAGGCTTTGAAGACAACGTGTACTTGTCGCGTGGTGTTTTGGCCAAATCAAACGGCGAGCTGGTAGAAAAGGTGGTACGTCTTGCACGTGAATTCGGTAGAGAAATCGCCAATCCGGACGAGGCAAGAGAAATACTCGGCCTGGCAAAAAGAAAATAATTGAAGAAAACTAAAACAACTGTTTATAGCTTTTATGAAAAAAGGAAATAAATACGGCCTGCACAGGGTCATCGATCCCGTTGGCGTGCTTCCGCAGCCTGCCAACAAACTGGACAACAACATGGATGAGATTTATGACAATGAAATCTTGATAGATGTTAAAACATTGAACATAGACTCGGCCAGTTTCACGCAAATTCAGGAACAAGCAGGAGGGGATAAGGAAAAAATTGCGGAAATCATGTTGGATATTGTCGCAAAACAAGGAAAACACAGAAACCCCGTTACCGGTTCCGGCGGCATGCTCTTAGGCGTTGTGGAAAAAATCGGCAGCGCCCTGGAAGGCAAGATTGACTTGAAGCCCGGTGACAGAATTGCCACGTTGGTTTCTTTGTCGTTGACCCCTTTGCGTATTGATAAAATAAAAGACATCCGTCCCGATATAGATCAGGTGGATATTGACGGAAAAGCCATTTTGTTTGAAAGCGGTATATATGCCAAGATTCCCGATGATATGCCGGAAACTTTGGCCTTGTCGGCACTTGATGTAGCCGGAGCACCGGCACAAACGGCCAAATTGGTAAAACCGGGTGACACGGTGCTTATTATCGGAGCCGGAGGAAAATCCGGTATGTTATGCAGCTATGAAGCAAAGAAAAGGGCAGGAGTCACCGGTACGGTTATAGGCCTTTGCCACAGCCAGCGCTCTACACAACGGATGATTGATCTGGGTTTCTGCGATCATGTGTTTTCCGCTTCCGCTACACAGCCGGTAGCCGTGTTGGAAAAAATTGAGGAACTGACCGGTGGCAAATTGTGTGATGTTACCATCAACAACGTGAATATTCCGGACACGGAAATGGCTTCCATCCTTTGTACCAAAGATACGGGAGTCGTTTATTTCTTCTCTATGGCCACCAGCTTTACAAAAGCCGCTTTGGGAGCCGAAGGAATAGGATCGGACGTAACCATGATTGTTGGAAACGGATATACAAAAGGCCACGCAGAAATTACGCTGCAAATCCTCAGGGAAAGTGAAAAGCTGCGTAAAGTATTTACAGAACTGTATGCATCTTAAGTATTGACAATAATGAGTGACAGAAGAAAACAATTATTCCCGGATGTTACAGACCATCAGTGGAATGACTGGAAATGGCAGATACGCAACAGGGTAGTTAACCTGGAGCAATTGAAAAAATACATTGACCTTACGCCGGAAGAAGAAGAAGGCGTGAGCCAATCCCTTCAATTGCTGCGTATGGCCATTACGCCGTACTATCTGAGTCTGATTGATCCGGATAATCCGGAATGTCCTATCAGAAAACAGGCCATCCCCACAAAAAGCGAAATGTACCGGTCGCCTGCAGATTTGCTGGATCCGTTGCATGAAGATGAAGATTCACCGGTACCGGGTCTGACACACCGTTATCCGGACAGGGTCCTGCTGCTGATTACAGACCAATGTTCCATGTATTGCAGGCATTGTACCAGAAGGCGTTTTGCCGGTCAGAAAGACCACGAAGCTTCCGGTGACAGGATACAGAAAGCCATTGATTATATAGCTGCCACACCTCAGGTAAGGGATGTTCTGCTGTCGGGAGGTGACCCGCTTACCATGAACGATAACAAGCTGGAATCAATTATTAAACGGCTGCGATCTATTCCTCATGTGGAAATCATCAGGATTGGCACGCGCGTTCCGGTTGTCTGCCCGCAAAGGATTACACCGGACCTTATGCAGATGTTGAAAAAATACCAACCCATATGGATTAATACACACTTTAACCATCCCAATGAAATAACACCTACATCTTCTGCAGCTTGTGAAATGATGGCCGATGCAGGATTTCCTTTGGGCAACCAGAGCGTGTTGTTGCGCGGCATAAACGATTGCGTGCACACCATGAAAGATCTGGTAAGAAAATTGGTTATGATCCGGGTACGCCCGTATTATATTTATCAATGCGATTTATCCATGGGATTGGAACATTTCAGAACGCCTGTTTCCAAAGGAATTGAAATCATTGAGGGCCTGCGCGGACATACATCGGGATATGCAGTACCTACTTTTGTGGTGGATGCGCCGGGTGGTGGAGGAAAAATTCCAGTCATGCCCACCTATGTCATCAGCCAGGCGCCGGGCCGCATGGTATTGCGTAATTACGAAGGTGTCATTACTACGTATACGGAACCCACAGACTACGTAAATAAGTGCAGTTGCCACGATTGCAAAGATTTGCAATCCCTGGAAGGCGTATCGGGCATACTGCAGGGAAAACAATTGTCCCTGGAGCCGTCAAACCTTCAAAGAAAGGAGCGCAACCATAAGAAATAACCGTATATGCCTTTTATCGATCGGATAATTCGATACAACAGCCTTTCTGTTGTAGGCTTAGGTAAAAATACCGGTAAAACAGAATGTCTGAGGTATGTTATCAAGCGGTTATCCGGTATGAACAAGACTCTGGCGGTTACTTCCATTGGTATTGACGGAGAAAGTATAGATCGTGTGACAGCCACGCCAAAACCAGAAATAGACCTCGAAAAAGGCATGTATTTTACAACAGTGGCGGGTTATTATTTACAAAAACGTTTTACGGCAGAAATCTGCTCTGTGGAAAAAAACGCGACAGTTTTAGGGAAAATGCTTACAGCCAGAGCATTGGAAAAAGGAAATATAATCCTTGCGGGTCCATCGGATACGGTTTCCCTGCAAAACTGGGTGACCACTATACCGCAACGCTTTCCCGTTGATATCTGTCTGGTGGACGGAGCCGTTTCCAGGCTGAGCCCGGCTTCCCCTGCCGTTACACAATCTATGCTCCTTACAACAGGTGCGGCATACTCCGCTCATTTGAAAACGCTTGTTGATAAAACGCGTTTTGTATACGATATCCTGCAGCTTCCGGTGGCTCCGGAGGCTGTCAGAAAATCCCTGGAACCTATAACGAAAGGGATACATATTCTGAAAGAAGACGGTACGGTGGAAGATACGGGTATCGACTCGGCACTAACCCCGGCACAAATAAGGAAGGTGGTAGAGTCAGGCGCCGGGCGGCTCTACATTCCTGGCATGTTGGGTAACGGACTGCTGCAAGCACTTATGGAACACAGAGGCGCCGAGAAAACGAATCTGTATATCAAGGATTTTTCGCGTATTTTTGCCGAGCCGCGCACGTTTTATGCTTTTTTACGCAAAGGAGGACAAATCAAACAGTTGAAGAAAGTGAACTTATTGGCTGTTTGTGTCAACCCTAAATCGCCGGGAGGGTATCACCTGCGTTCAGAAGAACTGGTGGAAAGCATGGAGCAAGCTTTGGGTATTCCTGTGTACGATATTAAAAAGATGGAAGTATGATTTTTTCAAGTTTTGCCAAAAGAATTGACGGACTGCAGTATCTGGCAGACAAGATGGAACTGTCCGGTTCCCGTGTGCGCAGGTATTTGCTCAAGACGCCGTTTGTTTACAGGGCAGAAGAACTGGAAAGGCAGTTCGGTCATATTGAAAAAGCCGTAACCATTCTGGAAAACGTTGCCAATGCACCTAAAGTCATGCAGCTGCGCCACTTGCTTGCATCTGTCCACGATATAAAAGGTACTCTGGAAGGCTTGAAAAACAACAGGGTACTCGATGAAATCGAACTTTTTGAATTAAAACACTTTGCTTCTTTATGCAAGGATATCAGGCTCCTTTGTGAAGGGTTTGGTATTATGGATTTCGCACCGTCGTGCCTAAGGGACGTGTTCGATTTGTTGGATCCCGATAAAACGGGAATGTCCGGTTTTTATCTCTACGATTCTTACAGTTCCGCTTTGGCTGCGGCCAGAAAAGAAGCTTCTGCGGCTAAAGCGGAAGAGAATCCGGAAGGGTGGCAGGAAGCAGCGGAACGTATGCAGAAGGAGGAATGGCGTGTAAGAGAAATGTTGTCCGATGCGTTAAGCCGTATGCACGCGGGGCTGCAAAGTAATTTTGACAACCTGGCTTATTTGGAAATCATATTTGCCAAAGCAGCCCTGGCCAAACGTTACGGTATGGTACGGCCACGTATTATACCTCTTAAAGGCGCGGGAGGAACGGACGGTGCTTTGTGGGTGAGGAACATGGTAAACCCGGTGCTTGCAGATGTGTTGCAAGCCCAGGGGCTTGCTTTCCAACCGGTATCGGTAACGTTACATAAAGGTCCTTGCTTGCTGACGGGAGCCAATATGAGCGGAAAAACAGTCGTATTGAAAACATTAGCCCTGATACAGGCGCTTACGCAATTTGCTTTTTTTGTTCCTGCAGAGGAAGCCGTAATTCCGCTTGTAAAGGACGTTTTTCTTGTTCTGGGCGACAAACAAGACCAAAGCAGAGGTTTGTCATCGTTTGCGGCGGAAATGTTGGAATTGAACGAAATAATGGGCATTGTCAAAAAGGGAACTCCCGTTTTGCTGCTGGCCGATGAACCGGCAAGAACGACCAATCCGGCAGAAGGAGCTGCCATTCTGTGCGCTACGGTTGTTTTTATGGAACAATACGGTGTCAGATCTTTGATAAGTACCCATTACGGAGATTTGGACCTGCGTGTTCGTAAACTCAGGGTGGCAGGCTTTGAGGGAGATCGGGTGACTGGTTTGCTAAAACCTTCAACCATAAATACATATATGAATTACAGCCTTTTAGAAGATACAGGCGGTTCGGTGCCAAAAGAAGCTCTTCTGATAGCACGTTTGCTGGGAGTGGATGCTTCGTTTATAGATTTGGCACAGGATTTTTTGAAAAAGAAAGACGATGAAAGAATCAAAACTGGGACTTGATTTTGACAAAGTGGCGAAAGCCAGACACAAAGCGGAAAAAATTGCCGGTCAGGTTCAACACTTTGTGGAGGATTATACGACAGTGGCGGTAGAAAGAACGCTATGCCGCCTGATGGGTATTGACGGCACAGATAACGAAGGCGTTCCTTTGCCCAACGTGGTGGTAGATTATTTGAAGGAACAAGGTATACTGGGTGACGGTGCACTTCATTTCCTGGCCCATGCCCTGTATCGTACGGGGAAGACTCCCAACCAAGTGGCTCAGGATCTGGCAGCCGGAGCAGCCGACCTTTATAAGGAAAGGTCTTGTCCGTCGCATAAAATAAAGGAAGTACTGCAACCTTTTATTGAAGACAGCATAACGCGCATAAAAAACAAAAGAAAAGAAAGGGAAGACCGTCTGCAGAGGTTGGGAGAAGGGCCCAGACCTTATATTTACGTAATCGTTGCCACAGGAAATATATATGAGGACGCCGTACAAGCGGTGGCAGCAGCCCGTCAGGGAGCCGATGTGATTGCTGTGATACGGACTACGGGACAATCTTTGCTGGATTACGTGCCCTACGGTGCCACTACAGAAGGTTTTGGAGGAACATATGCCACTCAGGAAAACTTCAAAATCATGCGCCGGGCCCTTGACAAAGCGGGTGAAGAATTAGGGAGGTATATCAGACTGTGCAATTATTGCTCAGGTCTGTGTATGCCGGAGATTGCCGTCATGGGAGCTTTTGAAGGTTTGGACATGATGTTGAATGACGCTTTGTACGGCATACTTTTTCGCGATATCAATATGCAGAGAACGCTGATTGATCAATATTTTTCCAGGATGATCAACGGATTTGCCGGAGTTATCATTAATACGGGAGAAGACAATTACCTGACAACGGCAGATGCCGTGGAAGAGGCGCATACGGTACTTGCCTCGGATTTCATCAATGAGCAATTGGCCAAAATTGCCGGTATCCCTGAAGAACAGATGGGGTTGGGGCATGCTTTCGAAATCGATCCAGACCTGGAACATTCTTTCCTTTATGAATTGGCACAGGCACAAATGATCCGGGAAATTTTCCCCAACGCACCTTTAAAATATATGCCGCCAACGAAATTTATGACGGGCAATATTTTTAAAGGACACATTCAGGATGCTCTTTTCAACCTGGCAGGCATCTGGACGGAACAGGGTATTCAGTTACTGGGTATGCCCACGGAGGCCATACATACGCCTTTCATGAGCGACAGGTACCTGGCTATTGAAAATGCCCGTTACATATTTTCCGCCTTTCGCGGTATAGGAAAAGAGGTAGCATTTGCCAAAGACGGTATAATCCGTAAAAGAGCGGCACAGGTACTGGATAATGCATACGAAATGCTGGATAAAGTGGAAAAAGAAGGCTTGTTTACGGCCTTGGAAAAAGGTTTTTTTGCCGATGTACGTCGTCCGCGCGAAGGAGGAAAAGGACTGGACGGAGTGACGCTTAAGTCGCCTGTATATCTTAACCCGTATGTGGAACTGTTTAAAGGAAATCAAGAATCATGATGGATAAAGCATTGGATATCACAAAAATAAAACCCTACGGAGATACCATGAACGATGGTAAAGTACAACTTAGTTTTACATTGCCCGTTCCGGAAGGCGCAGAAGCCATCGAGGCTGCCCGGCAAATCTTACGCACCATGGGCATGAGCGATCCGCAGGTTGTCTATGCTAAAGAATTGACGCCAGGCTTTACTTTTTTCAATTGTTACGGTAGTTTGCAGCATACGGTCGATTATTCCGCCATACGAGTTCCAAAAGTGGATGTGGTTGTGATGGATATGCAGGAAACGGATGCGTACATTAAAGAATACATAGGCCGCAAACTGGTCATCGTCGGTGCCAGCACAGGTACTGACGCCCACACAGTAGGCATAGATGCCATTATGAATATGAAAGGATACGCAGGCCGCTTTGGACTGGAGCGTTACTCCATGATAGATGCCTATAACCTGGGCTCTCAGGTAGCGAATGAGGAATTGATAGCACGTGCCATTGAATTGCGTGCAGATGCAATCCTTGTTTCTCAAACAGTAACCCAGAAGGATATTCATATAGATAATTGTACCCGGTTTATTGAAATGGCAGAAGCAGAAGGGATCAGGGACCGTATGATTCTGGTGTGCGGCGGTCCGCGCCTAACGCATGAATTGGCCAAAGAATTGGGTTTTGACGCCGGTTTTGGTGTGGGAACGTACGCTACGCATGTGGCTTCCTACATAGCCCGGGAATTTGTTAAAAGAACAACAGTATAAAAATTAATTAATCAATAATACGTTTATTTATGGACAAGGATCAGATTAGGGAAATCATTGCGCGTCGCGCAGCCAAAGAATTGAAAAAAGGAGACGTTGTCAATTTGGGTATAGGATTGCCTACACAAGTGCTCAGGTATATACCTTCAGATGTCAAAGTAACCATGCAATCGGAAAACGGTTGTCTGGGCATGGGGAATCCCCCGGAAAAAGGCCAGGAAGATCCGGATTTGATTGATGCCGGGGGCGGTTTTATTACGCTTAAAGTAGGTGCTTCCTGTTTTGATACAGCCACTTCTTTCAGTATCATTCGCGGCGGCCATGTGGATATTACCATGTTGGGTTCTCTTCAGGTAGACGAGAAAGGCAATATTGCCAACTGGTCAATTCCCGGTAAACTGACTCCCGGTATGGGAGGAGCCATGGATTTGATTGTGGGAGCAAAAAAAGTAATCGTGACTATGGAACATACAGCGAAAGGCAATCATAAAATCCTGGAAAATTGTATGTTGCCTTTAACTGCACAAGGTCAGGTAGACCGCATCATTACAGAGATGGGGGTGATGGACGTGACTCCGGAAGGTTTGGTTCTTAAGGAAATTAACGATATGTTTACCTTTGAGGAAGTTCAGGCTGCCACCGGGTGCAGATTGATTCCCGCAGAAGATTTAAAACCTATGAACGATTAAAAATACAGATACATGGAAAAAGTATACATCATTGCAGCTAAACGTACAGCTATAGGTAAAATGTTGGGATCTCTTACGGGAGTATCACCGGCCTTTATGGCCACCCAGGTCATCAAGAATATTTTGGAAGAAACAAAAATTGATCCGGCCCGCATAGATGAGGTCATTGTGGGCAACATATTGATGGCCGGTCAAAAACAAGGGATTGCACGTCAGGCAGCCGTTCATGCAGGAATTCCGCACCATGTGCCCGCTTACGGTGTGAATATGATATGCGGCAGCGGTATGAAATCCATAATCAACGGATACCAGTCCATTTTGATCGGTCACGCTTCTTTGATTTTGGCCGGAGGTGTAGAAAATATGACCGATGCCGGCTTTATCATGCAGGGCATCAGACAAGGCATTAAGATGGGTGATTTCAAAGCTATTGACCATATGGTATACGATGGTCTTACAGATGCATTTGAAGGATACCACATGGGTATTACAGCCGAAAACATTGCGGAAAAATACAACATAAGCAGGGAAGCACAAGATGCTTTTGCCTTTGAATCTCAGCAAAAAGCCATTCAAGCCATTGATTCGGGAACATTCAAGGACGAAATAGTGCCTCTTGAACTTGCACGCAGAAAAGATACGTTTGTATTTGATACGGATGAGTTTCCCAACAGGACGACAACCCTGGAAAAGATGGCCGGTTTACGCCCCGCTTTCAAGAAGGACGGCAGCGTCACGGCAGCCAACTCATCCGGAATCAATGACGGAGCTTCCTTTGTGCTGCTGGCCTCTGAAACAGCAGTTAAAGAAATGGGATTGACACCCATGGTAGAAATAGTTTCTGTGGGTCAAGCCGGAGTAGATCCTGCCTATATGGGTATGGGTCCCGTGCCGGCTGTGAAAGAAGCTTTGCAAAGAGCCGGTATGGAGCTGAAACAAATGGATTTGGTAGAATTGAACGAGGCTTTTGCCGCTCAGTCGCTGGGAGTCATTCACGAGCTTAAAGAACAACACGGTGTTGATGATGCCTGGTTTAAGACGCATTGCAACGTAAACGGAGGAGCTATTGCCCTGGGTCACCCCATTGGTGCTTCCGGCAACCGCATAACCGTTACACTCATCCACGAGATGAAACGCAGGGGAGTCGGGTATGGATTGGCTTCGCTGTGTATTGGAGGGGGGATGGGTACGGCCCTGATCCTCAAAAATACTTAAGTAGTAAACAAAACTAATGCTTATGAAAACACACTACCTTGAGTACATACGGGACAGTATGGTCAAGGCCTGGGATTCTCCGGCCATGACCAACTATAAAAAGAATTCGTATACGTACGGTCAAATAGCCAAAAACATAGCCGGCTATCATATTTTGTTTGAAAAAATGGGCTTGAAAAAGGGCG
The DNA here is from genome assembly GCA_049652385.1 of Bacteroidales bacterium. Taxonomy (GTDB): domain Bacteria; phylum Bacteroidota; class Bacteroidia; order Bacteroidales; family UBA932; genus DMER64. Next base: position 132,196 of record JBASDX010000003.1, on the reverse strand, counting down.
ACAAAGCAGCTCTTTGCGGCCCCAACAGTGCCGAATGGGGTATTGCTTTTTTGGCAGTAACCAGTTACGGTGCTGTTGCCGTTCCTCTTCTCAATGACTTCCTGCCGGAGAGCATCATGACCCTTACGGATCATTCAGAAGCCCGTATCCTGTTCGTCAGCAACGAACTGCTTGAGAAAATAAACATCCCTTCCATGCCGTTGCTGGAATTGGTTGTGAGCCTGGAAGACAGTAAGATTGTGTTTTCCCAACAACCGGAACTTGTTGAAGAGTTTAACAACTTGGAAGCTTTGTTCAAGCAAAAATATCCGGACGGTTTTGGTCCCGAACACGTTAATTATCCTATGGACAACCTGGATGAGCTGGCATTGATCAATTATACGTCAGGAACTACCAGTGCCCCCAAAGGAGTGATGCTTACCAACCGTAACATTACCTCGAACATCCAGTTTGGACAGAGTGAGATTCCCAACGGCCCCGGTGACACGTTGGTGTCTATGTTGCCTATGGCTCATATGTACGGTATGGCCTTTGAATTTTTATACCAATTGGCAGGCGGAACGCAAGTATTTTTCTTAGGTAAAGTACCTTCACCCAAAGTACTATTGAATGCTTTGGCAGAGGTGAAACCTTATATGCTCATTACCGTTCCTTTGGTTGTTGAAAAAATATTCAAAAGCTCTGTTTTCCCAACCATAGAAAAACCTGTAATCAAAGCCATCCTGAAAGTTCCCGGTTTGGCATCTGTTCTGTATAAGCAAATCAGGAAGAAGTTGCTGCATGCTTTTGGCGGTAACATGAGAACTTTGATCATTGGCGGAGCGGCTATCAACCAAGAGGTGGAAGACCTGATGAAACTTATCAAATTGCCTTATACCGTTGGATATGGAATGACCGAATGTGCACCGCTGCTTTCCTATGAAGACGCTTCAAAATTTGTGAAAAACTCCTGTGGAAAGCCGGTTCACCGTATGTCGTTAAGGGTTGATTCTCCGGATCCGCGCACCGTTGTGGGAGAATTGCAGGCACGCGGAGACAATGTGATGATGGGATATTACAAAAACCCGGAAGCAACGGCCGCCGCCTTTACTAAAGATGGTTGGTTGAGAACGGGTGATTTGGGTTTGATGGACAAAGAGAACAACATTTTCATCAAGGGCCGCAGTAAGAATCTGATTGTTGGAGCCAGCGGGCAGAATATTTATCCGGAAGAGATAGAAGACAAGCTGAACAACCAGCCTTACGTGATTGAATCTATCGTAGTGGAGAGGGATAAAAAACTGGTAGCTTTGGTATTTCCGGATTACAACAGGGTATCGCAGGAGTCTTTGGATTCCATGGGCCTTGCACAATTGATGGAAGAAAACAGGATGAAATTAAATATGTTGCTGCCCGTCTTTAGCCGGATTGCTAAAATTGAAATTCAGCAGCAAGAATTTGAAAAAACCCCAAAACGCAGTATCAAACGGTTTTTGTACAAATAATTTTACATAGAATACATACAGCCGCAATACGTTTGTCTGTATAAATCGTATTCTTTGGAAATAGCGATAGAGCGACGGAATCCGTCGCTCTTTTTGAAATTGGAGGGAAGATAAGAAAGACCTCCTGTTTGTCGGGCGATCTCTTCTCCCAGAGTATTAATCAAAGCGGCGTTTTTGTGGGGACTCAATGTCAGTGTGGTACAGAAAAAGGCAAAACCGTTGGCTTTTGCATAAAGAGCCGTTTCCGTCAACCTGTCTTTAAAGCACACTAAGCATCTTTGTCCGCCTTCCGGTTCTTCTTCCAGTCCTTGCGCAAGGACTGAAAAATAACCTGATGGCTGTGTTTTTTCTATAAAAGGAACCTGAGAACCAAAGGCTTGTAAAATATATCGTTCTGTTTCATTTTTTCTTTTTTCGTACTCCTTAAAGGGGTAGATTCCGGGATTATAAAAAAAAACCGAAACTTCGTAATCGGGCACAAGACGCTCCAAAGCAGTCGTTGCACAAGGACCGCAGCACGTATGCAGTAAGAGAGCAGGACGTTTTATTTCCATAGGACAATACGTACAAATATACTATTTTTGATTACTTTTGCACACATAAAAATAGTGCTAATGAAATCAAATAAATGGCAGCAATGGCTGTTTGTTTCAGCCTTGCTCATACCTTTTGCTTCTTGTTCCTATACGCAATCTTCAAATAAATCTGTTCAAAATCCCGTCAAAGTAACTGTTTACACAGTATTTGAAGAAAAAGAATCTCCGGAAAGAATGTATGTAGGGGTAGTTGAAGAAGCCAATAAGGTGCTTTTAAGTTTTCCTGCACCGGGTAAAGTAAAACAAGTTTACGTGAGCGTTGGTCAAACTGTAAACCAGGGGCAAATCCTGGCTACCCTTGATTCAGAAACGTTGGAGCAAATGCATGCTTCGGCTCTGGCTACTTTACGACAAGCTGAAGATGCTTGGGAAAGATTGACGTTGTTGTACGAATCGGGGAGTTTACCTGAAGTACAATACGTTGATATTCAAACAAAACTGGAGCAAGCCAAAGCTGCAGAAAAGATTGCGGCAAGGGCCCTGGCAGAAACGCAGTTGCGGGCTCCTATGTCGGGAGTGATTGGGAAAAGAGCTGTTGAAGAAGGTATGAATGTACTGCCGGATCAACCTGTAATAACCCTGCTCAACACACAAAGACCGATTATTAAAATCAATGTTCCGGAAAACGAAATATTCGATACAAAAGCAGGCCAGCCGGCCCGCATTATCGTGGGGGCGTTAAAATCTCTGGAAACAACGGGGAAAGTAACAGAGAAAGGAGTGCAAGCCCACCCTTATACACACGGATATGATGTAAAAATTACTCCGGATTACGATATTCCCGGGTTGTTGCCGGGCATGGTATGTAAAACGTATATCAAAAATGTTCCGGAAGAGAATTTTCTTGTTTTACCGGTAAGAGCACTTAATCCGGAACCTTTTAAAGCAGGTCATTTTGTGTGGGTACTTGATGAAGAAAACAGGGCACATAAAAGAACCGTTTTTCCGGGAACGTTGGTTCAAGGAGGCATAAGCATTTTGGAAGGGGTAAAACACGGCGACAGGGTTATTGAAGAAGGACATCAGAGAGTAACGGAAAATTGTAAGGTAGAAGTAGTCAATGAGTAAGAAAAAAAGAGGCGTTGTCGAATGGACAATGCACCATCATAAAATTGTCGTACTGCTTGTAGCTTTTCTGGTAGGATTGGGTATCTATGCTTTGCCTGAAATGCCCAAAAAAGAATATCCGGATTTTACCATTCGTAATGCCCTTGTTGTAGGTGTTTATCCGGGGGCTTCTACAGAACAGGTAGATGAACAACTGACTGTGCCCTTAGAGCAATATTTGCTCAGTTATAAGGGAGTTGACAGAAAAAGAACCTATTCGTTAACCAGGAATGGAGTCGTTTATTTTGTCATGGAATTGGACGAGACAGAAACGTCTCCACGTGATTTTTACGCAAGCTTAAGAATAGATCTGGAACAATTTAAAATGCAGTTGCCCTCCGGAGTTTTGCCTCTTATGGTGCTGAGTGAGTTTGGAGAAACATCTGCCATTCTGATTACCCTGGAGAGCGAATCGTTAACGTATAGAAGCCTGGAAAAAGAGCTCGGTCGATTGGAGCGGGATTTGCGTAAGCTTCCCATTGTTTCAAATATAAAAAGTTACGGACACCAAAAAGAGCAATTGAGCTTATACCTTGATAAAGACAAATTGGCTGTTTATTCGCTTAATACACAGCAGATCATGACACAGCTCTATTCGGGAGGCTTTGTGACTTCTGCAGGAGTGTTAGATATATCAAGCGGATTAATCCCCATACATCTGAATAACTCTTACGGAAGTGAGCAGGAAATTTTGGAGCAACCGCTTTATTTTGATGATTCCGGCAACGTCTTACGCGTTAAAGATTTGGGATATATTGTCCGGGAGTATCCGCAGCCGGACAGCTACATAACCAATAACGGCAGGAAGTGTTTGCTTCTGTCGTTAGAAATGTCCCACGGATACAACATGGTCGAATTGGGCAAACAAGTGGATGTGGTATTGAAAGACTTCCAGGATACGTTGCCGGATGATGTTCATATATACAGAATAACAGACGAGCCGCGCGTTGTTTCAGATTCTGTATATTCTTTCCTGAAGGATATGCTCATCTCTGTGCTGGCTGTTATTGCCGTAATGATGATTATGTTACCCGTCAGGGTTGCGTCTGTGGCTGCCACGTCCATTCCCATTACCATTTTTATTTCCATTGGAGTGCTCTATGTGTTGGGATTTGAAATTAACACGGTTACATTGGCTTCTTTGCTGGTAGTTCTGGGAATGGTTGTTGATGATAGTATTGTGGTCATAGACAACTACTTGAATTACCTGGATCACGGAATGAGCAGATGGAAGGCTTCCATAACAGCCGCCAATTCGTATTTCAGATCAATTTTTTCTGCAACCTTGGCCATCAGCATTACCTTCTTTCCTTTCTTAGTGGCTTTGCCGGAAAAATTCTCGGAATTTATTTATATGGCTCCATGGGCCATTTTTATATCATTGACGATATCCATGGGAGTGGCTATGTTGTACATACCTTACTTTCAGTATTTTACCATAAGAAAAGGCATTCAGCAAGTAGTTGATAAACAAAAGCAAAAGAGTAGAAAAGGCATTTCTCTGCTGGAATTGTTTGGTGTATTTTATGAGAGAATATTGCAGAAAGCCTTCAAGCATCCTGTAATCGTTGTAGTAGTCATTATCGCTTTTTTAGTCCTGCCTTATTTTGTCTATCTTTTGTTACCCAAACGATTGATGCCTATGGCAGACAGAAATCAATTTGTCATAGAAATGTACCTTCCTTACGGCTCTTCCCTGAAGGAGACAGAAAAGCTGGCAGATTCCTTGCGTAGCCTGATTCAGGAAGACGACAGGGTATTGGCGGTTACTTCTTTTATAGGAACAACGGCTCCCCGGTTTCAGGCTTCTTATGCACCGCAAATTCCGGGACCCCACTTTGGACAATTCATCATAAACACACCGTCTCACAAAGTAACAGAGCAGCTTGTCAAGGAATACCAAAAGAAGTACATACATTATTTCCCGGATACATACGTACGGGTACGTCAACTGGACTACTCCATGTTTTCTGAAAGCGAGGTAGAAGTACGGTTGATAGGAGAAGATAAGGCGGTACTTATGCATCTTGCAGATTCCCTCATACCGTACCTTTCAGAAATAGAATACGTGGCTAACGTACGTTCCGATTTTGGAGGGTATACACACGGTCTGAATTTGAAAACAGATCCTATACAGACGGCGCGTGTAGGTATTAATCCGGCGCTGTTATCGTTGAATTTGGCCTCTCGGTTTTCAGGTGTGCCTGTGACATCTGTCACCCGGGAGGGAGAAACAACTCCTGTAGTCATGTATTTAACAGGGCAAGAAGGAGCCATAGAGCCGGAAGCAATAAGTGATGAATACTTTCACGGAATCATTCCGGGAGCTGCAGTACCTCTCAGACAAATTGCCCGGTTAGAGCCGGAATGGAACATTTCTCAGATAGTGCGCAGAAACGGAATGCCTACCCTGACACTTTTAATGGACCTGGAACATGGTAAGATCTCTACGGATGTGTTTGCCCAAGTGAAAAACATCATGGAAGAGACGGAAATGCCGGAAGGTGTACATTACGAACATGCAGGAACATATAGTGCGGATAAAGAGATGATGCCGCATATTATGCACGGAGTCTTTATTGCCGTTTTGCTGATATTCCTCATTTTGCTGTTCCATTTTAAAAAGGTATCGTTAGCTGTTATTGTCATGGCTTCAACAGCTTTAAGTCTGTTGGGAGCTTTTGTGGGCACCTGGATTATGGGTCTGCCTGTCAGTTTGACAACGTTTTTGGGCATTGTTACATTAATAGGTTTAGTAGTGAGAAACGGTATCATTATGTTTGATTATGCAGAATTACTTAGAGCCGGAGGGTATGGTGTCAAAGAAGCCTCATTTCTGGCCGGATGCCGTCGTATAAGACCCATTTTTCAGACCTCTTCCTCCACAGCCGTGGCTGTCATACCCATGTTGATAACTAAAGACTCTTTATGGGCTCCTATGGCGGCTACTATATTCTTTGGTGTGTTTACCTCTATGTTTTTCGTTTCTTTATTTATGCCTGTTATTTATTGGCTCGTATACAAAAAACAAGACAAAGCGGGGAGAAAAATGAAAGAACCCAAAAAAACGATGTTGCCATGAAGAAAGCCTTATACCTTCTGATACTTCTTTCTGTTCTCTCTAATCACTACTTAAGTGCACAACCTTATACTTTGGAGGAATGCAAACAAATGGCCGTGGAGCACAATACCCGTCTGAAAGAAAAACAATTGGATGAAGAAATTGCAAAATTGGTAAAGAAAGAAGCCTCTTCCTATTACCTTCCAAATGTATCCCTTGTGGGACTAGGTTTTCATGCATCCGGTCCCATGATGAAAGTTGATATGGGCATGTTGGGTAGTATGGCTATGTATGAAAAAGGTGTTTTTGCGGGCGTTACGGTATTTCAACCTGTTTTGATGGGCGGTAAATTGCTATACGCAAACAGATTGGCAAATACAGGCATTCAGGCTGCCCGCTTATTTACAACTATGTTGAAAGAAGAGGTATTGGCGCAAACGGAAGAGTACTATTGGTTGCTCTACTCCTTGTATGAGAAAAGAAATACGGTAAAAATCATGAGGCAGTTACTGGATACACTATCCAGAGACGTAGAGCAAGCCAACAAAGCGGGTCTTCTGGACAAGAACGAAGTGTTGAAAGTAAATTTACAGAAAAACACGTTGGAAAGTAAGCATGTAGAGCTGGAAAACGGCATTTTCCTGGCCACCATGGCGCTGGCTCGTCAGGTGGGCATACCGGTAGATGATATTGCTCATTTTCAAGTATCGTATACAGAGGACCTTCTTGTTACAAATCCTATGGAATTGTATGTAGAACCGGCGTCAGTCATTGATCAGAGAACGGAATACAAACTTTTGGAGCTGGGTGAAACAGCCGCTACATTGGAATGCAAAGTAGAGTTTTCCTCTTATTTACCAAAAATAGGTATAGGAGCTGCTTATTACTATGAAAATTTTTTGGCGAAAGACCATTGGAACGGAGTAATCATGGCCGGTATTCAAATTCCTGTTTCCGATTGGTACAGGGGGTCTTTTGCCATCAGGCAAAAAAGGATTGAAGAACAACAGGCACGGCTTAACAAGGAGGACGGTCACCAGCAATTGCTCATGCAGATTCAGCAGGCTTGGGGCGCTTTGGTAGAAGCGTACCAAAAATATTTATTGGCAGAATTAGCCGTTAGTGCATCTAAAGAGAACGCCCGATTGAGTGAAGATTATTTTAAAGCCGGAACTGCAAATGTTACGGAATTGCTTGTGGCAAGAGGCCTTTTACAAGAAAACAGGGACAAAAAAGTAGATGCCATGAAGGATTACCAACTGGCAAAAAGCACCTATTTACAAGTAACAGGTCGTTGAATCAAGGTGTAACGGTAAAGGTACACGCTGAACGAAAAGGTTTCCCCTGGCGGCTTATCCCTTCTGTTACTGCAATAAATTCCCCTGTTGTTTCTGCAGTCTTGAACGATAGCTCAACTGTTTTCCGTGCCTGTACATCTATTTGAGGATTCCAGTATAACGTATGACGGAAGTCCGGAAGCCGGCTTCCCTCAGGAATTATTCCGAAAGTGCGAGGATGCTGCACGCCCTGAAAATCCTGGATTCTCATAGATTCTTCCAGAGTCAGGTTGGGGTAATCTCCACGGTATGTTTTCAAAAAAATGATACCGTTATAATATACAAGGCCAAAGGCATATTTTGCCGGATAGACAATTATTTCTTTAACAAGACCCGGTGGATAATCGTATATCTTCCCATGGTCCGGGACAGGTATTCCGTCCAACAAAACAAGCGGGGGTGTAGGGTCCTCAAAGTCAAACGAAACACCTTGCACATCCCTGAGACGTACTTGTAGTCGTTTTTCTCCTTTAACCGTGCGAAAGCGGGCTTCCTGTATAAATTCTGTCATTACTTCCGCCATAGTGGGGAAACGGGTATATTCGTCCAGTTTGTACACGATTCCTGATTTTTCAAATTGCAGGTTGTTTTGATGGGGAGTGATTACTGAAAACGTATCCAGACGGAAGGCATGGTACAAACGAATACCCAGATTTCTTTCTTTTAAAACCTCTTCCTGACCGGCATCCAGCACAAGGGTCGGAAGCTCCTGAACAGCAGGATTCAGGTATATGGAGTCGAGTACAAGGTGGTAGGTGTTTTCTCCCTGCGCAGGAACATAGCTAATGAGTGTGCCGTCACCGTGCAGGTTGGAGGTGAAAAAACGGACTTTGCCGTTATTTCTTATCTCTCCCGTAAAATACTGGATATCACTTCCTGCAATGGACAGGTAGGTACCAAAACCTTCTACATTTGTTACGGGTACGTTGTTTTCATCTACAATATGAGCGTGGATTACTTCTCCTGCATAATCTACTCTTCTCAACTGAAAAGGAGCCGTTTCTTCTTGCAAGGTGCTGTCGATGGAAGCTATGATTGAAGGGTTTTTGAAATGATTCAATTCGTCTTTTTTAAAAACGGATACGGAAAAAGTTGCCGTTTCCTCCAACAGGTTGGCTATGGACAGCGTTACTTCTTCATGCACAGTATATGTGTTTTTATTTGTATTGACAGGAAAGCAGGCGGAGGGTTTTTCAGCGACTGTTTCTTTGGACGCATCTTCTGCTTTCCATTCCCGGGACGTTATCACATTTTCTGATCTGAGCGGAGAAAGGGGGTTGTATACAGTCAGGTATTTTGCATAAAAATTGGATGCACTTTCCGATTGCATATACCTCGTATAGCCTGTAAGGCGGTAGATTCCCGTAGGCAATGTCAAAGGAAGTGCAACCATGGCGCTGCCACGCCCCTTTTTCAACGCCACTTTTGTTTGTATATGTGAGCCGGATAAGTCCTGAATTTCAATATAAGCAAGAGCACTGATCTGCGATAATTCTCCTGTATGGGTATAGTAAGAGAAGGCTGAAATCCACACAGGTTCTCCGGCAAGGTAGCATTCTTTATCGGTACTCAAATAAAGGCGCTCGTGGTACAAATTTATTTGTGCAACAAGGGAAAAACCTGTTAAAGTTGACAAACAAAGGAAAAAAAGCAGGATACGTTTCATAACAATCATTTTCAATAGGTAGGCCATTTTGGAGGCCAGAAAGACGGCACTTCCGGTTTACCTCCTTTACTGCGGCAATCAATACATCTGGTCAGGTTCCATACACTGGCATTAGCCATGGGGTCTACCATATAAGGAGAGTAACCTTCTTGTTTCAATCGTGCCAGGTTTTGAGCCGAAGCATTCAGCGGCATAGTTTTATCTTCAGGCAATCTTTCACGCACATACCCCGGCAGACCGGTACAATCAATAAATAATCTTTTGCTTACGGAATTACAAACAGATACAAAACCTACAGCCCGAATGGAGGGATCTGTAGAACACTTGATATTGCCGCTTAATTCATGAGGTTGCGGTGAAAATAAGCCGCCTATATCGTTTGAATTCTTTTTCATGTTCTGCAGATAATAGTACGCATCTTTATCCAATACAGTTTGTATCACTTCAATGGAATAATGCTGAGTAATGCGGATATCCCGGTATTCCAGGGTTTGTATGACAAAGTCTTTGATGGTGTTTTCAGAAAGAGCAGATGTTTCTACCAGTAAAATTTCTGAGGAAGCTCTGCTGTCCCAGCAACGGTACATCCAAGGTCTAAAATTTTCTGTTTCTATTACTTTATTTCCATCCAGGTAGGCTATGGCCATAACCTGAGAAACGTAATCCCATGTTTCCACAAATTTCCAGTTGAAATGGGTAGCTTCTCCTGTAATATCGTAAGCGTCGGCATAGATAATTACTTTTTTATCTACCGTATCAATCTTGTAGTGCAGCTCCATGTTGCTTTCCTGTTGTGTTTGCCTCCAATCCGATTCATATACATGCCCGTCTTCGGATTCAACCACAAGCCGATATTCAGACTTTAAATCGGGAGACTGGTCGGAAAAATCAAAGTAGTATTCACCAAAAACAGAGTGGGATAAAGGCTTGTATGTGTTGCCTTGGTTGTCTTTCACGTATACCACTGCATTGCGTTCATATTGAATGGAGCCCGGTGTCGAATTTCCGGATGGAAGAACTGCCGTCCGTGTTATTTGTATAGTAAAAGGACCGGTGACAGAGATATTTCCTTCCACGACCAAAACGCCTTCTTTATGTGATAATTCTTCCGGATCATAGGGAAAAACGCAGGATGTTGCGCATAAAACCAGCATAACAGTTACTATGATTCCGGGTATTATTTTTTTGTACATGCGTATCAAAATTTAATATTATAGGTAATATAAGGTATGGGGCAGCCAAAAATGGAGAGCATATAGGACCTTACCGTATGATTCTCTGTTTTAAAAAATACGGAATAAGGATTCTTGCTTCCTGTGACGTTATATACTCCAATAGTAAAAGAACTATGGGTAAGCAATGTCAGTTTATGCGATGGCTCCACGTTAAAAGAAACGTCCATCCGGAAGTAATCAGGTATTCGGTGTGCGTTTCTGTCACCGTATAAAAGCCTCCATCCTCCTGCATAACGATAGGTACCAATAGGCAAGGTAATGGGCCTTCCGGTACTGTAGTCCAGGTTGACGGAAAAACTAAACCGGTGTGTCAATTTAAAATTACCTACCAATTTTACATCATGCGGTTTGTCGTACGGAGCCGGATACCAATTTCCATTGTTTACCGGCTCTTTAACCCGTGGATCGTTTTGGCGTAAGGTAGTTCTGGAATACGTATAAGAGAGCCAACCGTTCAATCTTCCTATGTTTTTCTTAACCATCAATTCCACTCCGTAAGCTCTGCCTTCAGTTTCTATGACATCCGTTTCAATATGGTGATTCATTAACAATTGGGCAGAAGGTGCATAGTCCAGGTAATGTCTCATCTCTTTGTAATAACCTTCCAAAGACACTTCAACCGTATTGTTAAGCAGGTTTTTGTACAAACCAATGGCTGACTGCCATCCCTTTTGAGGTTTTATATTGGCGTCTGACAATTTCCATATATCGGTAGGAGAAATCACCGTAGTGTTGGATAACATATGTATGTTTTGACGCATACTGTTAAATCCCGCTTTTACAGAAAAGTCACCCGTAAAGGCATACCGGGCTGAAATACGGAATTCCGGTGCATGGTAAGGAGCTACCAGTCTGCCGCCTCCCAGCGCCAGACTGTCCGTAATGGTTCCCGGAGTGCGTGGCAAATCAGGATCGTAGATGTAATAATTCTTTGGTCCGAGTGCTGTGAAGAAACCGTAACGAATACCGGCTTCTACGGAAAACTCCGGAGTAATCTCCCAGGTGTTTCCCAGGTAAAGGGCTGTTTCTATGGCTTGCTCTCTTTGCAGAGTTTCCGGTATTACCAGCGAACGATTATCCAGGGGCATAAAAGAACCGGGTACGAGTGTATAATAGGTGGTATTTACGCCGTAATTCAAGGTATGTGCCCCGCCCGGATTAGTTGTAAAATCTGCTTTCAGGCTTGCTTGTTGTAAATCAAAGGACATATCGTAACTCATCCCTATGTTGGTGCTGTCCAGGGTGTGGTAATTATACCTGTCATAAGTGGCGGACATGAGCATATTCGTATGTTCTTTAAGGACGCTGCGGTACCGGACAGAGGTGTTTATGTTTTGATAGCGGTACGATACCTCCGGATCAAAGGAGAAGCGATCTGTTGAAAAGTATCCGTTAACATACAAGTGATTCTTTTTGTCAAACCTGTGAGAAAGTCCCATATTCACATCGTAAAAATTGGCCGTACCGTTATTATATCCGCTTTCTTCCGGAATGAGACGCATGAGCCAGTCGGAATACGTACTACGTCCGGCCACCAATATAGAGGTTCTGTCTTTTACCAACGGACCTTCCAGTGTCACTTTTGTAGTAAGCAATCCAATACCTGCAGAGCCGGTAAAACGGTTTTTATTTCCTTCTCTTGTATTTACCTCCATGACAGAAGAGATGCGGCCTCCGTACCTTACAGGAATCGAACTTTTGTACAATTCCACATTACTGAGTACGTCGTTGTTGAATAAAGAAAACAAACCAAACAAATGGGATGAATTATAAATAGTCCCCTGGTTGTACAAAACAAGGTTCTGGTCGGCAGCACCACCTCTTACGTTAAAACCTCCGGAGGCTTCCCCTACAGATTTTACGCCGGGTAGGGTAAGGACGGCTTTGATAACGTCCGCCTCGCCAAAAGCCATGGGAATGTGACGTATCCTATCCGCTCTTACCTTCTCTAAACCTAAGCGAACGTTACGAACGTTTTCCATTTTTTCTGCCGAGATAACAATTCCTTGCAGCGAGAAAACTTCTTCAGCGATGTTTATATCTAATGAACCTTCCGAGAAAACGCGTACGTAACGGTGGGAGTCTTTGTATCCGAATCCCCTGATTAGCAAAGTGTTATATCCTCTCGGAACGGTTAAAGTATAGAATCCATACGTATCTGATAGTGTATAATGCTTTTTGTCTTCCGTCATTACCGTTATTCCTGAAACCGGCTCACCGTTCAGGTGGTCACGTATATAACCCGTTATACGCACGGTGCCGCCCGTTTCTGCAAAAGCCGGGTTTCCCAATGTGTACAAACGGTTTTCAGAATCGGCTGCTTGTTGTTCTTTTTGTACCAATAACAAAGCTTCTTCCCGGTATTTGCCGTTTGTTTGGGCATCTTCAAAAAAAGCAGGGTGTATGTCTTTTTCCAATCCTTCTTTTAAGATGACCCATTTGTTTTCGGTCATGTGGTGGAAGAAGAAACCGTTTTTTTGTAATTCTTTACCCAATGCACCCAAAACTGTTTTTTTGTCTGCCTGAAGACTCAGAAGCAGCGTATCTGTTTGCTCAGGTGCATAGTAAAAACGGACAGACAGCTGTCTTTCCAGGGTATGTACAATGGTATCGAGCGAGGCATAACGAAAAGCATATGTTTCCTGAGCCGTGATGCTATGGGGAATAAAACCGGAAATGACTAAACCAAGTAAAGGAAAAAGGAGGCTTTTCTTTCGTATCATTGCGCAATCAGGTTATCGTAAAATTGTCCACACTTCACTATTGTATTATCCTTTACCTGAGACATTTCAGAGGTGAATTTCAGTTTGTTTTCTCTTATAAAACGATTCAGGGGGCCTCGTTGATCCTGCAAAGCACGAAGCAAGGACGCTTTCCGCGTAACAGGATAGAAGATGCCATCTTTAAGCAAGTAGTAATAATGGCTTTCAGAAAAAGAGTGTGAGGCTTTCATATCGCTGGCAGCACTTACGCTGCTCAATAGTTTATTGGTTTTTTTCAGAACGGTCAATGCAGTACCTGCGTACAATACACGGTAAAACCCTTCTTTCGGTACCGATGGCTGGTCTTCTTTTGTTATATGTACAAACTCTTTGTCACCCAAAGTAAAAGAGGTTACCAGTTTTTTTAGCAATATGGAACTCGTATAATATCCGGACATCCTGATATATAATTCATCAAGATGGGCGTTGAGGTTAAGAAGCAATCCCGTATAAAATTTCCCGTTGTATACAACCGTTCCTTCCTGGTATTCTTCGCTTTCCAAATAATAAGTACCTTCAAAAAGCATTTTATAGGCCGGAGGAATTTGGCCGTTATACAAAGGTGCATAACCTCCGCTTTGCTGCATGTAATGAGTAACAACAGGTATCGTATTTTGCGCACTAAGAGAAAAAGAAAAACATAAAGCTGCAAAAAATATTTTTATGAAAAGGGGGCGTTTAAGTATCATCAGAACTTTTTTAGAAACAACAAAAGTAGCCAAAAAGATTGTACATTTGTAATTGTTTGTACAAAATTTCTATATAAATAAAGCATATGAAAAGAATTGATTGTTTTATTCCTGCAATTTCTCTTCAGCAAGTTGCAGACACATTATCCAATCTTGCTCCCTTGAGCCTTGTTAAAGACGTTTATCTTTTAGTAACGGAAGGGCAAGAAAAAGAAATCATGGAAAAGGCAGGCCACAAGGCGATTGTCATCGATAGCCTCAAATCTTCCGCCACACTTAGAAAGATTGCAGAGGTTTCGTCGGCAGATTATACGCTCCTTTATACAAAGTATACGCAATTGGAGCCTAATTATTTTGCCCTGGAACGCTTTGTGCAGCTGGCAGACGACACAAAAGCAGGCCTGTTGTACGCTGACCATTTTCAAATTATTGAAGGTGTTCGCAGAAGAATGCCTTTAATACCTTGCCAGGAAGGTGCTTTGAGGGACGATTTCAACTTTGGATCTGTTCTTTTCTACCGTACGGGGTATTTCAAGAAAGCTCTGGCGATGTCGTTCACAGATTATATGTATGCCGGTCTCTATGCCCTTCGTTTGGCCGTAAGCCGCATAGCTCCCTTGGTACATATCAATGAATACCTGTATACGGAAATTGAGACGGATACACGTAAATCCGGTGAAAAACTGTTTGATTACGTTGACCCGAAAAACAGGGATGTACAAATAGATATGGAAAAAGCCTGTACGGAACACCTGAAAGCCGTTGGTGCTTATCTGCCTCCGGTTTTTACTCCTGTTTCTTTGGACGCAACGGGTTATGAGTACGAAGCCACCGTTATGATTCCCGTATTTAACCGGGAGCGTACGATTGAAGATGCTGTAAAATCTGCGCTGGCTCAGGAAACGAGTTTTCCTTACAACGTCATTGTAGTCAATCACCACAGTACAGACAATACCGTGGCTATTGTTGAAAAATATACGACAGATCCCAGATTGATTCTCATTACACCTCCGCGTAAAGATTTGTTTGTGGGTGGTCTTTGGAATACGGCCTTGCACCATCCCAAATGCGGAAAATTTCTGGTTCAACTGGACAGCGATGATGTGTATTCCGGTCCCGACACGCTGGAGAAGATAGTGAAGGCTTTTTATGAGCAACAATGTGCCATGATAGTGGGCACATACCGATTGACCGACATTGACCTGAATACTATTCCTCCCGGGATTATCGACCACAGAGAATGGACGCCGGAAAACGGAAGGAATAATGCATTGCGCATAAACGGACTGGGAGCCCCACGTGCTTTCTATACACCTATTCTAAAAGAGGTTCTGTTGCCAAATACAAATTACGGGGAAGATTACGGGCTGGGATTGCGTATTTCCAGAAATTACCAAATAGGACGGATTTACGATGTAGTTTACAATTGCCGCAGATGGGAAGACAATACAGATGCGGCACTCGATCCGGTTAAAGAGAACGCCAATAACCTTTATAAAGACAGATTACGCACATGGGAGCTACAGGCCAGAAAACAATTGAGGTAGGCATTCTGTTGGCCCCACAAATCACATTTGTATTAGACGGACCTTTTGGGGCATACACCGGAACTTATACGGCTACCGTACAAGATGGAGTCCTTCGCATTGATGGTATAAAAGATGCCTGCGACAGGTATGTGTTTGAACCTTCGGATACGGATGCGTCTTTTGTGTTGAAAGACGTTGTCATAGGTATAGATTTTCACTGGGAGAGAAAAGAAGCCCAGCGTTTTAAAGGCTCGCTGGTATTGCTTGTAGAAGAAGGAATGGTAAGGGCCGTTAACGTATTGGCTGTGGAAGATTATCTGATAAGTGTCATAGCCTCGGAAATGAGCGCCACGGCCGTAACAGAGTACCTGAAAGCCCATGCCGTTATTTCCCGCAGCTGGCTCCTTTCTCAAATCATAAAAAGGGAATCCCTTGGTTTGCAAGCCGAGGCAGCAGCCTTACCTCCGTCTGAAAGGAAAACCGATACGGAATGGATCAAATGGTGGGACAGGGAAGACCACACCTTGTTTGACGTATGTGCCGATGATCATTGCCAACGTTACCAAGGCATTACGCGCCCTTCACAATCGTTGGAAAAAGTTACGGGAGCCGTTATGGAAACGGCCGGAGAAGTACTGGTATTTGAAGATGCTATTTGTGACGCTCGTTTTTCAAAGTGCTGCGGTGGGTTTATGGAACGATTCTCTGCCTGTTGGGAAGATATGGATTATCCGTATTTGCAAGGGAAATACGACGGAGCTTCGTTTCCTGAAAACATTCCCGTACCCGATTTGACGGACGCTGTCCAGGCAGAAGTATGGATTCAAAGTACACCCGATGCGTATTGCAATACAGACGATAAGAAGATCCTTTCTCAGGTGCTGAACGATTACGACCAGGAAACAACTGCTTTTTACCGTTGGGAAGTATCTTACAAAAAAGAAGAGTTGGGATCCCTTATTAAAGACAGGATAGGTGTAGACGTAGGGGTGGTGGAAGACCTTATTCCCCTGGAAAGAGGCACCTCGGGCCGCATTGTCCGGTTACGGATTGTCGGATCCAAAAAAACGCTCACCATAGGTAAGGAGCTTCTTATTAGAAAAGCCCTTTCTCCCTCGCATTTGTATTCCTCGGCATTTGTACCGGTAAAACGCTCGGACGGTTTTATCCTGTACGGTGCCGGATGGGGCCACGGAGCGGGTTTTTGTCAGATTGGCGCGGCTGTTATGGCCGATAGAGGTTATAGCTATCAGGAAATCCTGCAACATTATTATCCCGGTTCCCGGATTGAAAAATTGTACGCATGAAAGAATCTTTGAAAACGTCAGGCAAAAGTGCCTGGTCCTGGATTCCCACCTTGTATTTTGCCCAAGGCCTCCCTTATGTGGCGGTAATGACCATTGCCGTCATTATGTACAAACGGTTGGGTTTGTCCAATACAGAAATAGCACTTTACACCAGCTGGCTGTACTTGCCCTGGGTCATCAAACCCATCTGGAGTCCGTTCGTAGATTTGATAAAAACAAAAAGACTCTGGGTTGTCCTTATGCAAAGTGCTGTGGCAGTTGGATTTGCAGGTGTAGCCTTCTTTATTCCCACTACATTTTTCCTAAAAAGCACGTTGGCTTTCTTCTGGCTCATAGCCTTCAGTTCGGCTACGCATGATATAGCGGCAGACGGTTTTTATATGCTGGCCCTGACGCAAGGGGAGCAATCTTTTTTCGTAGGTATCCGCAATACGTTCTACCGTTTTGCCACCATATTCGGACAGGGGTTGCTTGTTATGCTGGCCGGATACCTGGAGGAAGGCAAAATCATTCCTTCGCTGGCGGGTAAAATTCCGCTCGCCTGGAGTTTGTCCTTTTATTTTTTAGCCGCTATTTTTATCATTTTAACCTTGTATCACCAGATGGTGCTTCCCCGTCCGGCGGCTGATGTATCCCGTGATAACATTACGCCGGTGGGACTATTGAAAGACTTCTTTCAAACGTTCGTTTCTTTTTTCCGGAAGAAGGATTTGGCCCTTATTTTCTTTTTTATTTTGACGTACCGTTTGGGCGAATCGCAATTGGTGAAGATCGCCACTCCTTTTTTATTGGATACGCCGGAAGCAGGAGGTTTGGGACTCCCCACGGCTACCGTGGGCATGGTTTACGGCACCATAGGTGTCATAGCCTTGTTGTTGGGAGGTATCATTGGTGGTATTGCCGTATCGCGCGGAGGACTTAAAAAATGGATTATTCCTATGGCCCTGGCCATCAATTTGCCGGATTTGCTATACGTATACATGGCTTCTGCCATGCCGGACAACATCTACGTTATTATTGGTTCCGTGGCTATGGAGCAATTGGGATATGGCTTTGGATTTACGGCTTTTATGCTCTATTTGATTTATGTGGCCGAAGGCATGCACAAAACATCCCATTATGCCATAGGTACCGGCTTTATGGCCTTAGGCATGATGTTGCCGGGTATGGCTGCCGGAGCCATACAGGAGTTTATGGGATACGAACGGTTCTTCTGGTTCGTATGCCTGTGTACGTTACCCGGAATTTTTGCTTCTTATTTGGTAAGCAGGAAGCTTCCTGCAGATTATGGAAAGAAATCTTAATATGAAGAATATGAAAAACAACCGCAAATGCATCCTTTTTGTTGTATCGGTTTTATTGGTTACATCATGTCAGTCGCGTGAGGTAATTGTTAAAACTGGGATTGATGTGCTTAAAGAAACAGGGTATGCTTGTTTACAAGGCAAACGGGTGGGATTGATTACAAATCCCACGGGAGTAGACCGGTATTTGACCTCTACCATTGACTTGTTGTTTCAGGCACCGGGCGTTAAACTGGTGGCGTTGTACGGACCGGAACATGGCGTAAGAGGAGAAGCACATGCAGGACACCGTGTTGACACTCAAACGGATCCGGTAACAGGATTGCCGGAATACTCATTGTACGGTGCTACGCGTAAACCTACGCCGGAGATGCTGGAAGGCATTGACGTGCTCGTTTACGACATACAGGACATAGGTTCCCGCTCTTTTACGTACATATCCACTATGGGACTGGCTATGGAAGCGTGTGCGGAACTGGATATCGAATTTGTTGTTCTCGACAGACCCAATCCCATTGGAGGCCTGAAAGTTGAAGGCTGTTACGTGGAGGACGGTTGTTTTACGTTTGTCAGTCAATACAGAATCCCTTATGTCTATGGACTTACATGCGGAGAGCTGGCTTTGCTGCTGAACGGTGAGCGGATGCTGGGCTCGGGGGCGCGTCCCGGGGAAAGTGCTCAATGCAAATTGACCGTCATACCCATGGAAGGCTGGAGCCGCGATATGTTTTACGACCAAACGGGACTGCAGTGGATTGCATCTTCTCCGCACATACCGCAAGCCATTACATCGTTTTTCTATCCCATGAGCGGGATTACCGGCGATTTGCGGGACGTATCCATCGGAGTGGGGTACACGTTGCCTTTTCAGTTGTTTGCCCCTGTAGAAGGAGGCATAGACGCTAATGATCTGGCAGCAAATCTGAATGGCTTACATTTGCCGGGACTTCATTTCAGACCCATATACTTCAGGCCTTTTTACAGCAAAGGACAAGGCACTACTTTGAGCGGTGTGCAAGCGCATCTGACAGATCCGGCTACGGCACCTCTGACAGACGTGAATTTTTATGTGCTTCAAGAAATGCACAAGCTGAATCCGGAACTTACCTTCAACCTGGACAGGCATTACAAAGTAGTCGGCAGTCCTTATGTAACGGCCAAATTTTCAGAACGGTATTTGTTTGAAGACATAAAAGATTATTGGTACAAAGACGTGGATGCGTTTAAAGAACTGTCTGCACGCTACTACCTCTACTAATGTGAAACGTATTCCCCTCATTATCTTGCTTTTATTTCTGCTGCTCATAGCTTGCCGCAGAGAAAGAACAGAACCTCACCCTAATCCGGATGACGATATGACCGATGTATTTATTCCTGCTGAAAGAATAGAAGGACGTATAGCTTTATCCTATGTGACCTATTACGGTACGGCGATTCCTGACCCTACCTATTTGACACATATTTGTTATGCCTTTGCAGAATTGTACGTAGACAACGGTGTGTACAGAAAATTTGCGCTGCAAGGCAATGAATCACGCTTTGCAGATATTGTAGGTCTCAAGAAAAAATACCCGCATTTAAAAATTCTGTTAGGCTTTACCCACACGGTAGATAATAAAGACAACAGGCAAGGGGGTGGTTTTTCTGTCACAAGCGCTACAGAAACCAATAGAAAGGCATTTGCTGCGGATTGCCTTGCTTTTATTCAGGAGTGGGGTATTGACGGCGTGGACATAGGCTGGGAATTCCCCGGCCTTTCCTGGAGCGGCCACGCTTTTGATCCGGTAAACGACACAAAAAACCACGTGTTGTTGATGGCACAGCTCAGGGAAACATTGGGTACGGAATATCTTCTTACTTTTCCGGGGTACGTAATGAATGTTCAACATACAGCAGAGGGTTCCCGATATATAGATTTGCATGCCGTAGAACCTTATGTAGATTTTGTCAATGTTATGACGTACGATATGGACCAGGCACCAAAACACCATTCCGCCCTGGAGGACAGACGTGCCTATTGGGATTGTGTGAGAACGCTAAATGCATATAAAGCAGCAGGTTTTCCTACTGAAAAAATGGTCCTGGGCATTCCCTTTTACGGGAGGATTTCTTTTTCCCAAAGTCCTTCCGCCATCACGTACAAACAGATAAAAAACCTGAAACCCGCCACTTATGTTGCCAACAACTGGGATCCGACGGCTTCCGTTCCTTACGTTACGCTCAAAAATACAGGTACTTTTTATTGCGGGTACGATAATCCGGCCAGCATAGCCATAAAAGGCAACTGGATGTTGTCTATGGGTATGAAGGGTATGATGTGCTGGATGTACGATGGAGATGATGATCGAGGAACGTTAAGAAAAGCCTTATGGAATGCCGTTATGAAACCTTTGTAAACAATCCCGGTATGTTTTTTTTTGCTAATTTTGTGACACATGAAGAAACTCCGTTCTCTTTTTAAAACGTATACAGGTGAAACAGTCCGTACCGTTACGGAGCTGACCTCGTCGGGGAGTAACAGAAGGTATTTCAGGATGGAAGGATCCAAAGGTACCCTCATAGGTACTTTAGGCTCCTGTAAAGATGAAAACAAGGCATTTATTGACATTGCCCGTCATTTTGCCCAACAAGGACTGGCCGTTCCGCGTGTATATGCACACAGCAAAGATTTTTCCTGTTACATCCAACAAGATTTGGGAGACCTCACCTTGTACCGGGCAGTAGAAGAGGGCAGGGAAAAAGGCTCTTACAGTCCTGAAGAAAAAGCATTGTTGCATAAAGCCATGGAAGCCCTGCCCGCCATACAATTTGAAGGTGCCAGGGGACTCGATTTCTCCGTGTGCTATCCACAACCGGATTTTGATCAAAGGATGGTTTCGTTTGATTTGAATTATTTCAAATATTGCTTTCTGAAAGCCACAGGCTTGGATTTCAGTGAAATCAGGTTGGAAAACGATTTTCAAAACCTGTCCGGGGTTCTTTTACAAAACACATCAGATACTTTTCTGTACAGAGATTTCCAGGCCAGAAATGTAATGCTCGTAGATGGGATACCTTATTTTATTGATTTTCAAGGAGGTCGCAGAGGTCCTGTGTATTACGATGTGGCTTCTTTCGCCTGGCAGGCAAGAGCCCGTTACTCAGATGAACTGAAAGAATCACTCATTCAAACGTACTTACAAGCTTTAAAACAATACGTTTCCATAGAGGAAAAAGAATTCCACGAACAGTTGCGACACTTTGTATTGTTTCGCACGCTTCAGGTATTGGGGGCATACGGTTTCCGGGGATATTTTGAAAAGAAACCTCATTTTTTGCAAAGCGTACCGTTTGCCATCGACAACCTCAGGAAATTGCTAAGAGAACCTTTCAGGGAATATCCCTATTTATCCTCACTATTGCTGGAATTGACCAACATGAGGCAATATGCAGAGATGGACAGAGAAAAGAAATTGCAGGTATCCGTTTGCAGTTTTGCCTATAAAAAGGGTATTCCCATTGACCAAAGCGGCAACGGAGGAGGGTACGTGTTTGATTGCCGAGGTCTGGAGAATCCCGGGAAATTTGAGCATTACCGGCATTTTACAGGGGAAGATCCACAAGTAATAGCATTTATGGAAGAGGCCGGGGAAGTAACGGCTTTCCTGGACAATGCCTACGCCCTTATGGATAAACACGTCCAACGGTATATGGAACGAAAATTTACCCATTTGATGTGTTGTTTCGGCTGCACGGGAGGGCAGCATCGCTCTGTATATTGCGCAAGACACATGGCTGAATATTTAGCAAAAAAATACGATATTAACGTACACCTCTACCATAGAGAACTGGATATAGAAACTGAATTGTAGAGACTCCATGCAGGCAATGATTCTGGCAGCGGGCCTTGGAACCCGCTTACGACCTATTACGGATCACATTCCAAAAGCTCTGGTACCGGTCAGACAAAAAGACGGTAAGGAAACACCTGCGCTGGAAGCTTTGTTGGATAAAATGATAGAACAGGGCTTTTCCAGAATCATCATCAACCTGCACCACCTTCCCGGGCAAATAAGAACGTTTGTAAGCGATTACCTGGAGAAGAAAAACATACCCCCCGTACATATTTGCTTTTCAGATGAAAGCGATCTGATTTTAGGTACGGGAGGCGCCTTGAAACACGCTTGTTCATTGTTTGATACCAACCAGCCGTTGCTTGTCCACAATGTAGATATTTTATCGGATATTCATTTATCGGATTTTATGCAAGAGCACAGACAAGGTGATTTGGCTACCCTGCTGGTTACTCCCAGAGACTCCTCCAGGCAGCTGTTGTTTGACGAACAATGGCAATTGGTTGCCTGGAAAAACAAAACCACAGAAGAAATACGTTGGGTAAAAACAAGGTCCCACAAGCAGGAATACAAGGAAAGGGCATTTTCCGGTATTTATATTCTTCCTCCACAAGCCATTCATCTTCTGTACACACGGAAAGACAACGTTTTTTCAATCATAGATTTCTTTTTGGAACAAGCATCCCGTCATGCGGTCAGAGGTGTGGAATTACCGACAATTCAAGTTCTGGATATAGGAAAACCGGAAACTTACAGAAATACTTTATTATGAAATACGATTTTGATACCATCATCGACAGACGAGGAACAGATGCCGTCAAGTTAAGACAGTTGAAAACACTTTTCGGCAGAGACGACCTTTTGGCTTTATGGGTAGCCGACATGGAGTTTGAAACGCCACCTTTTATAAGAAAAGTCCTGGAAGACAGACTGAAACATCCCATATACGGTTATACCATGATTCCTGACGGGTATTGGCAATCCATCATTGACTGGCAACAATATATGCACGGTTGGGAAATACGTGAGGAATGGCTGACGTTTATATCGGGCATTGTGAAAGGAGTCGGTTTGTCCATCCTCCATTTTACGGGAAAAGGTGATTCCGTCATTATACAACCGCCTGTTTATCACCCTTTCAAGAGAGTAATCGAAAGCAACGGCAGGGTAGTGGTCAATAACCCGCTCCGTTGGGATGGTACTCGTTTACATATGGATTTTGATAACCTGGAAGATATCCTTAAGCGACGCAGGTGTCCTTTGTTTATCCTCACGAGCCCCCACAATCCGGGCGGCTGTATATGGGATAAAGAAACGTTGGTTACGCTGGCCTCCATTTGTCATAAATACAACGTAACCGTTGTGTCGGACGAAATCCATGCAGACATGCCTTTGTATGGTAAAAAGCACATACCCTTTACTACCGTATCCCAGGAAGCCACACAAATAGGCGTTGTATTCAACGCCCCTTCAAAGACCTTTAATATGGCAGGACTTGTGAGCTCCTATGCCATTGTCCCCAATCCGCAATTGAGGAAAGGATTCTACGATTTTCTGAGCGCCAGTGACTTGAATGATGCCACTTTTGTCGCTACCCTTGCTACGCGTGCAGCTTATACACAAGGTAAAGAATGGCACCGGCAGATGCTCGATTACGTGCAAGCCAACGTAGATTACGTAGCAGAACAATTACCGCGCTCTATTCCTTTAATTCGCGTGCCTAAGCCGGATGCTTCTTTTCTTGTTTGGCTGGACGGAAGAGATCTGAAAGAAGCAGGGGTCACCCATGTCCCCGGTTTCTTTATAGATGCCGGGTTGGCTCTCAACGACGGAGCTATGTTTGGTCAGGGCGGAGAAGGTTTTATGCGTTTGAATGTTGGCTGTCCGCGTGCCACCCTGGAGAAAGCGCTGGAGTTGCTCTACAACCATTACAGGAAACTTATTTCCTGACAAAAGAAATAAGTTTCAAGCGTTCCCATAAACAACGGGGCAGCAGAAGCCATATGCAGATGATAAGCCTGTAACGTTCGTCGATGACGATTTTTCTTCTCTTTTTTTTCAGGCCTTTCACAATTTTTTTGGCTACGTATTCCACGTCCATTTGCAAGGGATAGCCGCCTGTAATAAAATCCGTTTTTACAAAACCGGGCTGTATGTCTGTAACAGTAATGGCATATTTCTCGTTTTTTACGAGTTGGCTCAGCGCAGAGAGGTATGTAGTCTGAAAACGTTTCGTGGCTGAATAAGATGCGGCAAGGCCTATTCCTCTGGTGCCCGCCACGGAAGTAATGGCAGCCAGATGGCCGTATTGTTGTTCGCGGAAAAAATGAAAAGCCTTATGAATCAGAGAAACAAAACCTACCACGTTTGTTTGGACCGTATCTTTTTCTATTTGGAGTTCCAAAGACAAGTTGGTAAAACCGTATCCGGAACTGTAGAGGAATAAATCCATACCTCCCAGTTTGCCAATCAGGCGGTCCAGATTTTCTGCAGCATCATCTGCCGTTACATCCAATACTTGATAAACAACAGCATCCGGTGCCGTTTTCTGTATGTCTGCCAGCAGGGCTTCCCGCCTACCGGCAATACCTACTTTCCATCCTTTTTTCAGGAGTGTGAGGGTTATGGCCTTACCGATGCCCGAAGTAGCTCCGATGATGATGGCTCGTTTTTGTTGGTTCATTATTTCAGGTGTGTTTTTTTCTCAATAACCCGTATCCAATGCGTTTGTTATTCCTACGTTTTCTTATTTCTTCCAGCGTTTCCAGGTCACCACGTACCGGCATTTCATTCAATGCGGCATTATCCAGGAATTTCCAGGCGTATTCAGAAGCTATGGCAGCGTCCTCTACCTTGGGTAAACACGGGTCTCTATGACCCTGAATCAGTGATTGTGCAAATTTTTGCAGAAGGATATCCAGATTTTTGTCGCCAAAAGGTTTTTTAATGACTTGTGTTTTTGTGGTACCGTGCAATTCTACCGTTGCTGTTACGTAATTGTGGTTCATCCTGGCCACTCCCTTGGTCCCAATAAGGTCCACATAGCCGTTATGCGTCAGGTCTTTGGCCAAATGTCCGTACACGTGTCCCTGCGTGATATCAAAGACTATTCCGTTTTCAAACGTTCCGTGTACCTGAAGCCACCAGGGCTCTTCATAATTCCACATGCGGATGGCTTGTGCATGCCAGGTTTTATAAGCACTTTCTGCGTACCAGCGGGTAATGTCCACATAATGCATCCCGCAATCATGGAATAAAGGTCCTTCAGCCCAATGGCCTTCTCCCGGGGCCAGTCCGGGAGTCATGTGACATACCCTGATAATGGCCAATTCTCCAATTTCTCCGGAATCAATAAATTCTTTTATCGCTTTGTGGTACCAGGCATTTCGTAGGGGTAAATCTACGGCAACCAGGATTTCTGCATCTTCCAGTTTTTTGAGAACAGCATATTCTTCTTCTAAAGTAGCCCCAATAGGTTTTTCTGTTATGACATGTTTTTTGTGGTCTACAGCTTTAAAAAGATGGTTTTTTCTGGCATCGGCCAGTGTTGACAGTATAATGACATCGATTTCCGAAGATTCAAAAATATCGTTTTCATCCCGGGTAATAAGGGTTCCTTTTGGGGCCAACCGGCCGGCAATTTCCAAAGCCTCGGGATCCGTATCACAAATGGCACAAACCTTCCAGACCGGATTTTTATTGATTTCCTTCAGGTACATTTCTCCCATTCTGCCAAAACCAATAATGCCGGCTTTAATTACAGGGTAATTTCTCATAATTGGGTTTTCACTCAAAGCGGTGCAAATATACATATCTTTTTTTTAGCAATTCTTCTTATGTTTACAAACAAAAAACGTTATGCGATTGTGTTCTCTTTTTTGTCTGCTTCTTATAATCAATCTTTTTCCTGTTAATGGACAGGATAAAGACTCGCTTGTCTTTGCCAACGGACCATGGACAACCACCAGGTATCATGCAGGAGGTATTCGTTTAAAACAATGTGCTTTTTCAGACAGCAGCTTGTTTGGCAGCAATCAATATGTGTCTGTGCTGGAGGTTCATTCCTCTTTCAGTTTTGACATAGTGGCAGACTCTGCACTTGTCTTCACCAGTGAATTTGTAGATTATGCCCGCGCATTGGCAGGTATCAACGGATCTTTTTTTACGTGGGACGCACCTTGGCTGTCTTATAATTATTTGCGTATTCAAGGAAAAGAGCTGGCTCCCAATAAAACGAACAAGGAAGGATTACGTTCTTTCAGGCAATCGGCTTGTGTAGGGGTAGATGAAAAAGGGAAACTCTTTATCCTGCCTGTCCCTTCAGTTTCTATGGCAAAAATCAAAGCACGCGATTTGATCTCTTCCGGGCCTCTCCTCAGGTACAACGGGGAAGACGCGATTGTGTTAGAGGAAGCTTTTAATACAAGACGACATCCCCGTTCTGCCATTGGCGTAAGAAAAAACGGGCAAGTACTGCTGGTAGTGGTAGATGGCCGGCATACACAGGCAGCAGGCATGTCCATAAAAGAGCTGCAGGATATCATGCGCTGGCTGCATGCAGAAGACGCGTTGAATCTGGACGGAGGAGGCTCTTCCACTTTATGTGTACGTAAAAAAACATCTCACCCTGTAGATATAGTGAACCATCCTTCGGATAATAAAACGTTTGATCATAAAGGAGAAAGGCGTGTGGCAAACGCCATCATTGTAAAGTAGCAACAATCTTGTAACACTCCGTTGCCGTGATGCCCCATTTGCTGCCGCGGGCAATGAGCTGACCGTCTTTGTTCAAAAAGAAAACACCTTTGTTGACGGATAACCCAAAATTGGGATGGTACAAATAATCGGCTGTCCACATACCGTCTGCATACCGTATTCCCCGGCAGTATACCAGGCCCAACAGAGGTTTGTTGCGAAGTGATTTATCAGGATTTCTGAAATCTACGGCATCCTTGTCGTTGTCTGTAGCCGGACTTTTGAAGATGCTGGCCGAGTAGGTGCCGTCTTCTTGTTTTTCGAACACCGTCCATCCGGGCTCTCGTTGCGATTCCCAAATATAGCCCAGCAGTTTATCTTCCGGAAGGGCACAAGCGCCTTGCTCTAGTGTATCTAGCGGCAAGATTACTTGCTCTGCATGAACGGGTTTACGGCTATAATCCACCGGCTGGCTGAAAAAACAGATGATATTAGCTATAAAACTTCGCTCCGTATGAGTTTTTTCTGAACTCTGAGAAAAGACGGGTACAGAGCATATACAGAACAAGATACAGAGCATATGCCGGTGCTTTCGTAAGTGAATCATACAACAAATATAAATTAAAAAGTATATTTGTTCTTATGAAACAAAGAAAATGCATACGTATCGACCGCGGGAAAGATGCCGTGGATGGTGCCGGCGTTAAGCTGCGCCGCGTTTTGGGATTGAGAACGGTAAGGGAATACGACCCTTTTTTAATGTTGGATGGTTTTGATTCCAAAGACTCAAACGATTACATAAAGGGATTTCCCTGGCATCCCCACCGGGGGATAGAGACGGTAACTTACTTGATTGAAGGGACCATTGACCATAACGACAGCCTCGGCAACGAAGGAACCATAGGTGCTTTGGAGTGCCAATGGATGACGGCCGGTTCCGGTATCATTCATCAGGAAATGCCGAAGGCTTCTGCACGCATGCTTGGATGCCAGTTATGGGTGAACATACCGGCCAAAGACAAGATGACACATCCGGCCTACAGAGATATTTCAGCAGCAGATGTGCCTGTATTTAAGGAAGATACGGCAACAGTCCGACTGTTGTCCGGGGTCTATAAAGGCCACACGGGAGCTTTTGACGGCGGCTCTCTTCAGGTACGTTATTTGGATATTGACCTTGCTCCCGAAGCAGAATGGATATACAACCAAACGCCGGATGGCCACACTCTTTTCTTGTACTTGTTGGAAGGCACTCTTCTGACAAACGGTCTGGAAGAACCGGAGCCGAAAGGGTGTGCTCTGCTGATGGGGCTGGACAAGGTACAAGAAAAGCCCGATCAGGACAATCAGGCTATAGTAGTACAGGCAGGAGCAGCAGGAGCCCGTTTTATCCTTTTATCCGGAAAACCGTTGATGGAACCCATTTCCTGGGGCGGTCCCATTGTTATGAATACCAGGGAAGAATTGGATTTGGCCTTCCGGGAGCTGGAGAACGGAACGTTTATCAAACACTAGTAATCCAGCGTATATATTTTGACTCCTTGGTTGAAGGTATGTATTCTGAGTTTCAGGCCCTTCACACCTTCTGCCACACAGTCTCCCTCCAACAGGAAAGACATCCTGGCTGTATAGTCTATATAGTGGGCATCTTTCTTTTCATTATGCCGCAAATCCAGGAAGTAATAGCCGTCTTCCAAAGGAGATTCCCTGTTCAGGTCCCTGACCAGGTCAAAACTGTGCTCTTTTGGCTCCATGGCCGGTATGATCAACTGCACATTAAGATAACGTTTGGTGCCAAATACATTTCCTCCGAACCAGAGATACTCTGGTTCCATGGGATCTGTGCCTAATGTGTCCGGCTGAAAAGTATTCACAACGCCTTTAGTACTCATCAGTTGCATTTGAACAATATCAATATAGGCAATATGGTCTTTTTCGGGAGTGGGGATAGAGGTACCTTCCGCGAACTTATGTGCTTTATAAAACAGAACGAGTCTTTGTCCGTCCCTGGGTTTAAAATCTGTACTTACTATATGTTGGTTCATAGGACACAACACCAAGGTATCGTCTGTAATAAAATAGAAAGAACGTTCGGGTAAACCGTCTTCTTTATACGTCATGGATAGGGTGGCCCAGTTTCCGTATGTAATTTCTCCACGGTCCAGCCAGCTATCACAGGAAGAAAGTGTCAAACCTAAAAAAAGGGTGCCTAGAATAATAAGGGTAGTAGTTTTTCTTTTCATAACTTTGATTGTTTCTAATATATAATTACAGCAGTATTGTTTTTACTGCATGCACGTTAGAAATTTTATAAGGAATGCAGTATTTTGCATTTCCATGCATTTAATCAGGTGAATAGTATCCGGGATGAAAGACAGACAGCTTTGGAAAGAAATTTACGAAAAGCACGCCCGGCGGATGTTTTTTATATGTCGTAGATATGCTTCAAATGACGTTGAAGCAGAGGATATGATGCACGATGGTTTTATACAGATTTTTAAATCGCTCCACACGTTCACAGATAGGGGAGAAGGTTCGCTCAGGGCTTGGATGGACAAGGTAATGGTCAATACGTGTTTACAACACCTAAGAAAAAAGGATGTCCTTCGTGAAAGCGCTTCCATGGAGTATGCGGCATCCGATAGGATGTCTCTGCCAGATGCAGATGCATTGGAACAAGCCGTTGCCGACATACCGCATGAAGTATTGCTACGCTTTATATCGGAATTACCTGTAGGATACAGAACGGTTTTTAATTTGTATGTATTTGAAGGATTGTCGCATAAAGAAATAGCACGGCAATTGGGTATAAAAGAAAGATCTTCTTCGTCTCAATACCACAGGGCCAAAACAATCCTTGCCAGGCAAATCAGAGATTATGAAAGAAAACAAAGATAAATGGATTCAACTCCTTCGCAACAGGATGGAAAAGGCGCCTGTATTGTACGATCCGGTGCAAGGATGGGAGCGTATGGAGCAGAAAATCCTGAACCACCAAAGAGCTGCACGCCGCAGAAAAGCCGGGATATGGACCGTCGCAGGAGTAATGGCCGCGGCAGCAGCAGTATGGTTGTTTACGGTTATACTGACAGATGAATCTCATGCATTCAGGCATCTGACGCCTTATTTCACTTTGCAAAGCCATGCTCCTCAAATCATTACCGTAGTTACCGCCCCCCAATCACTTCTGGCAGAAATCCCTTTTACAAAAAGGCAGGACGTAAATGAACAAGAAAGGTCTGAAGAGGTAAAAGCCGAGGCAGCAGACACAGTTGCAGCAACACGCTTTTCAATGGACAGGGACCCTATTCATAACGCAGTTGCACATAAGGAAACACGGCGTAATCAGGACGTATTTCTCTTGGAGGACGGGCCTCGCCCAGAAACGCAAAGAAAGCGCGTAACCCTATCGGCTTCGGGACTTGTGGCATTGCAAGATAAAAACAGCATGACGGCTGTGAAACAAGAAAATTTTTATGTACTCAGGGAGAAGGCCCTTAGTTATGCCACTACGGAAAGAGCATATACAGCCGGTTATGGAGGAGAGTCTGTGTTCATTGCTTCCGATTTTCACAGCTATGAGTATAAACACAAATTTCCCATTTCTTTTGGTATTTATGCATCGCTATCCCTTGGAGAAAAATGGGCTGTGGAAAGCGGTATAAGAGCTTCCAGGCTTCTATCCGGAGTGTATACGGTTTCCGGTCCGCAAGCGGTGCCGGTTTACGTTTCGGATCAGGTGTTGTGGTACGTAGGATTGCCGTTAAGAATCAGGTGGGATTTTATCAGAAACAGGTACGTTACGGCTTATACATCTGTAGGAGGCACAGTGGATAAATGTTTTTCCTTTACGTATACAAAAGCCTTTGAACCTACAGACTTGCGTTTTGACGCCTCTGACATTCCGTTGCAATGGTCTGTTAACGCCGCCATAGGCATCCAATATAATATAATACAGACCGTGGGTCTTTTTGCTGAACCGGGAATAGCTTATTTTTTTGATAACGGCAGTCCCATAGGTACGTTCTGGCAGGAAAAATCATTGAATTTTCAGCTAAACGCCGGCATTCGCTTTTCTTTCTAATTTTTTATTCTACCTTTGACGATTATCTTTTTAATTAATTTTCAATGAATAACGGAATCGTTAAATTTTTTGATGAAGTCAAAGGTTTTGGCTTCATAAAGGACACCGCTACGTCCAAAGAGTATTTTGTACATTCATCAGGTCTGATAGACAATATCAGAGATGGCGATGAAGTAGTTTTCGACTTACAGGAAGGAAGAAAAGGATTGAACGCAGTACACGTTAAACGTCGTTAATCCTACAATATACTTAAATCTTTGAAAAAACCTGCTCCGGTGAGCAGGTTTTTTTTATTTTTGCACCATGATGCAACATAATCCATGGCACAGTGTAGACCCTGATGTTGATAATTGTGAGGTTAATGCACTTATTGAAATCAGCAACGGGAGTCGTGCCAAATACGAACTGGACAAAGAAACAGGTCTGTTAAAATTAGACCGGGTATTGTATTCTGCCGTGTATTATCCGGCCAATTACGGGTTTATTCCGCGCACGTACGCCAAGGACGACGACCCCTTGGATGTTTTGGTGTTATCGCAGATAGCCATTCAGCCTCTTTGTATTGTCAGGGTGAAGATTATCGGTATGATGGAGATGATTGACCAAGGCAAGCCGGACGACAAACTCATTGCAGTAGCCTGCTACGATAAGAGTGTGAGCCACATTGAAGAAATCAAAGATTTGCCACCCATCTTTGATTCGGAACTCAAGCAGTTTTTCCAGGAGTACAAACGTCTGGAACAAAAATCCGTAAAAGTCGAACATTTTACAGGCAGAACACAGGCGAGAGAAACCCTGCAGGATGCGTTACATAGATACCGTACCTTGTATCCGCATATTGCCAACAGCTGATACCAGCTCCGGCAATGCATCAGGGCTGTCTGCAAGGCCTTCCGGCTGCAGGGCAGCCAAGACAGTTTTGTTGTTCATCCCCCAGGTCACGGCAATTACAGGGATTCCCGTTTTCTTACACGCCTCTACATCTCTCGTTTCGTCTCCTATGTAGATTGCGTCTTTAGCTGACATGCCGTGCTGACGGAACAGACGTTTAAATATTTTATCTTTTCCAAACAAGCTGCGCCCTGTATAGATGCATTGAAAGTATGTATCCAGGTTGTTGTTCTTTAGGAAAAGCAATACATTGTCTCTGTCATTGGAGGTGACTATACCCATGGGATATCCTTGTTTTTGCAGAACGGACAACGCTTTTTCCATCCCATCTACGGGTTGCAGTTTGCCAATGGAATTTCGCATTTCCTTTCTTATGCGCAAAACAAGCAGAGCCAGTTTTTGTGGCGAAATATGGTATTGTTTCATTACATCCTGCGGTTTTCCTGCTGCCAAAACCCTTCGTCCCTCTTCATCCATTTGCAATAAGTTGTATTCAGGGGCAATACGGTTGTAAATAGTATATACCAGTTCTAAACTTTGGGCCAGTGTACCGTCAAAATCAAAAAGAAGCATAGACTTTCTTATTGACCGGCCCCAACAAGCATAAAGAGCAGACCGGGCAGGTTCCCTGCCATATGTACCAGGACGGCGTAGGCAAAATTGTTATACTTTTCCTGGTAATAACCGGCCACCAATCCCAGTACGGTTGTAAAAACCACAATGCGGAAAACAAAAAATCCGCTGACTTCGGAAGTCAACAATATCAGGTGCAACAAACCGAATACCACTGCACTTATAATGACCGGCAAACTTAAGGTGCGTTTAAAAACCTGAATATTAACGGAACGCAGAGGTGCCAGTAAATTTTGCAGGAACCCCCGTACGAGCAACTCCTCGGCAAGGCTTGCATATATGAAAATGAATAAAAACGTTTGCAGGAACGTGTTTTTAGCCAGCGCGGGATGTGCTTCAGGGGCTATACCTCCCACTTGGATAGCCAGGGCCAACACCACATTTACAACTACCGTAGTCAACAAGCCAAACAGTATGGGTTTTCCGCACGATGGAGGGTACGGCATAGATACGGCAAAGCCCAGATTCTTTTTAAAAGCGGCAATTACCAGCAAAGATAAAAGCAGCATAACGGAATGTGTGATAAAACTTTCAGGGAAAAAGTCTATATGCAACGGGATTACACGGGTAGCAAGGACGGCAATACAGAATATCAACCCTGTTGCAGCCAGTCCCAATACGAGTCTTTGTGAATTTTTCATAGCCTATGGTTTGATGAGTGAAAGTTAGTATTTTTGAATAAATATTCATTAAAAAACATGAAAAAGCTATTGATTATACTGTCTATGTTTGCGTTATCCTGTACTTCTCCTCAGAAAAAACCTGCAAAAATTTGGGCATGGATGGTAGGTAAAACCACTATTACCGAAGGCCAATGGGACTATTATTTTGAAAAGGCGGCCCGGGCAGGCATTGACGCTGTTTTGCTGGAATGCCATGGCGGTTACCCGGAAGCATCCGATTCTGCAGCCATTCAAATCATACAGAATGCATTACCGTTTGCTCAAAAATACGGCATAGAACTGCACGCCTGGATCTGGACCCTAAACAGAACGGAACATGCGTTACGTGCGGCCCATCCCGACTGGTACCAGGTAAACGCCCTGGGAGAATCCTGTCTGGATATCAACCTGTACGATCGTGAACATTACCGCTGGTTGTGCCCGTCAAAACCGGAAACCACCCAATACTTAAAAGGCCGGATAGCGGAACTGGCCAAAATCAAAGGATTGGCAGGCATTCATTTGGATTTTATCCGTTATCCGGACGCCATCCTTCCATACGGCTTGCATGAATCCCGCAACGTAGTACAAGACCGCGTGTATCCTCAATGGGATTTTTGTTATTGTTCCACATGCCGGGAAAACTTCAAAGCCCTTACCGGAGTGGATCCTTTGGATCTGCAAGACCCAACGGCCAATGAGCAATGGATGCAATATCGGTGGGACGCCTTGTCAAAGGTGGCCGGTGAACTCTGTGCCGAGATCAAGAAATACAAAAAAACGGCTTCCGTAGCAGTCTTTGCGACGCCGGAAGAATCGCGCAAATTGGTACGCCAGTCTTGGAGCGATTTTCAGAACGTGGATTATTTCTTCCCCATGATTTATCATAAATTTTACAATTGGGAAGATTATCATGTACTTACAGCAACAAAAGAAGGTGTGATTGAATTGAAAGAAAAAAACAACCCGGGTGTGTTGTGTTCCGGTTTGTTTGTAGGACATGTGCCCAAAGACCGTATCCTGGAATTTATGCTCTACGCCCGCACCGGCGGTTCTCAAGGCATAGCCTTCTTCTCCATAGATGTCATAGACAGGGATTACGAGTATTGGAAAGCTTTACAAGGTGCCATACAAACTTTTAAAGAAACAGGAGCAAGATGACGGCAACAGCTGTTCAAGAGGCATTAACCGGCTTGGCTTCTGCAGATAAGCAGCAGCAGTTGCAACGTTACTTCAAAACGGGACCGGGCCAATACGGAGAAGGCGATGTGTTTATTGGGGTAACCGTTCCACAGCTTCGTGCTGTGGCAAAACAGTATAAGGCTTTGCCTTTCTCTGAGCTCAAACTATTGATAACCTCCCCTGTCCATGAAGAGCGGAGCGCGGCGCTCTTTATTCTGGAAAACAAAAACAAGAAAGCAACCACAGGGGAGAGGCGGCAGATTTTGTCGTTCTACCTGGAGCATTTACCTTATGTGAACAACTGGGACCTGGTAGATTTGACCTGCAGGGATTTGCTCGGCAGAGCCATGGCTGACGGGTTGGCAGAAAGTGACCTCCTGGATTCGTTAGCGTGCTCTGACAGCTTGTGGGAGCGCAGAATAGCCATCGTAGCTACCTGGTATTTTATAAGCAAGGGACAACTGGATCACACCTTGCGCATTGCCCGTATGCTTTTGGCAGATAAAGAAGATCTCATCCACAAAGCCATAGGCTGGATGTTGCGCGAAGGCTGGAAAAAAGACCCGGCAACCATAGAACAATTTCTGCAAACCCATTACGACCAACTGCCCAGAACGACTTTACGCTATGCCATAGAACGTATGGATGAACCCAAACGACGTGCGTATTTAGACCGGATCTGATCCGGTGCGCCACGGTGCGCTACGGTGCGTCAAACGGTACACCATCCGGAGCCCAAAAGGGTTATTTGCCAATACAGAAGCGGCTGAAGATGGCGCCCAGGATGTCGTCGGACGAGATGGCCCCAACCAGGCTGCCGATGTGGTGCAGGGCCAGGCGGAGATCGGGAGCCAGCAGGTCGTTGGATAGAGAGGTATCAAGACCCTCCCGGACCCTTTGCAGGGCTTGCCCGGCGGCATGCAGTTCCTGGTAATGCCGCACGTTGGTCAGGGTAGTGGAATGGGCTTCCAAAACAGGGCGGATGCGTTGCACCAGGTCATTTTTAACGGCTTCCAGACCTGTTTTCTCACGAGCCGATACAGATAACATGGAGACTTTGGGTAACAGTGATTTAAGCCCAATTGTAACGAGAATGTTACTTATTGTGCTTTCTAAGTTATTTAATGTAACGTCTTTGTTATGTATTACGTCTGTTTTGTTGATAATCAGTAATATATGTTCTTTTTCGTATGCTTTTAGAAGCTGCAGGCTCTCTGCATACGTTTCCGGACGTGTAGCGTCCATAACCAGCAGCAGTACGGGTGCCGTACGGATGGTTTCCAGGGAGCGTTCCACGCCCAATTTCTCAATATATTCCTGAGAATGCATTGCGGCATCTGCTATATGACGCACGCCGGCCGTATCTATAAACCGGAAAGGGATGCCGTCCAATACTACAATGTCTTCTATGGTATCACGCGTGGTACCGGCTATGGGTGTCACCAACGCTTTATCTTCTCCCAGCAGGGCATTCAGCAGGGTGGATTTGCCGGCATTCACCACGCCGGCAATAGCCACAGGAACGCCTTTTTTTAAGGCGTTGCCCATGTGGAATGAATCGCACAGGTCGTTGATATGGGTCAGCAGGCGGTCCAAGATAGCGCGCAAGGTTTGCCTATCGGCAAATTCCACATCTTCCTCTGCAAAATCCAGCTCCAATTCCATAAGCACAGCCAGTTCCAGCAATTGCTCCCGTAAGTCAGCCAGCTCCCTGGAGAAAGCGCCGCGCATCTGGTCCAGCGCCAGTTTGTGCGTCGTACGGTTTTCCGAGGCAATCAAGTCGGCCACGGCCTCGGCTTGTGTCAGATCCATCTTGCCGTTCATGAAGGCCCGTTGCGTGAATTCTCCGGGACCGGCCAGTACAGCCCCTTGTTGCACAAGCGTTTGCAGCAGCGCCTCCCGGATGTACAAAGACCCGTGGCAGGAGAATTCCACACTGTCTTCTCCCGTATAGGAGAGCGGAGCCTTGAAAACACTAATCAGCACATCGTCCAGATGGTTTCCATCTGGACCGGTCACCGTGCCGTACCAGATCTTGTAACCGGGACTTTGTGTGAGGTCCGGGCAGGCAGACGAGTGAAACACTTTGGAAGCTATTTCGATGGCTTGCGGCCCGCTCAGGCGGATTACGGCCAGGGCTCCCACGGCTTGCGGCGTAGCCGGAGCACAAATGGTGGTATGTCCTTCAGAAGGGGTCAGAGGCTTATTCATAGTCTTCCATTTTTTTGTTACGGCGTTCCAGCGCCACTATATTTTCTATATGGTGCGTATGCGGAAACATATCTATTGGTTGTACATGCGTGATTGCGTACTCCTCTTGCAAAAGGGCCAGGTCACGGGCCTGCGTGGCCGGATTACAGCTTACGTAGACCATGCGCTCCGGAGCCGTTTGCAGCAGTACCTTCAAGACATCGGGGTGTACGCCCGCCCGCGGAGGATCCAGCACCACCACATGCGGCTTGCCCTGCTGTTCCACAAACTCCGGCGTAAGTACTTCTTTGATGTCGCCTGTAAAGAAAGCCGAGTTGGTCAGGCCGTTGGCCCGGGCGTTGGCTTCTGCGTCACGGATGGCTTCCGGCACGTATTCCACGCCGCTGACATGGCGGCAATGGCGTGCCAGGTAAAGGGCAATGGTGCCGGTACCCGTAAACAGATCGTACACTGTTTCATGACCTTGCAGCGCGGCAAATTCCTTGACTTTTTCGTACAATACGGCGGCCTGATGCGTATTTGTCTGGTAAAACGATTTGGGTCCTATGCGGAACTGCAAACCGTCCATGGTTTCTGTAAGGTATGCTTTGCCCGCATAATGGACAGCCTCCAGATCCTGCAGGCTGTCGTTTCTTTTGGTGTTGACCATGTGATACAAAGACGTAATCTGTGGAAAGGCTTCCGATAAGGCTTCCAGCAGGGCTGTGCGGGCCTGGTGGTTTTCACCGGCTGCGGGATTGTCATGCGCAAATACTACGACCACCATCACCTGACCGGCGGAGGCATTCCGGATCATGAGCGTACGCAAAAACCCTGTCTGTTGCCGTAAATCAAAGAAAGACAGCTCTTTCTGCAGGGCATAGTTCCTTACGAAACGGCGGATTGCATTGGAAGGTTCCTCTTGCAGCAGGCACGTTTCTATGTTCAGCACGCGGTCAAAACGCCCGCGTACATGAAAGCCCAGGGCGGGGGAGAACAGCGTTTCGTCTTCAAACGCAGCTTCGGACGGTATCCAGCCTTTATGGGAAAAGGTGAATTCCAATTTATTGCGGTATCCGGTCGTGTTTTTTGATCCCAGGATGGGCAATAGGGGAGGCAGTGTGAGTTTTCCGATGCGGGAGAGCTGGTCAAAAACTTGCTGCTGCTTGAATTCCAGCTGTTTTTCGTACGGTACGTGTTGCCACCGGCAGCCTCCGCATGTGCCAAAATGGGCGCAAAAAGGCGCTGTACGCAAGGGAGACGGACTTACCAGACGTTCCACCACACCCTCGGCAAATTGCCTTCTGGTGCGTACAATCCGTACATCAACCACATCTCCGGGAGCCGTAAAAGGTACAAAAAGCACCTTGCCTTCCATATGCGCCAGGCTGTTGCCTTCCGCTGCAAAAGAAGTGATGGTGACACCTTCCCTGATTATCTGTTTTTGTTTTTTCATGAGAATCCTTCAAACAACAAAAATGCGAAAAAAAAAACGTATTTTAGTGGAATGATTAAAACAGGCCCATCATGAAAACAAAATTTTTACAAAAATGCAAGGTTAATGTACTTATAATTAGTATGTTAGCGCTATTTGCCACCGTGTTTTCACTTCAGGCTCAGGAAAATACGATTAGCATTTCAGGAACCGTCATAGATTCAGAAACAAGGCGTCCCATGGTTTTTGCATCTATCAGTATTCAAGATATAGGTATCAGTATTGTTACGAACGGAGAAGGTTTTTTCACCTTGAAATTCCCTAAGGAATATGCAGATAGGTCAATAACAATCAGTTACCTGGGATATCATACGGGTGTCATGCCCATTGCGCAATTTTTGGGGTCTTCCAAACCATTGACCATTGGACTCATACAGGCTGCCTTGCCCATACCCATGACAACCGTCAAGCCTATAGATCCTCTGGAATTGGTAAAAGAAGCGTTTAAGAATATCCGCCATAATTTTTCACAGGAAAAGATGCAAATGACGGGTTTTTACCGCGAAATGATCCGTAAGGGAAATACGTATGTGACTTTGTCAGAAGCAGTTATAGATGTGTACAAACCTCCGTATGCACCCACTTTTACGGTAGATCAGGTTGGGATATACAAAGGACGGGGAAGCATAGACTGGAGCCGTATAGATACGGTTTTCGTGAAATTTCAGGGTGGAATCCGTTCCGCGCTCGATATAGATGTCGTTAACCATTTGTTTTTAGGAGTCCCGGAGTATGAAATAGACAAGTATTACGATTTCACGCTGGAATACCCCGTACAAATGAGCGACAGGATCCATTACGTGGTGTCGTTCCGGCAGAAACCGC
Source organism: Bacteroidales bacterium (assembly GCA_049652385.1). Lineage (GTDB taxonomy): Bacteria > Bacteroidota > Bacteroidia > Bacteroidales > UBA932 > DMER64. Next base: position 93,629 of record JBASDX010000003.1, on the reverse strand, counting down.
ATATAGAAGAAATACTGTTCCGCGGAAAGATATACATCGACTTGCAAACGAAAGCTATTTCCAGGGTGGAATTCAACATGAACGTAGAAAATGACGACAGAGCCACGGGCATATTCATACGGAGAAAACCACTGACCTTGAAAGCAACGGTCGATTACGCGGCGTATATGGTCCAATACAGGCAATTGCCGGAGGGAACCTGGGTTTTTGACTATTCCCGGACAGATTTGAAGTTCACGGCCAAATGGGACAGGAAATTGTTCCGCCAGACGTACACCATCACATCAGAAATGGCCATGACGGAATACAGCAGGGAATCGTACAAGATACCGCAGCAAAGCCGGGTGAAGACTACGGATATAACGTTGTACAGGGTAGCCGACTTTGAAGATCCCGGTTTTTGGGAAGACTATAATATCATAGAACCGGAATCGTCTATCGAAACTGTTATTTCGCGTATTATAAGACAATTGCGCCGTAGAAAACGTTAACAGGCATATATATCAAAAAGGAACACAATTTATATTATGTTAAATAGCATTCCGCTGGCGGAACGTATGCGCCCCACTACGCTGGACCGCTACGTGGGTCAGGAGCATCTTGTGGGTAAGAATGCCGTCTTGCGCACGATGATTGAAAGCGGCAACCTGGCGTCTTTCATCCTCTGGGGTCCGCCCGGAGTTGGCAAGACTACCCTTGCACGTATCGTGGCGCATGACCTGCAGCGCCCTTTTCACAGCCTGTCTGCTGTTAATTCCGGCGTTAAAGACGTACGTGAGGTCATTGAACGCTCCCGCTCCAACAGGATGTTCCAGACGGCCAGACCGATCCTCTTCATTGATGAAATACATCGTTTCAATAAAGCGCAGCAGGACGCGCTTTTAGGAGCGGTGGAAGACGGAACGATTGTTTTGATTGGTGCGACTACGGAAAACCCTTCGTTTGAAGTCATTGCTCCCCTACTTTCCCGCTCACAGGTATACGTACTTAACCCACTGTCTGTTAAAGACTTAAATATTTTATTGCAACGAGCACTTCAAGAAGATACGGCTTTGAAAACACGGAATGTGCAGCTGGAAGAAACGGAGGCTCTTTTTCGTTACTCCGGCGGAGATGCCCGTAAACTCTTCAATATCTTAGAAATAGTTATATCCAGCTACCCCCCGGACGCTCCGGTCCTTATCAACAATAAAGAAGTACAAGACCGGTTACAAAAGAATATGGTACTTTACGATAAAGACGGCGATATGCACTACGATATCATATCGGCTTTTATCAAAAGCATCCGTGGCAGTGATCCCAACGCCGCCCTGTATTGGATGGCGCGTATGATCAAGGCCGGAGAAGATCCCCTGTTTATTGCCCGTCGTCTGATTATACTGGCGGCGGAAGACATAGGACTGGCCAACCCCAACGCTTTTCTTATGGCCTCGGCTTGTTTTGACGCCGTACACCGCATAGGTATGCCGGAAGGCCGCATTCCCCTGGCACATACGGTCATTTACCTGGCAACCAGTGCCAAAAGCAACTCTGCTTACGCAGCTGTTGGAAAAGCACTGGAAATGGTAGAAAAGACGGGTGATTTGAGCGTTCCTCTGCATTTGCGCAACGCTCCCACAGAATTGATGAAAGAACTGGGTTATGCAAAAGACTACAAATACGCCCACGAGTATCAGGGGCATTTTGTGGAACAAGAGTTTCTGCCGCCGGAGCTATCGGGTACCCGCTTCTATACACCGGCAGATAACCCCAGAGAGGCGGAAATAGCCCGGTTTCTGGAGCAATGGGGCAAGAAGTACGCTACAGGAGGAAAAAAAATGTAATTTTAAAGCCTGTTATGAAAACCAACGATTTCTTTCTGATTGCCGGTCCTTGTGTGGTGGAATCTGCAAAAACGTGTATGATTATTGCAGAAACCTTATGCAAGCTTACGGAACAATATGAAGTTCCGTTTGTTTTCAAGGCTTCTTACCGCAAAGAAAACAGAACGCGCTATGATTCCTTCACAGGCATAGGAGATCTGGAGGGACTGAAGATCCTGCAATCGGTAAAACAACGTTTTCACATTCCTGTAACGACAGATATCCATACGCCGGAAGAAGCCCCCGTTGCGGCCGCTTACGGAGTGGATATCCTTCAAATACCGGCGTTCTTGTGCAGGCAGACTACCCTGCTCCGGGCTGCCGCTAAAACGGGTCAAAAAATCAATGTGAAAAAGGGACAATTCCTGGCACCGGAAAGTATGGCGTTTGTGGTAGACAAACTGCTGCAGGCAGGGGCAACGCGGGAACACATTCTTTTGACAGAAAGAGGCACACAATTCGGATACGGTGATTTGGTGGTAGATATACGCGGCATTCCCATCATGCGGCAATTGGGTGTACCCGTTGTAATGGATGTGACCCATTCCGTACAAATTCCCAACCGGGAAGAGGGTGTGGCCGGAGGATATCCGCAGATGATCCCCACCCTGGCTGCGGCAGCCGTGGCAGCCGGAGCGGACGGTCTTTTTGTGGAAACGCATCCGGACCCCGGGCAGGCTTTGTCTGACGGACACAATATGCTGGCATTGAGCCAGATGGAAGGATTGCTGCAAGGGGTTCTTGCTTTCAGAAAAACATATTTGGAAATTACTCATAAATAATAGCATCTGTACTTATGACAACCATGCACGAATTCAGTAAAAGGTACGAAAAACTGCCTGTGTTCATATACGACGACCAGCAGCAAGCTGCTGCGTATGTGGTGGAAAACATCCTGGAAGCCCTGTACAAAAAAGAAGCCACAGGAGAAAAGCTGGTACTGGCTCTTACGGCTAATCCGGCAGCCATTCCCGTTTACGAACTCCTGGCTCAGGCATACGAAGCCGGTAGAAGTTTTAAAAATGTGATTGTATTTGGAATAGATGAATACTATCCTATCCAAAAAACACAACTGCAATCCCATTACCGTTTTTTAAGAGAGTACTTGTTTGATGTATTGGATATACCTGAAAAACAAATCTTCTGTTTGGATGGAGAAGTCAGCCGCGCGCAGGTGCAGGAACATTGTTTGGATTTTGAAAAAAAGATTGTTGCACATAACGGCATAGACATACTCGTTACGTCCAGGATGGGTTCCAATGAACCGGGTTCTCCCTACAATTCCAATACACGTTTGATAACACTCAACACCAATACGCGTATATCGGCAGCCAGTGAATTTTTTGGTGTGGATTACGTTCCCAATTACGCGCTGACTATGGGGATTAAAACCTTGATGACAAGCAAAAGCGTCTATTATCTGGCCTGGGGAGAAACACTCTCCAAATCCGTCAGGCAATTGGTAGAAGGTGAAGTATCCGAGTCCACTCCGGCCAGTTTTCTCCAAAATCACAAACATGTGGAAGTATTGGTCGACAGGGCGGCCTCGGCAGACTTGACGAGGATAGCTACTCCCTGGCTTACGGGACCTTGTGAATGGACGGATGAGCTGATGAAAAAAGGCGTATTCTGGCTGTGCCGACACCTGGATAAGCCCATCCTCAAATTGACGGCCAGGGACTACAACGATAACGGGATGAGTGATTTGATTACGGAACGCGGACCTTTCAGCAAAATCAACATAGATATGTTCAACAGGCTGCAACATACCATAACGGGATGGCCCGGCGGCAAACCGAATGCAGACGATTCCACACGACCGGAAAGGGCTCTGCCCTATCCAAAACGCGTAATCGTATTCAGCCCCCATCCGGACGACGATGTCATTTCCATGGGAGGTACCGTTGCCCGACTTTCACAACAAGGACATCAATTGCACGTAGCGTACCAAACATCGGGCAATATTGCCGTATTTGACCATGAGGTCATACGCTTCCTTGATTTTCTGAAAGATATATCACCGGTATATGAGCTCGATGAAGAAAAAACAAACAATATTTTTGTTCAGGCACGTATAGATTTGAGTAAAAAGAAACCGGGCGAACCCGATACGGATTCCATCCGTAAAGTCAAAGGTATGATACGCCGCGGAGAAGCCAAATCTGCCTGTGAATACCTGGGCATCGAAGAAAAGAATGTTCATTTTTTAGATATGCCTTTCTACGAAACGGGAGGTATCAAGAAAAAACCGCTTACTAAGGAAGATATCGATATTTTGTGTGCATTGATAGATACTATTGAACCGCATCAGATTTTTGCAGCCGGAGACCTGAGTGACCCGCACGGGACGCACAGAATCTGTTATAAGGCCATTTTGAAGGCCATGGACAGATTGAGCGACAGGCCCTGGTTCCAGGATTGCCGGATGTGGTTATACCGCGGAGCCTGGCAAGAATGGGATGTGCCCGATGTAGATATGGCCGTACCTCTGAGTCCGGAAGAAGTCATTATCAAAAGAAACGCCATTTTCCGCCACCAAAGCCAGAAAGATCCCGCCATGTTCCCCGGGAATGATCCCAGGGAGTTTTGGAAACGGGCCGAGGAGAGAAACAATAGCACCGCCGTCCTGTACGACAAACTGGGCATGGCCGAATACCAGGCTATAGAAATGTTCCGCCTGTATCGTAAGGGTATGAAAATCTGATTGTTTTAAAAAGGATATCCTACTCCGAACTGGATGGAATAGTTGTTCCGCTGGAGCCACTCCGACGGTTTATTCCAGGCTTGCTTCACCGGGTCCCTGACAATCATCCCCAGGTCCAGCCGGAGGATGACAAAGTCCAGGTTAACGCGTATACCCGCCCCCACATCCATGGCAATGGACTTGTAAAAGGTGTTGAGCCGGAACACACCGGCTTCGACGGTCTGAGGCTTGGGAAGGTTCCAAATGTTACCCGCATCGGCAAAAAGAGCTCCTTCCAGTTTCCAGAACATGGGAAACCGGTATTCCAGGTTGATTTCCAATTTCATGTCTCCGGCCTGGTTGGGGATGGAAAAAGTGGAGTCCACCGGCATGGAACCGGGACCTACTGTTCTGGCTTGCCAGGCGCGTAAGCTATTGGCTCCACCGGCATAAAACATCTGCTCCAAAGGCAAAGAAGTGCCATTTCCATAAGGAATGCCAATGCCTGCATAGAAACGCCCCGCCAGCTGGTGACGCTCCCTTATAAAAGTAACCCCCGTGTTCACATCTGCTTTTATGTACCGGGCATACGCAATACCTCCGATAGTATGGCTGCCCGTGGCATCGGCAGGCATGTATTTGTTAAACATACTCAGAAAGTTACCGGAAGATTCCAGGCTTGTTCGTACGTAATGCCAAGTTCTTTTGTGAACGGGAGCATTGTCGCTCGTATAATAAAAAATGGCGGTAAGCCCCAAGTCCAGGTGGTCTTTGTAGGTATCTATCAAAAAAGGATCCTTCAAGGACTCTAAGAAGCCGGGGCTCAGGTTGTGCAATTTGACAACCTTTAATTTAATGGGATTGACCGTATAATGGTAGGCTTCGCCTATACTCCACGTATATCCGAAAGTGGCTGATGCAATGTTCCTGATGTATTCCGGGCGCGATTGGTAACTGTAGCTGGCCGATACGTCAGTCTTTGGTACTCTGTTTTTGAAAACGACATGGTTAATGGGAAAGAGCATTTTCGGAAACGACAGCGACAAGGAAGCTCCCAATTCTGTGGAACGGATGGGATCGTTCACTTTGAATTGAAAATTGCCCATAAAACCCAAAGTCAGCCATTCCCCGCCCCGGAAAATGTTTTTATGGTAATACGACAGCGCCGGTGAGATTCCAATCAACCCGTTGGAATTGCTGGACCCTTCCAGATTCACCTTATATCCTTGAGATTTGCCGGGACTCAGGAGTATGGTACAATCTACAAAAGAAGTATCTGCATGTCTGCTTTCAGAAAGCTGTTCTGCCGCAACTTCATCAAAGCGCAATGTTACGCTGTTGAGCAAGCGAATGTTGGAAAACCTGTTGTACGTTGTCTTTACTTTAGATTCATCGTACAAGTCACCCTCCCTGATAAAACACATATGCTGCAGCACGCCCTTTCGGAAATTGCTCCGGCCCGCATGGTGTAAGGTAAATCCTTCACTTCTGTAGGTGTCCATAGATAATAAGAAGGAGGAGTCCATAACTGCCCGGATGGGATCGTACGAAGGATATATATGGATATTCCTTATTCGGAAAGCTTTCTGTATGCCCTTTTCCGGCAGCCGCACTTCCAGCAAGGCCTTGTTGTTTTGCTGCAGTGTATCTGCTAAAAACGTAATATTGTTGCGGTTGAAGTTGTAATACCCGTTGTTTCGCATAACGGAAGTAATACGGGTAGCTTCTTGCTCCAATACAGCAGAAGCCAGACGATCTCCCGGTTTGATCAAAGATTCGTCCGATGTCTTATGGTACAAATCTTCCAGAAATGTATCTGTGGGAGCCAGGTAAAGAGAATCTATGGTGTAATATTTTCCCGGTTTTATCTTATAATATACGGTTGCTTTCTTGTTGTTGTAGATAATACTGTCCGTTACGGTATTAAAGTAATACCCAAGCGTTGTCAGGTAATTATCTATATTCATCTTGCTGTAGGCATTCATGACCGGGTCAAAAATGACGGGCGGTTCTCCCATTTTACGGAGGAAAGTACTGAATCCGCTATCCTTCCGGGAACTCAAACTGTACACATGCAGGAATGCTTTCCAGCCGAAAATAATGGTTGTATTGGGTTTTTGCCTGACGTAAGAGGATAAGGAAGCAGCAGAAACGTCCTTTTTCTTTTCTTTTATTTCTATGATATTTTTGCGCAACAGATATTCCCCGTCGGGAACGTAGCGTGTTGCCGAACAACCGTATAAAAAGGGAAGCAGCAACATAACAGCCGGCACCCAAAGAAGAGAAAATCTTCTGCTCATACTGCAAATGTAAAAAAAAATTATATTTGTAATCCAATTCACTTACATTGTATATTTTGGCATTAAGTAACTCACTTACATTACTAAAATGAAGAACAAGTACATAGATCTCATCCAGCAAAGTTTTGACTTTCCGCAAGAAGAGTTTGCCGTCAAGGATGGCGAATTGATTTTTAACAACATACCTGTCATGGACTTGATCCATCAATACGGTACGCCGCTGAAATTCTATTATCTGCCAAAAATCAGCAAACAGATACAGAAGTCAAAAAGGTGGTTCAATGTGGCCATGGCCAAGGTAGATTATGAAGGTGAATATCATTACAGTTACTGTACCAAATCTTCACACTTTTCCTTTGTTCTGGAAGAAGCACTCAAGAACGATATCCATATTGAGACGTCTTCTGCGTTTGATATCAACCTGATAGAATCTCTTCATGAAGAAGGCGTGGTGGATAAAGACCTGTACGTCATTTGCAACGGCTATAAAAAGCAACAATACATAGATAATATAGCCGGTTTGATACACGAAGGATGGGATAACACCATTTCCATACTCGACAACATGCCGGAAATTGAGGCTTTGGACAAAGCTGTCAATAAGGAATGTAAGATAGGCATCCGCATTGCGGCAGAAGAGGAACCAAAATTTGAATTTTATACAAGCCGGTTAGGTATCCGCTACAGCGACGTGGTTCCTTTCTACCATAAATACGTGAAGCGCAATCCCAAATTCAAATTGAAAATGCTCCATTTTTTCATCAATACGGGTATCCAGGACAACGCTTATTACTGGAACGAACTGTCCAAATGCGTAAACGTCTATTGCGACCTGAAGAATTTCTGCCCGGAATTGGATTCCCTCAATTTGGGCGGAGGCTTTCCTATACGCAATTCATTATCTTTTGATTACGATTATGAGTATATGACAGAAGAGATCATAGCTCAAATAAAGAGTATATGTAACAGCCGCGGAATCAAGGAACCGGATATATTCACAGAATTTGGGTCTTTTACTGTGGGAGAAAGCGGTGTAAATATATATCAGGTGCTGGGAGAGAAACAACAGAATGACAGAGAAAGGTGGTATATGATCGATTCCTCTTTCATGACTACCCTGCCCGACACCTGGGGCATCAAACGACGTTTCATACTCCTTCCCATCAACAAATGGAACGAGCCGTACCAGCGTGTCTTTCTGGGAGGGCTCACCTGTGATTCTCAGGATTACTACAATGCCGAGGCGCATGCCAACGCCGTATTTATGCCAAGCAATGAGAACAAGGAGCCGCTTTATATTGGTTTCTTCAATACCGGTGCTTATCAGGAATCGATTTCAGGGTTTGGAGGCGTGCAGCATTGCCTTATTCCTGCACCCAAAATGGTAATCATTGGAGAAGAAAACGGTGAATACTATACGAAACTCTTTTCCAAGGAGCAGACATACAAATCCATGCTTAAAATTTTAGGGTATTGAAGACACTGAGCAATACAGAGTTACAATATGTAAAAGAGTTGAAACAGAAGAAATTCCGTCAACAGAGACGGGCTTTTATCGTGGAAGGAAAAAAGATGGTTCAGGAACTTCTGAACAGCACCGGTCCTTTCTTCGTGCAAGCTCTTTATTACAGGGACAGTCTTGAAGATATGGTCATCCCACGCACCTTACATCCGCTTAACATCAAGAAGGTAACACCTGCCCAGATGGAACGGATGTCAAACCACACTACTCCGTCCGGAATCCTGGCCGTTGTGGATATACCGGAAGAAACGGCGGTGTTGCCGGAAAAAGGAAACCTATACCTTGTATTGGACGGAATCAATGACCCCGGTAACCTGGGTACACTCATCCGCATTGCCGATTGGTTCAATATAAAAGCAGTGTATGCCTCGCCGGACAGCGTGGAGTTGTATAATCCCAAAACGATCCAAGCCACTATGGGAGCCCTTTTGAGGGTACCGGTATATTATACGGATCTGTTCACTCTTTTATGGAACAGCCCCATTCCCAATATTGGCACCGTGCCGGGGGGCGGAGTCAATCTGTATGAAGCAGATTTACCCAAAGAAGGATTGATTGTCCTGGGCAGCGAATCGCACGGTATCAGTAAAGATTTGCTCGGCTGCCTGACCGTGCAGCTGCGCATACCTTCGTACCGCCAAGGCTCCGAATCACTCAACGTGGCTGCTGCGGCTGCCGTAATTTGCGCAGCTTTCCGTAAAAACCTTCCACCTGTGCCCAGAATATAAGGTAAACCAACAAAAGTCCCGTATTTAAGGACAATTTGTACAACGGAGGCCAATGGGCGTATAACAACGATACGATATACAGTCCTATGCCTGCCGCCAGGTAGCCGGTTATACGACCCCATGCATAAGGCACGGGATAATGTTTTCGCCCCATCAACGTACAAATGATCGTCATGACCACGTAACTGGCCAAATGGCCCCAGGCAGCCGCCATATAGCCGTAACGCGGCATAAAAAGCACGTTGATGAGCAAAGTGACAGCCAATCCTGCAGAAGTAATCAGAACGGCGTACCCTGTTTTTTCAGACAATTTAAACCAAATGCTGATGTTAAAATAAATGCCCAGCACGACGTATGCCAGCGCCATAATGGGAACTACCACAATGCCCTCCCTGTAGTTGGCTCCCAGGATAAGCCCAAATACATCTATATAAAACAGAATGAACAAATAAACGACCATGGAAAAAGCCGTAAAATATTCCAGCACACGTGCATACGTTTCCGGTGCGTTTTTATTGCCCGATTCTCCAAAGAAAAACGGCTCTGCCGCATAGCGGAACATTTGAATGAACAGGTTAATGAGTACCGCCAGTTTAATACCTGCCTGGTAAATACCCATTTGGGCTCTCCAGGAGATGTCTGCGGGAATCAGAAAGCGGAACAGCAGACGATCACTGAAATCGTTCAAAATCCCGGGTAGTCCCGCTACCATCAGCGGAAGCGAATACAGCATCAGCTTGTGCCATAAGAGGCCATCAAACGTGAAACTGTTCTTTTTGATTAAATCGGGAAGGAAAAGCAACAAAGCCACCACACAGGACAGGAAAATGGAAAAGAGTACGTAATTGTAATCGGGCACCGCCGGTATGAACCGTCCCAAAAGCGCTTGGGGATTAGCGGCCAAGAAACGAGGAGCCCACAGGAAAAAGAGGAGGTTCAACCCCAGTTCGCTGCAAATTTTAAGGGTTTTGAAAACGGCAAATTTTACCGCTTTATGCTCGTAACGCAGCCGTGCAAAGAGAATGGCCGTGACGCTGTCCAGAAAGAGAATGCCTCCTACGTATACGATGGATATGTGGCTTTGGGCATAGCCCAGCAAGTTGGCAATCGGTTGTCTTTGAAATACAACAAAGGCTAAAAACAAACCGGCTACCAAAGCAACGGTACTCAAGGCCGTTGAAAACACCTTGTTGGCCTGGAGCGTGTCTTTTTTCTGCTCTGCAAACGAAGCGTACCGGAAACACCCTGTTTCCAATCCCATGACAAGAACCACTTGTAAAACAGCTATGTACGCCATAAATTCGGCTACCACTCCGTAAGCGGCCTGGTCTGTCAGCACACGGGTGTATAAGGGTACCAGCAGAAAGTTCAGCACTCGGGCCAGAATGGTACTCGTCCCGTAAATAGCCGTTTCACCCGCCAATTTTCCTAACGCCGATTTTTTCAGGGAAGATGTCATAGTTGTTCCGTTTTTTGTCGTACGGCTTCAAAAAGCACAACGGCTGCTGCTGCAGACACGTTAAGCGAGCCGATGGCTCCCAGCTGCGGTATGGCTACCAAATGGTCGCAAAGGCTTCTCACACCTCGTGACAGGCCGGCTCCTTCTGAGCCTAAAACAAGCGCTACCGGTCTTTTAAAAGAAGTCCGGTAGAGAGGAGCATCTCCTTTGCTGTCCGTGCCAATAATCGTATAGCCCATATCTTTCAAATAAAAAAGAGCCGTTCTAAGGTTAGGTACCCTGCAGACGGGGATACGCAACAACGCACCGGCAGAGGTACGTATGGATTCTTCATTTACGGCCGCACCTCCTTTTGCCGGTACTATAAGCGACCCGACTCCTGCACATTCTGCCGTCCGTGCGATGGCACCAAAGTTTCTGACATCGCTTACTCCGTCCAGCAACAGCACGAGCGGCCATTTGGACAAGGTACCCGCCCGGGCGACAGCTTCTTCCAAAGTTACGTATTCCAACCCGGAAAAACGAGCAGCAATACCTTGATGGTTTCCTCCGGCCGATAATTTGTACAATTTTTCTTCCGGTACGTATTGTACAGGAATGCCCTCTGTACGTGCCAGGCGGATAATTTGTGCGGCTGCCTGGTTTTCGGCACCTTTTTTCAGAAATATTTTCTCGGGTTTCCGGCCTGTCAGCAGTGCTTCTTTAACCGGATGAAATCCGTATATGATTTTTTCATTCATGGTTCCCTGTTTTAATAAATATATCTAATAGGTTATGAGCTGTTTCCCATTCTGTCAGGGCTTTCTCCAAGGCTTGTTTTTCTTTTTCGTACTGCGAAAGAAACGTTTCATCAAAGCCTTCTTCCATACGCTCATTCCATTGTGTATCCCATTCGGCAATCTTTCGTTCGTGAGCTTCAATTTCGTTCTCCCATTTTGTAACCCGGGACTTCAATTGCCTGAGCGTTCTTTCACGCTCCTTCTTCTTCTTGTATTCCAGGGCTGCATCGCTAACCTTTTGCTCATCAGGTTTTTTATCGTCACCGGTTGTTTCTTCCCCGGTTTCCATCTTTCTTCTTTCCAGGAAAGCTGTGATACCTCCCAAATGTTCTTTTACCTTGCCGTCTCTGAATTCATACACTTTATCCACCAGGCCGTGCAGAAACGTTCTGTCGTGTGAAACTATGATTACCGTACCCGTATATTGCAGTAACGCTTTTTTCAGAATTTCTTTGGACGGTATGTCCATATGGTTGGTAGGCTCGTCAAGAAGCAATACGTTGTAGGGCTGCAGCATAAGAGCGGCCATGGCAAGCCGGGCGCGCTCCCCTCCGCTCAACACGATTGTTTTCTTGTCTATATCATCGCCTCTGAACAGAAAAGCACCCAGAAGGTCTCGCAGTTTTGTCCTTATGTCTCCTACGGCTATTTCGTCCACCGTCTGAAAAACAGTCAGGTCTTTATTGAGCAGTTCATCTTGATTCTGTGCATAGTAGCCGCTGTGGACCAGGTGCCCTTTTGTAAGGGTACCATCCAGAATCTGCGGTTGAGCGGCATACGCCCCGTTTGTTGCGGCCAAGAGCTTTAAAAGCGTTGTTTTGCCTTCTCCGTTTCTCCCCACAAAAGCAATTTTTTCTCCCCGCTCCAGCACTAAAGAAGCCTTTTCAAAGACAGGTTTTCCCTCATACCCCGCCGTAATTTCTTTGCACCGGTATACCACCCTTCCGCTGCGTGGCGGATCGGGAAAACGAATGTGAATGTGGGTATGGTCGACGGGATCTATTTCCACCAATTCCATTTTTTCCAGTTGTTTGATTCTGCTTTGTACCTGATTGGATTTAGTAGGCTTGTACCGGAATCTGTCTATAAATTCTTTTGTTTTTTCAATCGTTTTTTGCTGGTTTTCGTAGGCCGCCGTTTGCTGTGCTATTCTTTCCTGCCTCAAGACCATGAAAGGTGAATACGACACTTTGTAATCGTATATCTTACCGACGGACAATTCAATGGTCCGGTTGGTTACCGTATCCAGGAAGGTCCTGTCGTGCGATACAACAAGGAGTGCGCCTGCATATGTCGACAAATACTCTTCCAACCAACGCAGGCTTTCTATGTCCAGGTGGTTGGTAGGTTCGTCCAGCAATAAAACGTCGGGATTGGACAACAAGAGTTTGGCCAATTCAATCCGCATGTTCCATCCTTCAGAAAAGACGGCTGTGGGTTTTTCCAGGTCTTCTCTTTTGAAACCCAGACCCAATAGTATTTTTTCTGCCCGGCCCACCGGGTTTTCAGAAGAGTACATACGGTATCTGTCGTTCAATTGTGTCAGTTCCGTTAGAAGCTTTCCGTACGTTTCTGTATGATGTACTTCTTCTTGTGAGAGCTTTGTGTGAATTTGCTCAATCCTTTCGGAAAGCTGATCCATTTCAGCAAGCACAGTCAGTGTTTCTTCCAGTACCGTTTTGTTTTTTGCATGGTGCATGTGTTGTGGCAGGTAACCGCAACGCGTGTTTTCTTTTCTGACAACACTCCCCGACGTGGGTTCCCGACAGCCTGCTATGATATTCATCAAGGTCGTTTTGCCGGTTCCGTTTTTACCGACAAGGGCTATCCTGTCCTTGCGGTTAATGTTAAAAGAAACGCCGGAAAATAATTCCTGTTGAGCGAAGGATACGCTTATCTGTGAGAGAGCAATCATTCCAAGGCGTTTCCTTTTGTATCTATTACCTGTAAGGTGTCCTTCAGTAAAACGTACGCCCTTCCGCTGGAGAATGCGGAAACCGTATCGTACATAAAAGGAACGGCATTTTCACCTTTTTCATTGATAAACCCCCATTTACCGCCCAATTTTACTGCCACCAGACCGTTGGAAAAAAACAGATGTCCGTCTTCATACAAAAAGGGAATAACCGTATTACCTTTTGTGTTTACATAGCCGTATTGTTTTTTGATACGGGTTGTCATAAGATTATAGCGTGCGGCACGTGCCAGGTGGTTGTAATAATCGTTCAATTCAACCAGGTTCAGGGAAAAAGGCAGCGTAAAGGCGCCTTTCCGGTCTATAACCCCGTATTGACGATCGTGGTATACAACGGCCACACCGCTGCTGAAATCGCGGATAAGTTCGTATTGCGGACTAATTACGGTTGTTCCTTTTTGGGAAAGAACGCCGTATCCGTTTTCGTTTTTTATCACCGTCATGCCGTCCCTGCAAGGTCCTATTTCGTAATAAAATGCAGAGGGATATTCCAGCTTCTTCGTATGGCGCAACGCATAAAATCCCAGCCTTCCGGTGACTATCCACTCCGGCAAATGGTGTACATAGAGGGTATCGTACACAGGTTCAATAAGCACAGCCGCTTTTTTATCCAGCAAGCCGTAATGGTCGTTCAGCAGTACGCGGTACGTAGTAGGTGTGCATATTTCCGCTTTTTCATAGATGACCGGAACAAGTGCCTCTTTTGCTCCTGCCTGATGAAGCCCTTCCATACCGGCGCTGCGTACCGCAAACAAACCATCCCGGATCTTTGTCAGGCTGTCGTATTGCGGAGCGATCTGTTCTTCTCCCCGCATATCGGCTACTCCCCATTTGCCCTGTCTGCACACATAAACCACGCCGTCGCGTACCTCCAGGCTGTCGTACCGGCAGTGCTCTCTCAGCTTTCCTTTTTCGTCAATAAAAGAGAAGGTGCCATCGGGGTACTCCATGAGTAAAAAAGGCAATGCCTGCCCATGATACAAAGGAGAAATCGTACCTGCTGCCAGCGGCGTTTTCATACGCCCGTTCCGGTCAGACACCCCTGCTTCTTTGCCGCGTACCATAATGTAAACGTTTTTAAAACCGTATAAGGTGTCAAATTTGGCCGGGAGTACCCATTTGCCGCTTTGGTTTATAAGCCCGTATTGAAAATCTATGTGTACGCGCGCCCGTCCGTTTTCAAAAGGAAAGGCTTGCTCAAAATAAGAGCTGCACAACAGAAAACCCAGAGAATCCCGGTAGTTCATGCCTTTACCCGGCACATATCCCGGTCTGGGAAGAAAGTGTTCCGGCTTGTAGTTTACGTTGTACAAACGAACGAGTCTTGTTTTTTGGTACCACGGCAGCGCACGGCTTTTCAAGAGCACCTCCAACGGGGCTTTCCAAAAAAAAGGTACGATGAAAAGCAACAGGCACAGGCCTGCCATACCGGCTGCAAGAGGCCACCAACGTTTAAGTAACCGCCTGATCATCTTCTTCCGCCTTTTTGTTGAAACTTACCAAAATACTCACTTCGTATAACATATACAAAGGCAAGGTGACAATAAACAAGGTAAAAGCATCGCCACTGGGGGTAATGATCGCGGCTGCAATCAACAAAATGGTAAAAGCATGCTTTCTGTGTTTTTTTAGCAAATCCTTTGATACAATACCCAGCTTGGATAAAACGCGCAACAGTATGGGCATTTCAAAGACAACGCCCATAATCAGGATAAGCCACGTAAACATGTGGATGTAAGATTGCAGGGTAATCTGGTTCTCGACCCAATCCGTCACTTTGTAGTTGCCCAAAAAATGAATCGTTAGTGGGAACACAAAAAAGTACCCGACCAAAACTCCCAAAAAAAACAACAAAGAGCACCAGGCAAAAGCTTTGACGGCTACCTTTCGTTCTTTGTCATAGAGTGCCGGCTTGATAAAGAGCCATAACTGGTATAAAATAAAAGGTGTGCCCAACACAAGAGCCAGGCTCAAAGAAACGTTTATATGGGTGAAAAATTGTGCGGCCAGTTCAATGTTTTGCAATTCCAACTGGAAAGGCTCCGGGACCATAGAAGGCATTTTCAACAGATGGGCCAAAGATTCCATCCATCTGTACAAAATAAAATCGGAAT
Source organism: Bacteroidales bacterium (assembly GCA_049652385.1). Classification (GTDB taxonomy): domain Bacteria; phylum Bacteroidota; class Bacteroidia; order Bacteroidales; family UBA932; genus DMER64. The sequence continues at coordinate 78,207 of JBASDX010000003.1, read as the reverse complement.
TTCGTGGTGCAAAAATGATGGTTTCAAATACAAAGCGTTTGTTGACAAAGACCAACACCATAAGCACCAGCAAAGCAACCACAGAGCGAATGAGTACTTTGCGGAACTCATCAAGATGTTCCCAAAAGGTCATCCCGGAATCGTTCACCTGACTATCGGCAGCCACTACTGTTTCAGCGTCTTATCCAGATCTTCCGATTCATCTTTCAATTCTTCTTCAATCCCCTTCATGCCGTCCTTGAAGCTTTTTACCCCTTTACCTAATCCTTTCATAAGTTCGGGGATTTTTTTCCCTCCAAAAAGAAGCAAAATAACCAATGCAATAATGATTATTTCGGTGGCACCGATGGTACCAAAGAGCAATAATTTTATCATGTTCTTGTGCGTTAACTCCTACAAATCTATATATTTTTCCAATACTTCCGTAAGGAAACGCGGTGCCCTTACGGGAACACCGCGTGAGCGGTCTACAAAGGCCAGTGTCACGAATCCTTTAGCCACTAGTGTACCTTCAGGGTTCAAAACGGTATAACGGAAAGTAATGCGTGAACGGGGCATAGTATCCAAACGCGTTACTACAGTAAGTGTTTCGTTGTATTTGGCCGGATGTATGTATTCGCATTGTACCTCATGTACAGGCATTATGATTCCCCTGGCCTCTGTTTCCTCATAAGGTACTCCGTAATGGGTCATCATTTCTTCACGCGCTGTTTCAAAATAACGGATGTAATTGGAATGGTGAACCACGCCCATCTGATCCGTTTCATAATACCTTACTTTGATATGTGTCGTATGTTCCATAATCTTCTTTATTTTAAAAGTACGGCATTTTCTGAGGGTATGTAATACAGAAGGTGGAAATTATCCAGCAACAAGGTGCTTCCGTCTGCACCCATATAAAAATGGCCGTTTTGCGACGATGAACAACGTACCACCAGATGTGTCATGCCAACGTGTTCTTTACCCGGAGTTTTTGCAAATATAAACCGTTCCCGCCTCCATCCCGGTGTTCCGTCTGTATACAAATGGTATCCGGCAATGATGGTTTTTTCATAATTCTTATAATAGTCAAAACGTCCGGGTGTGGATTCGTGCAATTCCACAATAATGGAAGCCATATCTTTTCCCGGGATTTTCCTGGGATCTCTAAAGGCCGGTATCCCCATAAGGCCTACATAAGGCTCTGTTTGAACCATTTGCGCTCCCGCTTTGTAGTTGTAATCTATTTCAAAACCAACGGGATTGTCATCGGCTTTAAACGGAATGCCAAAATCCGTCATACTAGTAGGATTCATAATGGCTTCTGTATTTATGCTGAAATTGAAGGAACCCAACAAAAGGGTACCGGCTGCCAGGCTGGTTATCCTCACCAGGCCTAAATCTACGGTTTTAAGAACAGTCAACAACTTTACGGCGTACGAACCATCCGGTCCTGTATCGCGGAACGTTCCCGATATTTGTGAGTTGTTGCCCGACGTCCAGCCTTTACCGTTGGAAGGAAGGATATTGAAAATTTTATTGACCACTCCCCATTCCTCAAACCGGCTGTTGGGCACTTGCGGTGCATGTATCAATTGAATCTGCCACTCTTTGAACGTTTCGTCTTCTGCCATTACCGTAAACGAATACGGTTTGTCAAAACTCAGCTCCAGGGGAGCGCCTGCCAGCAATCCATCGTACAGGACGGCACCTTCGCTCAATACAAGGGCAGCTTTTATGGTCAGGACGGCTTGTCCGGAAGGTCTTTCAGCAACGAGTAACGTTATGGCCGCTTTGTCAACTTCCAGGTATTTGTAGTCAAAAGTGAAGCCTGACGAAGGCGGCCCCGTTATGAAATCCACAATATTGGCTTGGTTAAGACGTGCTTTGGAACGGTCTTCCAGTCTGATAGTCCATTGTGTACGGTTGGTACCGCTTTCTGAAATTACTTCAAAACGGTATTCCTCATCGGGCGTATGAAAGAGTAAGGTATGCTGCAAAGAGGTAATACCTCCGGACAATTGTGCATTTTTTGAAATATGCACCGTCCCGTTTACTGTCAACGGCATTTTATTGGACCAGTCTTCAATGGTAAAAGTGATAGTGCGCGCCGCCGTATCCAGGTCCGGTGTTGTCCGTAAAACAAGGTTGTTATCCGTAAGGGTTGTTCCCGAATAATCATGTATCCGGTAATCCAAGACGAGGGCTTCGGTTACTTCCGTCCGTTCGTCTTCCAGGACCAGCTTCCATTCTTTTACATCTCCGCTTTCTGCCACCAGGGTAAGAGGCAGACGATCTTCAATGGTTTCAAAAACCATCCCGTTTGCATAATTTTCTTGTAACACGGCTTTTGGCGATATTTCCAGGATATAATTTTCAATGACGAAAGGAAAATCGTACCCGGCTTTTAAAACAAGACGAACGGTGGAGTCCGATGGGTTTACAACGGCCTGCTTATTTTTCAAGGTTACAAGGTTGCTGGCGGAACGGTAAGAGACTACCCGGAAATCCAATACTTCTGCCTCTGTCTGAAACCAGGGAGCAAGTACTATGTTCCAGGTACGTTCCAGCCCGCTTTCAGACGTTATCCGGAAAGGAACCGCGTCTTTGTAAGTAGCAAAAGAAAGGGTGCCGCTCAGGTTTGCAGCAGCATTTTCTGATACTTCCACCCGGTATGCCGTAATGTCCAGAGGGAAATCTTTTCCTTCCCGGAAAGGAATCGTTATTTTGGCCGTAAGTGTATCAATTGCAGGTGTATTCAAAATTATTTCCTGACGTTGCGACGTATACTCCAGGATTTGGAAAGATGTTACATTATGGGCCGTGTTCAACCATTTCTCCCACGAAAAAATCCAGGAACGGGCCGTCCGGGTAAGCTTGTCGGCCAAATACAAGGTATCTTGCTGCCCCCATTTTGTAATCTGAAAGTTGTTGGATTCCTTCCTGTCCAGGACTATGACATAGGGACCTTGCGAGTAGGACAGTTTCGCTTCCCAGGGAAAAGGCGTTCCGTAATCTTTCAGAAAAGCAGTAAAAAGACTGCGTGCCGGTTCTTTTACCCATTCCATTATTTGAGGGCCTGTCGTATCCAGCAAAAGAGCTATAGGTTCCTGTGGCTGCAACCGTCCCCAGACGCCGGGTTCCGTTTGTGCCGGGTCTGTGGCAAGTACCACCCGTGCTGCCAGCAAAGACCAGGTTTCTTTCCTGCCGCTTTCTGCCAGTACCGTAAATGGAACGGGAGTATCGCAGCTCGGGAAAGCAACGGTATAATACCCCGATGCTTCTTCCAGACCTTCTACCGAGGCACCCGGACTCAAGGATAAACCAAAAGTGGCATGTAACGGAAATTCCTGCCCTTCCAAAACGTACAGAATCACTTGCGAGGCTACCACATCAATATCCAACTCTCCGGACAAGAGGATATGGGGAGGAGTATACGTGATGAGCCGGGCATCCGTAACAGAGGCCTCTTCAGAGAGGTCCGCCACTTCTATGGATACCGTATAAGCGTGCGGCACGCCGCTTAGAGCCACCAGATGGAATTTTCTGACTGTTTCCGGGGAGTTGAATGTCAGTGTGTTGTTTTCGTCAAGGCCTAAGATTTTATCTATTTTTTGCTCTGTGACTATATCCAGGGTAACCGTTACGGGAAATTCATACTTCCCGTATTTCATGGGAATCAGGATATTACTTTCCTCCACAACGGGTGTGTCAAAGACAACCGTTTGAGGAGTAAAAGATGTTATGGCACAAGATTTTACAGATGCATAATCATCCAACTCCGTTACTTTCACGCATTGCGAAAGAGCCATGACAAGTAAAGGCAAAAGAAGTACATGCATGTATTTCATAGCCAATCCTTTTTCAGTATCACAGTAATGCAAGCTGCTCTTCAAGGGCTTTGATTTTTGCCAAAGCATCGGTTTGTTTTTTACGTTCCAAAGCAACCACATATTCCGGAGCACGCTGGATAAAAGCAGCGTTATTCAGCTTCTTTTCAACCGAGGCAAGGAAGGTTCGGTAATAGTCCCGCTCAGCCAGCAATTTGTTTTTCTCTTCTTCCACATCCAGCAATTGGCCTAACGGCAGATAGCATTCCGTCGTACCCAGCAGAAAGGTGTACATAGCACCTCCTTCCGGCGATTGTGTAATATGTTCTATGGTTTTCAATCCGGCCATACGTATGGCTATTCCGTGAAGCGGAACGGGGAAGGCTCCTTTGATCAATAAATCGAGGGTCGTTTTTCCGGGTATTTGTTTGCTTTGCCTTACACCCCTTATATGTACCACCAATTCCTGCAAACGTTCAAAATCTTCAATTTCTTTCCTGTCATACGTTCCTGTTTGCGGCACGGGCGAAACCATGATGCTTTCTCCCGGAAGGCGTTCTTCCAGATTCTGCCACAATTCTTCTGTGATAAACGGCATAAAGGGATGGAGCAGATGCAGGAATACATCAAAAAACGCGAGCGTTTGATCGTACGTGCCGGCGTCCAAAGTTTTTACACCGGCAGGTGGTTTGATGATTTCCAGGTACCAGGAGCAAAAATCGTCCCAGAAACGTTTGTACAGCAACATCAAGGCTTCCGACAACCGGTATTTGGCAAGCAGGTCATCCATTTCTTCTCGTGTGGCAGCCAGCAGGTGTGAAAACCAGCGTACGGCAGCCCGGGCAGTATCCTCCTGTACGGCTTTTTCATCGCGTTCCCAGGATTGTACCAACCGGTACGCATTCCAAATTTTATTGCAGAAGTTCCTCCCCTGCTCCACCTGCGATTCGTCAAACAAAATATCGTTACCGGCCGAGGTGCACAACATCAAGCCCATACGTACGCCATCGGCTCCGTACTTGTCCATCAATTCTATGGGATCTGGAGAATTTCCCAAGGACTTGGACATTTTCCGACCTTGTTTATCACGTACCATTCCCGTTAAATATACGTTTGTAAAGGGCTTTTCCCCGCAGAAAAGATCACCGGCCATGACCATCCTAGCCACCCAGAAAAATAAGATATCAGGTGCCGTAACCAGGTCATCGGTAGGATAATAGTAGTGAAGGTCCCGGTTTCCTTTTCGTTCGGGATGTCCCGGTTTTTCCGGATCAAAAACAGAAATCGGCCATAACCAGGAAGAAAACCACGTGTCTACCACATCGGGGTCCTGTACCAGGTCGTCTGCTTTCAGCAGCGGATCTTTTTTTCGGGCCTGTTGTAACGCTTCCCGGGCGTCAGCAGCCACAACAACGTCCCCGTCGGGCAGTGTCCATGCGGGAATTTGCTGCCCCCACCACAATTGGCGCGAGATACACCAATCTTTGGCCGTTTCCATCCAATGCCGGTACGTATTTGTGTATTTTCCGGGAATCAGGTTTACCCTGCCGTCCTCCACATAAGCAAGCGCTTTTTGAGCCAGTACGCCCAATTTTACGAACCATTGCAAAGAAAGCCTCGGCTCTATGACAGCATCGGTACGCTCGGAAAAACCCACCTGGGTTACGTAAGGCTCTTCCTTTTCCAAAAAACCGGCTGCGGCCAGCATCGTGCGGATTTTGCGGCGCGCTTCAAAACGGTCTTCACCTGTTAAGATTCGGGCTTCTGCGTTCAGCGTTCCATCGTCGTTTAAAATATCGACCACAGGCAAATGGTGGCGCAGGCCAATTTCGTAGTCGTTTACATCGTGTGCCGGTGTAATCTTCAGGCAGCCCGTTCCAAATTCCCTGTCTACGTATTCATCGGCAATGATGGGTATTTCTTTGTCAATCAACGGTATAAGGACATGCTTACCCACCAGGTGAGCAAATCTCTCGTCTTCCGGATGCACGCATACGGCCACGTCTGCCATAATCGTTTCCGGCCTTGTAGTGGCAATGGTAACGTACTCTTTCCCGGGAACTCCGTTTTTGCTGATAAAATACCTGAGGTAGTAGAGTTTTTCGTTTACCTCTTTGTGGATGACTTCTTCATCACTGACGGCTGTCTGACCCTTTGGATCCCAATTGACCATGCGTATACCGCGGTATATCAAACCTTCGTTATACAAATACACAAAAGAAGCTATCACGGAGCGGCTCATGTCCGGATCCATGGTAAAAGCCGTACGATCCCAATCGCACGATGCACCCAGCTTTTTCAACTGTTCCAATATGATATTGCCGTGCTTTTCTTTCCAGGCCCAGGCATGTTCCAGGAATGCTTCCCTGCTCAGGTCTGATTTGTCAATGCCTTGCTCTTTCAACAAAGCTACCACTTTGGCTTCCGTAGCAATGGATGCATGGTCTGTACCCGGTACCCAGCAGGTGTTTTTACCCATCATGCGGGCCCTTCTGACCAGCACATCCTGGATGGTATTGTTTAACATATGCCCCATGTGCAGTACGCCGGTAACGTTGGGCGGCGGAATGACCATGCTGTATTTGGGCCTTTCGTCGGGAACGGATCGGAAAAAACCGTGCTCCATCCAATAGGCGTACCATTTTTCTTCTGTCAGAGAAGGATCGTATATTGCGGGTAAATCCATATATTAATTGAGAATAAGAAGCAAATATATAAAAAATACTACTTTTGCAGTATAAAAATCATAGAGCCATGGATCAAAACCCCAAGAAAGAAATCAATATAGAATTGCCGGATGAAGTAGCACAAGGCTGCTATTCCAACCTGGCAATCATCACCCATTCCAGCAGTGAATTCGTTTTCGATTTTATACGCATGATGCCCGGAATAATCAAAGCAAAAGTACAAAACCGTATTGTCATGACTCCGGAACACGCCAAACGTTTTTTCAATGCCCTGCAAGACAATCTCATGAAATACGAAAAGCATTTTGGAGAAATACGTCTTACGGGTAAAGGCATGAGCCATATACCACTGCATTTTGGCGAAGAAACGCCGGAAGCCTGAAACGTTATTTTTCTGCGTTGTAAATACTCTCTACCTGAGCAGCCGTCAGCATCTTGTCGTAGAAGCGCAAAGCCGCCAAATCTGCTTTTAAAAACGTATTGAGAGTGGTACCTCCCAGCGCGTGCGCACCAATGACCAAATCGTCCTGTATACCAAACGACATTGGAATTTGCATATCATCCATAGGCATTTTCACGCCATCCATATAAAGCGTCATGGTAGTACCGTTGGATACCACGGTCAGCATATGCCATTCCCTCCCCAGGATACTGGTAATATTAAGGTCTCCTAAAGCTGGCAAAGCGGCTGAATACGTTTCTTTTCCGGGTCCCATAGACATCGATAAAACCCAATCTTTCCCGTCGTGGCTGATCATGAAAAACATGCCGTCTTTACTGACAGAACCAATAAAAGGATATTTTTCGGCAGTTCGCATACCGTTGGGAAAACGCAGCCAGAAATTGATGGATCCTTTGGAAATGCCTGAAAGGGGGTTAATGTTTTTGCTGTATAAATAACCGCTCGTTCCGTTAAAAGAAATAGCCCCCAGCACTTTCCCGGGTTTTTCCGTTCCGGAAAATTTATAGCTGACGCCGCCGGAAATGACCAAATCATACGCTTTGCCCGTCCAGTCGTAGGCTTTTCTGTCATTGTTAACAGTAATGAACATGTTCAACCCGTCCTGAATAACCACGTTTTCATCTTTTCTGGTGGAAAAAGCTTGTGTTCTGCCGTAGTAAACGCCCTTTGTGGTCTTCACGTACGAGGTGTAGTAATAGGGCGTATTGATGGTCAGATTCTTGATGTGACTTTTGAACGATCCCGTCTGCGAAAGAGTTCCCAGGCTGGAGTGGTAGTCCTCCAGGGTGGGATTTTGGTTATTTGAACTCCAGCAATGTCCGTGGTCCAGGATTTGTTCCGAACCGGCCACTTCCAGTGTCCCGGTTAAAACAGCTGCATAATATTCAATATTTTCGACCCCGGATGTTTCCACAACAGGCTTTTCTATATCCAGGAGATAAGATACCGGCGGTGAATAGGTCCTGCCGCTTTCATTGACGGCAAAACTGCGTACCGTATATTCAAAGCCTCTGGCAGGTTTAGGCAGGTTATACGAGAATTGGCTACCGGCGGTTTTCTCACCCAGCAATACGTATGCATCGGTTTCCATGGCAGGCATTTCTCCCGTTGTATTCCACACGAATCCGTGTTCTGCAAAAGGAAGGCCCGCAAGGGATTGTTCCCTGAAAATCAGCATATTCATAACACCGTCATACCTTACAACCAGTCCTTGCAGGTTTGGCGGGTTGTAGGAGAAGGTGAACACCTCTCCGTAAGAGATACCCATTTCGTTTTCTGCATATGCCCTTACGTACCAGGTGGCGCCTTGTTCGGGAAGCGTTGTGGGATACGATACGAAGGAAGCCCCCTCTTCCAGATCCCCCAGTCTTGTGAAACCACTTTCGCCTTCGGTCGTTGCTCCCGGAAGGCTGCCGTTGTCCCATGGTACTTTCGGATCGGGCAGTGTACTCCAGCAATGCCCGTGTTCCACTACAGAACCTCCCCCGTTACTCAGCAATGTTCCTTTAAAATACAGGCGGTAGGTGTTGTCGAGTGCGTGTCCGCCCGATGTGACTTCCGGAGCCACTGCGGCTGTTGCGTAATTAACCGCTACTTGTAATGTTTCTTCTCCATAGGTGATAAAAATAGTACTTGCCGAGGCCCCCACAGGAATGTTTTCCCGATCGAGCATGACTTCCACGGCTGCCGACTGTGCCTCTTTCGTAATCGTTCCCCGGGGCGGAGAGAAACTCAGGTTTGCATCGGTGCAAACGATATCAAAATCTACAGGATGTACTCCGGCCAATCTGTAAACGGTAAACGTTCTACGGGTGCTTTGCGTACCAAAATCAATGGTTTTTGGTGATACTTGCAACAAATCCTTCGTTTTGCTTACCAGGAAAATATAAGAGGTATCTCCTCCTTCCGAGCGCAAAGTGGTACCGAACGTGTAATTGCCATAGTCCATCACATCACGGTTGACAGAGATGTCCACCGATTGTTCTTGTCCGGGATCTATCGTTCCTCCCGTTGCTTCCCAGAACAGCCAATCGGGTAAAACGTCTTCCAGCTGCCAGGACAACGGGATGTTACCTTCATTCGAAAGCAGGGTGACTCCCCGTGTTTCTTCTTCTCCAAAATCAAAATAAGTATGCGCAGCTTTCAACAAAGAGCCTTCTACCAACATATCCACAGACACAATCACCGGAGCTTCTCCTCCCAGCAATTGTACCTCTGCATCGTAAAGCCCTATATCCAGACCGGAACGGTCACATGTGAACAACAGCTCTTCTTCATGTTCCGGCAACAACACTCCCCCCATAGGCACGGCTTGCAGCCAGGGCGGAAAATAAAGGTCCAGTAAATTCCAATGCAGCGTGTCGTTTCCGGGGTTTGACAAAACAACGGTTATGTCTGTGTTTTTTCCTCCAAAATCAATTTTTTCTGTGGAAAGCACAGCCATTGCCACGCGCCGTACCATGGAAATTTTAAACGTGTACAAATTTTTCTTTCTGGGAGAAAGCGGCATTTTCAACGTTTCCTGAGGATCGTATCCCGGTTTGCTGAAAACCAGGTATACCGACTCGTCGGTTCTGGGCAGTGCAATGGAAAAGGTACCTTCCCCGTCTGTTTCTTTTCCCAGATTAAAAGGCATCACGGTAACAGAAACTCCCTGTAACGGTTTTTTTGTCAGAACATCCGTAACCGTTCCTGAAAAAGTAGTAGTAGTGCCTGTTTGCTCACAGGAAATGGCAAAAAAACTACACATAAAGAATAAAAGGACTCCGGCCTTCAAGGTTCCGGGAAAACGAAAAGTATGCATACCGTTACTGTTACTCCTGCAAATATAATTAACTTTGCAATCTTCAAGACAAAACTAAACAACTACCATGAGCAACTACAAAAACATACTACATCAGATTAAGGCTTTTGCATTTGATATTGACGGAGTGCTGACAGATGGCAGTGTTATTGCCTTTTCAGACGGTGACCTTATCCGATCCCATTTTGCCCGTGACGGATACGCCATACGGGTAGCTTTGGAGCACGGTTATCCCGTTGCCATCATTACAGGAGCCACCTCGGTATCTGTTACAAAGCGTTATGCGTTGCTGGGTGTAGAAGACATATATATGGGTGCCCTTAACAAAATACCTCCTTTTGAGGCATTCTGCAAGAAGCACAACCTGGACCCCTCACAAGTTGTTTACGGGGGTGATGATATCCCGGATATACCGCCCATGCTCGCTTGCGGCCTTTCCTTTGCTCCTTATGACGCCGCTGTGGAAGTCAGAAAAATTGCCCGATATATTTCTCCTTTCGGTGGCGGTAAAGGCTGTGTTCGCGATATCATAGAACAAGTACTCAAGCTTCATGGCAAGTGGTACAAAGGTTCGGAAGGATTACCGGAAGATATAGTCCGGGCCGTCAGTCAATGAAAATACGATACCATATACTTTTAGGCTCTTCTTCGCCACGGAGACGCCAATTGATGGAAGGTCTGGGATTACCTTTTGATACCGTTGTCATTGAGGGCATAGATGAGCACAACCTGCCCGGGGATATAGCTCCGGAAGACATTCCGCTTCATTTGGCCAAAACAAAGTCGTACGCTTATAACAAGCCGTTACAAAACAAGGAGTTATTAGTAACGGCAGACACCCTTGTTTTTAATGGAGGATCCGTTTTGGGTAAACCGCGCACCCATGCGGAAGCCTGCAGTATGCTGCGTGATTTGTCGGGTCGGTTTCATACAGTAATCACCGGAGTGTTCGTGCGCTCAGCAGATGAGCACCGTATAGCCGGCGGTATTACGGACAAAACAAAAGTGTGGTTCTCCAAATTGGAAGAAGAAGAAATCCGATATTACGTAAACACGTATAAACCCTATGATAAAGCCGGGGCTTACGGCGTGCAGGAATGGATCGGATATATGGGCATTGAGCGTATAGAAGGCAGTTTTTATAACGTAATGGGATTTCCCATACACGCTTTCTGGTCTTTTCTTAAAAAGGTAAAAGCGGTGGAATTTCCTTGAGAAACCCTTTTTTCTTACATTTGTTATTCTAAAAAACATCAATATTATGTCAAAAAAACCTTCAGTAATCGTATTATGCGGTGGCGGACCGGCCCCCGGGATTAATACCGTAGTATGTACCATTACCAAAACATTCATCACCAAAGGATACCGCGTTATCGGGTTACATGGCGGATACACAGGTTTGTTCTGCAAAGAAAAGTGTCGTGTGGAAGAAATGGATTTTGACAAAGCCGATCTGCTTTTCAATAAAGGTGGTTCCTACCTGAGAATGAGCCGCTTTAAACCCAGCGATAAAGATTTTGAAGAAAATTTCAACTTTGATCTTTTTCAGAATTACAACGTGAAACTGCTGGTAACTGTTGGAGGGGACGACACGGCATCTACGGCCAACCGCATTTCCCAATTTTTGTTAAAAAAAGAATTCAAAGTTGCCAATATACACGTACCCAAGACCATTGACAATGACCTTCCTTTACCCGAGGGCGTGCCTACCTTTGGTTACCAAAGCGCCAAAGCAGAGGGAACCAATCTGGGTCGCACTGTATATGAAGACGCCCGAACGAGTGAAAACTGGTTTATCGTAACGGCCATGGGACGTTCCTCGGGGCACCTGGCCTTTGGCATCGGTTCTTCCTGCCATTTTCCGATGATTATCATCTCGGAAATGTTTGACAAAACACCCATTACCATAGAAAAGGTGGTCAACCTGATTGTATCTTCCGTTATTAAGCGACAACTGCGAAATATTCCTTACGGGTGCGTCATTATTTCCGAGGGTATTTTTCAGGCTTTATCGGAAGAAGACGTCAAGAATGCAGGCATCGCTTTTACTTATGATGACCATGGCCATCCGGAGTTGGGAAAAATTTCCAAATCGCACATCATTGACAACCTGGTAGATAAGAAGCTCAGGAGTCTGGGTCTGAACATAAAAACAAGACCGGTAGAAGTTGGTTACGAGGTACGTTGTATAAGTCCGCGGGCTTACGACCTGGAATATTGCTCCATGCTGGGTATGGGCGTTTACGAATTGTTCGTCAAAGGCGTCAGCGGGTGTATGGTTTGCAGGGATGGAAACGGTAAAATCATCCCCCTCTTCCTGCAGGATTTGCAAGACCCGCGCACCGGTAAAATACCGCCGCGCATGGTGAGCATGCAATCACAGGAAATGCAGTTCTTTACCCGCCATATCATGGACTATCTTACAGAAGACGACTACAAGGCGGCTAAGCAACTAATTGAAAACCCGGAGGAGTATGACTTTTACAAAATCCTGAACTATTAGGGCAATTGCGGACCGGAAGCTACCAGAGCACAGGCATCCTCATTGTCACAATATTTCTCAAAGTTCTTGATATACTTGCCGGCCAGGGAGATGGCTTTTTCCTCCCATTGTTCTACCTTCTCGTAGGTATTTCTCGGATCCAGGATATCGGAAGACACATTGGGTAATTCCACAGGAACGGTCAGGTTCATGATGGGAATATGTTTGGTGGGTGCTTTGTCGATGCTTCCGTCCAAAATGGCATCAATGATGGCGCGTGTTTCTTTCAAAGAGATGCGTTTACCCGTTCCGTTCCACCCTGTATTGACCAAATACGCTTTGGCGTTGTGTTCTTTCATTTTCTTCACCAGGTTTTTTGCGTAAATAGTAGGATGTACCGTAAGGAAAGCGGCTCCGAAGGCAGCAGAGAAGGAAGGCAGCGGCTCTGTGATACCGCGTTCCGTTCCAGCCAATTTTGAAGTGTAGCCGCACAGAAAGTGGTATTGGGCCTGCTTTTCGTCCAGAATGGATACCGGAGGCAATACACCGTAGGCATCGGCAGACAGGTAAATTACTTTCTTGGCGTGGCCTGCTTTGGAAGGTAAGACGATTTTGTTGATAAAGTATATGGGATAAGATACACGTGTGTTTTCCGTAACAGAATCATCGGTAAAGTCAGGTGTCCCATCCGGCAATACCGTGACGTTTTCCAACAAAGCATCCCGGCGTATGGCTTTCCAGATATCGGGTTCTTTTTCTTTGCTCAAATCAATACATTTGGCATAACAACCCCCTTCAAAATTGAAAATGCCGTGGTCGTCCCATCCGTGCTCATCATCTCCAATCAGATACCGTTTGGGATCGGTGGATAACGTGGTTTTACCGGTACCGGAGAGTCCAAAGAAAATAGCCACGTCTCCGTCCTCTCCCACGTTGGCCGAGCAATGCATAGATGCGATGCCCTTGAGCGGCAGGTAATAATTCATCATGGAAAAAATACCCTTTTTCATTTCTCCGCCGTACCAGCTTCCACCAACGACAGAAAGTCTTTCGGTCAGGTTAAACACCACAAACACATCGGAATTCAACCCTTGCTCTTTCCAGTTGGGATTTGTTGCCTTAGAGGCATTGATCATCACAAAATCAGGCTCTCCGTAATGCTCCAGTTCGTATTCAGACGGACGGATGAACATGTTGGTCACAAAATGCGCCTGCCAGGCAACTTCCATAATAAAACGCACTTTCAGCCGTGTATCGGCGTTCGTTCCGCAGAAAGAATCGACTACGTATAATTTCTTTTTTCCGGACAATTCTTTTTGTGCAATGCCTTTCAGAGAATTCCAAACTTCCGTGCTAATGGGCTTGTTGATGACGCCATCCCACCACACCGTATCTTCCGTCGTTTTGTCTTTGACAATGTATTTATCCTTGGGTGAACGTCCCGTAAAAACTCCCGTTAGAACATTGACGGCTCCCATATTTGTTTGTACGCCTTTTTCAAAACCCTCGTTGGCCGGATCTATTTCTGCCTGATATAACGTTTCATAAGAGGGGTTGTACACAATCTCACCTACGTTGGTAATTCCATACTTAGACAGGTCTATTTTGCTCATAATTAAAGATTTGATATTAAGAAATTGAGAAACAATCGGTTTTAAATAAGTTGCTAAGATACTCATTTTATTTATCTTTGCAACAGTAGAAATGGGCATAAACCGTAACGGAATATTTCGTGAAACATTGCTCCGCTATTGGGGCTACTCTTCGTTCCGGCCGGCACAGGAAGAAATCATTGCTTCTGTATACAGCGGAACGGATACGCTGGCGCTATTGCCTACCGGAGGCGGAAAATCCATATGTTTTCAGGTCCCGGCCATGCTCATGGATGGTATATGTTTGGTGGTTACCCCTTTGATAGCGCTCATGAAAGACCAGACAGAAGCCTTGAGGTCTTTGGGAATAAAAGCCGTAAGCGTACATTCCGGCATGAGCAATTATGAAATTGACGTTGCCCTGGATAATGCCATTTATGGCAATTATAAATTCCTGTACCTTTCTCCGGAACGATTGGGTACTTATTTGTTTAAGGAGCGGGTATGCAAAATGGATCCCTCCATCCTGGTCGTTGACGAAGCCCACTGCATATCGCAATGGGGTTACGATTTCCGGCCTTCTTACCTGCGTATTTCTGAATTCCGGGAGCTCTTTCCCCACATTCCCACCCTTGCCCTGACAGCCACCGCCACTCCGCAAGTAGTGGAAGACATCAAACAAAAACTCGGCTTCCGCAAAAACCATAATGTCTATCAAACATCTTTCGAACGGAGCAACCTGGCCTACGTGGTTCGTAAAACCGAAGATAAACTGGGACAGCTTCTGCGTATAGCCAACGGCGTGAAAGGAAGCGGGCTGGTGTACGTAAGGGAACGAAAGAAAACGGCAGAAATTGCCGAATTTCTCCTTTTTAACGGCCACAAAGCCGATGCTTACCACGCCGGCATGGATGCACAGCGGCGAATGGCCGGGCAGGAAGCCTGGAAAAAGGGAGACATTCGTATCATGGTGGCAACAAATGCTTTTGGTATGGGTATCGACAAACCGGACGTTCGGTTTGTATGCCATTTTGATGTTCCCGATGCACCCGAAGCGTACTTTCAGGAAGCCGGAAGGGCCGGACGCGACGGTCAAAAAGCTTACGCCGTATTGCTGTACAACCCCTCAGATGAGCGCCGCCTTAAACAGATTTTCAACATCTCCTTCCCCAACCCCGATTTCGTAAAAGAAACGTATCAGGACTTGTACGCTTTTTTGGGTCTCGGATACGGTGAAGGAGCAGAACAGCAATTTGCTTTCAGTCCCGAGGCTTTTGCCAAACACCGGGGAAAACACCCTGCTACCCTATGGTATGCCCTCCAATACCTGGAACAGGAAGGCTATATATCTCTAACGGAAGAAATTGACAATCCTTCGCGTATTCATTTTCAGGTAAACAGGGACGAATTGTATAAAGTCCAAATAGCCAACCCCGGTCTCGATACCTTCATAAAACTGTTGCTGCGTTCCTATACCGGGCTCTTTAACGGGTTTGTGTCCATAGACGAATCGTACCTTTCGCGTGTAAGCCGGCAAGCGCCGGCCGTCATTACGGAATACCTTATCCAATTATCGCGTATGGGCATCATCAGCTATGTACCCAAAAACAAAAGTCCGCAAGTATTTTTGCATGCCCAGAGGCTGCAACCGGGCAGCGTATACTTGAATCCCGCCGGTTTCCTGCAACGTAAAGACAGCTGGTACCGCCGTATGGAAGCCATGTTGCAATATGCACGTTCAGACAGTCCCTGCCGCAGCAAACAATTACTGGCTTATTTTGGAGAAGGAACGGCCAAAGATTGCGGCATATGTGACGTATGTCTGGAGAAGGCAGAAGAGAAGGACCCGCAACAAACATTTGAACGCATTGCTGCAAAAATTGCCGATACGTTACAAAAAGGACCGGTACACATACAACAATTGCCGTTGCTCTTTACAGAATCGGAAAACATAGTATTGGACGTATTGCGCGCCATGGCAGAAAACGGAGACATTCGCATAGACGAGGACAGCATTTTTCAAACTTAGTTTTATCTTTACCTCATGAACGCAAGCAGAGCCGTTGAAAGAATACGGGAATTGAAAGAAGCCATACGGGAACACAACCGTAACTATTATGTTCTGAACGCTCCAAAAATTTCTGATTTTGAATACGATCTGCTCATTCAGGAATTGACGGCTTTAGAGCAAAAATACCCCAATCTGGCCACAGAGGATTCCCCCACGCAACTGGTAGGAAGCGACCTGGAAGCTGTGGGCACGGCTTTCCGGCGGGTACGTCACAAAGTACCCATGCTTTCTCTGAGTAACACATACGACCGGCAAGAGTTGCAAGAATTTCATAACCGAATACGCAAAACCTTGTCTTCCGAAGCCGATGATTTGGAATACGTATGCGAATTGAAACTGGACGGTACGGCCATCTGCCTTTCTTATGAAAACGGACGGCTGGTACGGGCTTTGACCCGCGGGGACGGCACCTACGGAGACGATGTTACGGTCAATGTCCTGCGTATAGCCTCTGTTCCTGTTCAATTACAACCTGCAGGAAGTTTTCCCTTCCCCTACCCTTCATCTTTTGAAATACGCGGTGAAATCGTCATGCCCTTCAACCGTTTTGAAGAACTCAACCGCATCAGGGAAGAAACGGAAGAGCCTCCTTTTGCCAATCCGCGCAATGCCGCGGCCGGCACCTTAAAATTACTCTCGGCAGATGAAGTGGAACGGCGGGGATTAGAATGTTATCTGTACCATTTGGTTACAGAAACTGCAGGTGTAACTACGCAATGGCAGGCGCTGGAGTGTGCTGCACAATGGGGTTTTCCGGTCTCTCAGCACAGAAAACTGTGTAAAAATACAGAGGAAATAGAGGCTTTCCTGGATTTCTGGGATAAAGAACGCCATAACCTTCCCATGGCAACAGACGGTGTTGTCATCAAGGTAAACGCCTTCAACCTTCATAAACAATTGGGTATGACCGCAAAAAGCCCGCGTTGGGCCACAGCGTACAAGTTCAAAGCGGAACAGGCGACAACACGTTTGCTATCGGTTGATTTTCAGGTAGGCAGAACAGGCGTCATCACTCCGGTTGCCAACCTGGAACCGGTACTTCTTTCCGGCACGACGGTCAAACGCGCCTCTTTGCACAACGCAGACCAGATTGCTTTGCACGATATCCGGTTGGGAGATGCTGTTTTTATTGAGAAAGGAGGAGAAATCATACCCAAAGTCGTTGGAGTGGACCTGGGAATGCGACCGGCGCATACAGAACCTTTCCGGTACATCACACATTGTCCCGAATGCGGCACCCTTCTGGAAAAAGAACCGGAAGAGGCCAAACATTTTTGCCCCAATAACCTGGGCTGTCCTCCGCAAATCAAAGGCAAGATTGCCCATTTTATGAGCCGCAAAGCCATGAACATCCTGGGAGGACAAGCCCTTATAGAACAACTTTATAACAAAGGACTGGCGAAGAACCCCGCCGATTTATACAGTCTTACACCGGAGCTATTGAACGTTCTGGAAAACTGGGGGCCTAAATCTACGGAAAACCTGCTCAGAAGCCTGTCTGTATCTAAAAGCGTTCCTTTTGCCCGCATGTTGTACGCTCTGGGGATTCCGTTTGTGGGAGAAACCACGGCCGTATACCTGGCAACCCATTTTGGATCGTTACAAGCCATCGAAAACGCCGGTTATGAAGAATTGAAGGAAGCCCCGGAAATCGGAGAAAAAATAGCCCGGTCAATCCTTGCTTTTTTTCAGGCACCGGCAAACAGGGAATGGATAGCGCGATTGCAGAAGGCCGGATTGCGGTTTGAACAAGAGGAAACAAATGTGGAACGGCTGTCACAGGTTTTGCAAGACAAACGTTTTGTTATTTCCGGTACGTTCAGCCGCTCCAGAGACGAGATCAAACAAACCATCCTGGCACACGGCGGCAAGGTTTTGGCAGCCATCAGCGGTCAAACGGACTATTTTCTGGCCGGAGAAAAAACAGGTCCTTCCAAAATGAAAAAAGCCATGGAATTGGGAATCCCCATCATAAACGAAAACGAATTTTTGGAATTATTATGAGAGCAACCCTACTAGACACACTGCATTTTATAGGTACAAACGACAGAAATAAAACGTTGTTCGAAAATAACTGGCCTCTTCCTTCAGGTATTTCCTACAATTCCTACCTGATTACCGATGTGAAAACAGCCCTTCTGGATACCATTGAATACGGCAGCGATCACACGTACCTGGATAACGTGGAATATCTGCTGGCCGGACGTCCTTTGGATTTCCTGGTAATCCTGCATATGGAGCCGGACCACGCCGGCATGATCAGCGACGTGCTCCGGCGTTTTCCCCGTGCCGTCGTGGTAACAAACGCCAGAGGCATCAAATTGCTGGACATATACCACCGCGGCATCGACAGAGCACAAATCCGGGAAGTGAAAAACGGTGAACGGCTGGAACTGGGACACCATAACCTGCAATTCATTTTCACACCCATGGTACATTGGCCGGAATCCATGATGGCTTATTGCACCACGGAACAGATTCTTTTTTCTCAGGATGCATTCGGCACGTTCGGTACACTGGACGGAGGTATTTTTGATGATGAGATAAATCCTGAATATTACAAGGAAGAAATGCTCCGTTACTATGCCAATATCATAGGCAGGTATTCGCCGCAAGTGGAAAAAGCCCTGCAACAAGCCGCAACACTCCCCATACGTGTGATTTGTCCGGTGCACGGCCCCGTATGGCGCAAGAATCCGCAAACGGTTTTTGACTGGTATGCACAATGGGCAACGGGCGGCAGCGAAAAAGGTGTCGTTCTGGCGTATGCTACCATGTACGGGCATACAAAACAAACGGCAGATTACATAGCCCGCAGGCTGTCTGAAAACGGTATCCGAAACATACGTGTGTTTGACGTATCAAAAACACATCCTTCTTTCGTGTTGAAAGAAATCTGGAAATACAACGGTTTGATTCTGGGTTCCTGTTCCTACAACACAGGCATGCATCCTTCCATGCACCAATTGTGTCACGAAATAGAAATCATGCAGCCCCGCAAGAAAAATGTCTTCCTTTTTGGAGGCTTCTCCTGGAGCGGCGGAGGCTTGAAAAACCTGCAGCTGTTTGCAGAAGATAAGGTAGAAAAATTAGCATGGAACTTGTATACTCCCGGTATAGAGCTTCCGGGAAGTCCGGATATTACGGCTTTGACCACGCTGGACCAACATGTAAAAGCCTATGCAGCCCGATTACATAGATGAGTATTTTGAACCGCTCAGGATTCTGAGCCAAAACAGATGCGCCAATACGGAAGAATACGAATTGGTGCTCAAAGCCTATTCTTTCGCCAAAGAAGCGCATAAAAACCAGAAACGCATCTCGGGCCAGCCCATTATCCTGCACAATATTGATGTAGCCAGAATCCTTGTGGAAGAAATCGGTTTGGGCTATAAATCCATCATAGCCGGTCTCCTGCACCATACCCTTACCGATACCGAGTATACAAAAGAAGATATACGCGGTATGTTTGGAGAAAAAATAGAAGAACTGGTAGATGGCCTGGGCAAAATGGAACGTGTTTTCGCGGCGCAGAATAAAACACAGGAAGAGACCTTTAAACAAATGCTGTTGACCGTCAACAACGATATCCGTGTACTGCTCATCAAATTGGCTGACAGACTCCATAATTTAAGGAATATTGACGAACTGCCTGTAGAAAAACGTGCCCGTAACCTGGGCGAATCCATGTACATATTTGCGCCGCTGGCTCATCAGATGGGGCTCTATACCATCAAATCAGAGATAGAAAACATTTGGATGAAGTACGCCATGCCGGCCGAGTATGAAGAAATTGAAGAAAAAATCAAAAAAGAAACAGGCCGCCGCGGGGACGCGCTTACAAAAACTTACATTGAACCGATAAAAGCACTCCTGGAAGAAGAGGGATTGGATTTTAAAATTGCCACCCGTATCAAAACTCCTTATTCCACCTGGACCAAAATGAAAAAAAGAAACGTTGCTTTTGAAGATGTTTTTGATCTTTTTGCCCTGCGTATTGTTTTTACCCCTCCTGTAACCGACCGCCGGACAGAACACGAATTGTGCTACAAGATTGAAGCCTTGTTGAACGAACGTTGGGAGCCTTATCCGGAGCGTCGCAGGGATTGGTTGAAAGCACCAAAAGAAACGGGTTACGAAGCCCTGCATGCCACGTACCTGACTCCTTCCGGTAATTGGCTGGAAGTACAGATCCGTAGCCGCAGGATGGATGAAATTGCCGAACAAGGTATTGCGGCCCATTGGAAATACAAAGGAATCACCCAGGAAATTAGCAGTATTGAGCGCTGGTTGGCACAGGTTCGTCAAACGCTGGAAAACAAAGACACACAGGCATTGGCTTTCTTTGATAACTTCAGACCGGACAGCCTCATCAATGTCATCTATATTTTCACCCCCAAAGGAGAAATGCGCATCTTGCCCAAAGGAGCCACAGCCCTGGATTTTGCATACTATATACACTCGCAGGTGGGCCTCCATGCCCTGGCTGCCAAAATCAATGAGAAACTCACGCTTCTTTCTACTCCCTTGCGCGGTGGAGACCAGGTAGAAATCATTACAACGGAACAGTCGCAGGTCAAAGTGGAGTGGGTGGGTGCCGTTACCACACCAAAGGCCAGAAGCTTGATTTTGGAAACGCTCAAAAAAAGTAACGCCGATCCCATCAATAAAGGCAGGAACATATTATCCGGGAAATTGGCAGAATTTGGTGTTAAAAGAATACACTCCAGGCTCATCAACAAACTTTTGTCAGCGTATCATATCACTTCAAGGGAAGAACTTTACGGGAGGATCGGAGCCGGTATGCTCGATTTATCCAACCTGAGGGACATCTTGCTAAAAGGTACGCCCACCAGAAAATTTGTCAGTTGGGTTCCGGAACCGGATTGGCAGCGCCGTAAGGATTTTACTGCCTTTCATTTTGCCCCTTGTTGCCGCCCTACTCCGGAAGACAAACTGGTAGGTTTCATTCACAGAAAGACACACGAGTTGTATATCCATTCCACTACATGTTCGCGTATAGAGGCCCTTAGGAGGCTGCACAAAAACACAAATGCAGAAGTGCGGGTTATCTGGAAAAAGCAACGCCTTTCCACTTCTTTGGTAAAACTTATGATCCGTGGCAGCGATCGTCTGGGTATCATTTTTGACATTACCCATGCCATTTCTTTGGGGATGTGTGTAAATATCCGTAGTTTCAGTCTTATATCGCACGATAACATTTTTGACGCAGAACTTGAAGTGTACGTTCAAAATAAAGAATCTGTGGAAGGGCTGATTGAAGTACTTACAAAAATCAGAGGAGTAGAAACAGTAAAAGAGTTGGAACCATGAGGCATACGTTATATATGATACTTGCATTGGGAATCCTCCCGCTCGCTCTGGGAAGTTGCGCCAATACAACAGCAGGACCGTCAGGAGGTGATAAAGACACCATACCGCCTGTGTTGCTGACAACCGTACCGGACGTAAATCAAGTAAACGTAAGCACTCAAATAAAAAGGGTTGAATTGCAATTCGACGAATACGTAAAACTGCACGAACCAAACGACAACATCCTGCTCTCTCCTCCGCCGGAAAAGAAGCTCTCTTTCCGTACCAAAGGAAAAGGCATAGTCGTAGACCTGCCGGAAGCCCTGCAGCCCGGCACAACGTACAACCTTTATTTTGGAGATGCCATACAGGATAATAATGAGGGCAATCCTTTCCCCGTTTTTGCCCTTAGTTTTTCTACAGGCCCGACCCTGGATTCCCTGATGTTTTCCGGTATGGTGGCAGACGCCTCTACCTTGCTGCCCGTACCTCATGCAACTGTTTTATTACACCTGAATCCGACAGATACCACGTTAACATCCACATTACCCGTAGCCGTCACACGTACCGATGCGTACGGCTATTTTGTACTCAGAAACCTTAAAGACACCTTATACAGCCTGTACGCCATCACAGACCAGAATAACAATCACCGTTACGACAGGCAGCAAGGAGAACAGGTTGGTTTTTCAGACTCCCTCATAAGACCCACAAAAGTCATGTTCCCCTACGCCCCGGAGATTCAGCCCTATTTTGCCAAAGATACGGCAGGACTGCTAAAAAGGCCTCTGGAAACCAACGTATTTCTTTTTACAGAAGTACCTGTCCGGCAAGTACTTTCCCAATACGAACGTACACGTCCAAAGACCTTGCAGCTGGTTTTTTCTGCACCCAATGTCAACATCCTGCGGACACATATTCCCGGGTTGGATTCCACAGATATTGTGCAGCAACACAATTACAGAAGAGACAGTATCCTGTTGTGGCTGAAGGCTGCCGACGTCCCCGACACGGTAAGGCTCCATCTTACCTACATGGCTACCGTTGATTCGTTAAAAATACTCAAACCACGTACCGATACGCTCCGCTTTTTGCCCTTTAAAGAGGAAAAGGCGGATCAATCAACGGCTAAACTGGAAAATGCAGGCCGGGGACGTGCCGACAGGCAGCAGGCTCCCCCCTCGGCAAAGAAAGAAGAAAATTACGTGGAGCTTAAAACGGCTGTAACTCCGGAAACCGTCAGAGAAAAGGGTTTTTCACTGCTGTTTAAAGATTTGCCAACAGATCTTGATTTTTCACATGCCCAATTATTGCATACCACCGCTTCGGGAGACACGGTACAAGATACGTACAAGGTTCTGAGGGATTCGCTGAATTTTTGTGTGTACCGTATTATTCCGAAGTCCCTCAAGGAAGGCACTTCGTACAAATTCAAGATGCCGGCAGGCATATTCACAGATATTTACGGATTGAAAAACGACTCACTAACCGTTTCTTTCAAGACGTTACTATCGGAAGAATTTTGTGCGCTTCACCTGCAACTGGAACAGGTTGCCTCTCCTTTAATCATAGATTTAATGACGGAAAAGAGGGATCGGATCCATCGCACCCTTAGGGCCAAAACAGACACAATCGTTACTTTTCCATATTTAAAACCAGGCAAATACACCATTCGTATTACGGAAGATCTCAACGACAACGGTTTTTGGGATACGGGGGACGTATTGGCACGCAGACAGCCGGAACGCGTACGTGTGTTCAAACTACCTTCGGGCAGTTCCGTTATAGAATTGAAAGACAAAATGGAGGTAACACAGATTATTAACGTAGAAAACCTTTTGAACCAAAATGTCACACTCACAGTGCCCGCTCGCAGAAGGTAAGCGTCTTTTAAAAACGGTTTTGCTGCTTGCCGGGCTGATCCTGTTCCCTGTAACAGCTCCCGGGCTTTATGCCCAGACCACTGCCTACAAACAACATATGGTGGGTGTCAAAGGAGGTTATGCTTTCAATATGGTTCATTTCACGCCGGACAGGCACCAGAAAAGCGTTCCTTCCTGGAAAAACGCGTCTGTTGTCTATACGTACTACCACGATTTGTGGGGTAACATGCCCTATTTTGGTTTGCAAACAGGCTTTACGTATACGCAACAAGCCTACGATACCCCCAAGGTCAAACGCATTTACGAATTGGTCAGACTGCCGCTCAACAGCCAATTTCATGCAGACATAGGAAAAACACGTCTGCTGCTGAACCTGGGATGCTTTGCGGGCTATCGCATGAGTGCCGTGGATTTTACAGAAGAAGTGCCGGAAGGTGCGCCTGTGGTTTTCGACTGCAATCACATCTGGGCCGATTACGGCATACAGGGAGGAGTCGGGTTTGCTTTGGTACTGAAACCTTTTGAGTTTCATATAGAGGCCAATTATGCCCATTCTTTTTCCATGATTGAGAATCCGGCGCTCTACAGCAACGAATATTATACGTACGGCAATCCGGGACAACTTTTATTCAGTATAGGCCTTTATTTCCATTTGTAATGAAAACGCATACAGTAACGGTTGGCAACTTGAAAATCGGCGGCGGATTTCCCGTTTCCATACAAACCATGTGCAATACGGATACCCTGGATGTGGAGGCTTCCGTTACACAATGCCGGGCTGTTGCAGCCGCCGGTGCTCAAATGATCCGTCTTACGACACAAGGACTTCCACAAGTCAGGGCCCTGGAAACCATCAAAAATACGCTGCGTAAAGAGGGAATTTCCGTGCCTTTGGTTGCCGATGTACATTTTTCGGCCCAAACGGCCATGGAAGCGGCCCGGGTCGCTGAAAAAGTCCGTATTAATCCCGGCAATTTTTCCAAAGCCCCCAAACAGGCCAAAACTATGCTCACCCATTTACTGGACGTTTGTAAACTATATGGTACGGCGTTACGCATAGGCGTTAACCACGGTTCGCTCCCCGCGCACATTATGGAAAAATTCGGAGATACCCCGGACGGCATGTGTACGGCAGCCATGGAATATTTGAACGTATGCAAAACATACGGTTTTAAAAACGTAATCGTTTCCATCAAGTCCAGCAATACGCGTGTCATGGTACAAGCCAACCGCCTGCTTGTACAATACATGGATAAAGCCGGCATGACCTATCCCATACACCTGGGTGTCACAGAGTCTGGCAGCGGACGCCAGGGACGCCTGAAATCGGCAGCCGGAATCATCACCTTGCTCAAAGAAGGCATAGGAAACACCTTCCGTGTTTCATTGACGGAGCCGCCGGAAGAAGAAATCCGTTTTGGCAGGTTATTTCAACCGCTCCCGCCCCTGCCCCTGCCTGCTGTCACGGCAAACGCACCGGCAACCACCCATCTGTGGGACAGATTGATTGTACAAGCCTGTTACGATTGGGCACCCGGTTTGCTGGACGGTACCACCGACTGGACCACCCTGCCCATGCCTTTTGTGGAAGCTCCGTTTGCCACAAAAGAGGAATTGACAGAATTCAGTATGGACCTATTACAGGCTACGCGGTGCGTTTTTACCAAACCGGAATACATTTCCTGCCCCGGATGCGGCCGCACCTTGTTTGATCTGGAAGAAACGGTACGTGCCGTGAAAGCAGCGACCGCTCATCTGAAAGGCTGCACCATTGCCGTCATGGGCTGTATTGTCAACGGTCCGGGAGAAATGGCAGATGCCCAATACGGTTACGTAGGTGAAGGCAGAGGCAAGGTGACCCTTTATAAAGGGAAAAACCCCGTCATGCGGGGTATTCCTCAGGAAGAAGCCGTCCAACGCCTGTTGGAGCTTATAGAATCGGACGGAGCCTGTTCTTAGGATTCCTCAACAAACAGTACACCTCCCTCTACACGTACAACCGTAACGGGTGTATTTTTTGTGATATAGCCCACTGCCGCCCTGGCTTCTATCCAGCGTCCGTCAATCAATACTTTACCGGCCGGTCGCAAATCGGTAAAAGCAGTACCGCGCGTTCCGGGTAAAATACCTTTCCATTCCGGTACTCCCACAAATCCCGTCTCTGCCGTAAGGTCGGTACGTAAGGCAATGCGGTTGAATAACCGCGTTGGGAACAAGTAATGGACAGAAACCAGGATACCGGTGACCGATATCAAACCGGCGGCAGACACCACGGCTACGGGATTCAGTAAGCCGTACCAAGGGAAAGGGCCTTTGAATTCAAAAATCCAATTGTCCACCATCACCAGTACCAGACCGGCCGCAATGGCTACCAGCCCGCTGATACCCAGGAGCCCAAAACCGGGAGTCACAAAAATTTCCACAGCCAGCAATACTACACCTACTGCAATAAGGGCCAGTTCCCAATAGCGGGCTAATCCTTCCAGAAACAAAGGAGCAAAATAGGCAACGGCACACAATACGGCAACGGCCAGGGGCAGCCCCACACCGGGTGTTTTCAGCTCAATATACACGCCGCCAATCATACCCATCAATAAAAGTGCCTGCACCAGGGGCAGCAAAAGAAAACCGATGACCTTGTCCAGCGCCGTTTCTTTGTATTCCGATATTTCACACGTTTCATAACCCAGCAGCCTGATGACTTCCTCAACCGTAGCTGCCTGTCCTTGTGCATACCCCCTTTCAATGGCTTCCCGGGTAGTCATGTTCAGTATTTTTTCTCCTTCCACCATTTGTTCCGCCATAACCGGATCCCGCCCCTTTTCTTCGGCCGTCGCCCGCATGAGCGAACGCATATAGGATTGGTATTTTTCCGGCATAGGTTCTCCCGTGGGACCTACTACCGTTGCCGAGCCGATAGTTGAACCCGGTGCCATGATTATGCTGTCGCACGCTATGGAAATAAGGGCCCCTGCCGAGGCTGCCTGGTGGTCTATGAAAGAGACCGTCACGAACGGAGCCTCCAGCAAGGCTGTCCTCATTTTTTCCGCTGCATCCAATGCTCCTCCGAAGGTGTTGAGCCGCATCAGGAACACATCGGCTCCCAGATTTTCTGCTTCCTTCAAGGCTTTTTCCAGTGTTCTGGCAGATTTTGCGTGGATTTCGCTATCAATGGTTACCACAAAAATACGGCAAGCCGTGGCTGCACTGTCTGCCGCATGTACGGCAATAGCATGTTCCTTTACCCCAAAGACGAGCATCAGGAAAGCGATATATAGAAAAAGCCTTGAGGGTTTCATGTTATTTTGCTTCTAAAATTTTTCCATGGTCTTTGGCCACGGCATCTTTCCATTTTTGTGTATAGCCTCCGTACATGGGAGAGGCCGGAATACGCGGGTCGTTGCCGTTATCTTTGAAAGAGCCGTCGGGATTCTGACGTTTGATGTTCCCGTCAATATATTTTACCATCAGATACTTATCCAATGCAATCCATTTATCCAGCAATTGTTGCGCCTGGTTAACGCTGAATTCCGTCAAATATTCCCGGGCCAGCGCCGGATCTTCTTTGTACAGCTGCAAAGCTACTTTGTCGGCTACGGCAGTTTTCTCTATCATTTCATGTTCCCATGCATCTACCACCTGGCGCACTTCCCCGCCAATGTCGTTATAGCGTTGGTAGGCAAATTGCGCTACCCTGTTTTTGATCCAGAACAGTGATGTTTCCGAATATTCCAGCATACTGCCGTTTCCTTCTTCAACACAATGAGGCACACGTGTGGATACGCTGTAAATGGGTGTCAGCGCAGAGGTACCTGCATCGTCTACTCCAAACCAGTACAAACCGCCCAAATCACGTGGCAAGTCACTTCTGCATTGTCCCAGAAACCACCAACCGGTCTGTTGGGTAACTATAGCTCTCTCATTTACATATTCTTTACCGTCTGATTCAAACGTCAAGGGTCTCCAGCGGTACGGCAGCGCATTGCCTCCGGCGCCTATATCACAGGTCATATCCAGCGGAGTGCCGTCGTAATGATCGCGCATCATATCGGCAACGTCCTTGACGGACAGTTTCCTGTTGGGTTTCACGTACAACGGCATCCTGTTGGCCAGGTTGTGTCCCATGGCGTAATCCAGGTGTTTGCCCATGTCGTCGTTGTATTTATTGAAGAACGCCCATACGCGGGCATCGCAAAAACGCGCTCCGCCAAAATCTACGGGGTTGTATACGTCAGAAAAACTGAAATTTTTATCTTTTCCGGAAAAAATACCCATTTCCCGGGCATGGGAAATCACATCGGGACTGTACAGGCAATTTTCCGGATCGTTAAAGTCCAGGGTAGTAATGCGGGCCTGGTTGGCATGAGCGCTGATATAGCCGTCAGGAATGCGTTTGGCTACCCACACGGCTCCTTTGTTCACGTTTACTCCTTCCACCATGCGGGGAGCTTTGGCTATCACCTCCATAATCCAGACCTCATCGGGGTCGGCAATGGTAAAGGATTCACCGCCCGAGGCATATCCGTACGTCTGCATCAAAAAGTCCATCATGGCAATGGCTTCCCGTGCCGTTTTACTGCGTTGCAGCGTAACGTAGATTAACGATCCGTAATCCATAATGCCCTGTCTGTCCCGGAATTCACGCCTTCCTCCGAACGTGGTTTCTCCAATCAACAACTGGTATTCGTTCATATTCCCGGTGACGGAATACGTAACGGGGGCCTGCGGAATCTCTCCCAGGTACCTTCCGGAATCCCATTCAAAAATCTTAAGCATGGTACCTTCCGGCCATTTGGCTGCCGGCCAAAAATACAACTCACCATACAACTGATGGGAGTCAGCGGAATACGTTACCATTATGGAACCGTCTTTAGAAGCTCCTTTTGTTACAATCAGGTTGGTACAAGGCCATACCGTTCCTGCACTTACTAAAACAGCCAACAGGCTTAAAAAAACTTTTCTGGTAGTCATCAATCTGATATTTTATAATGTCCAAGGGGTAAAAATACAAAAAAACAAAGACAGGAGTTAAAAATTCTTATATTTGTTAATTAAACTCAAAATTAATCACACAATCATATGAGAAAATTTATCACATTCCTGTTAACCTTACTCATAGCAGGTTTAACAGGTTACGCACAAATGGCCAACCCACAGGAGCCGTTGAAAAACGACCCTGCCGTACGTATAGGCAAACTGGAAAACGGCCTTACTTATTACATCAGACATAACACCAAACCGGAAAAGCGTGCCGAATTTTACCTGTTTACCCATGTAGGTGCCATACAGGAAAACGAACACCAGGCAGGCCTGGCGCACTTCCTGGAGCACATGGCGCTTAACGGCACCAAAAACCTGCCCGGTAAAACCCTCATCAACTACCTGGAAAGCATCGGCTGCAGTTTTGGAGCCAATATCAACGCTTCTACAGGAGTGGAACAGACCATGTATATGCTCAATAACGTACCGTTGCACCGCGAAGGTGTATTGGATACGTGTCTGCTCATTCTCCATGACTATGCTTATTTTGTTAGCAATTTACCGGAAGAGATTGACCTGGAACGCGGTGTAATCATTGAAGAATTGCGTACACGCCGCGATGCCCAATGGCGTATGTTTGAAGCAGCACTGCCCTATTTATATAAAGGATCCAAATACGCAGAATGCAACCTTATAGGTACCATAGAAGGCATCTCTACCTTTGATTACCAACATTTGGTTGATTTCTATGAAACGTGGTACCGTCCGGACCATCAGGCCGTCATCATTGTAGGTGATATTGACGTGGATCAGGTGTACAACAAATTAAAAGTCCTCTTTCAAGACATTCCCAAACCCGATACACCTAGTCCTAAAAAATTGATTCCCATTCCGGAAAACGACGATCCCATCATAGGCATCATAACGGACCCGGAAGCACAAAACACTAACGTGACCTTTGTAATTAAAAGCGATCCCGTTCCCAACGAAATGCGTCCGCTGGGTATGATATACATGGTTGATATGTTTAAATCATTTATATCCAGGATGATGAATGACCGTTTGCAAGAAATTGCCCAACAACCCAACGCCCCCTTCCTGGGCGCCAGTATGGGTTTTTCACCGCTTACCACTTCCACGGATGCCACGCTCTT
The DNA here is from genome assembly GCA_049652385.1 of Bacteroidales bacterium. Lineage (GTDB taxonomy): Bacteria > Bacteroidota > Bacteroidia > Bacteroidales > UBA932 > DMER64. The sequence goes on along the minus strand of JBASDX010000003.1, from coordinate 48,970 downwards.
TGCTGTCGCATCCAAAGATGGTGAAAGCAGTCAATCGTTCCGGGCCTTGCTCATGGAAATAGAAAAAATGCGACGTTTTGGTTTTACGGACGCCGAGCTGGAACGAGCAAAAACTAACTACCTGCGCCGTTTGGAACGGGCTGTTGAAAACGCGGGAGACCGTATGAATGCCGAATTGGTACGTCCTTTAATCAACCATTTTGCCAACAACGAACCCATCCTGGATCCGGCTTACGAGTTGGAAGTAGCCAAAGGGTATATGCCTTTTATTCAATTGGAACAGCTCAACCAAATAGCAGTACAGGTCATTACAGAAGAAAACCGTATTGTACTTGTGAACAGTCCGGAACGCGAAGGATTGGCTATTCCTGCAGAAAAGGACATCCTGGACATTATGGACTCTGTTGAGGAAATGGAACTGGAAGCCTATGAAGAAGAAACGCTGGATATGCCCCTGGTAGACGTATCGGCCATCGTACCCGGCAGGGTTATCAAAGAAGAAAAAGGCGTCTTTGAAACGATTATTTGGCACCTTTCCAATGGCATACGGGTGATTGTCAAACCTACCGATTACAAGAAGGACGAAGTGCTGTTTTCTCTCAGAAACGACGGCGGGCAATCTACCTTGCCGGAAGACGTGTTACCTTCTACGGAAAGCAACGTTTTTGCCCTGTGGTCGCAAAGCAGCGGTGTAGGTCCTTTCAAAGCTAGTGAATTAAAACGTAAATTAACAGGAAAAATTGCCGGTGCAAACCCGTATATCCAAAACTACACGTACGGTATCAACGGAAACGGATCGCCCCAGGATTTGGAAACATTGCTGGAATTGGTATACGCCTATATTGTTACGCCGCGCTTTGAAGAAAGTGAATTTGAAGCCCCTATGGCTCAGTTGAAAGCCCTGGTACCCAATCTGGAACAAACACCCAACTACAAGTTGCAGAAAGAACTCATCAAAACCTTATTTAACAACAACCCCCACAGCCTGCTGGTCTCTTCTGAACTGTTGGAAAAATTATCGGTTAAAAAACTGGAAGAAGCCTACAGGCAATGCTTTGGCAATATGAACGGTTCCACAGTAACCATTGTGGGTAATGTAGACCCGGAAATGTTGAAGCCGCTTGTAGAAAGGTATTTGGGTTCGTTGCCTTCCGTCTCCCCGGTACCCACCTGGAAAAACGACGGCAACCGGATTCAAAAAGGCGTTATTGAAAACCATTTCAAAATAGAAATGGAAACCCCTAAAACGTCTATTGTAAACGTGTATTCGGCTGATATCGAAAATACCTTACACAATTCCGTTTATTTAAAAGCCACGCAATCCGTGCTGAATATGGCCTATATCCAAAGCCTGAGGGAAGACGAAGGAGGGACTTACGGAGCCTCTGTGCAAGAAATACTTATGGACCGCCCGGAACCATACGCAGCCTTGGTTATTGCTTTTGACACTGACCCCGAAAAACGAGAAAGAATGCGTCATCTGGTAGGTGTAGATATTCAAAATTTACTGGAACAAGGTCCTTCGGAAGAATACGTTTCCAAAACAAAAGAGAACTTCCTCAAAAACCGCCAGGAAAACCTGATTAAAAACAGTTTCTGGAGAGATGTAATTGTCAGCTACTACGTGGAAGGCAAAGACATCCTGACAGATTATGAAACCATCGTCAAAGGAGTCACTTCTTCCAACCTGAAGGACTTCTTCCGCAATTTCCTGGACCAAGGGAACTTCATAGATATTTCTATGTCTCCGCAGTTGTAGTATCCCATAGCAAATGTATCCAAACAGGGCTCCTGTCGCGGGGCCCTGTTTTGTTTTGAAGAAATTCCAGACCTTTAGCCAACAAACACATAAAACGTGAAAACCAGGGCAGCTGTGGTTTTTCCAAACGGGCTCCGCATCGGATGCAAGGTTCTTCTTGTTCATAGGAACCGTATAAAAAACCAAAACGTTTGTATAAGGCATAAGAGCATCTGTTGGTCTTGTAAACGCCTTCACCTGCAAAAACAATCCGTACAGGAGCCTTGTTATCAAAGAGTGTGAGCAACCGCTCCAAATCAAAGGAATGAAGATGACCCGTAGTGGGGTTAATGGCTCCGCATTGCAGGCATTTTGTGGCGTGTACCCTTAGGTCTTGCCGGTAAGGCACGCCTATCAACAAATACTTGTTGCTCAGGCGCCACAATTCGTCACAGGCCTTTTGCAGGTTTTCTTCCGGGATGTGTTCCAGTACTTCCGTGCAAATAACCAGGTCAAAGGCCCCGGAGGCAAACCCGGTCGCCGTAAGATCACCCTGCACACAGGTGACGTTGGGCAGGTCTACCTCGGGCAATTGCAAATCCAAAGCCGTAATATGCGGGAATCTATCGGCCAGCAGACGTGTAATATGTCCGTCACGGCACCCTGCTTCCAGCACCGTTTCTACCGGAGTATCTGCGCAGCCGGCTTCTGTTGCCATCTGAAGGATAGTGCGGACACGCTGTTTTTCTTTTTCTTTACTTCTGTATTGTTTGGTGTCAAACACGTTTTATCATTTTTGAGCGCCTGGAGGGCAATTGGAAATAAGGAAAGGCGAACGTTCCCAAACGCACGTGCAGCCACAACAGCCAACCCGCCGTACGGAACAGGCCCACGGAAGTATCTCTGCAGTATTTTAAATATCGCAACAGAATTTCATCTGCAAACAAACGCCTGTCGAACAAGCGCACCATCTTGTTTTTCTCATTTAAGGTCAAACACCAACGCAAAACTTCTCTGGTACCGCCTGAGGGCTCCGGAGGTTGTATGCCGGCCAGCTGCAAATGGTTTTGCAATTGCTTTTCTGTGGGAGAAAAGCCCAATCGTTGCAGCAAAGTTTTGTAAACTTGTGCCGCAAAGCCTTCCTGTATGCCCTGCATAGCCGTAGATATTTGTTCCGGACTCCTTCTGTAATACGTCAAATATTCCGGCAGTTGATGGAATGCCCCGCAAAAGACGGCACGGCTCCACAATTCAAAATCATGGGCGCCCTTAAAATCCGGGTTATACCACAAATTTTTATCATGTAAGAAAGAACGCCTTAGCATGATGGAAGAATGCACTATGGAACAACGAAAAAAAGTGGAACATTTTATTTTCTCCGGTTCGGTGGGAAAGCGTAGAGATTTTACCGGTTCTCCCCCGCTATCCGTTTCATATGCATACGTGCCTATGGCTGCTGCTTTTTTGTTTTTCTCCAAAAAACGCACTTGTATCTGAAGTTTATGACAATCCCAGAAATCATCGGCATCCAGAACCGCCACATACTTTCCTTTTGCCTCTTCAAGAGCTCTGTTTCTGGAATAAGCGGCTCCGCTTCTGCCGGTATTCCGTAAAACAACAAGGCGGTCGTCCTTGAATTTTCCCAATACCTCCTGTGTGTTGTCCGTAGAGGCATCATCTACCACAATCAGCTGAAAGTCGGCATAGGTCTGTGCAAACACCCCTTCCAACGCTTTCTCAATAAATGCACCGGCATTATATGCCGCCATAATAACTGAAACCATGTACAAATATAAAAAAAACAGCCGGCTTTTCACGACCGGCCGTATCAAATATTGTATGGTAACAACCGTTTACTTAACCGTGTCCATATGTGTCAGCATATCCAGAATTTTATTGGAGTAGCCCCATTCGTTATCGTACCAGGAAACAATCTTCACAAAATGGGGATTTAAAGAGATGCTGGCTTCTGCGTCAAAGATAGATGTACGCGGATCTCCTATAAAATCTGAAGATACCACTGCTTCTTCCGTATAGCCGAGGATGCCTTTGAACTCCCCTTCAGAAGCGGCTTTCATGACAGCTTTGATTTCTTCCATGGTGGCCGGTTTTTCCAGGCGGCACGTAAGGTCTACAGCCGATACGTTGACAACCGGCACGCGGAAAGACATACCGGTAAGTTTTCCGTTCAATTCCGGCAGTACTCGTCCCACCGCTTTGGCAGCTCCTGTGGAAGAAGGAATGATGTTCGCAGAAGCGGCTCTGCCACCCCTCCAATCTTTTGCAGAAGGACCGTCAACAGTCTTTTGCGTAGCAGTGATAGAGTGTACGGTTGTCATAAGCCCTTCTATGACTCCATAGTTATCGTGCAAAATCTTAACAATGGGAGCCAGACAGTTGGTGGTACAGGATGCGTTGGACACAATATCCTGTCCCTTGTACTCTTTATGATTGACACCATAGACGAACATAGGCGTATCGTCTTTGGAAGGAGCAGACATAAGTACACGTTTGGCACCGGCACGCAGGTGTGCTTCTGCCTTTTCCCGGGTCAGGAACAATCCGGTGGATTCTACTACGTAATCGGCTCCAACTTCATCCCATTTCAAATCTTCAGGATTTCTTTCTGCCGTGACACGTATAGGATTTCCATTGACAATAAGTTTGTTGTCCCGCACTTCCACCGTCCCGTCAAATTTTCCGTGAACGGTATCGTACCGGAGCATATAGGCTATATAATCTACGTCCAATAAATCGTTGATTCCTACTATTTGTATGTTTTCTTTCTTCTGGGCGGCACGAAAAACCAGGCGCCCAATACGGCCAAAACCGTTAATCCCTACTTTAATTGTATTCATAATGCTGAGTTCTATAAATTTTGTATCATGCAAAGTTAATATTTGCACTCAAAAGCTCAAAAAAATTCATTAGTTTTGTATGTTATGCAGATACTTATTACGAACGACGACGGTTATACGGCCAAAGGGCTGCAAGCTTTGATTAAAATGGCCGAAGGGCTGGGCACCATTACCGTTGTGGCACCTCAGCAACCGCAAAGCGCCATGTCCAACGCCGTCAGCCTCGGCAAACCTCTGCGTATGGTCAAAGTGAAAAAGGCCGAGTTTCCCGCCGATAACGGCATAAGCCGTCATTATTGCTCCGGAACACCGGTAGATTGCATAAAAATGGCACTGAACGTATTGTTCCGGGAGCGTAAGCCGGACCTTATCCTTTCAGGTATCAACCACGGCTACAACGGATCTGCCGCCGTTCTGTACTCCGGCACCGTGGCAGCTACCCGTGAGGGTGTCCTCAACGGTGTTCCGTCCATTGCTTTTAGTCTGAACGACCACCACCCCGATGCGGATTTTGAAGCCAGTCTCTATTACGGCAGAAAAATCCTTGAAAAATTCATACAGGATCCACCCAATTCCTATACATACCTTAACGTAAACGTACCCAAAGGCACCATAAAAGACATAAAAGGAATACGCGTCTGCCGATTTGGCATGGGAGCCTGGATTAAAGAAATAGAAACGCGTACGGATCCGTACGGACATCCTTATTACTGGATGGTGGGCGAATATGAAAACCGGGAACCCAACGAACCGGACAGCGACTACAACCTTATATCGGACAACTACATAACCGTAGTACCCCATAAGGTGGACAACACCAATTATCCGGAGCTGGAACGTATGAAGCATTTGTGGAAAGATTTGACAGAGTAAACAATTAATAATACATATCATGCGGTACTTCATCATTGCCGGGGAAGTATCCGGCCATACATACGCAGAGCAACTCATGCGTGCTTTGTCGCAGACGGATCCTTTGGCTGAGTTCAATTACAGAGGACCTGACAAAAACGTGGCTGTTACCGGTTTTATGGAAGCAGCTTCTCACTCGCTTCGTTTCTGTAAAGCTTTGACGCAATGCAAAAAAGATATAGCGGAATACAAACCCGATGTGGTAATCCTTATCGATTATTCGGGATTCAACTTGCGTATAGCCCGTTTTGCATCACTCAAAGGCTATAAAACGTTTTATTACATTGCCCCCAAAACCTGGGCTACGCGGGAGTACAGGGTGCGTGCCCTCAGACGTTACGTTACGCGTCTCTACGTCATTTTACCGTTTGAAGCACCTTATTTCTCGTCTAAAGGCATTCCTGCTGTATACCTGGGCAATCCCGTCCTGGACAACCTGGCGGCTTACGAGCGGGAAGAAAAAGAGGATTTTATCAAGAAATTCAGAATAGCGTCAAAACCGGTTTTAGCCATTCTGCCCGGAAGCCGGTTGAACGAAATCCGGTTTTTGCTGCCCAGAGCAGCACGGATCATGGAACATTTCAAAGATTACCAATGGATTGTTGCCGCTACGCCTTCCATCCCCATTCAGGTATACGACAACATCCTTAAAGATTTGCCCGTACGTGTGATTTACGGACATACGTATGATATTTTAAGCCATGCACAGGCAGCCGTTGTATCGAGCGGTACGGCCACGCTGGAAGCAGCCCTGCTCAATTGTCCGCAACTGGTCTGTTACGGAGGCCATCCCATCTCGGCATTTTTGACCCGTCTTATGCTTAAAGTGCCTTACGTTTCCCTGCCCAATCTTATCTTGCAGAGGCAATCGGTGACGGAACTGCTGCAACGCGACTGCAAACCTGAACGGATAGAAGAAGAACTCAGGCTGCTGCTCACAGGAAGGCAAAAACGAAGGAGTGTGCTGGCCGCCTATAAACGGCTGCATAAAGTAATGGGTTCTGATGGTTCCATCGAGCGTACGGCCCGGGATATGTACGGATACCTCACAGGAGGAGGTGAAATCCCCAGATATAAAGTCTATACGAAAACCCCGTACGGTAATTTTTATTTTGCAGCTAATGGATATGAAAAGCTTATAGCTTGCGGGTTTGAAGAAAATTACCAGTTGAGCGGGTTCTACAAGAGCGGAGAATTGATGGAGCAAGACGACGCCAAACCCCTTGTCCTTCTGGAAGCCATACGCCAGTTGGATGAATATTTCAAAGGCACCAGGAGAACTTTTGACCTCCCTCTCCATATGGAAGGCACAGAGTTTCAGGTTGCAGTCTGGAAGGAATTGCAAAAAATCCCCTACGGTACTACCGTTTCCTACTCCGAACTGGCCGAACGTATCAATAATCCAAAAGCCGGCCGTGCTGTGGGACAAGCCAACAACGCCAACCCTTTTGCCATTGTCATTCCCTGCCACCGCGTAATAGGTGCAGACGGAACTTTGGTAGGTTATGCTTCAGGAATAGCCCGTAAACAAAGCCTGCTGGCAATGGAAAAATCGTACGCCCCGGAATCTAGTAACGCACTTTTTTAGTATATTTGTTGCATAAAATCAATACTTATGAAATTTGTTGTATCAAGCTCAGAACTGTTGGGAAGACTTCAATCCGTAAGCAGGGTTATTGCTTCCAAAAACACATTGCCCATTTTGGATAATTTTCTGTTTGAATTATCCGGTGATGAATTGGCCATTACGGCTTCCGATCTGGAAACCACCTTACGTACCACCCTGAAACCCGACCAAGTTACAGAAGCCGGCAATGTAGCCATCCCTGCACGTATACTTACCGATTCTCTTAAAGAGTTTCCTGAACAGCCTCTTACGTTTGCGTTGAATCAAGAGCAAAACATTGTTGAATTCACCTGGGCAACGGGGAAATTTCAAGTACCGGCTTTCCCGGCAGAAGATTATCCGGCTATTTCCAAGCCGGAGGGAATACACTCCATTGCCTTTTCTCCGGAAATTCTTCTGGAAGGCATCAATCGTACGCTCTACGCCGCCGGAGATGAAGAACTGCGACCCGTCATGAACGGCATTTTCTTTGATTTAAAAACCGATGCAGCCAACCTGGTAGCCTCGGATTCGCATAAATTAGTCTGTTATTCACGCTCAGATGTCAAAGCTCCGGAAGATGCTTCTTTCATCCTGCCAAAAAAACCGGCTAACATCCTCAGGAATTTATTGGTAAAAACAGAAAACGACGTAAACATATCTTTCGACAAAACAAATGCTTTCTTTACGTTTGGTTCGTTCCATATGATTTGCCGTCTGGTGGACGGCAACTATCCGGCTTACCGCAGCGTCATCCCGCAAAACAATCCCAACAACGTCATAGCCGACCGTCTGGAATTGATGAACGCCGTACGCCGGGTAAGCGTCTGCTCCAACCAGGCCACAAACCTTATTAAACTGCTCTTTTCGGCCAACCAGATATTCGTATCGGCCCAGGACCTCGAATTCCGTATAGCAGCCCAGGAGCGCTTGAGCTGTCAGTATGAAGGACCGGCTATTGAAATGGGCTTCAAATCTCTCTTTTTAGTCGATATCCTGGCCAATCTTCCGGGAACGGAAGTCAATATTGCACTAAGCGATCCCTCCCGCGTAGGTTTGATAACTCCGCTGACACCCGATTCGGAAGCTGAAGAAATCTGCGCACTCATCATGCCCATGATGATTACCCATTAGTGCTTATGAAAATACAATTAAAAAGACCTCTGGTGTTTCTGGATCTGGAAACAACAGGATTGAATGTTGCCTCGGACAGGATTGTCGAAATATGTGTCCTTAAAGTGAAACCGGACGGGACTAAGGAAGTCAAAACAAGGCGGTTGAACCCTACTATTCCCATTTCGCCTCAGGCTCAAGCCATTCACGGTATATCCAATGAAGACGTGGCCAACGAGCCCACCTTCAAGGAAATTGCCAAATCTTTGGCCCAATGGATGGAGGGATGTGACATTGCCGGCTACAATTCCATAAAGTTTGACGTACCCATGCTGGCGGAAGAATTCCTGCGCGCAGGTGTGGATTACGATTTCAGAAAACGTAAGCTCATTGACGTGCAGAACATCTTCCACAAAATGGAACAACGCACCTTAAAAGCCGCCTACAAGTTTTATTGCGACAAAGAACTGGAAGATGCCCACAGTGCCGAGGCAGATACCATTGCCACCATGGAAGTGCTGGAATGCCAGCTGGAAAAATACCCCGATGCCCTGCAAAACAACATCGCCTTTCTAGCCGAATTTTCTACACGTACGGAATTCCTGGATTATGCGGGCAGAATAGCCTTGAATGGTGACAACCAGGCCGTCTTTAACTTTGGTAAGCACAAAGGAAAACTTGTTGCTGAAGTCCTGAAAACAGAACCGTCTTATTACGACTGGATGATGAAAGGTGATTTTACGCTTGATACTAAAAAGATTCTTACAGAAATCAAACTCTCCATCAACTCCCTGCTGTAATTACAGTTCCTCTCTGCGAATAACGGACATGCCGTTCTGTTTACCGTCTGCTGCCATACGGCCGGCTAAACGGCCCGTAGCAAAGGCTACCTGTAAATTATAACCGCCGCTGTCGGCATCTATATCCATTACTTCGCCGGCAACATACAAATTTTCCACCAAACGTGACTGCATGGTTTTGGCGTCCACCTCTTTCATAGACACGCCTCCGGCCGTAACAACAGCCCTTCTCCAACCCTCATAACCATTGATGGGAAATATCCAATCCTGCAGGGAATCCACCGGATGCAGCGTGTCTCTTTCACCTGCCGGGCCACTTCTTATATAATCTGCAAACGGCAGTACCAGTTCCTTGGGCAGAAAAGATCGCAGCCTTTTTTCCAGGCTACGCTTAGAATCAGAATCCGTCGCTTCCGCCCCGTTTTCCTGCTCCCAGCGCACCATCAATTGCTCACGGGTGAGTGCCGGCTTCAGGTTTACATGAAGCACTACCTTATGGCCTTTAATCAACGCTTGTACGGCCTTTCGGCTTACACGGAATCCAATTGGTCCTTCTATGCCTAAATCGGTAAAATGCAATTCTCCTTCTTCCGTCTGTTGTACCCTGTCATTTATGCGCAATTCCAGGGCTACGTTACGCAGTTGAATCCCCTCCAAACGTCTGTCGTACACGACAGGCATAAGCGCTGTCAAAGAAGGAAACACAGGCTCTATGCGGTGTCCCGCCTGCCCGGCCAGAGCGTATCCGTCTCCCGTAGAGCCTGTTCCCGGGTACGACATCCCGCCCGTGGCCAATATAACGGCATCGGCCGCTATCTCCCACTCCCCGCCTCGTCCTGTTACATCCGTCCCCACTACCGTAACCTGCCTGACGCGTACCCCCGCCACATTCCCACCACCTCTGCCTGCCATCTCCCCTCCGGCCTCACCCCGGTTCGGAACACTTCGCCCCACGGTAGCCGCTTTGTCCATCACCAGCCCCGTTGCGGCTGTGTTGTACAGAACCTTTACTCCCAATCCTTCCAGCCACCGCACCAACGTGTCTATGACATCAAAAGCCCGCTCGCTTGCCGGATAGACCCGGCTCCCCCGTTCCACCTTGGTAGGCAAGCCGATGCTGTTGAAAAAATCTACCGTGTCTGCACTTGTAAAACCATAAAACGCCGGTTTCAGATACCTGCTGAGCGGATGCACATGCGGGGCAAAATCGTTCCAGTCTTTCAGATTCGTGAGGTTACACCGGCCCTTGCCCGTAATGGCCAGTTTCCGGCCCGGCTTAGGCATTTTTTCAAGCAAAGTAACGCGGGCACCGTGCTCGGCTGCCGTTCCCGCAGCCAGCATGCCGGATGCACCGGCTCCAATGACTACTACGTGTTTCATGGCGCAAAAATACATGTTTTACGCCATTCTTTTGTAGATTTGCCTTGTTGAAAATCAAATGCCATGAAAAAACACACTCCCGCTTTGTCTGTTTTCCAGGGGCTGCTCTTGTCTGTCGTCCTTGTTTTACCGGGCTGCCGGCCGGCCTCTTCAGACACCCTGCCACGCATCGGCATCGCAGGCATAGCCATAGAATGCAGCACTTTTTCACCGGCCCAAACCACGGAAGACATGTTCCGGGTGGCCAAAGGAGACGATATCTACCGCAGGTATCCCTTTCTGCATGAAGATTCCGTATTGCGCCAAAAAGCCCAATGGCTGCCGGCTATGGTATCGGCGGCTACACCCGGCGGCATCGTTACGGCAGAAACATACCAATCCCTGCTGGAACAAACCCTGGAGGCCCTGGAGAAAAACAAGCCTTATGACGCCCTCTTTTTCGATATCCACGGAGCCATGAGTGTCGTGGGATTGGACGATCCGGAAGGCGATTTTATCATCAAGATACGCGAAGTCATCGGCACCGCACCCATCATTTCCACCTGCATGGACCTGCACGGAAACGTTAGCCACCGTCTGGCAGAAAATACAGACCTGATGACCTGCTACCGCCTGGCGCCGCATGATGATGCCATGGAATCGAAAAGAAGGGCCGTCAGCAACCTGGTGGAACGTTTGGAAACGGGCCGAGGCCGCCCTAAATACAAAGCCTGGGTCAAGGTGCCCATCCTGCTGCCGGGCGAAAAAACAAGCACGCGCGTGGAGCCGGCCAAATCGCTTTACGCCGGCATTGCCCCTGTTGCAGCTCTGAAAGGCGTGGTAGATGCCGGCATCTGGATTGGATACGCCTGGGCCGATGAACCGCGCAACCACGCCGTAGTCATGGTGACAGGTGATAGAAAACGCGTTGTCAAACGCTCGGCAAAAAAACTGGCACAGCATTTCTGGGATGTCCGCCACGACTTTGCCTTCATCGCACCCACAGCTTCTTTGGAAGAATGCCTGGAAGCAGCTCTGCAAAGCGATAAGAAGCCTTTTATGATCAGCGACATGGGAGACAACCCCACCGCCGGAGGCGCCGGTGACGTTACGTGGACTTTAGCCCGTGTGCTGGAGCGGCCGGAATTCAAAAACGCGGACGGACCTACCCTTATTTATGCATCCATTCCCGGCCCGGATATGGTGCAAAAGGCTTTGAAAGCCGGTGTGGGAGCCCGCGTTCAGGCCTATGTGGGGGCTATGGTAGACGACCGATACCAGCCGCCCGTGCTCCTCAACGGGACCGTAGCCTACATACGGGAAAACCCCGTCAATACGGAAGTAGTCATTAAAACAGGCAGCCTGTACGTGATTGTCACGGAAAAACGCAAACCCTACCACTACGAAGAAGACTTTGAAAATCTGGGCTTTAAACCCGGAGAAACCGATATCATCATGATCAAGGTAGGCTACCTGCCCACAAGCGTATACAATATGCGCGGAGACTGGATGATGGCCGATACCCGGGGAGGTGTGGATCAAAACCTTCTGGAACTGCCTTACAAAAGGATAGAGAGGCCCATGTTTCCTTTGGACAAAGATATGCCCGATCCTGCCCTGGAAGTTATTTTTATTCCATAAAAAGATTATATCTTTGCAGTCCTTGCCTTCTTAGCTCAGCTGGTAGAGCAGCTCATTCGTAATGAGCAGGTCGCGGGTTCGAGTCCCGTGGAAGGCTCCAAAGTATAAAGATGTTGTGCTCAAAAAAATTACATTCGTAGTTGCCTGTACCATCGCTTTTCAATCCTGCCCCGGAATAAAACCCCGTCAAGAAAAAACGCAGTACCCGGATAAACCCTACTTTTCAGACAGCACCGCCCATTACCTGTACCATCCCATATATGCCAATAATTTCTATATCATCAGGCAGGACGGTGAAAAAATACTCTACCTGAGAAACCCTGTCACAGGTCAGGAAACAAAACAAATCATCAAAAAGGTCAAACGCGTTGTGTGCCTTTCCTCCACGCATGTAGCCTATCTGGATGCCATCAACGAAACATCTTCCATCACAGGAGTATCGGGGCTTCCCTACATCTACAACAAAAAGAAACTTAAAGCCACAGACGTGGGCTACGAATCGGCCATCGATTACGAAAAGGTCCTGCAATTGAACCCCGACGTGGTTTTTGCCTACAGCATACAGGGACAAACGGCGGAATACCTGGATAAAATCAGGCAACTGGGTCTTACTGTCGTGGAAATGACAGAGCACCTGGAAAACCACCCCCTTGGAAAAGCCGAGTTTATCGTTGCCTTTGCGGCTTTCTTCAACAAAGAGGAAATGGCGGCAGAAATATTTACCGGCATCCACCGGGCTTACACGGACTTCTGCACACTGGCACAACAAGCCGTCTCCGCCTCGGCCCCTGAAAAAAGCGAGGCCCCGCGCCACAAAGTTCTGATCAACGCTCCGTATAAAGACATCTGGTACATCCCCGGCCGGGAAAGCCATCAAAACATTCTGATAGAAGACGCCGGAGGCCAGGTGCTCGGATCAGAGCCGGGCAACAAAACGACGATAATTAGCACGGAACAAGCCTACGCCTACGCCCTCCAGGCAGATTATTGGCTCCATCCCAACCAATACGCCCGTCTGAGTGAACTGCTGCAAGCAGATCCGCGTTTTGCCCATACGCCTTCCATTATCAATAAGCGTGTTTGGAACAACAACCTGCGCACCACACCTGCCATGGGCAGTGACTATTTTGAATCGGGTGCCGTCAATCCCCACCTGATTCTGGCAGATCTCATAGCCATCTTCTACCCCAACGCCCTGCCCAACCACAAATTCACATACTACCGGCAGCTCCAATAGTACCATTACTTCGCACATATTTATTAACTTTGCTACACGCAAAACTGCAACTATGAAAGGAATTATTTTGGCCGGAGGCTCCGGTACGCGTCTATACCCGCTGACCATAGGTGTATCTAAACAACTGTTGCCGGTATACGACAAACCCATGATATATTATCCCTTATCGGTACTCATGCTGGCCGGAATCCGGGAAATCCTGATCATTTCAACGCCCCAGGACTTGCCCGTTTACCAACGATTGCTGGGCAACGGAGAACCTTTCGGACTGGATATACAGTATGCAGAACAACCACAACCCCAAGGCATAGCACAGGCTTTCCTCATCGGCAGCCGCTTTATCGGCATAGACCATGTCTGTCTGGTGTTGGGCGACAACATCTTCTACGGCCAAAGCTTTGGCGCCATGCTTCAAGAAGCAGCCGCCTCGGCAAACCGGGGCTTTGCCCATATCTTCGGTTATCCCATCAAACATCCTCAACGCTACGGCGTAGTGGAAGCCGATGCCCAGGGCATCCCCGTTTCCATTGAAGAAAAGCCGCAGTATCCCCGCTCCAACCTGGCCGTCACCGGGCTGTATTTCTATCCCAACGACGTGGTGCAAGTAGCCGCCGACGTACGTCCCTCGGCCCGGGGAGAGCTGGAAATCACCAGTATCAACGACTATTACCTGCGACAACGCCGCCTGCACCTGACTACTTTGGGCCGAGGCTTTGCCTGGCTGGACACCGGTACGCACAGCTCCCTTGCTCAGGCCGCCAATTTTGTGGAAACCATCCAGCAGCGCCAGGGACTGCTCATCGCCTGCCCGGAAGAAATCGCCTTCCACAACGGCTGGCGTACCGCCGACCAGCTCCGCACCCACGCCCATCCCATGCGCCACAACGCCTACGGCCAGTACATCCTGCAGATGCTGGAGGCTTCACCCGCCAAATGGCGCACCGAATCAGATCCGGTGCGCCGCATCCTCATCACCGGAGGCTGCGGATTCATTGGCTCCCACGTGGTGCGTCTGTTTGTCAAGACCTATCCGGACTACCTGATAATCAACGTGGACAAGCTCACGTATGCCGCCAATCCGGACTATCTGAAAGACATTGAAAACGCCCCCAACTACGTTTTCATACAAGCCGATGTGGCCGACTTCGCCAAAATGGAAGAAATCTTCACAACCTACATGCCGGACAGTGTCATCCACCTGGCGGCAGAAAGCCACGTGGACCGCAGCATCACAGATCCTTTTGCCTTTGCCCGCTCCAATGTCATGGGTACGCTCACGCTGCTGCAATGCGCCAAAACGTTCTGGAAAAAAGAAAACTACGCAAACCATATCTTTTACAACGTCTCCACTGACGAGGTTTACGGTGCCTTAGGATTTGATGACGGACCGTTTTTGGAAACCAGCCCGTACGATCCCCGCTCCCCTTATTCTGCCTCCAAAGCCTCGGCAGACCATTTTGTCAGGGCCTTTTACCACACCTACGGACTGCCCGTCAAAATCTCCAATTGCTCCAACAACTACGGCCCCTGCCAATACCCGGAAAAATTGATCCCCGTCATTATATACAACATTCTGGATCGTAAGTCTTTGCCCATATACGGCAAAGGAGAAAACATCCGCGATTGGCTCTACGTGGAAGACCACGCCCGGGCCATCGATTTGATTTTCCACAAAGGCGCGGTCGGAGAAACGTACAACATAGGCGGGAACAACGAATGGCAAAACATTTCCCTCATACGCAAACTCATAGAGATAACCGACCGCCTGTTGGAACGCCCCGCCGGCGATTCACTATCCCTCATATCGTTTGTCACCGACCGCCCCGGCCACGATCTGCGCTACTCCTTAGACATATCTAAAATCCAAAACCAACTGGGCTGGCAACCACAAATGCCCTTTGACCGGGGCCTGGAAACCACCATCCGCTGGTATCTGGACACCCGCCAACACCCGCTGCACAGCCAGCCACTGCGCACCCAGCCTCAAGATGGTGCGCAGAAAAAAAGCACTTAAACATATAACTACCTATATAAGAACAATTTAGAAAAATCAATAAAAACATCTTGCGCACCATCTTGAGGCTGGACCTGCGCAAAACCAAAAAAAACATGGACATCATCATAGTAGGAACAGGATATGTAGGGCTCGTCACCGGAGCCTGCTTTGCAGAAATGGGAGCGCATGTGACGTGTGTGGATATTGATGCGGAAAAAATTGAAAACCTGAAAAAGGGCATCATACCCATTTACGAACCGGGACTGGAGCCCATGGTTCAGCGGAACGTGCAAGCCGGCCGGCTCCATTTTACGACAGACTTGGCAGGCTGCCTGGAAGGCGGTACCAACACAACTCAAAGCATTGTATTCAGTGCCGTAGGCACACCGCCGGAAGAAGACGGGAGCGCCGATATCCATCAGGTGCTGCAGGTGGCACGTACCGTAGGCAGACACATGAACCATTACCTGCTCTTCACCACCAAAAGCACCGTTCCCGTAGGAACAGCCGCCAAAGTGAAAGCCGTCATACAGGAAGAACTGGCCAAAAGAGGGAAAGACATACCGTTTGATATAGCCTCCAATCCGGAATTCCTCAAAGAAGGAGACGCTATACGGGATTTCATGAGTCCGGACCGTGTTGTGGTCGGTGTGGAAACAGAGCAGGCCCGAAAACTCATGGAAAACCTCTACCGCCCGTTCCTGCTCAAGAATTTTCGCGTACTTTTTATGGATATCCCCTCGGCAGAAATGACAAAATACGCCGCCAACGCCATGCTCGCCACCCGTATATCGTTCATGAACCAGATGGCCAACCTCTGTGAACGCGTAGGGGCCAATATAAACAGCGTACGCATGGGCATCGGCTCGGACAGCCGCATAGGACAAAAATTCTTGTACGCAGGTACCGGCTATGGTGGCAGCTGCTTCCCAAAAGACGTCAAAGCCCTCATACGTACAGGCATAGAAGAAGGCTATCCGCTGGAACTTATTGAAGCCGTGGACAACATCAATGAAGAACAAAAGAAAATCCTCTTCCACAAACTCCACAACTATTACAACGGTCAATTAGAAGGAAAAACCATAGCGGTCTGGGGCCTTTCTTTCAAACCGCAAACTGACGATATCCGCCAGGCACCCTCTATTGTACTCATATACCATTTACTGCAAGCCGGTTGCCACATAAAGGTCTACGATCCGGTAGCCATGGGCCAGGCTTCCAAGACATTGGGTACGACCGTTACCTACGCCAAGGACATGTACGAGGCCGCAGAAGGAGCCCATGCCCTGATTCTGGTAACGGAATGGAAAGAATTCCGTATGCCTTCCTGGGAACAGCTCCGTCAAATCATGCACACCCCGCTGGTGCTTGACGGCCGCAACATATACCAACCGCAGGAGGTCAAAGACAAAGGCTTCACCTATATAGGAATCGGTCAATAAACAAGACAAGGCAGCGCAAACAAGTTAAGACAAGGCAGGTATGACAGAACTCGAGCACAAACGACGTATAGCCAAAAACACGGCCGCCCTTTACACACGTATGCTGGTACGCCTGGCCGTGACGCTGTACACCTCGCGCATTGTGCTGGACATCCTGGGTGTGGACGACTTCGCCCTCTACGGCATCGTCGGCGGTATCGTCACCCTGTTCACCTTCCTGCAAACGGCCCTCAACGCCTCTACCCAGCGTTTTTTGAGCTACGAATTGGGCCGAGGCGACATGCCTGCCCCCAGTAACGACGCAAGCAATACAGCCGCCGCAACCCACAGCAGTTATGCTAAGCCCGGCCGAGATGAAACACCTGCCCCCGGTCACGACGCAGCAACCTCTTGTGGTTATGCTAAGCCGGGCCGAGGCACCACAACGGCACTCGGGCGAGTCTTTGGCACGAGTCTGACACTCTTTACGCTCCTGGCGCTTCTCATTACCCTCCTGGGCCTGACTGTTGGTCTGTGGTTTCTGGACAACAAACTGGTCATCCCGCCCGACCGCCTGCAAGCCGTCCATTGGGTGCTCCTGTTCACCCTCCTGACCACGTGCGTCAACCTTATACAGACGCCCTATAACGCAAGCATCATTGCTCACGAAAAAATGTCTTTCTATGCCTGGATCAGCATTGCCGACGTGTTGCTCAAACTGGGCGTGGTTTTTTTGCTGAGCGTATCACCCGTAGATAAACTGGCCTCATACGCAGGTTTGTTGTTTTCCGTATCGCTCGTAATCTTTGCCATTACCGTGGCCTATTCCAGGAAGAATTTTTCTATTTGCCGATTCCGGTTTGTGTGGAACAAGTCGCTTCTGAAACAAATGGCCTCCTTTTCCGGCTGGACCTTGTGCGATTCCGGAGCCCAACTGGCCGTCACGCAAGGACGTATCTTCCTGCTCAACATCTTTACGCCGCTGGTTACCAACGCCGCCATGAGTATCGCCACGCAGGTAAGCACCGCCGTTTACAATTTTGTCATATACTTCCAATCTTCCTTCAACCCGCAAATTACCAAAGCCTCGGCCCAAAACAACAAGAACTACCTGCAGGATCTGGTCAACCAGACGTCCAAGTTCTCCTATTACATGCTTTTTGCCCTGACATTGCCCATCCTGCTCAATATGCAGGATATCCTGAACATCTGGTTGAAAGAAGTACCGGCTTACACCGTTGCCTTTTGCAGCATCACGCTGCTCTATTATCTGGTGGAATCACTCAGCGGTCCGCTTTGGATTACCACATGGGCTGCAGGCAATATCCGCAACTACCAGATTACCGTATCGCTCATACGCATTACCACCCTGCCCGTAACGTGGCTGCTGCTGGCCAAAGGCATAGAACCGCATTGGGTGTTGGTTGTATGGGTGCTTGTCAACGGATTTTGTTATATTTATAGGTTATACTACGCCGGCAAATACAACGGAATACCGCTCAGACCCTATGTCACAGAGGTAATCCGCCCCGTGGCAGCCATCAGCCTCCTGGCTGTACCCTTGCCGCTGCTGACGCGGTGGTGGCTGAGCCGGAGCTGCGCTTTTGCCGAGGCGGCCACATCAGCCCCATTGTCAAGCCCGGCCCCGGTACAATGGAGCGCCCTGATTGCCAGTACGCTCGTTGCTTTGCTTGTCACAGGTCTGCTCATTTGGACTATCGGCCTGAAACCCACGGAAAAGAAACACCTGCGGCAAGCAGCAGTTAACCGTTTGACACGCATAAAGAACAGATAGCCATGAAAGTAACAGTCATCATACCCGTTTACAATACGGCACCTTACATCACAAGGTGCCTGAAGTCCGTTCTGGACCAAACGTACGACAACCTGGAAGTCCTGCTTATTGACGATTGCGGCACCGATAACAGCATGGAGCTGGCTGCAGGACTGCTGGCTCAGGCAGGCTACCGCGATACAGGTGGCGGAAGCATGCAGGCTGACTCGGCCCGGACTTTTACCGTCCTCAGACATCCGGAAAACCGGGGACTTTCCGCAGCACGAAACACAGGCTTGAAAGCCGCCACGGGCGAATACGTTTTCTTCCTGGACAGCGACGACCAACTCCCGCCCAAAGCCATTGAAAACCTGGTCAGAATGGCAGAGCTGTACAGCCATCCGCATATGGTATGCGGAGCCGTAGATGTACTGCCGCAGACCGACCCGGCACAATCCATCCACGATCAGGTGCAGGCTTATACCGAGGGAAACAAAAAAGTGTCACGCATACTGCTTTCCCGTCAAATTCCCATAATGGCCTGTAACAAACTGCTCCTCAGAGGATTCCTCATAGCCAATAAATTGCAGTTTACCAAGGACCTGATTCACGAAGACAATTTGTGGACCTTCCAGATGGCCCCCCATATCCATAACCTGGCCGTTACACGCCAGGTAACGTATCTGTACCACACAAACACAACCGGTCTGAGCCGCGAACGTATCAGCACGCAGCGTATAGACAGCATAAAAACCATCCTTACACAGCAACTGAACGAATTGGTCAATGAAAGACCGCTGCGCTCCCTGCAAGAAGCCTACATCTTCTTTACGGCCGCCTGGTTTCTGGACCTGCTCTACAGCCAAAAACACCACGCTTACTACCAAATGCGCCAATGGACACGCGCCACCCTCCGTCCTCTGGCCCGCGAACTCCGTTACCATACCCTGAAAAACAGACTCTTATACAGAGCACTCTATATGCCCCCCACCGTTTTGCAAACTGCCAGACGGTTACGTAGAAGCAAAATTTCTTAAAACCCTTATAATTAATATGACACGTTTCCAAAAACACACACATGACGCACCGCATGGCGCACCGGATCAGATCCGGCGCACCACCCTCGCTCTCCTTGCCCTTTTCTTGCTATTCCAACCCATTGCCATTCAAGCTGACGAAGGCATGTGGCTGCCTATGCTCATTGGGCAGAAGATTGAGCGTATGCAGGAGCTGGGCTTCAAACTGACGGCAGAAGACATCTATAGTATCAATAAAGCCAGCCTTAAAGACGCGATTGTTCATTTTGGCGGAGGCTGTACGGGAGAAGTAATTTCTGCAGAAGGCCTCCTTCTGACCAACCACCATTGCGGATACGGACAAATCCAGGCACACAGCTCGGTAGAGAACGACTACCTGAAAGACGGATTCTGGGCACGCACACGGGCAGAAGAACTGCCCAACAAAGGACTGACCGTCACGTTTATGCGCCGCATGGAAGACGTTACCGATCAGGTGCTCACAGGTATCAAAGACAACATGGATGAAGCCAAACGTCAGGAAATCATAGCCAAAAATATCAAAAAACTTACGGACAAAACACTCAAAGGGCTTGACAAAAACTTCTACTCCGTTACAATCAACCCCACGTACTACGGCAACCAGTATTTCCTGTATTTCAACGAGATCTTCCGGGACGTACGGCTCGTAGGAGCTCCTCCCTCTTCCATCGGCAAATTCGGAGGCGACACGGACAACTGGATCTGGCCCCGCCACACGGGTGACTTTGCCCTCTTCCGCATATATGCCGATAAAGACAACAATCCGGCCGAATACAGCCCGGACAACGTCCCGTATACGCCCAAATACCATTTCACCATCAGCAACAAAGGCGTGCAGGAAGGCGATTTTACCATGGTGTACGGCTATCCGGGCCGCACCCAGCAATACGTGCTCTCTCCGGCTGTAGAATACCTGGCCCTGCGATCCAACCCAATGAAAATCCACCTTCGCACGTTACGCCTGGAAGTCATGAACCGCGAACAAGCCAAAGACCCTTCGGTCCGCATCCGTTACGCCAGCAAAAACGCCAACGTGTCGAACGCCTGGAAAAAATGGCAAGGTGAAAGCCGAGGTATCATAAATGCAGGCACCATCGCCAAAAAACAAGCCTTCGAGGAGCGTTTTACCAAATGGGCTAAGGCTTCCGGTAACCCGGAATACACCACCCTCATTCCCCGCATAAAAGCCTTGTACGAAAGCCTGGAACCCCTCCAATTTGCTTCCGAGATGTATGCCGAGGCCATCATGGCTGTGGAACTGCTGCGATTTGCCGACAACCTGGCCACACAAGTAGCTCGTCGAGGTCCTGAAGCCGCCATACCGCTGGCCGAGAGCTTCTTTAAAGACTACTATTTACCCATAGACAAAGAAATCTTTGAAATCCTCTTCACCGAGTTTTACAAGGCCATGCACCACAGCACAGAGTTGCTGCCTGACAATCTGATTCCCACGGTATCATCGGAAGTCAGTTCAGCGAAAGGCCTGCCGCTGCTGCCCATGCACCGTCCGCCGGCCGAATATTTCCGCGACGCTCCGGAATCTGCAGCTGCCTCGGCCTCGGCCCTCAAAGACAAAACCATCCTGGAGGCTGAAGCCACCCATCGGGAAGGACATACACATGCCCACGGGCACCACAGCCCGTTGGACTTTGCGGCCCTGGCAGAACACCTTTACACAACATCGGCCCTGACAGACAAAGAAAAAACGCTGGAAATCCTGTTCAAAGACAAAGAACAAGCACTGGAACTTATCTATCAAGACATCGCTTACCGCCTTGTAGCACCGTTTGTCCAAAAAAACCGGACAGGTATTCAACCAAAAATAAAAGAAATAAACGACCAATTAAACCTTTTGTACCGCAGCTGGATGCAAGCGATCATGGAATTTGACAAAGACCGCATCTTCTATCCCGATGCCAATTCCACCCTGCGTGTAGCCTTTGGAACGGTCAGCGGATACAGCCCAAAAGATGCCGTTGTTTACAAACCGGTCAGCACCATAGAAGGCATCATGGAGAAAGACAATCCCGATGTATTTGACTACAACATTCCGCAGGAACTCCGTGATATCTACGCAAATAGAGATTTTGGACCCTGGGAAACGGACGGATCGGTAGCCGTATGTTTCATCGCTACCAACCATACGAGCGGAGGCAACTCAGGATCACCCGTACTCAACGCAAACGGACATCTTTTAGGACTGAATTTTGACCGGGTATGGGAAGGAACCATGAGCGATATAGAGTTTGATCCGTCAGTTTGCAGAAACATTTCAGTAGATATCCGATACGTACTTTTCCTGATAGATAAAATAGGAAAAGCAGATTATTTGTTCAAAGAATTGGATATTTCACAAGATTAATTATATTTGTAGTGCAATACACACTAATTATTAACCTTTAACTTATTAAATCATGGACGCTTTTTTTGAATTCCTCCAAAGTATTTTCGCTTTTATCGCCGAGCAAATTGCCAACATAATCGATTGGATTATAAGTCTGATTGAAGGTATAGCCTAAACTAATGAGTTTTTGAAACTTTTTAGAGAATTAGTAAAATGAATCTTGCAGATGCCGTTAAGTGGCTAACATTAATAGTGTCGATTTTGTCTGCAATAATTGGAATAATTCAATTATTTCTACCAAAACCAACCTAAACTATTCTTTGGAGTAGTAGGAGAACAGAAAACCTGGGTTGATTTTTCAGCAATTCAACCAAAAAGCCGACATTTTCATGTCGGCTTTTTCGGTTTTAGGTTATTTTTCAAAATCGGAAGCTCTAACGCAGCTTCCTTTTAACCGGCCGTCGTTTCTGTTTACATTGCTGTTTCTGTGCCAGGTTTTGCCTAATTATCCGGTTGCTTAGCCGGCACAGCTTCATCGGCCGGAACAGAATCAGAATCAGATGTGGCCTCATCTGCCGGTTTTTGTTCGGCTTCCGAAGCAGCCACAACAATGGGTGTCTGTGTCGGTGCCTGTCTGTCATGAGCAACAGCCACGTTAATGGTCCTTCCCATATGTTCAGATCCATTCAGCGCTGCAATGGCAGCCTGACCATCTTCTTGACTGGCCATTTCCACAAAACCGTAACCACGAGAACGGCGTGTTTCTTTATTAAGTATGATGCGAGCAGAGAGTACTTCCCCAAAGGGAGAGAATAGTTCAATCAGGTCTTCTTTTTTAGCCCTAAAACTAAGACTCGAAACAAAGATGTTCATGGATCAGGGATGATTTTTAGTTAAATGTTCTCAAATATAACATAATTTTTATTCCCTGCAACCCTCACCGTCAAAACAATACGTACAAATAGCTGATTTTGGGAGCCCAATGGATTGGATTAAATTTTGTATTGTACTGAATTTCAGCGATGTAAAACCCATTTCCTGACAAATACCCTCAATCATTGCCTTATGCTCCACCGAATCCATGTTTATATATGCCTTAATATCAGAGTACTGCCCACCAGCTCCAGCGCCTGCTCCGGCTCGGACTTCACCTCCGGTGTCTGTTGCAGCACCAAATCCAGCGCCTGCTCCGGCTCGGCCTTCTTCCACACCTGAAATGCTTCTTGCTGTCTGCCCGTTGGAATACGTCATCCCCGCCTCCTTCTGCAGCCTCTGAATAACCCGGCGCGTAACGAGCTCCATTTCTACCCTCGTATTTGTAAAGCTTAAATAAGGACACGTAAAAAGAATGGGCGGACACGAAATCCTTGCATGGATTTCCTTGACTCCATTCCTGAACAACACCTGCACATTATTTTTCAACTGCGTACCACGAACAATAGAATCGTCGCAACATACCATTTTAGCCCCTCGCAACACATCTGCGTTAGGCAACAACTTCATTTTAGCCACTAATTTTCGACGCTCTGCGTTCTTAGGCGTAAAACTTCTGGGCCAGGTCGGTGTATATTTGGCAACCGCCTGCCTATACGGAACCCCCTTACCCACAGCATATCCCATAGCCATCCCCGTTCCACTGTCCGGAATGCTGCAAACAGCATCCACCTCGGCCCGATCCTCCTTACCCACCAGCATCCCGTTACGGAAGCGCACCTCATCCACATTGATTCCTTCGTAAGCCGAGGTAGGGAATCCATAATACACCCACAGGAAGGAACAAATCTGCAATTTCTCACCCGGAGGCACAATCTGGTGGAACTCGGAAATACTACGCCACGCATCCTTCCCGGAGGCAATCAACTGCTCTGTCAACTCCCGCGAACACCTTTGCGCCGACCCCGCAGCACCTCCCGGCACCCCTGTCCGCTGCCCCTGCTCCTGCCCTCGCTGCTCAACCCCTTCCACACCCGGCTGCCACCCCTGCTGCACATTGCCTTCCCGTTCAACTGCTTGCTGCCCTTGCACCTGCTGCCCAATCTCTTCCTTGCCCGGCTGCCACCCCTGCTGTCTGGCCATTTCCGCTTTCTGCTGGTCCTGATACGTTTGAAATGTATAGAGTGCCGAGCAAAACCGCGGCGACTCCTGCACCAGCACCGCCTCGCCCGGCCCTAAAAAACCGGCCAATTGAAAATCTAAATTCGGGAAACTACAGCTTTCACTCGCAAACGCTACCGCCACCAGATCATCGATATATTGTGTTTCCTGTAGCACATTGCTTACAGGTAGCACATTGCTTACAGGGTTTTCCATACCTTTTGACGCTCCATCCGGGGATTGTTCTGCTCCTGCATCTTTGTGTACTGCTCCCGTATCTGTGTGTCCTGCTCCTGCATCTTTGTGAGCTATTTCTTTATCTGTGTGTCCTGCTTCCGTTTCTGTTGATTCTGCTTCCGTTTCTGTGGATTCCCCAGTCTTAAACGGATGTATACGACTTTTACCACACTTAATCCCAACTGCAATAGGTGTTCGGCCGTATTTATCGCGCGCCGCAATAATCCCGTCTTGCGTGAGAATCAACATGCTGCAACTACCTTTTACTTTTTCCTGTACCAGACGAATTCCCTCTGCAAATGTCTGACCCAATGTAATCAAATGCCCCACCAATTCCGTTGCATTGATTTGGCCCGTACTCAACTCAGAAAAGTTAATCCCCTTGTCCAGAAGCTCATTGCCCAGCTCCTCTATATTGTTTATCTTCCCTACTGTCACTATGGCAAAGGTCCCCAGATGTGAGCGCAACACAATAGGCTGCGGATCTTTGTCACTTATTACACCAATGCCCCTTCTGCCTTGAAATTCATGCAGCTCATCCTCAAACTTATTCCTGAAATACGCATTCTCTATGCTGTGGATGGAACGCTTGATAATTCCCTGCTCACCCATCGTCGCCATCCCCGCCCTTCTATTCCCCATATGCGAATGATAATCGGTCCCGTAGAAAAGCATATTAGCACACGGTTCCATAGATACAATCCCAAAAAAGCCACCCATAGTATTCGATAATTTAGCGCCACAAATATAGACACTTTGCGCATACCAGCCTCAAGATGGTGCGCAAGATTTTTCACTCTTTTTCACTAATCTACTGTTCTTCACAATATTTCATTTGTCAAATTTTCTCCGCTGCGCACCATCTTGAGGCTGGCCTTTCAAAAGCACCCGCAAACTAGATTCCGGATAACCAAAAACCCGGGCCAATTGCCGTACTGATACGGGAAATTCCTGAAGAAGTCGCTTACATAGTGCTATCAACTCTGATCGCTCCAGATAATGAATAGGTATGGGATGTATAAGCTCCATAATCAACGTACTTATATCTAAATCAGACATAGTCGTTTTACGTGCAACAGGAATCTTGCCATTATTATCGGCTATTTCTTGTTCCGTAGGTGTTGATATTTTGTGTAGAAAATTTGAATACGTTCTAAAGACACGCTCTACTGTTTGATAATCCAGAAAAGAACGCGGATAAATGTGTCCATCTTTATCCAATAAATAATGTTCAGGTATACAGAATTTACTACATATAAGACTGCATTGTATACCCGCCGGCTTCAAATTTTCCGTTTCTTTCATCCCACGAGCCTCATAATAATAATACCGGGAAGAATTGTATTTATCTGCCAAAGGGTGCTCTTCTACTTGATGTTTTGTAGAATTCCGAAGCACGTATATTAATCTGTCTTCCAATCTATCCAACGTTTTAATATAACCCTTTGAATAATGTACCCTACCTACTGATCCCGTTGTACCATGAATCCTATGGAAGAATCTGGTATAGCTAATTCTGAATCCTTGCATAAATTCTCCGGGATTTTCACACTCCAAAATCAAATGATAATGGTTTGATAATAACTGATACGCCAGTACTTTCACATTATACTCATGGCTAAAAACAGCCAATAAATCCATAGCATGACGCTTGTCCCTGTCATTCATAAAAATACTTTGCTTTCTGTTTCCCTGTACACTAACATGGTACCACATAACTTTTGTTGTTTTTTGCGCACACCAGCCTCAAGATGGTGCGCAAGGTTTTTTACTCTTTTTCACTAATCCTCTGTTTTTCAAAGCACTACACTTGTCAATTTTTCTTCGCTGCGCACCATCTTGAGGCTGGCGGGTGGGCTGGCGTGCGGTGTGCACAGCATGCGCAAGCAGCACATAGGCCAAACACCACAAAACAAGCAACAGATCAATCACATTTGGAACATATTCAATAGGGCTGTAGGGTAAACTGTCAAAGAAGGCCACGGTTTTATACAACACATCGGCCAGAAAATGCAGGGTATCTGTTACCGCGGTAAAAGCCCATTGCAATGCAGCATCTGCTGTACTTAAGAAGCTCTTATCGGCCGGACAACCCATAGAAAACAACCCTGAAGATCCAAAAGGCCCCATAGCCACTAAAGACCCCAACCCAAACAATACTAAGTAAAGCAGAAACACATACAGAATCAAAGCCGCCAGAGGTACTACCAACATATTGCAGAACAAAGAATACAGAGGCACAATGCCAAAAGCACTCAAGGTTAAACTTAATGTACCCAATTGCACGGCCAATGAAGCACAGAACAATTCCCACAAATACCTCGGCAATGTTTTTCTAACGCTCAAAAAGTTGCGGAAAATCGGGAAAAACAGCAGAAGGCTCAAAACGGAAGCAAAAGACAATTGAAAACCCAGGTCCAATACCACCCCGGGCTTTAGCACCATCAGTACCAACGCTGCGATAGACAAGACATTGAGACCAAACGCCCTGTACCCTCTCAATTTGCTGATTCCATAGACAGTCAACATTAAAGCCGCACGAACCACGCTCGTACTCAAGCCCACAACCATGGCATACGCCCAAATAAGCAGTAAGGCAGGCACATGAACCCAGGCTCCCTTACGCAACGAATAGGTTTTATAGATAGATTGCCTATTCAAAACCGGTGGCAACACCTTAGGACGTTTCCTATACCGCCTCTCTTCACGCAATTTTCCGCACAGACTCAGTAGCCAAACCAAACTCCCATACAAAGCGCCTACATGTAACCCGCTGACTGCCAGAATATGCCCGGCCCCAACCCTATTGAAACACTCCCGGACCTCTTTATCCAAGCCACTCTTGGCCCCTAAACAAATTCCCGCCAACAAATCTCCGGTCCGTTTACGCTTTTCGATGTCAGAAGCCCCCCAGGCTGCCGTCAATGATACCCTCAAACGCAAAAGCCGCTCCCGCAAGGTCAATTTGCTATCCATACGCTTGTAATCATATACATACGCCCGTCTGTAAAATCCACGCCGAGCCATGTATTCGGCATAATCAAACGCATCGGTAGCCATAGATCCAACATTTCCGGAATCAACATCGTTTACTTTTGCCGAGGCGTCCGCCTCCGATGCCCTGAATAAAAACGTCTTGCTGCGGGCCATAAACACGTCGCCGGGCAGCAGAGATTCCGACGTGTCCACAGGTTCAAAACCAGCGGCAACAGCAGAAGCGGGACTTCCGGCCGAACGAGATGCGGTTACGGAACCAAAACGGGAACCAAGTACGGAAGCAAAATCAGAATCTGGTACAGTAGCAAAACCGGAACCAGAACCAGAACCAGCAGCTATATACACCAATACATTTTCGTTACCGGTATAGGTCTGCTGCCCATCGGGTGAATACGCGAGCAGTTTACATTCAACGCGTTCGTAATGCCTCCCGGCAGCCGTTACTACAGAAACCGGATAATCCGTAACACGCAATGCCAGATATACCCGTTCCCCGTCCAAAATGGCAGGCTGAGCATAGACATGGCGGTCCGGCAGCAGCAATTTGAGAACCGATGGCCTGTCTGTAAGGCCGTTCCAGAATGCTACACAGAAAAGCACCAGCAAACCCAAGAAATAGAGCGGCCTGCCAAACCGGTATCGCAGTTGTGCCTGTGAATAAAACACGGGGATTTGCCGAGGCAGCCGCGGGGTTTGGTGTGAGTCCCGGGCATGTTGTCGCAGCCGCGAGGTTTGGTGTGAGTCCCGGGCATGTCGTCGCAGGGGAATCTGCCTAATGCCCCGCAAGATTTGCTGCAAAACCGGAAGGCGTGTTTGCTGTGTGGCCGGAGAATGGCTATGCGGCTGTCGCCGCAGCCGTGTATGTATGTGGCGTGGCCTGCGCCGCAGCAACCACAGGCCTGCGAAAAAACAGACTGCTGCCAGCAGCGTGCAAGCCGCCAAAACGCACAACCACCGCCTCGGCCCAAGAAAAGAAAAAAGCAACCCTTTTGAAGAAGAAACCCCAAACCCATCTCCTCCAAAATACAAGCCGCCCAACGTGCCACAAAGAACTGCGACGGCGGGCGGTAACATTGCACAATTATTCCTCCCCTTCAAGCTTGCAAGTCACGTATAGTTTCTGTAATTTTGCGGATTCTTAAGAATCAACAACTAATATTTCAAAATTAATAAAAAAACCTACTAAAACCAATTATGACACTTCTTGTTTTAAACTGCGGAAGTTCTTCTATTAAGTATAAAGTACTTGACATGAGAACAGAAAACGATTATACGCTGCTGGCTCAGGGTATAGTGGAACGCATAGGCCTGGAACAGGGTATTGTAACCCACAAAAGGCTTATCGGTGCCAAAGAAAAGTATAAAGTCGAACAACCGGTTGCCAACCATACACTGGGTATTCAAAAGGTATTGAACCTGTTGACAGATGAAACCTGGGGCGTATTGGAATCGCTCGACAAAATCCACGCAGTCGGTCACCGCGTTGCACAAGGAGGCCATTATTACAAAGAAAGTGTCCTGATTGACGATCAGGTAAAAGAAAATATCGAGAAATTAGGAGAGTTGGCTCCGTTACACAATCCGGCCAACTTGCTGGGTATCCTGGCCATAGAAAAACTGCTGCCGCAAGCCAGGCAGGTAGCTGTTTTTGATACGGCTTACCACCAAACCATGCCCGATTACGCCTACATATATGCCATTCCCTACGAGCTCTATGAGAAATACAACATACGCCGGTACGGTTTTCACGGAACCAGCCACAAATTCGTAGGGCGCAAAGCCTGCGATCTGGTAGGCCTGGATTTTGATACATCAAAAGTTATCACCTGCCACCTGGGCAACGGATCCTCCATCACGGCCATCAAAAACGGGAAATCGGCAGACACATCCATGGGCTTCACACCGCTGGAAGGCCTGATTATGGGTACTCGTACGGGCGATATGGACCCCTCTATCGTCACCTATCTCCAGGAAAAAGAAGGCTGGACAGCCGCTGAAACCAATAATTTCCTGAACAAAAAATGCGGACTGCTGGGATTGTACGGACCCAGCTCAGACTGCCGGGACATAGAAAACGCCGTAAAAGAAGGAAATCCGCGTGCCATTCTGGCCCACAAAGCCTACGCTTACCGCGTACTCAAATACATAGGTGCATACGCTGCTGCCATGGACGGAGTAGATCTGATTGTATTTACCGGAGGCATCGGAGAAAACGACGCACACATTCGCGAACTCATCGGCACAAGACTCACTTACCTGGGAGTTGCCTTTGACAAAGAGAAAAACAACAACGTGCACGGAGAAAATACCGTCATCACCACCAACTCCAACAGCCCCAAAATCGTAGTCATCAGCACAGACGAAGAGCTGGTCATTGCCACCGACACCTGGAACCTGACAAACTAAACACACTACATATGAAAACCTTCGAAGAAATATTTGAAAAATTACGTTCTCAGACAAAGAAAAAACTGGTAGCCGCCTGGGCTGTTGACGATCACACCATTTCAGCCGTACACCAAGCCATCGAAAAAGGCATTGTGGAAGGCATACTGGTAGGAAGAAAATCTCAAATAATCTCTGTTTGCCACGAAGAAGGCATCGATCCTGCCGTTTTCACCATAGTGAACATAGAAGACGAACTGGAAGCCATCGCCCGTGCCGTAGAGATGGTTCGTAACAAGGAAGGCGATATCCTTATGAAAGGACAATGCAGCACCGACAAATACATGCGCGCCATCCTGAACAAAGAAAAAGGACTGCTGCCCCCAAAAGCCGTCCTGAGCCACGTATCTGTCCTGACCCATCCTAACTATCCCAAGTTTATAATCCTAAGCGATATAGCCGTTATCCCGGCACCCGATTTGAACCAAAAAGTAGCCATTACCCGCTACCTGGTCAACACGGCTCACGCCCTGGGTATTTCCACGCCTAAAGTCGCTTTTGTAGCCGCCACCGAGCAAATGCTCCCGGCCATGCCCGCTTGCGTTGACGCCGCCATCCTTTCCAAGATGGTTGACCGCAACCAAATTACCGGATGCGTAGCCGACGGCCCCCTGGCCCTGGACGTATGCCTGAGTCCCGAGGCCGTAGCCATCAAGAAACTGAAAAGCCCCGTGGCCGGAGACGTTGACTGCATGCTCTTTCCGAACATCGAAAGTGCCAACGTCATGTACAAGAGCCTTAGTCAATTGAGCCCGGAATCGCAACAAGCTGCCATTGTGGTCGGTGCCTCGGCTCCTTGTGTATTATCAAGCCGAGCCGATTCCACCAACACCAAGCTCAACTCCATCGCCCTTGCGGCAGTAACGGCAAAATAAAAAATGGGGCTGCAAAACAGCCCCATTTTTTTTTAACTTTGGATCACACGTTAAACCGCAAACCATGGAACAACAGATACTCGTCATTAACCCCGGCTCTACATCTACCAAAATAGCCGTCTACAAAGCAGATCCCGCAGGAGCCTCAAACACCGGCCTGGCAGAAGTATTCATCAGTACCATACGGCACAGTACGGAAGAACTGGCTCCTTACCCGCGCGTTTTCCAGCAATACAAATTCCGTGAAGATACCATCCTGGGCGAACTGGCCGAAAATAATTTCCGGCTTGCCGATTTTACCGCCGTCATAGGACGGGGCGGTCTGGTCAAACCCATTCCTTCGGGTACGTACGTTGTGAATGATCTGATGCTCCAACACCTGAGAGAAGGCTACGGCGGAGAACACGCCTCTAACCTGGGCGGCCTGCTGGCGCACAGTATCGCCTCACAGATTCCGGGCTGCCGGGCCTTTATTGCCGACCCTGTAGTCGTTGACGAATTCCATGACGTAGCCCGCCTTACAGGCTTTCCGGAAATACAACGCCGCTCCATCTTCCATGCGCTCAACCAGAAAGCCATTGCCAAACGCTACGCGGCAGACTGCGGTACCCCCTACGAAAAACTAAACCTTATAGTCGTCCACATGGGCGGAGGCATCTCTGTAGGTGCCCACCAAAAGGGCCGGGTCATTGATGTCAATGACGCTTTGCAGGGAGACGGTCCCATGGCTCCGGAACGGGCCGGCGCACTCCCCGCCATGCCTCTGGTACGCATGTGCTTCTCGGGCCGATACACTCAGGAAGAGCTTATCAAAAAAATAGCCGGAAAAGGCGGCATGGTGGCCCTCACCGGCACCAATTCCTTTCTGGAACTCACCCGTCGCATGCAAGATGGAGATACCGGTGCCACCGAAGTCTTCCACGCCATGGCCTACGCCACAGCCAAAGAAATCGGTGCCATGGCCGCTGCCTTATGCGGCCGGATCGATGCCATTCTGCTGACCGGCGGCCTGGCCTACAGCAAACATTTTACAGAAGAAATCACCCGCCAAATCGGCTTCCTGGCCCCTTGCCACACCTACCCCGGCGAAGACGAAATGCACGCCCTGGCCGCCAATGCCCACGCCGTCCTCACCGGCCGCGACACCGCCCGGGTGTACCGGATCTGATTCGGTGCGCCACGGTACGCCACGGTGCGCCACGGTGCCCAATTCACTGAAAAAAAATGGCGCACCGAATCAGATCCGGCACGCCACATCAACCAATTAACACCGATTAATGCATCATAGCATTGTATTTTTCATAGGCGGCTTCGTATTCCGGACTCTTGGTACGTAAGCGGAAATAGATGTTTTTCAGGTACTCTACAACAACTAATTTGATTTCCTCGTCTTCTATCAACTCAAAACTTTTCTCAAAGGGAGCAATGGCATTTTCCAGCATCTGATCCAGTTCTTCTACCATTTTCAAGTACTTGTTGTCGTCCAATTCATCGGCGGCCGCTGATTGGATATCTACCGCCTTGTCATAATAACTTTGACCCATCTGGAAGTACCCAAAGAAGAAACTCGGATCAATTTCTATGGATTTTTTATACATACCAATGGCTTCTTCAAATTTGCCCAACCCTTTCAATACGTTGCCTTCTGCATAATACAGGCTCGGATTTCCCGGTTCGTTTTCCTGGGCACGGTGAATAAAATCGAGCACCTTGTTGGGATCGTCATTACTTTCCAGGTAAATATTGATCAGGGCCACTAAAATACTCTGGCTGTCGGGATACTTGGTAAAGCCCAAAGACAACAGCTCTTTGCTCTTTTCCAAATCGCCCAGCTGTTTGTGTACTTCGGCCAGGTTGGCATACGCATCGCCGCCAGACTCATAACCCATCCGGATACATTGGTCAAAAAAGCGTGCGGCACGTTCGTAATTCTTGTCCATCAATGCCGTCAGAGCCACATAATACACAATGGTCGTATCTACCATGTTCAAAGCCGGTTGCGACGCAGCATGGTAAGAATTCTCGAACTTCCTGGATGCATCGGCAAAATTACCCAGTGTGTAAGAGGCCATGGCCTCGTTGATATGGCTGTTGGCAATGGTAGTCAACCCTTCCTGGATTTCAGACTTGCTGCTTCCTTTTGTATCCAATTCGGTAGCTTTCTTGTACGCTTTAAAAGCTTCATCCAGCAGATCCACCTCATCGATAATGGGTTTGGTAACAACCCAGAAAGTCAACAAACCTTCTGTATTGTAATAAAGTTCTTTATCTGCATACCTGACTACTTCATATTGTTCTCCCTGCACCGATTTATGTTCCGTAGAGAGCGCTCTCTGATCTTTCAGGATAACGCGCGCTTCCAACGAAGAAAGACCGGCCCACAAATTTTCCGTAGGATAGGCGTATGCTTTTGTCAAAGCCTGAGCATAGCGAATCCATGTAACGGCTTTGTCGTTACGTTTTGGATTCTCTACTTGCTGTTTTGTTTTTTCATAATTTTTCAGAAGGTTTTGCACTTCTTTCGGTTGTGCCCCCAATTGTAATACCAACAATAACATAAGGGCAGCTGATACAAGTTTTTTCATGAGTACTATGTGTTTTTTCTTTAAATAGTATTTCTTTTTTGTTACAAATCCTGCATTTCTTCTTTAGGAACGGGGTCGCTTTTGCTCACACAACATACGGCTGCGATGGCATCTCCTTCGCGCAGGTTAATCAACCGGACACCTTGCGTGGCGCGTCCTGCCAACCGGATATCGCTTACGGCCACCCGGATGGTAATGCCCGAGCGCGTTATGATCATCAAATCGTTGTCGTCCGTAACAGCCTTAATGGCAATCAGTTTTCCGGTTTTCTCCGTAATATTCAGCGTTTTAACGCCTTTGCCCCCGCGGGCTGTTTTTCTGTAATCTTCTATCAAGGAACGTTTTCCGTATCCGTTTTCACTCACAACCAGCACGTGCGGTTTTTGGGCCGAGGCCGGGGCTGAGGCCGAGGCCTCTGCAGGAACGCCGCATACGGTGGTTCTACCTGTTGTATCTGCACATATCATGCCAACTACCTGATCGTCCTCGTCTATGGAGATGCCGCGTACCCCGGAAGCCGTCCGTCCCATGGGGCGCACATCGGCCTCGTCAAAACGCACGCACTTGCCATCACGTGCTCCCAGTAGCAATTCACAACTGCCGTCTGTCAGGCACGCTTGCAGCAAATGGTCATCTTCCCGGATGGTAATGGCAATCACTCCCGTCGAACGCGGATTGGAATACGCCTTGAGCGTCGTCTTCTTTACCACGCCGCGCTCCGTAGCCAGGATGATGTAGTTGTTGTTGATGTACTCTTCGTCTGTCAGGTTCTTCACGTTGATATATGCGCAGACGCTGTCTCCGGGCTCTATGTTGATAACGTTCTGAATAGCCCTGCCCTTGGACGTTTTGTTTCCTTCCGGAATCTCGTATACTTTCAGCCAGTAACACTTGCCGTTCTGTGTGAAGAACAGCATAGTACTGTGCATATTGGCCACGTAGATGTGCTCAATGAAATCCTCTTCCCGCGTATCGCTTCCGCGTGAGCCCACACCTCCCCGGCCCTGCAGCCGGTATTCATTCAAATTGGTCCGTTTGATATAGCCCAGGTGCGATATGGTAATGACCACGTCTTCGTCCGGATAGAAATCTTCCGGATTAAAATCACCCTCGGCATATTCTATTTCTGTACGGCGCGGATCGTTAAAACGCTCTTTCAAATCCAGTAGTTCCTCTTTAATCAGGTTCATCTGCAGCGCCTCGCTGGCCAGCAATGCCTCCAATTCACGAATCAATGCCATCAGCTGGTCGTATTCGGCTTGCAAACGCGAGCGCTCCAGCCCGGTCAGCTGACGCAGCCGCATTTCCACAATGGCCGAGGCTTGCTCCGTGGTAAAACCGAATTGCTCCTGCAGCCCGTTCCTTGCCTCTTCTACCGTTTGTGAGGCGCGAATCAAAGCAATCACTTCGTCCAGTATGTCGAGCGCTTTCAAGAGTCCTTCCAGAATGTGCGCCCGTTTGGTGGCCTGATCACGCTCAAACCGTGCACGGCGCACCACGACCTGGTGTCGGTGGCGCACAAAATATTTAATCAGTTTCTTCAGGTTCAATAAACGCGGACGGCCGTCCACCAAGGCGATATTGTTAACGGAGAACGAGCTCTGCATGGCTGTATATTTATACAGGCTGTTCAACACCACGTTGGCTACCACGCCCATTTTCAGTTTGATGACTATGCGCATACCCGTGCGGTCACTCTCGTCGTTCACAAATGCAATGCCTTCCAAACGTTTATTTTCCACCAGCTCGGCAATCTTTTCTATCAGTTCGCGTTTGTTGACCATGTAGGGAATCTCGGTCACCACAATCGTTTCGCGTCCGCTCGAAGACACCTCTATGTCTGTCTTGGCACGGACCACAATCCGACCCCGGCCCGTCTCATACGCGTCGCGGATGCCGGCCGTTCCGTAGATGATGCCTCCTGTGGGAAAATCAGGCCCTTTCACATGTTCCATCAACTCGTCCACGGTAATATCCCGGGCATCTATATAGGCACAGATGGCATCCACAATCTCACCCAGATTATGCGGAGGCATATTCGTGGCCATCCCTACGGCAATGCCGCTGGCCCCGTTCAGCAGCAGCATGGGCACCTTGCCCGGCAGCACCGACGGTTCCTGCAGCGAATCGTCAAAGTTGTTTACAAAATTGACGGTATCTTTATCCATATCGGCCAGCAGTTCCTCTGCCAGCTTACGCAAACGAGCTTCTGTATAACGCATGGCTGCAGCGGAATCACCGTCGACAGAGCCAAAGTTGCCCTGCCCTTCCACCAACATATAACGCAGGCTCCAATCCTGGGCCATACGTACCATGGCCTCGTACACACTGGAATCGCCGTGCGGGTGGTACTTACCCAGCACTTCCCCCACAATACGCGCCGATTTTTTAGTAGGTTTGTTGCTTGCCAGTCCCAATTCGGACATCCCATAAAGAACCCGACGGTGGACCGGCTTAAGACCGTCACGCACGTCGGGGAGGGCTCGGGACACAATTACGGACATAGAATAATCTATGTACGCACTTTTCATTTCGTCCTCAATATTTATCTTCTGAATTCTATCCTCCATAAGCATCAAATCAACCGTCAAAAGTACAAAAATATCCTTTAATTGACAACGGTATCTGTGCTTTCCGGATTAAGATTTATTTCCAATTTTGCTCCCGGTTTCAGCTCACGGCTGATGATGGCCTCCGAAAGCGGATCTTCCAGGTATCTTTGGATGGCCCTCTTGAGCGGACGGGCTCCGTATTTGGGATCAAAACCCTTGTCAGCCACAAAATCCCTGGTGGCTTGCGGAATGCTCAGAACAAAGCCGGCTTCTTCCGTACGGGCAAACAAATCGGCCAGTTCGATATCAATAATCTTGTGAATATCCTCCCTATCCAGTGCATTGAACACAATTTGCTCGTCCACGCGGTTCAAAAACTCCGGATTGAACGTTTTACCCAGGGCTTTTTCAATAATCGCCCTGTGCCGCTCTTCCGTGGCACCTTCCGTACCCTTGGCGCTGGTGACAAACCCCACTCCCGTTCCAAATTCCTTCAATTCACGACTGCCGATGTTCGAGGTCATGATGAGTATCGTATTGCGAAAATCCACATGACGACCGTTGCTGTCGGTCAGGCGCCCCTCGTCAAATACCTGCAGCAGCAAATTGTAGATATCGGGATGAGCCTTCTCAATCTCATCCAACAGCACCACGGCATACGGTTTGCGGCGCACCCGCTCGGTCAGCTGACCACCCTCGTCGTAACCCACGTACCCCGGAGGCGCCCCAATCAGCCGACTGACTGAAAATTTTTCCATATACTCGCTCATATCTATCCGCACCAGGCTGTCTGCCGAGTCGAACATATAGGCGGCCAGCAGCTTGGCCAGGTGCGTCTTACCCACTCCCGTGGGCCCCAGAAAAATAAACGTCCCGATGGGCTTGTCCGGATCTTTCAACCCCGCCCGGTTGCGGTGTATGGCCCGCACCATCGCATCTACGGCATCATCCTGGCCCACCAGCTTTTTCTTCAATACATCCGCCATATTGATCAAACGGTGCGATTCCGGCTCCGATACGCGGCTTACCGGCACTTGCGTAATCATGGACACCACCTCGGCAATCGTCTCTTCCCCAACCTCTTTCTTCTGTTTTTTCTGCTCTTCGTACCACCGGTTGCGGTCTTCAGCCAGTTTTGCCTCCAGCTCCTTTTCTTTCAGACGTAAGGCCGAGGCTTTTTTGTAATCCTTTCGGTCCACGGCTTCCCGCTTTTCCAGCAGGATGGCCGCCAGCTCCTCTTCAATGTTCAGCAGCTCGGCCGGCAGTTTCAGGTGGCTGATGTGTACGTGCGAGCCTGCCTCGTCCATCACGTCGATAGCCTTGTCCGGCAGGCAGCGGTCGGTAATATACCGCTGAGACAACCGCACACATGCCTCCAGGGCTTCGGGCGTATAGGTCACCAGGTGGTGTTCTTCGTAGCGTGGAGCGATGGTTTTCAAGATTTTCAAGGTCGTTTCAAACTGCGTGGGATCTACCATCACCTTCTGGAAACGGCGTTCCAGGGCTCCGTCTTTCTCTATGTATTCCCGATACTCATCGAGCGTACTCGCACCGATGCACTGGATTTCCCCGCGTGCCAGAGCCGGCTTGAGCATGTTGGCCGCATCGAGCGAACCTCCGCCCGACCCACCCGTTGCCCCGGCTCCTACGAGCGTATGGATCTCGTCAATGAATAAAATGACATTGCGGTTTTTCTTCAACTCGGCCAGCAACCCTTTCATCCGCTCTTCAAACTGCCCGCGGTACTTGGTGCCGGCCACCACCGACCCTATGTCGAGCGACAAAATGCGCTTGCCCAACAGCGTGGGCGTCCCTTTGCGGCTGGCAATGCGCGCCGCCAGCCCCTCCACGATGGCCGATTTTCCGGCACCCGGTTCCCCTATGAGCACCGGGTTGTTCTTCTTGCGACGGCCCAAAATCTGCGCCAGCCGCTCAATTTCCATATCCCGGCACACAACCGGATCCAGCTTGCCCGCACGGGCTTCTTCGGTCAAATCGAGCGCATACGCATCCAGCATGGGCGTGGCGCTGTCGTCTTTTGCCGTGGCTTCTTTTATGCCGGCACGCCGACGGGCATCATTCAAAATCTTATCGGCAATGCTGTTTACGTCTTCATCGTCATTTTTGCTTTTGCGCAAGACCGGACGCTTGGCAGGTGTTGCCTTCAGATTCAGACGGATCTCCCCTTTCAGGTGCGCCCTCAGCGTCTGATCCGTAACGCCTTTCGTACGCAGCCAATAGACACCTATACCGTTATCCAGAGCCAGCAGCGACAACAACAGGTGCAGCGATCCCGGCACCGTATGTCCCATTTTATTGGCCTCCAAATACATAGCCTTCAAACACTTCTCTGCATGTTCCGACAGCGACAGCTTATCGGCCTGGTCGGGGGAAATCATCGCCCGCCCCGTTTCTTTGCTCTCAATCAAATTCTTCAACTGCCACAAATGCAAATCCAACATAGCCAGTACCTCATACGCATCATTCTCCTGATGACGTATCATAGCCAGCAACAGATGATCCCCCGTCACCGTATAACTCCCCAAACGCATGGCTTCTTCCCTTGCAAAAGAAAGAATCTGATTCAATTCATCGGGCATTTTCAAACTCATAATTTTTATTTTTTACCGGATCTGATCCGGTGCGCCATTAATCCGGTGCGCCATTACCACGTATACGGGTTTTTCTTACCCTTCACTATCTTGGGAGGCCATTCCTGCTTTTTGGCCTCTTCCATAACCAGCCGTGCCTTCTCCAATTGCTTCATCCTCAATTCAAGCAAACGGTCCATATATTCGTCTTCGCCCACCCGGTAATACTTATTCATACGTTCCTTGTCTCTCAATATCTTCTGCACAAAATCCTTAACCTCCGACTTGCTCAAACCGCTGCGGGGACCGAAAAGTCCCATCGTTTTCCTCACCATTCTCTTATGCAGCAGGCTCATATTATTCCAGTCCAGTCTGCCTAACAAAAACACTTTCTTTCTGGCCCTTGAAACCAACCTTTCCGGAAAAGCATTAACCAATTCCTGTTCTTGCAACCGGGGCATGCGCTCTACACCCATGGCAAACAAATACAAGTGGGGCCCTTCGTAATCGGTAAGTATATCCCTGTTCTTCTTGCAAAATCTGCTCATGGTCCGCAACGGCTTTTCCCCATAAACAGGCACACCCAAAACAATACGTTCCACCCCTTTGCAATCAGGAATCCTGACAATCTCTCTCCCAACCTTCACGCTGCTTACTTCAACAGTACCGTGCTCGCTCAGGCTCTTTGCCATAAGATGGGCCACATGTTCCGTGGTGCCGTATTTTGTGGCATAGTAAATCAGCGTTTTCATAGGTACCCGGAGTACTACGCCTTCTTCAGGTTCTCTCCGGCCATCTTCCGGGCATCTTCTACAAACTGCGCCAGGCCCTTGTCCGTCAGCGGATGGTTGAGCAGCCCCAAAATCGGCTTCAGCGGGCACGTCACCACATCTGCCCCCACCTCCATACATTCAATAATATGCCGGGTATGACGGATCGAGGCTGCCAGCACTTGCGTAGCATAGCCGTACGTACGGAAAATTTGCACAATCTGTGCCACCAGCCCTACGCCATCCTCGCTGATATCGTCCAGTCTTCCTATGAAAGGCGAGACGTACTTCGCCCCGGCTTTGGCTGCCAGCACGGCCTGCCCGGCGGAAAAGACCAACGTGCAATTGGTTGGAATCTTGCGGGCCGTCAGCGCCTTGATAGCCTTAATTCCCTCGGCCGTACAAGGTATCTTCACCACAATATTCTTGTGTATAGCCGCCAGTTCAGCAGCCTCGGCCAGCATCCCCTCCAGATCGGTCGAAAACACCTCGGCACTCACGTCACCGTCCACCATTTCACAAATCTGACGGTAATGCGCCATTATAGCCGCATGACCACGAATCTGCTCCTTAGCCATCAAAGAAGGATTGGTCGTTACCCCATCCAAAATACCCAAATCACGCGCCTGAAGAATCTGCTCCAGGTTGGCGGTATCTATAAAAAACTTCATGCTTACAAAGATAAGCAAACCCGCACATTTGCAAAACCCCCTCTTCCTACCACTCCCACCACGCATCTAGATTGAATCTAGCGCGTCAAATGCATTTTCTTAAAACATATGTAATTGACACACTATGTGTTAAAAAACACCAAATCAAAAATAGCGCGCTAGATTCAATCTGGCAAAAATTAATCAAATTCTGCTGCATTATATCGCAAGAATTTCTTAAATTTGACACAGTCGTTAACAAAATATGATTAAAGATTGAGGAGGTAGATTATGTGGTATCATATAAGTGTTCAAGGTAACGGTCAATTCAATATTTTCCAGAACAACAATGAAGTGCTTCATGCTATAGACCTATTAGCCGTATATAGTCATAAATATGAAGTAGATGTACTGGCGTATCAATTTTTATCAAATCATTACCACTTAATTCTCAAGTGCCAATCTCCTGCGGCATTCATGCACGCCTATAGGATTAGCTTTACGCGGTATGTAAACTATAAAAATTGTTCAATTGGCTCCATTGGAAGAATACATTACTCCCGTGGTATTATTAACACACTCAACAGGTTGGAAGACAGATTGATTTACGTATTAAGAAATTCGGTAAAACATCAAATAGTAGAACATTCATACGTAGATCCACATAATTCTAGCAAGTATTATTTTCTTAAAGAACGAGGAGCTGTAGAGCCTATAAATCTAACCCCGGCAGGTGAAAAGCGACTCCTCTCAAACAGCAAGAAATTTATACCCTCTTCCTTTCTGCTAGAAGATAACGGGCATATATATCCACGGAGTTTCTTGAAATACAAGGAAGTTGAAAAGGTTTTCAAAAACTATCCCAATTTTATTCATAAAATATCCACACCTACAGAACAAGAAATTGAAGACAATAATGGTATACCGCCTATCCCACGCACCGTTCAATACAATGATTTACAGATAAGTGAAAAGGTATTGAAATACATTTACCCCAGAAGTATTAATTCTTTATCTGCAGATGAAGTCCTGAATATTTGTATAAAACTCAGGGCCAAAAAGATGGCCTCTATAAGACAGATGAGTAGAATATTCTCCATCCCGGAAGCCACTTTACGGAGAAGACTTACGCAATCAAATCAGTTTTAAAATCAAAGTACTTTGCTTTTTTCTTTTCTTTCACCAATTGTTCCGGTTGCCCAGTTTTTGCATCGCTCAGAAGGTTTGCTAAAGGTACTTTTCAAAACAATTTAACTGCCACATAAAAAAGGGAGCCTTGGAAACGGGCCGAGGCTCCCTTTTTTGTATGGCAGAACTCGTGCTGCTTGCTGA
This sequence comes from Bacteroidales bacterium, assembly GCA_049652385.1. GTDB lineage: Bacteria > Bacteroidota > Bacteroidia > Bacteroidales > UBA932 > DMER64. The sequence goes on along the minus strand of JBASDX010000003.1, from coordinate 7,985 downwards.
AAGTGACGCAGCCAAATTGAATCTAGCGCGTCAAATGCATTTTCTTAAAACATATATGCCAGACACCCAGTGTGTTAAAAAACGACAAACTAGAAATGGCGCGCTAGATCCAATCTGGCAAACCCAAGCTGCGTCATTCCCCTTTCATATCCACCACTTCCGCCTTATTGTGGATGATATCCAGGCTCAATTGCACCGATTGGCCAATGGCGGCGTCTATGTCGTCGTCGGTTACGCCCAAAGGCACACAGCCCAAAGATTTATCGATGAATTGGTTGGAGCATTGTAACTTGGCAAACTCCACAGGATGCAATCCCGGGTCCAAATTGTCTTTGATATGTTGTTTCAAGGTGTTGCGAGCCGCCATCTTGTACAGGAAGGTAGGAATAGTAACGATTTTCTTTCCCGGCTCTCCCATATATTTGTGGAAAATCTCCAACATCTCCCGCCAGGTCATATTGTAATACCCGATTGGATATGAATTGCCCCCTTTGTTCTTCTCCAGCGCTCCGGCAATGGCCTGTCCTACTTGTTTGACGGTCACCATGGTCGTTCCGCCTTTCGGATACATGGTTTTCTTTCCCATCTTCAGTAGCTGCTCCACCAAAAAGACCCACACGGGTTTGCGTCCGGGCTGCGTTCCAAAGATATACGGCAGCTCCAACACGGCTACATCAAAATCCGATCCCGCAAACGACAAAGCCATTTGCTCCTGGTCAACTCGGCTCCGGATATACGGATGGTATTTGGTCAGCTCCAATTCCGGACGCGATTTGGCAAAATACGTAAAATAAGAACCGCACACCACATTGTGTTTCACACCTGCCTGTTTGGCCAGACGCAATACCCGCTCCAGCGCGTCGATGTTGAATTTCTTGAACATGTCGTAAATGGGAGGTGCCGAGGTTAACCGTTCGTCAATACCCGCTGCAAACACAAATCCTTCATTACCTGACAAATGCTTCAACAGCTCTTCATCGGACATCTCCATGAAATTCCCGTACGTAACTTTCATTTCCTCAGGCAATGTTGCCCCTTCCGGCAACGGAGGCAACGCCAAAGTACTAACCTTGTGACCCCTTGCTATCAATTCGTATGCGGCCTGGCTGCCTATCAACCCGGTCCCGCCAATCATAAAAACATTCATAATATCTTCATTTAACGATTTATAACACCACTACAAAACGCATACCAGTAAATGGCGCACCGGATCAGATCCGGTTCACCAACTCCACCCGATAATCACACAAATCGGCCATATGAGGTTGGTGGGTGATGAAGAGGACGGAGCGGCTGCCCATATGGCGGCGCAGGTTTTCCACGAAGGTGCGGGAAGTTTCTGCATCCAGGGCCGAGGTGGCCTCGTCCAGCAGCAGGATTTTACCGGGCCTGAGCAGGGCGCGGGCTATGGCAATGCGCTGGGCCTGGCCTTCGGAAAGGCCGCTGCCGCCTTCGCCCAGTACGGTGTCCATGCCGTCGGGCAGATCGAATACAAATTGGGCCGAGGCAAGCTCCAGTGCCCGGCGCAGCTTCTCCTCATAAACTTCGCCGGAGGCTGTCTTTTTGCCGGCCGGAAGGCCCAGTTCCAGGTTTTCGCGGATGGTACCGCTGATTAAGGAGCCGCCTTGCGGCACATATACAAAATTGGAGCGGGTACGCTCAGATACCTCCACCACAACATCTCCGCCGGCCGCAGCGACGCCGCCGGCCCCTTCCTGCTCCAGCACCAGACGGCCTTTATCGGGTTTGACCAAGGCCAGCAACAAGCGCAGCAAGGTGGTTTTTCCCACGCCTGTGGGCCCCATGACCGCAGCCATGGTTCCGGGTCTGAGCACCAGTGAAAAGCCTTCTAAGACCGCTTCACGCCCCTCGGCATAGGAAAACGACACATCTTCCATGCGCAGCGTCACATTACCCTCCAGCAGGATGGGGTCCTTGGTATCTTCCAACGTAAAACCCGTCAGGAAAATCAACCGCTCCACCGCCGCCTTGGCCGACACAATACCCGGCAGCTGCCGTATCATCTCAAAAAGCGGGCGTTGAATACGGCTCACCAGTTGCAGGTACGCTGTTACCGTACCAAAGGTCACCCTCCCTGCGGCCAGGCTCCAGGCACTCCACAAAAACGCCGTAATGTATCCCCCGTTAAAGGTCAGCCCCATCAATAAATTGGCCACCACAGATACCCGGGTGCGCTGCCGCACATCCTCGTGCAGACGATCCTGCAGTCCATCCAGTCGGTTTAACTGATCCTGCTGCCGCTCGAAAGTACGGATGACCACCTGATTCAACAGACTCTCTTCCAACATGGCCGTAATCAGGCTCTCGCTCTCTTTCACCTGCAGCGTATACTTTTTCATGTGCCGGTAATACAGACGGCTGAATGCGGTCAACAAAGGCAGCCCCACCCCCAGAATCAAGGCCAGCGTGGGATCGAGTATATAAAGAATCACCAGCGCTCCCGCAAACTGCACCACCGCCACAAAAACCGTAGGCAGCCCGAACACCATCATGTCCACCAAATCGTCCGTATCGCGCACGATGCGCGTGAGCATATCGCCGCTATGCAGTGCCGCCAATTCTTCCCACCGCGAATACAACAACCTGGAAAAAATACTGTACCGTACGGTATTTCCCATACGTACCTGCGTCATCCTCTGCAGTTTCACCTCCCAGACCCTAAACAGGATCTGCAATACAATCAGACCTATCAGCAACAGCCCAAAAGTCAGCAAATCACCCGTGCGGCTCCCAATGGCCACATCTATGATAGCCTTGGAAAACCATACAAACGCCAGCGACAAGCCCACTTCAACCAATCCAATGAAGGAAATGGCCGTAAGACGTGCCCGGATCCCGCGCGATACAAAATGTATGAACCTGAGTGTCTCTTTCATATTATGCGTCCAATCCTATCCGCAACCTGTTCCATAATTTCTTAAACGGCAAAACAGGTATGTGCTGCACAGACAAGCCGGCAAATTTTACCGACCTGATAACCGTCTGTACAAAAGAAAACCACATACCGGCGTATTTAGCCCCGGGCCGCTGCCTGCCCGGCTTGTGAAACCCAAAATTACCCATTTTTAGGATATCTTCTCCTACCCGCCGTACATGGCGCCGATGCCTTTTATCGGGCAGCGGAAAAGGAAAAATATCCTCCGGAGCATCCAGGCATTCCACCGCCACGCCGGCAAAAACCTGCATGGGATACAACAACGCAAACGAGCGGGCGCGGGCCTCAAAAGCCGCGGCATCTATCTTATCCCTGTTCCGGTACAAGAACAACACCCAGTCGCACACATGCCGCAGACCCACCCCCAGGTGGATAAAATGGCGGAACATATGGTGGAACAGGAAAAAAGCGTTCATTTCCACCGGCAGCACCGCCGTTTCCACAACCTTACCCCCAAAACCCATCGGCAATACGGGAAAAGCCTCCGGCTGATCCATCACCTCCCGCTCCCAAACCGCATACAGGCTGTCGAAACGGCGCCTGTCAAAATACGAAATACGGCTGTGCGGCTCAATGGTCACCCCGTGCCAGGGGTAATTATAATGAATATGTCCGGCGTCTTTTGCGTCGTACCCTTGATTAACAGCCCATTGAAACGATTTTTTATAATCGCCGGATTGGTAGAGCAAAATATCCATATCGCCCGGATTGCGCAACAACGGATTGGGGTAATAGTGGCCGCTTACCAGCCCTTTCATCAACACAAACGGAAAACCGGCCCGGGCGTATTCCTCTTTCAGCGCCCCAAGCACCTCCAGCCGGTTGTTGTTCATGACTTTTGTCTGCTCTATATGCGCCAGAAACTGCAGGCTCAAATCCCTCGGAGGCAATACGTCCCCCGGCAGCGACAACACTTTGTCGGCCACCAGCGCGTTGACACTCTGCTTATGCGCCAGAGCGGCCAGTGCCCTCCAATCGCCCGCACTCAGGCCCTTAAACCGCTCCGCCTGTACCTCCCGCTCCCAAATTGCGGCCGTGAGCAGGTGCAAAAACAAAGACCGGATACGTGTGTGATGCTCAGTTTTCAACGATGTTCTCTTTAATCAGTTTATCTGCCAGGGCCTGTACATCCTGCCTGGCGGCCGATCTCTCAATCCCGTATTTTTCCACCAGCAAATCCACCCAATCTTCCACGGTAAATTCTTTACCTTGCACCGCCTCTATCAAATAAACGGCCGTATGGTTCAAGGTGACTACCCGGGTATAATCCAGACCCGATCCCGTCTTCGTTACCATCATGTACTCATCCCCTATTTTGCGGATGGAAAAATCTTCTTTCAGTTTCATAGGTATTTTTGTAAAATAGTACTTCTTCTGTAAACGGCCAAAGCCGCCCGGCGTAAAAAGCCGTTCCGGGGCCACAGGAACCGGTACAGGTTCCAACGCAGGCTTCCCACATGTGCCGAGGCATCCCCCCGCACCACTTCCGTCACCTCGGCCACCACGTCGCTGCGCAGGCACGTTTCTTTGCGGTTTAAAACAGCATCCCCACGCAGCCACAGCCGTTCACCCCGCAACCGCACCACGCGGTGGATGACATACCTGTCCTCACCGGGCAACAGAGCCGCAAGCAGCCTGCCGCGCCGGAAAGACGCCGCCCCCGGCCGCTCCAGTACCAGCACATCGCGCCCGTCACGGATAAAAGGCACCATACTGCTGCCCCGGGCCCGCATACGCACCTTATTGCCTTGCTCCAGCTGCTTCATCGCCTCGTCAAAAAACAACCGGTTGTCAATATGTTTTACGGTAAGGGCTTCCGGAGCTTCTTCCGTCGTGCCTTCCAGCACCGACAGCGACAATTCCACGGCCTGCCTGTCGGGCCGATTCTCCAGGTAATACACCGGCACCCGTTCCAGTATGTCATAAATCAGCCCTGTCAGCTGCTCCCGATGCTGCTCATGGGAGCGAAAGACCGACGCCGACTGAAACAGGCGCGTAAAAGCCCGGACCGGTCTCAAGACACTCAGTTTGTTTTCCAGGGCCTGGCTCAATTGCACAAACCCCGCCAGGGGGGCATCCTCACTTTTGTAACAAGGCGTGCTGCCACTCCAGGGCGCCCCGTATATGCGTACGGAGCCATCGGGCATCAACCGCACCAGCGGTTCGTCGTCGTTGAGCAGCCGGCTGCCGGGCACGTGTTTCAGCCACAGGCGGCTGTGCGTACTCTTGCCCGTGCCGCTCGTTCCCAGAAAAGCCAACGCCCTGCCTTCTTTTATAACGACCGAGGCGTGCATCTTCAGCACCCCACGGTACACGGCTGTCATACCAAAAGCCGTCCGCAGCAGGAACGTCAGAAAATACTCCTCTTCAGGCGCCGTAAGCGTCAAGTCGGAAATGACGCTTTTCCCGTCGGCCGACAATTCCATCCTGTGCTCCTTACTGCCTGCCAGCATGGAAACCAATACGGCTCCGTTGCGGTAATAGACCTTAAAGAAAGCCTGCTCTGCCGTATGCGTTTCATCGGGCTCGGCGTTGGGCAGCCGTATGCCCCGGCCGCCGCAAAACCGGAACAGCACCCGGTCCGTCTGGCTATGTTCCACAAGAAAGGGCCTGAATGTGGGCAGCAGCCGTTCGGTCTCTATGGGATGGTTTGTTTCTATGTGTAAAAATTGTCCTGCTATGCAGTAACAAAGGGATTCGGACATGAGGGCTATCTTTATGAAACACAAATATAAACACCATTTCTTAAAGTAATATTATTTTTCTTATCTTTGCGCCTTAATTTCCAAAACGACAATATTTTATGAAAAACCCTGACAATGAGCTCGACAAGAGCGTTTCTTATGTAGTACCTGATATACAGGTTCTTGAAATCTCCGTGGAACAAAATGTTCTGGATGGAGCAAGTCTTGATGATCCTCCGGGAGAAGCATGGTAAAATCACATAAACGTAGCACATTATGAAAAAACAATATCTTTTTTTATTGATAGCACTCGCATTTTTAGTTAGCGGATGTATTCACGAAAGTTTGGACAAGGACACTCCGGTACTCAAGACTATGACCGGCATAGCTACCTTTGAACCCGACACACGTATCTCTCTGGAAGAAGACGGATTAAACATAAAGTTGAATTGGGAAGAAGGTGATGAATTAGAATTAGTACTTGTATACGAAAACACAACAAATAATCCGGCCACATACTATCAAAAACAAACCGTAACTGTTGACCCTGAAAACAGTAAAAGAGCTACTTTTAAAATAAACGTTCCTGCGGATGTAAAAGAAACATTTGACTTGTACGGAGTTTATGGAGGAAAGGGACTGTGTGAATATGATCGTACAAAAGCTTCGCTTCCGGAAATAGAAGACATGTTTGCTAATGATTTACAAACTCTTAAAAAAGTAATGATGCTCCGGTTTGAAACACCGGGTATTCATAAGGATGCCGAAAGCTTTGGTGTACACTTAAAACACATGGGATCTTTCTTTAAGATTTTATTTAAGAATGCAAGTTCTGCAACTATTAAAAACGTAACAGAAGCCATATTGAAGCCTGAAAATGCAACAGACTTAATTCCGGCCTATGCCTCTGCCATAAGGTTTGACTTGAAAAACAAGAAGTTCCTTAAAGAAGATAATGATGAGCAAGAAAAAGCCTCTGAAATCACTTTTACAGCCAACCATGCTTTTGTTGTCGAAAACGGCATATTGGCATTTTGGGCCTGGTTACCGATAGAAGAAAATACACTGTGGCCATCCATCGGACTCAGAATAAAAAGCGGTATAAATAATGAAATCACTGATTATTCAGGTTACAAACCTGAAAGAGTAGCTACAACAGGCAAAGTCTATCACTTTTTTGTTACTTATGATGGGACTCCCGGCTTGCAATTTGTTGAGGAAAATGATATTGAAGTACCGGACGGGACAATTGACCCTATCACTAAAAGTGGAGTACTGGCAGATACGCGTGATGGAAATTTGTATACTACAATCCAAATTGGGGAGGGTGATTCTACTATAGTATGGATGGCAGAAAATCTGAAATATTTTCCTGAAGTGCATGTGAAACCAAGTTCTGCATTAAATGAAAGTCGCTATTATGTATATGGTAATTCAAGCAATTCAATAAAAGATGCAAAAGATTCAGATAATTACAAAAATTATGGTGTACTTTACAATTGGCATGCAGCTATGGGGGGATATCAAAGTCCTGGAAATAATGACCATCCTGTAGGTGTACAAGGTGCTTGCCCTCCTGGCTGGTATATCCCAAATAGTCGTGAATGGAGTAGATCAGAAAGGTGGTTAACGCACCATGGGTTAATTTGGAAAAATAAAGATGGTTATAGTCCATCTGGAACTGAAGTAAGAAAAAATGTTGCAAAATCTATGGCCAAAGCCGCAAATAATGAATGGACTATTTCAACTGTAGATGGTTCTCCGGGTAAAATAGGAGATAAATATGATTATTACATTAACATATCTGGTTTTTCGGCTTTGCCGGGTGGATATTTTAAAAATAATGACGATTATTATGAATTAAAAGATAACTCATATTTCTGGACTTCTAGCACCCAATCAGGGAACAATAGACATTATAGAAAATTACTTTATAATGACCCAGAAAACAATGCTCTTAGTTTTTCAAAACAAAATGGTTTATCCGTTCGCTGCATCAAGAATCTCTAAAAAAATGGGGGTCCGGCTTACGTTGCTAGACCCCTTTTTTTTCCGGATCTGATCCGGTGCGCCAATTGTACCACCTCCACAACTTAGCCACTCAGTAAGCGAACCAAAGTAATCGTTGGTGATGGTTTTCAAGCAGTAAGTCAACCTGCCTTGATTGTATCTGTTTTTCAAAAAGTGCACCTCTTAAGGCATGCAGCTTCAGTTGATTGTAAGCATCCGACAAAACCCGTCCAATATGCCTAAGTCAGCCTAACTTTTCCAAGTAGTTGTACAAGTTTGTGCGATTTTTGTAAAAGTTAGGCCAATTTGAGTGAAGTTGGCCTGAAGTTGTACAA
>JBASDX010000002.1:0-134009 GCA_049652385.1 Bacteroidales bacterium | reverse complement strand
TTTTTTTGAATTTATTTGCAGTAATTTTAATCTAAAATACTACTTTCCTGCATTTATTCCAAATGTTTTATGGCTTATTTTTGCTGATTTTCAACTATTTAAATACTTTTTAAGGGTCGACTAAATACCATCATTGGAATTTCATACTCAATCATAGCGCTTATCTTTTTGGAACCCACCTTGTATTTCTTTGGAGCCAGTGCGCAAACATTGCCTTACGCCAAAGAATATATGCAAATCATTTTGGCCGGTAATGTCATCACGCATATTTACCACGGATTGAATGATAACCTGCGGGCCAGCGGATATCCCAAAAAGGCTATGTTAGCCACACTTACCGCCGTAACAACCAATTTGATTCTGGACCCGTTGTTTATTTTTGGGTTTAAATGGGGTATCCGGGGAGCTGCTATTGCAACCGTTATATCCCAGGCGGTAGCCTTGGGCATAGTGGTACATCACTATACCCGAAAAGACTCCATGATCAGATTCAAGAAGGAGATGTTCTCCATTCAAAAAGGGATGCCGCGTAACATCATATCGGTAGGACTGGCTCCTTTTTTGATGAACATTGTTAACAGTCTGATTATCATAATTATCAACCGCTCTTTCTTGAAATTTGGAGGTGATTATGCCGTTGGAGCCTACGGTATTGCCAACCGTATGGTTTTCCTTTTTATCATGATTATGTTTGGCTTCAACCAAGGCATGCAGCCGTTGGTAGGTTTCAATTACGGAGCCCGGAAATATAAACGTGTCATGGAAATCTATAAGTTGACGGTTCTTTGCGCATCCTGCATCAGTATGCTGGCTTTTATTATCGCACAATTCTTTCCGCATACGGCCGTCAAGCTGTTTACTAACGATCCTACGCTTATTAAGCTTACCGTTGAAGGTCTGCGCATAGATCTGGCTGCTTTTCCACTCGTAGGCCTGCCGATAGTCACCTCTAACTTTTTTCAGGCCATTCGAAAACCCGGAAAAGCCATTTTCCTGTCACTTACCCGTCAGGTTATTTTCCTGATACCGGCACTGCTTATACTCCCCCGGTTTTTTGGAGTAACCGGTGTATGGGCCAGCATGCCTGTGTCAGATACCGCTTCTTTTATAGCGGCTATTGTGTTAATCCTTAACCAAATAAAAGAGTTCAGAAGATATGATGAAAGCCAAGAATAACCTTATCGTTACGTTAGGCCGTCAATTAGGAAGTGGCGGCTATACCATAGGGAAAATGATTGCTGCTGCCCTGAACCTTGCTTTCTTTGACAAAGAACTCCTGTATTACGCCGCCAAGGAAAGCGGCTTGTGTCAAGAAGTATTTGAAAATGCAGATGAAAAAACATCCACAGGCCTTTCCAGAATTTTGAACGTACAAAATCCTTTTGGATTGGCTTTTTTTGACCCCTTGAACACCCCCCTTTCCAGAGACAGAATTTTCAATATCCAATCTGAAGTAATCCGTAAATTGGCTGCCCAGCAGCCGTGTCTGTTTATCGGCCGTTGTGCTGACTATGTTTTACGGGATGTGCCCACTGTCAGAAGCCTGTTTATCCATGCACCTTTATCGGTTCGTATAGCTTACGTAGCTGAAAGCAAGGGTGTTACTCCAAAAGAAGCTGAAAACCTCATAATCCGGGGAGACAGAAACCGCTCAGCTTATTACAATTATTTTACAACTAAAGAATGGGGAAAAGCCGAGTCTTACCATTTCACGCTTGATTCGGGGTTATTAGGCCTGGAACGCTGTGCCGAGGCAGCCGTGGAGCTCATAAGAAAATCTTGCTAGATTTCTAAGATTCATTATCTTTATCTTTATGAAAAAAATTATCACGATTCTTTTAATCAGCTTGTCCGGCTTCTTGACAACCGGATGCGACTGGCTCTTCTCTGATGAAGAAGAAGACATAGACCTGGCAAATTACGCAGACTGGTATTTATTGAAAAAGCAATATACTGTACTCGATGGTTTCCCGGATTTTTCCGGACAAATCACTTTTTTAGATTATCATACCGACCAATGGGCTTACCAATCTGTAACCATCTCTACGCCCGACAAATATGCAGATAATTACATGAAGGTGTTGAAAAAGAACAGTTTTGTGACAAGTACAGCAAAGCATACCTACAAAACGCAACTTATGAGTTCGAACAGAATAGGCGCTTATTGGCGTTACGTAGGCTTTGACAATTCCGATTACCCCGGTTATACTAATCTTATATTCTTTAGTATTAAGTAAATAATTACCATAAGCAGATATGAGAAAACTGGCTACTGTATTTTTTATTGGGATGGCCGGTCTGCTGATGATTGGATGCGACTGGTTTGTATCCGGTGGAGGAGATGATAATCAAGCCAATTATGCAGACTGGAATTTGTTGATTATGCAATATCCCGTTCTCAAAGCTTTTCCTGATTTTTTGGGTTCGATTACTGTTATAAATTACCAAAAGAACCTGCCTTTATATGAAAACATTACTATCTCTACCCAGGACCAATACGTAGACAATTATATAAAAGTGCTGAAAAACAACGGTTTTACAAAAAATTCTTCCGGCCATAACTTTAAAGTACAATATAAAAGTTCACATAGATTGTCCGGTTATTGGCGATTTGTAGGATTTTATCCTTCAGATTACCCGGGTTTTACAAATATTACTTTTTCCAGTACACAATAATTAATATTATGAAGAAGACAATTGTTTATTTATCACTTACACTGCTGGCTGTGCTGGCTGTTCCTGCTTGCAACTGGTTATGGGAATCTGAAAATAACGAGTGGGACAATCTTTGTGAAGAACACCGTTTTTTGTATACCTATCCTTCTGTCACGTTCTCCTTTACGTATGTGAATTATATAGAGAATAGGGTAAGCAATTATTTCAGCAGAAACGTGAGCATCCGTACCTCAATAAAAAACGCAGATGCATATGTAGAAACATTGCTTTCTAACAAGTTCAGATTTTACTCAGACGAAAACGGGGTTGTTTCTTACAAAGGACCAACCATTGGCAGTGAGCAGTTTTTTGTGAACATGATGCAAGACGGGAGCACAGAAATGGTCATCGGATTTGTTGTCATCATGACATTGTAAGTAAATTACAGAAACTATTCCAAGCCTTCCGGCAAAATCAAATTCAGAAACTTGCCGCGGTGGTTTATTTTTTTGATGAAAGTCGGGTGGAACGGCAATAACGTAATTGTGCCGTCTTCAAAGGTCAACTCAAGGCATGGATTCATGGGATAATCAAAGAATTGGGAAACGGTACCTTTACGTATATTTCCCTTTTCTGTTTTTGTGGTGAAACCATATCCCACCAAGCGGCTGCCATCTTCTTCTTTTGCTTTTTCTTCCAATTTGACCAACAGTGTGGTACCAACCCATTCAGCAGCCAGATGCTCCGTCGGATAATTTTCAAAACAAACGATGGCTTTGTCGTTACCCACAAATGATAAAGATGTAATATAAAAAGGAACCGGTATCCCATCCACACAGATGAATACCGGTTCTTTTGCTGTCCATTGTTCCAAGAAAGTACGGGGGGCATTTGGGTGAAATTTCAAAAATAACTCCCCTTCTTTGCCATAGGTTTTCCTGACTGTAGCCAGTGGTAAAAACCCTTCCCTTTTTTCCATGGCTATTATTCGGCGGCTTGCTCTTCTGCTTCAGGAGCATCGGTATCTTCCGGAGCCGCTGTGCCTTCAATCTCGGCAATGGCTTCTTCTGCTTTTGCTGCAGCTTCTGCAGCGGCGGCTGCCAATCGGGCGGCTGCCTCTTCACGTTTGGCCAGTAGTGCTTGAGCGCGTTCTTTATTAATAACGGACTCCGCCTCCAAACGTTTCTTTGCTTCTTCAATGGATTCACTGGACAGCCTGTCCTTTTTCTTCTGCACTTTGCTTTCTTTTTCTTTCATCCAGGCTTCCCATTTTTCATCGGCCTGTTCTTGCGTAAGCGCATTTTTGGCTACTCCTTCCTGCAGGTGTTTTCTCAACAATACTCCTTTGTAAGATAAAAGTCTGCGGGCTGTCAAGGTAGGCTGTGCTCCCACATTTAACCAATACAAAGCCCTGTCGGCATCTAAAGTGATTTCTGCAGGGTTTGTGTTGGGGTTGTAGGTTCCGAGGGTTTCAATCCTCCGACCGTCGCGCGGAGCACGTGAATCAGCTACAATAATGTGAAAATAAGCGTAATTTTTTTTGCCATGGCGGGCAAGACGAATTTTTACTGCCATACTCTTTTTTTAAGTTACTAAATCTTGTTAACTTCCTTATCTTCCCGAGAAAAGGTGGGCAAAGATATGGCTTTTTATGCATCCTGCAAAATTTTTATCTGCGTCTGCCGCCTCTTCCGTATGAACCGTTTCTTCCGTACGTTCCTCTTCGGTCATTTTCTCCTCTTCTGCCATAGTATCCGGCCCTTTGCTCCTGATACCTGTCACGCGGTAAGGCGTCAAAGGCTTTCTGTTGTTCCCTGGTAAGCAGCTTTCTCACTTCTTCCCTTTGTTTGTCGCGCAACTTAATCATCTGATCACGAATGTTGTCCTTGGCATCGAAATCATAATTGGAACGACGTTCGTTTCTCAATTGCTCCATTTGCTCTCTGTGGGTAGCTTCCAGATTGGTGATTTGCTGAATTTGCTTTTCCGTCAATCCTTCAATATACTGTGTACATGACCTATGGTCATAAGAAGCCGGAGCTCTTCTGCCTCTGTACCCGGGACCTTGTGCCCATACGGAAAAAGAAAGAGTCATCAGCAAAAGCGTTGTACCTAAAATTTTTGTTTTCATAGTTAACATTGTTTATTGGTTTTGCTTATAAGACACAAACCAAATTCAAAACTTGCGCTCGTACAAAGCTAATAATTGTTTTTGGAGGTTCCTGCGTGCCCTGAACAATAAAGATTCCACAGAAGGCACAGATGTTCCCATCACTTCGGCAATTTCCTTGTAAGATAAATCTTCATAATGGCTGAGGACAAACGCTTTCATCTGTCTTTCAGGCAACGCGTCAACAGCTTTTTGAATGGCCAATCTCTTTTCCTGTTCATGCAGTACTTCATAAGGGCTGCCATCTGAAGCAGGCACGTTCCATTGCTCCATGCGTTCCTTATCGGGTATAAGTGCGTTTTTGTGGCGGCGGTTGTCGCGCAAATGGTTTAAAGATTTGTTCAAGGCTATTCTGTACAGCCACGTTGAAATTTTTGAGTGGGATTGAAATTTGTGAACAGACCTGAATACTTCTATAAATACTTCTTGTGCCACATCATCTGCATCGTCCCTGTTGTGCAATACCCCCATACATACGCGGAATACCATATTCCCGTATGTATCTGCCAGCTCGCGAAAAGCAGATTCTTCTCCTTTTTTTAATCTGTCTACAATGTTTGTACCCAAAATTCTGTAAAAAACAATATATTTGACACAAGAACCAGCATTTTCCTGCGCAAGTTTTTGCACAGGCATGTGTCAAACATACAAAATATAAGAAAATGGACTGTAAAACAACAGAAAAGAAATTGATTTTCTATATAGAAAACACCCTGCCGCCGGCAGAGGTTTCTGTTGTGCAGGAGCATTTGAACGCCTGCCTTTCTTGCCGCAAAAAATTGGCGTACCTGCAAGAAACACTTTCCTATATCGAAACAGAAAAAGCCTTCACCCCAAAGCCGTACCTCTATACACGCATTACGGGACGTATGCAACATACCACTATGCCGGAAAACAAGCCGCTTGGAGCGTGGTTGAGACCCATTGCCGTTGCCGCGGCTCTTGTAGTGGGACTGTTTTTTGGGTTTTGGCTGGGTCAATCGTCGGTTGCTCAACCGGATTCTGATTCAGATATCGTGTATGAAGTAGCCTACTTGTTTCACGAAGTTCCTATGGAACAAGTAGAAATATTATTTTTGGAAGATATTTTTAAATGAACGGCATGCGTAAAATTCCCTATACAGTATGGATTGTCCTTGTGGTTTTTTTACTGGCATCTAACGTAGCTTTTATTGTCACATTCCGGAAGCAGGGCAGAATCACAAAGCAACAGCAAGATCTTCTACCGGAGTTCGTAGACGACTCGCTGCCGGATTTGAACAAAGACCTTGTTGTTGAAAAAGAGGATATCCCTTCCCCACAAGCTGTCGGTCTTTTAATCAGGGAGTTAAACCTGACTCCGGAACAACAGGAGCAATTCAGGCAATTTCACAGAACGTTCAACCGTTCAGCACACGATATCCTGCTGCATATGGACACCATACGCTCAGCCATGGCGAACGAATTAAGGGCATCCAAACCCAACAAAATGATGTTGGACCAATTGGCCGAAGAACTGGGAAATAAACACAAAGAACTAAAACAGCTTACCTTCCGGTATTATTTCCAAATGAAAGAGGTCCTAACTACGGAACAACAAACCCTTTTTGTGGACGTTTTTAACAACATGCTTTCAGATCCGGAATATCGGCAGCCGGGACCCCGGCAAGGATTCCGGCAGCAAGGACCGCGGATGGGAACCCGATCTAAAGGACCAAGGTACCCGGATCGTTCCTCAACGGAAAATCGTCGCGGAGGAAAAGCCGGCGATACCCGATAAAATATTGGCTTCCTTCACATTAACCAGGCGGCAATAGAGAAATAAATCAATACGCCGCAAATATCAGCAATAGATGTAATCAACGGAGCGCTGGCCGTGGCAGGGTCAAGGCGTAATTTCGTGAAAAGGAAAGGCAGCAACAATCCAATAAGACTTCCCGTCATCACAATTAACACCATGGAAAGGGCTACCACAAGAATGATCTCCGGTGCCCGGAAGCTGGCTATGGCTGCCACTCCCGCCGCCATGGTAACACCCAACAGGAATGATACTATAAATTCTTTTCCAATCAATTTGTACCAATCAGAGATTTTCACATCTCCGGTTGCCAGAGCCCTGATCATCAGCGTAGCCGATTGAGAGCCGGCGTTACCTCCGCTATCAATAAGCAGGGGAAGAAAAAAGACAAGGGATACTACAGATTGAATGATGGCTTCAAAAGAAGAAATGGCGGCTCCTGAAAAAATATTCACAAACACCAGGGCCAACAACCATACAATCCTGTTTTTGTACATATTCAAAGCCCTCTCCCTTAGTGGATTGGCAATTGACTGCTGAATGGAACCGAATTTATGGAAGTCTTCTGTAGATTCTTCTTCCGCCACGTCCATAATATCGTCAAACGTCACAATACCCAGCAGCACTCCTTCGCTATTGACTACCGGCAAGGCCACGCGGTCATAATCCTGAAAAGCTCCAATGGCTGTTTCCTGGTCGTCCATCACGTTGAGTGCCACAAAACGGTAGTCCATCAAATCCTGGACTTTTTGCTGCGGATCGGCCAGGATGAGTTCCTTAATCCGTATGTCGTCCACCAGCTTCCACTCTTTATCTACTATATATACAACGTTTAATGTTTCGGAATCTTTACCATATATCCTAATATGGGCAAAAGCTTCCTCTATGGTATGTTCCGGATTGACGGCCACGTATTCGGGCGTCATCAAACGCCCGATACTGTCTTCCGGATATCCCAGCAGGCGGATGGTTGTATTACGCTCTTCAGGCGACAAGTATTGTATAAGACGCTGGCTGATGGCTCCGGGTAGTTCTTCAAAGAAAGCCGTTCTGTCGTCGGGCTCAATGTCGTTGAGCAACGTGGACAGTTTTTTCACATTCCGGGCCATGCTTTCAATAATCTGCTCCTGCATATCGTACGAAAGCAGCTGGAACGTTTCCTTAGCCAGTTTACGATTTAACAAACGGAAAAGAAGCACGTCGTCCCCATCGGGAGCGTCTTCAATGATTTCGGTAATCTGAACGGGATCAATATCGTTCAGCTCTACCTTCAGTTCTTTCCAATCTTTGTCTTCAATGAGTTGTTCGAACCTGGTTTTGATATCAACCATAATCTTGTCTCCTAACAATTAAACACTGCAAGGAGACATGCTTCTCCCCTTACAGCAGCATGATACTACAACTATGATAAGGGCCTTCGTCCATTCTTCACATGAATTTTAATATTCGACAAATATAGAGATTCAAAGCCAGAGTAACAAATGTGTTTTAATCTGTTGTATCTTAAAATATTACTGGGTAACTTTACCTGTTGTTGGTATAATAATTTATTAGAACCCCATTGCTATGAAGAAAATTCTGCTATTCTTATGGACAGGAATACTGCTTTATTCCTGCACCCCGCAAGAGACACCCACTACATTAAAAGATAAAAGAGATGGTAAAGTATATAACACCGTTACTATTGGCAGCCAGGTATGGATGGCAGAAAATTTGGCCTATCTGCCTTCTGTAAGTTCCCCTGATAAAGGTTCCGGCACAAAACCTCATTATTACGTCTATAATTTCAATGGCAAATCGGGTTTTGTGGCAAAATTCACAACACAATACAGGGATTACGGAGTACTATACAATTGGGCCGCCGCTATGGCCGGTTCGGAAGGCGGTGATTCAAGTCAAGGCAACGTACGAGGCATTTGCCCTGAAGGCTGGCATCTTCCCAGTGATGCAGAATGGGAACAGCTGGAAACATATCTGGCTTACAATGGCTACAGATATGCTAATGTCATAGGAGGAACAGTAAGGGACAAGATAGCTATTGCTTTGGCATCTGTAACAGGATGGAGCAGTTCCAATGAAGAGGGAGCTCCGGGAAATAACGATTATCCTGAATACAGGGCAAAGTCCGGTTTTAATGCCCGTCCCGGAGGCTACCGCAGTACAAATGGCACCTTCGGCGGCATTGATAAATACGGCAACTGGTGGAGTTCTACAGAGCAGGTTGCGGCTATGGCCTGGAGCCGATTCCTGTTCTACGATTTTGACTACGTAGCCAGAGGCGGCAACGACAAGGAATACGGATTTTCTGTCCGCTGCGTAAAAGATTAAAACATCAACCGCAATCGTACAAAGAAGTTACGTCCCGGTTCCACACTGATGTCTCCACGATTGGTGGACAGGTGGTTGGTATAGCGCGTGTTGGTGATGTTGTCAATCCCGGCAAAACCTTGCAAATGCATAAACCCCAGGTCAAAGGCCTTAGTATGCAAGGCCATGTCCAGCCTGTAGTAACCGGGGGTTACCTTTTCTCCCTCGGCAATTTTATCTTGTTTGGCGGCACCCATGACAGATACCTCGGCAGCCCCCACTCCCGGCCACGTATAGCGCAATCCGGCACGTCCGTTGAGCGGAGGTATAAGGGGCAGATCGGCTTCTGTTTCCAGGGCATGACCACGTACGTAGGCTCCGGAGCCGAAGAACACAAAGTCCCGGCTGAAATTGTACGCAAATTTGATATCAAAGCCGTACAACAGCGCTTTACGCACATTGTCGTTTACCAGGGCCGGCAGCGTATCGGGGGCCGATTCGCTGGTCAGACGGAAGATGAATTCACCCGGTCGTTCAATAATCATATCGGTCAGCCGGTTCACAAAGGCTCCGGCTTGCAGGTTGAATTTCGATTTCCACACCCGCAGTCCCAGATCCACAGAGTGGGATTTTTCCGGCTTCAGAGCGGGATCTCCCAGGCGGACAAAGTTACCCAGGTCTATGTATTTGAAGCGTTCCTCCAAAGACGGTGCACGGAAAGCCCTACCGGCGTTTAATGTCAAATCAACATCGGGCAGCACCTTATAAAGCAGCCCAACGTTGGCACTCCAGGAAAAGTTGTACTCTTCTCCTTTTTCAAACGTCACTTTTTGTCCCGGAGGGTTGTCATTGCGGTCGCCGTTCATAATGATATAATCCACATCTACGCCTTGTTCGTTCGTAATCAATATGCCGTCAAAACGCCCTCCTATAATCATAGTCAATCGGTTGTCCAGAAAACGCGTTTCGTTTTGAAAGAATACACCGGCGCTGTTAAACCGCGAATCGGGGATGGGGGTTTCACCACGTTCCACAATGTTCGTTTTTACAATGTCTCCCAACGGGTTCAGAATGTCCACACGGATGTGCTTGGTACGTTCCGTATGAAGCTTCCGCCCCCATACATCAGCTCCGGCAATCAACACGTTCCTGTGCGACAAATCCCAGGTACCCTGCACCTGCACGCCGTTTGTCAGATGCAATCCTATGGGATAAAACACCTGCGGGGAGGTGCGTTGGATATTACCGTTGGGCATGGTTACTTCCGTAACCTGATTGGGCTTCATTTCCACATCTCGCACAATGTATTGGGTAAAGTACTTCAATTCCACCGAAGTCCATTTGCTCGTAATGTTGGAAATTTTGTAGTTGGCAGAAAACAAATGGCGTCCGATATCGGTATACGTAGCCGTTGCCGGACCGGGAAACGCATCGCCGCCCGGAATCCCCACGTCTTTGGACCAGTTGCGCTGGTACTGCAGACGGAACTCATGGTTTTTAAAAGGCTTTATTCCCAGTTTTGCCGAGATGTTGCTTGTGGAAAAACGGCTGTTTTCCAAAATGCCGTCCGGAGTACGTAAATCATCGGCCTTGGCGTATGTTCCTCCCAATTGGAGGAACCATTTTTTGGAACCGGCACTTACGTTGGCGTGGTTGGAAAACATACGGTTCACGGAAGCAAAACCGGAGATCACATTACCCGTGACGTACAGTTTTTCTCCAAAACGCCCCTGTTTGGTAATGATATTGACAATACCTCCCATGGCTCCCGTACCGTATAAGGACGACTGTGCGCCTTTAATCACTTCTACCCGCTCCACATCGTTCACATCTACCATGCTGAGCGAGGCCGTCAGGTCGGTGGCCGTTTCTACCCGGTTCCCGTCAATCAGGATGACCAGGCGGTCTTCGTTAAAACCACGCACGTTGATGTTCGTGGCCCAGACGCCGTCACCTCCGCGCGTGACCCCGGGTTCCTGTTCCAACACGTTGGACAGGGTAAAGGCAGATTGTCTTTGATACAAAGCCGAGTCTACCACCACCAAAGCAGCCGGCACGTTGCGTACTTGACGGTCCATCTTAAGGCTGGTTACTACAATTTCTCCCAAAGTAACGGGAATGGTGTCTTTCCTTTCCGCTTCCTGAGCGTGAAGCGTTATAAAAAGAGTACTGACTAATACTAATACAATGGATTTTTTCTTCATTTTATTTATTCTTCAATAGTACTGACTTTACGAGTATCCCTTGCAAACGACCCAATTGGCCGGTCAAGGAGCCTATCCGATCTGTAGTACCTTCAAGAATAAGTGAAATCAGATTTTTGCCATTGCTGCGCGGAAGACCTTGTCTTCCCAGGATGATTTCCGAATGATTGGAAAGGATGTCGTTCATCTGAGCGACATCTTCATGGCTGTTGATTTGAATGATTACTGTTCCTACTCTCTTTTCCATCAGAATACCTCCGGATTAGATTTTGTTAATAGATAAGATTTCTTGTTTGGGCCGCAAATATATGGTTTTTTTTCCTGTCTGCCTAAAAATTGTTCTATTTTTGTGGCACAATTTTATACCTGATGACAATACCCCGTAACATACGTACCTGTTTTTGGATGGCGGTTGCCGTATGCCTCTTCCTGTTGGGCACTGTAAGTTGCACTTCGTGCGGTACCGGTAAAAAAGACAAAGACGTATTTACCGTTGTAACCTTGCGCGGGCCTTCAGCCATGGGTATGGTACGTTTGACAGACAGCCTGTCCCGCATCCGTCACGCTGACATGCAGGTGGTGATGGTCAACGAACCCCTGCAGGCCAGGAAGTTGATGTTGGAAGGGCAGGCAGATATGGTGCTGCTGCCCATGACCCTGGCGGCCAACCTATACAACCGGGGTCTGGATTATACCCTGGCGGCCGTACCTGTCTGGGGTGCGTTGTATGTGTACGGACAAGATACATCCGTTACCCGCCTGGAAGACCTGAAAGAAAAAACCGTGTATGTGATGGCCCGAGGCATGACGCCCGATGTGCTGTTCCGCTACCTGCTGCTGGCACACAACATCAATCCAGATAAAGACCTTACTCTGGACTACCGCTTCCCTTCGCATATGGACCTGGCGGGAGCCATGGCCGTAGGGAAAGCCCCTTTGGGCGTATTGGCCGAGCCGCAAGCCAGTCAGGTGGTTCAAAAGAATCCCGACGTATCGCTGCTGTTGGATTTGAACAAGGAATGGACCGCCACCCTGCAAGCCCCAATGCCACAAACTGCCTTGCTGGTAAATGCCTCGTCTTTAAAAAGATATCCGGACAAGATCGAAACCGTTTTAGCGGCTTGTGAAGCCTCTACCCGGTGGGTGAACGAAAACCGGGACAGTGCTGCCGCTCTTATGGTAAAACACCATATATTGGACAACCCTGAAGTAGCTGCGCGTGCCATCCCCGGATCGGGTCTGCACTTTGTAAGAACAGCGGCTGTCAAACAAATAATACACGATTATTTACAAGTATTTTATACCTTGGACCCGGAAATCATAGGAGGGCAACTGCCGGATGAAGAGTTTTATCAATAAAAAAGAAACCCTGACCGTACTGTCCATAGCCCTGCTCCTGGGTCTTTGGAAACTGTTGGCGGTCCTCTTTGATGCTCCTTACCTCATTCCCGACCCAAAAGCCACTCTTACAGCCGTTTTCCAATTAATCATGGAACCGGATTTTTTGTTGGTTGCCGGAAATACGGTAGTTAGAGCTTTGGTTGGCTTTATTTTTTCCGGAATCCTGGGAATTGTCGCAGGCATTTTTGCCGGTATCAGTCCTACTTTCAACACCCTGATTACTCCCTTATTGGTAACCATCCGCTCCATACCGGTCATTTCACTCATATTGCTGGCTCTGGTTTGGTTTCAGACAGGAGCGGTTCCCGTTTTTATCGGTTTTTTGACCATGTTTCCGTTCATTTGCACCAATGTCTCAGACGGTATCAGGAGTATAGACCCGGGCCTTATAGAAATGGCACATTTCTATAAAGTAGATAAAAAGCGGATATTGACCGGAGTGTATATCCCGGCCGTAATGCCTTTTATTACCAGCGGAGCTTCGAGTGCCATGGGTATAGGCTGGAGGGCCATCATCATAGGAGAAGTGCTCAGCCAGCCGGTATACGGTATTGGTACGCGCATGCAACTGGCACAAACGTATTTGAACGTTGAAGTCCTTATTGCCTGGACACTCCTTGCCATTGCCCTTAGTTATCTGTTTGAAAGACTCATCCGATGGGGTGAATCGTACCTCATTCGTTGGAAAAACGCCTCATGATACTGCATATCCGTCATTTATACAAGAGTTACAAGAATCCCGTATTTGAGGATTTCTCCATGTCCTTCAAGGAAAACGAAATTACCTGCATACTGGGTCCATCCGGTTGTGGTAAAACGACCCTGCTGCATATCATAGGCGGTTTGATACGGCCCGAAGGCGGTATATTGGAAGGATTCAACGATAAACAACTCTCTTATGTCTTTCAGGACCCACGTCTGTTACCGTGGAAAACGGTACGAGAAAACATCGAATTTGTCCTGCCCAGACATTTGCATGCAGCTCAGAGGAAACAACAAGCCGAACAATTGATCCGGCAAGTAGAACTGGAAGGGTTTTCCTGCTACTATCCGTCGCAACTGAGCGGAGGTATGCGTCAAAGAGTATCCATAGCCCGGGCTTTTGCCGTTTCTTCCGATATCATCCTAATGGACGAACCGCTCAAAGGCCTGGATGCCGTCCTCAAGCAAAACCTCATCCAATGGTTCCTGCCCATCTGGAAAGCGGACCGGCGTACCGTCATATTTGTCACACACGATGTGGAAGAAGCCTTACAGTTGGGAGATACCATAGTAGTTCTGAGCAAAGCACCGGCACAAATCCTGCTACATACAGAGAACCAAAAAACGGCTGATGCCGGTCACTTGAGACAAAGACTGATGACTGCTTTGGAGAACAAAGAGTCGGGGTGAAAGGACTCGAACCTTCGGCCTCCACGTCCCGAACGTGGCGCGCTACCAACTGCGCTACACCCCGTAGATTTGGCTCGCAAAGGTAATCAAAATATTTAATTCTTTATCTTAGCCCTATGAAACGTTTATGTATTCTTGCTCTTACCGCAGTTATCCTGCTTGGTTGTCAGGAAAAAGACCCTCGCAACCCATACAATTTACCCATAGCCAACACTATGGAAGCTTATCTGGCTCAAGTGGCTGAAGATCCGGATACAGAATTGGTAGACCTGGAGGAAATCATCCCCGGTCTGGCCCTCTATATTGCGTATGCTACGGAGGACAATTTCACGGGTGTTCCCATTTACACATCCCCCAAGGCCTTCCTGTGCCACCCCGTAGCCCTGGCTCTGGCGGCTGTACAAGATTCGTTGCAAAAAAAAGGACTTGCCATCAAAGTATTTGATGCGTACAGGCCGTACGCGGGAACACTCTATTTCTATGAAGTATATCCCAACACTACGTTTGTGGCCGATCCCCGCAAAGGCTCCATCCACAACCGCGGTGGAGCGGTAGACCTGACGCTTATCAACGCGGAAACAGGAGAAGAATTGGAAATGCCCACGCGCTTTGACTCCTTCTCAGATACGGCTTCGCACGCTTTTATGGACCTTCCCCGTCACGTATTGGAAAACAGGGCACTGTTACGAGGCATTATGGAAACGTTTGGGTTCAATACCTACGAACCGGAATGGTGGCACTACAATTTTGCAGGAGCACAATCCTTCCCTCTTAGAGATGTGTCGTTTGAAGACTTAGCCAAAGTACAGTCAAAATAAGGAACCGGAAAGCTTTGCCCAGAAAAATATAAAAAGTCGTACGCCAAAACGGTGCACGGTAGAAACCCAGTCCCACAGACAACACATCACCTATAAAAGGGAGCCAGCAAAAAAACGCTACCAGCCGACTCCATTTTATGATGACTTTTTGCTGTTTTTCCAGCGATTCCCTCTTAACACGTAAACCCTTTTCTATCCATTTCCATTTACCCAAATACCCTAACCCATATCCGGTCAGACTCCCCATACTGTTTCCGACGGTAGCCACTCCAAAACTTACCCAGGGATCTCCACCGGCCAGCAGCATACCTGTTAACAAAATCTCTGAACTCAGAGGAATGAGTGTAGACGCCAAAAAGGACCCGATAAAAAGTCCAATGTACCCAAGATTTAATAAAAATTCCATGATTTAAAAACTTTGGCACGAGGTTTGCAAGCTTATAGGGCAGATAGTTTTTTTCATCTATTAGGTTTTAGGTTAAATGGGTCAGGACAGACAACGCTTCTTAGTTGCCTGTCCTTTCTTTTTCACAATAATATTAAACTTTTCCCTTCAAACTGCGTCTGAAAGAAAGATTAATATAAAAATATCGATTTTTTAGTGAAGTATATCATGAAAGCAGCCAAAACCTTTCTTTTCCTGGCCATTCTGGCTTTGGGTCTTCAACCTGTAAACGCCCAATTCAGAAGAGGACCGCAAGAGACAAACCGTTTGGAAAAAACAAACGATGAGAAAAAAGAAGACAAAACACCGGCTCCTCTGGGAGATTTTATCAAGCCGGAAACAACCGTCATGCAGGGGATGACCCCCGTATATACGCAAGACAAACGCATCTTTCTGGGTATTCCCGACACTTTGTTGGGACGTGATATTTTGATGGTAAGCCGTATTGCAGAAGCACCCCAAGGGTTCAGGGCCAACTTCTTTGGGTACGCCGGTGACCAAATCAACAGCGGCATGCTCCGCTTTGAAAAAGGTTCCGACAACAACCTTTTCCTCACCAAAGTATTGGCAAGAGAACAGTCGGCCGACAGTACCCAAAGCATGTATTACAATGTTATACGCTCCAACCGTCCGGCCATCATTGCCTCATTTGATATTAAGGCCGTAAACACCGATCAAACGCTCTTTTTGATTGATATTACAGACCTTGTCAAAGGAGATAACGAAAGCTTGTATTTGAGCAAACGGCAAAAAAAATCTTCCAAGCTCACTGCGCTCCAGGCAGACAAATCCTACGTGGAAAGTGTAAAAACCTTTCCCATCAATACGGAATTGCGCAGTGTGAAAACATACGGCCACCAGGACAACGACGATCCCTTGACTTTTGTCATCAACTGCTCATGGGTTTTACTGCCCAAAGAGCCTATGCAACCCCGGTATTTTGACGAACGGGTTGGGTTTTTTACAACCAATTACACCGACTTTGACAAAAATCCGCAAGGTATCAAACCCATCCGTATGATCTCCCGTTGGCGTCTGGAGCCCAAACCGGAAGATTTGGAAAAATACAAGCGGGGAGAAGCCGTGGAACCGGCCAAACCCATCGTGTTTTACATAGACCCCACTACCCCAAAAGAATGGGTCCCCTATTTGATTCAAGGAGTGAACGATTGGCAGCCCGTCTTTGAAAAAGCCGGCTTTAAAAACGCCATTTACGCCTTGGAAGCACCTTCTCCCGAAGAAGATCCCGGCTGGAGTCTGGAAGACGCCCGGCACTCGGCTATTGTCTACAAACCTTCCACCATTGCCAATGCCAGCGGACCGCACGTCAGCGACCCTCGTTCCGGAGAAATCATGGAAAGCCATATCAACTGGTACCATAACGTTATGAGTTTGGTACACAACTGGTATTTTGTACAATGTGCGGCCGTAGACCCGCAAGCCCGCACCCTGGTTTTCCCGGAAGAACTGATGGGCCAGCTCATTCGTTTTGTATCTTCACACGAAGTAGGTCACACACTGGGGCTCCGTCATAATTTTGGAGCAACCGCATATTATACAACAGAACAATTACGCAATCCGGAATTCCTAAGAGCAAACGGACATACTACCTCCATAATGGATTACTCCCGTTTCAATTTTGTGGTACAACCCGGTGATAACGTACCGCAAGAATTGCTTTTCCCCAGAATCAGCCATTACGACTACTGGGCTATTGAATGGGGATACAGACGTTTCTACGAATTTGCAGACGGATGGGAAGAAATCCCATACCTGAACCAATGGGTAATTGAAAAAACGGCCAATCCCTATCTGAAATTCAACGGAGGTGCCGAATCGGGTTTGGACGACCCGCGTGCACAATCGGAAGACTTGGGTGACAACCAAATGGAGACGTGTGAGCTGGGCATCAAAAACTTGAAGGTCTTAGTGCAAAACTTACCCGAATGGACAAAAACACCCAACGAAGACTATACCGGACTAGCTACTCTGTATCCGCAAATCACGGCTCAATTCAACCGGTACATTGGCCACGTTTCCAAATGGATTGGAGGTGTGCTGGCCGACCCCAAAACAGTAGAACAAGAAGGGCCCGTATACGTACCCGTTTCCAAAGAAAAACAGAAAGAAGCCATGGCTTTCCTGAATCGCCATATCTTTTCCACACCATACTGGATTCTTCCCGGTTATTTATCGGAGCTGCTTCCTATTAACCGCCTTAGCACTATGGAAGATATCCAAAACAACGCCATTAAAGGTTTAGTCAATAACAATGTTTTAGTACGTCTACTGCGTGCGGAAGAACAAACAGGACCTGCGGCATACAGTGTGCAGGAATTCCTGGATGATATGACATCCGCCATTTTTAAAGAATACGGCAACACTGATATGTACCAACGCAGTTTACAGAACATATACGTAAATACTCTTTGCAAAATCGTTAAGCCGGAACCTCCGGCACAACCGGCCAATCCGCAAATGCAATTTACGCGTATGCGAACGGCATCCGTAGAGAACAACGATATCAAATCACTCGTCACGTCTCAATTGGAAACCATCAAGAAAAAGCTCAAACGCGGCAAAGGAGATGAACGCACCCTTGCTCATTACCGTTTTTTGCAAAACACCATGGATTATTAAAAAAAACACCTATCTTTGCATCCCCTTTTGGGGATGTTTTTTTATTATTCATTAAAAATCAATTGCTAACACATGGCTGACTACTTAAACGCCCAAAAAAAGCAAGAGATTTTCGGACAGTACGGAACGTCTAATAAGGACACAGGATCTGCAGAAAGTCAGATTGCCTTATTTTCATACCGTATCGCCCATCTTACCGAACACATGAAGTCTCATAAAAAAGACTACGGCACACAGCGTGCATTGCTCCGTTTGGTAGGTAAACGTCGTCGCCAGCTGGATTACCTGAAGGCCACCGATATTGAGCGATACCGTTCCGTCCTTAAGGCGCTCAACCTCCGGAAATAGCTGACACAGGCAAAGATGCAACAAGCTCTTTGCACACACCAAACAAAGGCTGCACTCTCTGCATAGAGATCAGCCTTTTTTAAAAATTTTTGCTAATATAGAATACATGAAAATTATTAAGAAAACCATCACAATGGATGATGGTCGTACCATTGAAATTGAATCCGGGAAGTTGGCCAAACAAGCCGATGGTTCCGTTGTAGTGAGAATGGGCGGTACCATGTTACTGGCAGCCGTCACGTGCGCAAAGGAAGCCAAGCCCGATACGGATTTTATGCCGCTTTCCGTAGATTATAAAGAAAAATTTGCTGCTGCCGGAAGATATCCCGGAGGATTTATGAAACGCGAAGGACGTCCTTCGGACTATGAAATTCTCGTTTCACGCCTGATTGACAGGGCTCTAAGACCGCTTTTCCCCGACGATTTTCACGCAGAAGTATTTGTCAACGTATTTCTAATCTCGGCAGAAAAAGACATCATGCCCGATTCTTTGGCCGGATTAGCCGCTTCCGCGGCACTTGCCGTGAGTGATATTCCTTTCAACGGTCCCATTTCAGAAGTACGCGTTGGACGCATCAATGGAGACTTTATACTCAATCCAACCTTTGGCCAGTTAAAAGAAGCCGATTTGGATATCATCGTAGGTGCTACCTACGACAATATCCTGATGGTAGAAGGCGAAATGAAAGAAGCGAGCGAATCTGAAATGTTAGAAGCCATCAAATTTGCCCATACAGAAATCAAAAAACACTGTCAGGTCCAAATGGAAATGATGGAAGAAGCCGGCAAAACGGTCAAAAGGGAATACGAACATGAAGAAAACGATGAAGAGCTGCGAGAAGCCGTTGAATCCTACTGTTACGACCGCTGCTACGCCATCGCCAAATCGGGACAAGACAAGCATACACGTGCCGAGGCTTTTGACGCCCTGAAAGAAGAGTTTTTACAAACCCTGCCGGAAGAAGAGCGAGAAGAAAAGGCAGTTATGGTATCCCGCTATTACCACAACGTGGAAAAGCAAGCCGTACGGCAAATGATTCTGGAAGAAGGCGTACGTCTGGACGGAAGAAAACCGGCCGATATCCGCCCCATTTGGTGCGAAATCGACTATCTGCCCATGGCCCATGGGTCTGCTATTTTCACCCGTGGAGAAACACAATCTCTGACAACGGTCACCCTGGGTACTAAATTGGACATGAAAGAAATGGACGAAGTACTTATACAAGGTACCGAGCAATTTGTCCTGCATTACAACTTCCCTCCTTTCTCTACAGGAGATGCACGTCCCACACGCGGCGTAGGCCGTAGAGAAATAGGACATGGCAACCTGGCTCACAGAGCCCTGAAAGGTATGGTGCCTGTTGGAGAGGAAAATCCGTATGCCGTACGTGTAGTCTCTGATATATTGGAGTCCAACGGTTCTTCTTCTATGGCTACCGTCTGTGCCGGGACACTGGCTTTGATGGACGCAGGTGTTAAAATGAAAAAATCGGTTTCCGGTATTGCCATGGGGCTTATATCCGATCCGGAAAGTAAAAAATACGCCATCCTTTCTGACATTTTAGGTGACGAAGACCACCTGGGAGATATGGATTTTAAAGTAACCGGAACGCGTGACGGTATTACGGCTACGCAAATGGATATCAAAATTGACGGCCTTTCCTATGAAGTATTGGAGCAAGCACTGGAGCAAGCCCGCGTGGGCAGGTTGCACATCATGGACGAAATGGATAAAACCATATCGGAGCCCAGAGCCGATTACAAGCCGCACGTTCCCAGAATCATCCAAATTACCATCCCTCAAGATTTCATTGGCGCCGTTATTGGAACGGGAGGAAAAGTAATCCAGGAGATTCAGAAAGTAACCGGTACCACCATTACCATTACTGAAGAAAACAGTGTAGGCATTGTAGATATTTTTGGAGAAAACAAAGAGGGCATGGACGCCGCTCTGGAAATGATCAAGGCCATTACCACCATCCCTGAGGTTGGAGAAATATATACAGGTAAAGTCATCTCCGTTCTGGAATTTGGAGCGTTTGTGGAAATCCTTCCCGGTAAAGAAGGCCTGCTGCACGTATCTGAACTGGACTGGAAAAAAACAGAAAATGTAGAAGATGTGGTGAAAACGGGAGATATGGTAACCGTTAAATTGATGGAAATTGACGAGCGGACAGGAAAAATGCGCCTCTCGCGCAAAGCCCTTATGGAAAAACCGGAAGGCTATGTTGAACCTGAACGCAGACCCCGTCCCCCTGGCGGAAACCCCCGCGGAGGCCATCCCCGCTCCGGCGACAGGGACAGAAACAAACCCTACGGAAGAGGAGGAGGAAACAACCGCCGTTAAACGCAACTGCAGCCGTTAACGCACAGCCGAACAGTTCTCTTTTGGGGAGCTGTTTTTTTTTATATCTTTACAGTAACGCAACGCTCCAAAAACCATGAAAAATTTTTATCTGACCGCACTTGCCGGACTGTTACTTGTAACGGCTTCACATTGCAAATCCCCGACTGAGTATACGAAAGGCGTAGGATTATACCCTGGAAATCCTTCACAGGATTACGCACCTGCTTTAATCATAGATGCAAAAACACACCGGAACGTAGCCAAAGGACGTATGGTATATCATTCTTCCGCCTACGATTACAACCTCACGGGACAATTGGTCGCAGACGGTATCTTCGCGGACAGATCTCCCTCCTATATCAATGTATCTACGCACCTGGGAGATTTGAAAAAAAGGGAGCGGGAATGGCTGTTTGACGGAAAAACAGATTCCAGATATACGGTTCCCGGCAACGAAGTATACATACAATTGGATTTTTACGGAAGGGTTCCTGACTTTACAGAAATGCATCTGAAAGGCATCGCCTCTCACCTGCCCTCCGGCACAGGTGCTTACATCATAGCGTTTTACGGCTCTCAGGACGGTTTGGAATGGAAGCTCTTAAAGAAAGAACAAGACCTCCGCATACCGGGCAAGGTCTTAAGCAGAAACAGAAAAGAGTTTGTTTTTACGTGTCCTGTGAAAGATCCGGGCAGGTATGCTTTTTACAAAATAGTATGCAAGGCTCCCGGAGTAACGGAGTGGGCTTTTGCAGAATGGGAGTTCCTGATGAACAACAAACCGGTTGACGTTTTGCCTTCTGCAGATTTTGTGAGTGCCTGGATGAGTGAAGGAACGGATTCGGAATGGTTGATGGTGGATTTTGGTGCACAAGTGGCCGTTGACAGCGTGGTATTGCATTGGTTGAACAAAGCCATAGAGGGGAGTGTGGAATTTTCAAACGACAAAAAGGAGTGGACGACGGCTGCTGTCTTATCGGGAGAAGTGAATCCCATAGAAATCGTTCGCTTTAAACAGCCTGTACAGGGACGTTACGTAAAGCTTTGTATGGACAAGCCTTTGAATAACAAACAGTATATCTTAAGCGAACTCCAGGTTTTTGGAACGGGAGGATTGGTGCCTGTACCCAAAGACAGAGCACTCCCCAAGGGCAACACATTGTTCTTAAACGGAGGCGACTGGCGGGTACAACGCAGCTCTTTGGTTCCGGAAACAGGGTTTGTCATTTCCCGTAAAGGGTATAAAGGAAGTTCCGACTGGCCTGTTGCCACCGTTCCCGGAACCGTTCTGACAAGTTATGTAAACACAGGAGCTATTCCCAACCCTCATTATGCCGATAATCAGTTGCATATTTCAGAATCTTTCTTTCAATCCGACTTTTGGTACAGAACGGTCTTTTTCCTGCCTGAAGATTTCAACAAACAAGAATTGTTTTTGCACTTTGAAGGGATTAATTGGAAAGCCGTGGTTTTCCTTAACGGGAGAAGAGTGGGTTTTGTAGAGGGGGCTTTTGACAGAGCCAAACTCAATATCACCAAAGAAACCATCCCGGGGACCACCAATATTCTGGCCGTTCGCATTATCAAAAACAGAAACTTTGGAGCCGTTAAGGAGCAAAACCTGCAAAGCCCGGACCAAAACGGTGGTATCCTGGGTGCCGACAATCCTACCTTTCACGCCTCTATAGGCTGGGATTGGATACCTACCATCCGAGGACGCAATATGGGAATCTGGGACAACGTGTATATCTCTACTTCCGGTTCTGTTTCTATGGAAGACACTTATGTACAAACACTCCTGCCGTTGCCGGATACCACAAACGCAACCATCTGCCTGCAAGCTACATTAAAAAACCATAAAAATGTATATGTTTCCGGGTTCTGGAAAGGGTCCTACGGACCGGTCGCATTTAGTAAGGAAATCACCTTGGCTCCGGAAGAAATACGTACCGTATACGATACCGTACACCTTCAAAACCCACAATTGTGGTGGCCTAACGGGTATGGAAAAGCTCATCTGTATCCGGTACAGATGCAGTTTGTCATGGGAAGGAGCATTTCCGACAGTTTGTCTTTTCAATCTGGCGTAAGGCGTATGGACTATACTGTAAAAGACAGTGTACTATATATGTATATCAACGGAAAGCGTTTTATCGGACGCGGAGGGAATTGGGGGTTTCCGGAAGCCGGCCTGAACTACAGAGACAGGGAATACGACATTGCCGTAGCATACCATGCCCACATGAATTTTACCATGATTCGTAACTGGGTAGGTCAGACAGGCCACGATGCCTTTTATCGGGCTTGTGACCGTCATGGTATTATGGTCTGGCAGGATTTCTGGCTGGCCAATCCCTGGGACGGTCCCGTCCCCGGCAACAACCGCATGTTTATGGAAAACGCCCGTTCGCTCGTAAAACGCATCCGCAACCATCCCTGCATAGCCATCTATGCCGGAAGGAACGAAGGGTATCCACCGCCATTCCTGGACTCGGCCTTACAACAAACGACAGCCGATCTCCACCCGGATATTAAATACATATCTCATTCCTCGGCAGACGGTGTGAGCGGCCATGGCCCTTACCGGACGCTGCCGGCCGCCGAATATTTTGGACTGTCGGGACAGCACACCATGCATACGGAACGAGGCATGCCCAACGTGATGAATTACGAGAGCCTGCAACGAACCCTGCCTGAAGAACACCTGTGGCCCATAAACGACCTTTGGGGGATGCACGATTTTTGCCTGGAAGGCGCACAAAGTGCGGCTACGTTTATAGAAATGACCGAGCGGGCTTTTGGACCTGCTCCCGACGCACGCACATTTACTAAGCAAGCCCAGTGGATCAATTACGACGGATACCGCGCCTTGTTTGAGAGCAGAAGCGCACACCGTCAAGGCTTGTTGCTTTGGATGAGCCATCCGGCCTGGCCCTCTATGGTGTGGCAAACGTACGACTACTATTTTGACCCAACTGCGGCTTATTTTGCCTGCAAAAAAGCCTCTGAACCGCTTCATATCCAATGGAACAGTCTGGATAATAAAATAGAAATCGTAAACCTCCATGCGGGAAACAGGGAGCGGCTTACAGCTACGGTACAAGTATTGGATACAGAAGGTACTGTACACTGGAGAAAAGATACTTTGTTACATTGCCCGGAAGATACCACACTGACCTGCTGTCTCATACCATTCCCGGAAACGCTTTCCGATGTACATTTCATTCAACTATCTCTTACGGAGAACAAAAAAACGGTTTCTGAAAATTTCTATTGGAGGGGAAAGGAAGCCGGTAACCTGAAAGCTTTGCTGAACCTGCCTAAAGTACGTCCGGAAGTCTATACAACCGCAAAACGTAAACAAGGCGTTTGGACCTTAAAAGTCCGTTTGCACAACAACACGTCCACCCCCTGCCTTATGTTGCACCTGAAGGTTACAGGCAAAAAGAGTAAAGAACAAATACTGCCGGTTTTTTACAGCGACAATTTCTTTTCTCTTATGCCGGGAGAAAAAAAGAAAGTGACTATCACTCTAAAGGACGAAGATACGCAAGGTGAAAAACCCCGAGTCCTTATAGACGGATTTAATTTGTCCACCAGGAAAAAACACTGAACGCTAACGCAGCTCCCGGCTTGCTGTACTTTGAAGTCTAGCGACAGGCTGACGCCACAGATGGCACACCCAGATCAGATCTATGCGTGGGACCGAATTAGACGGCCGGCTATAGCACCACGGAAAACCCACCCCACCTTGCGGTGGTCCCCTCCCTGTTAGGGAGCCAACGTTTTCCTTAGCCGCCACAAACTGTCCCGCCGCCATGCTTCATTTCCTCCTTCCGTCTCCGTTGAAGGCCTTATCGGTCTTGTTCCTTGGTTCTTTTTTATTGGCTCTCTTCTACGTAAGCGCTAACACTGCTTCGTATTGGAATGCTTTTGGCAGAAGCTCAAATAATGTAGATGCCACAAAAAAGTATTTTTTGTAGGCAGGGCGGTACGCCCAATGGCGTGCCAAGACTTATCATAACGTGCCAGCACCAAGCTGGCACACCGCTCATGGCCTTGTACTTCGTACGTTGAGTGCCGGCCCGCAACAAACAGGCGGAAGCCGGGGTTTCCTTGCCGAGGCTTCCGCATGTTGGTTGCAGTTCCGGCTGCGTTTTGCAGGTTGACTATCTGCAATGAAGGGACTGACGACGAGGTAGTGAGTAGCGTTTTTCCAGACACCCATCTACTACACTGTTATCCAGCAACTTGCCTCCCTTCACCCTTTTTGGCTACTCACTACCTAGCAGCAAAAAGGCCGTTTTTCCGCATTTTTCGGTCTGGGTAGTGAGTGGCCGTTTTTCGAACGGAACGCTAATGCGCAGATATACATAACGTTGCAACGTTTGACGCTTTTGTACTACTCACTACCTGGAAACAAGAAGCCCGGCTTGCGGTTGTGTGTAAGGCGGTCCAGTTGTAGCGCCACGGAAAATCCTCCCCACCTGTCAGCAGGTCCCTTTCCTGTCACCCCTAGTAATAAGTAAGCCCTTTGTAAACGTAGTATTAATATGTAGAAAATCAACGCATTGCGAGACCATGTCGTTTTGAGGTACTTATTACCCTGCATCTGATGCGGCTACAGCGAGTCCCCTTCCTGTTCAGATGCGGACATTTCGAATAAAACAAGCTGAGAAAAGGCAGCAGCAGTCTCTTCGGGAAAAAACTGTAGTTTTATTGGAATCACCCACCCCGGGATGTGGCTGTGCATAAGGCGCACGGCATCTTTGGCTGTGGTAATCAGCCGGCGGGAAGGATTTTCCTGCAACAGGTGCGTGATTTTTTTAATGTCTTTTTGGGAAAAGATATGGTGATCCGGGTAATTCAGATGGCGCTCTACTTTATAGTGTGTTTGTACGTATTGACGTAACGGGGCTGCATCTGCCACTCCCGTAACAAGCAAAACAGGGGATTCTTTGCGTAACGGTTGCTGCGGATTGTTTAAAGGGACAGGTGCTCCGTACGTCATATAGGTGTGAAAAACAGGAATAGTCGCACTTTGCTTTACTTGCCGTATGTGTTCTTTTTTTTGTTCTTCCGGTAACGGGAAGGGACAATGGGTCAATACCACACAGTCCGCTCTTTTTACGGCAGAGGGCAAATCGCGCAGCCGCCCAAACGGCAGCAAACGGTCTTTCCAAAAAGGCCTGTGGAAATTTGCCATCAAAACAGTCCCGGACGGTTTCAGGCGGCGGTGCTGCAGGGCGTCGTCCAGGATAATCCAAGGGTCTTCCGGGTAATCGGTGAGCAGGCGCTCCACTCCCGCTACCCTGTCTTCACAGACGGCTACCACAACATTGGGAAAACGGTATTTGATCTGGAGGGGTTCGTCTCCCCACAATATATGACCGTCTGTTTCCCGGCAAGCATTCCCGTTTTCCCGGAACACATACCCGTTTTTCTGACAGGCGGCTTCATGGGGCTCTACGTAATGAAATCCTTTTGTTTTTCTGCCGTAACCGCGTGAGAGTACCATGGGGCGTTTTCCTTGTTGCAACAGCCATTCCACCAGGTATTCTGTCATGGGGGTCTTTCCCGTTCCTCCGACAGTCATGTTCCCCACACAAATAACCGGTACGTTTGGGAATTCCCGGGAAAGGAGCATCCCGCTATCGTACAGAAAATGGCGTATACCCAATACCCATGCGTACGGGGAAAGCCAGGTATATAAAAATGTTTTTACCCCCATGTGTCTGCAATAGATTCCAAAATATCGTACAACCTCTCCGGGTCATTCTCCGTTACCAACTGTAACCGGGTTGGTTTAAAGTTGGAAAGAGATTTGAAATAACAGCTTAAATGACGTCTCATTTCCAGCACCCCTATCCTCTCTCCCTTTACTTCAATAGATTTTGCCAAATGGCGTTTGGCCAGTTGCACACGCTCCTGGACCCCCATCTGGGGCAGTTCTTCCCCTGTCTGTAAATAATGTTTTATTTCTTTGAAAATCCAGGGATGCCCAAAGCTGGCCCTGCCAATCATAATCCCATCTACTCCGTACGTATCAAAGGCATACCGTGCCTGCTGCGGGGTAGCAATGTCTCCGTTACCAATAATGGGTATCTGTATGCGCGGATTGGCACAAACGGCTCCAATAGGGCTCCAATCCGCCTGCCCCTTGTACATCTGGGCACGTGTTCTGCCGTGAATGGTAAGGGCGGCAATACCCACGTCCTGCAACGCCTCGGCCAGGTCTTCTATGATGACGGAGTCCTCATCCCAACCCAACCTTGTTTTTACTGTCACCGGTACCTTGATGGTTTTTACAATCTGTCGGGTGATTTCCACCAACCCTTCCGGGTCCCGTAACCAACCGCTCCCCGCACCTCTTTTGGCAATCTTATGTTTAGGGCAACCAAAATTGATGTCTATGACATCGGGGGCAGCCTCCTCGGCAATCTGGGCCGCTTCCAGCAACGATTCCGGAATATGTCCATAAATCTGAATGCCTATAGGGCGCTCCTTTTCCGAAAGCACCAACTTGGCCAGGCTCTTGTGGGCATCGCGCACCAGACCGTCTGCCGATACAAATTCCGTATACATCATATCGGCACCGTATTCTTTACAAATAAAACGGAAAGAGGCATCGGTGACATCTTCCATGGGAGCGAGAAAAAGCGGCTCTTTTCCCAAATCCATTCCGGCTATCTTCATACGGCAAAGATAATTTTTCTATTTTTGTAACCTTATGAAAAACATCAAAACTATCGGAGTCCTCACCTCGGGAGGCGATGCACCGGGGATGAATGCCGCCATAAGAGCCGTTGTCAGAACGGCTATTTACCACTCATGCCGGGTAGTGGGCATTCAATACGGTTTTACCGGTTTGTTGAACAACCTTTTTATACCGTTGCAAAGCCATTCCGTATCACAAAAAATATCTACCGGAGGGACCTTCCTCAAATCTACGCGCTGTCCGCAGTTTTTACAACCGGAAGCCCGTGCCATTGCCTATAAAAACATCAAAAAACAGGGCCTTGACGCCCTGATTGTTATTGGTGGAAACGGATCGTTCCGCGGAGCAGATACCATCTGTAAAGAAATGGGCATTCCCGTGGTAGGTATTCCGGGAACCATAGACAACGATATTTACGGAACCGATTATACCATCGGCTTTGATACGGCTGTCAACACCGCCGTACAGGCTGTCGACAAGCTGAGAGATACAGCCGATTCACACAATATGGTGTTTTTTGTGGAGGTCATGGGCCGGGACGCCGGTTTCATAGCTTTAAATACCTCCATTTCCTCCGGAGCGGAGGCTACACTTATTCCGGAAATCCACACCACCATTGAACAATTGTGTAATTACCTGGAAATGGAAAGGCGTGCCAACAAAACCTCGGGTATCATCATTGTGGCCGAGGGTGGAGAGCACGGAGGTGCTGCCGATATTGCTGCCCAAGTCAAAAAACGTCTGCCAAAATATGAAACGCGTGTTACCACGCTGGGTCATATACAACGCGGCGGGTCTCCTACGGCCAACGACCGTATCTTAGGCGGCCTGTTGGGTTACGATGCCGTAGTGGCACTTTTAAAAGGGAAAAAGGGGGTTATGGTAGGCAGGGTCAACCATCAAACGGTATATACTCCCTTTGAGGAAGCTTGTTCACGTCCGTGCGAAATCAACAAGCAAATGGTTGAGATTGCCTATATACTATCGCTTTGATTTCTAGAAAAAAGTAGTATCTTTGCAGCCCCTTTAATTTTAGGGGTTGTAGTATATTTCAGTAAATTATCTAAAAACAAACCAGGTGAACACATTATCCTACAAGACTGTAAGCGCTAACAAAGCTACCGTTACCAAAGAATGGTTAGTTGTAGATGCTACAGATCAGGTATTGGGGCGTCTCGCCGCAAAAGTTGCTTATCTATTGCGCGGCAAGCACAAACCCAATTATACCCCTCATGTGGATTGCGGAGATAACGTAATCATTATCAATGCAGAGAAAATCCGCCTGACGGGTGACAAGCTGGACCAGAAAACGTATGTCCGGCATACCGGATACCCCGGCGGCCAACGCACAGAAACAGCCAAAGAGTTGTTAAAACGCAGACCGCTTACTCTTGTGGAACGTGCCGTAAAAGGTATGCTCCCAAAAACACGCCTGGGTTCTGAGCTTTTCCGCAACCTGTACGTATACGAAGGTCCGGAACATCCTCATCAGGCACAAGAACCAAAACTAATCAACTTAAACGAAAACTAAACAGAGCATGGAAGTAATCAACGCCCTTGGAAGAAGAAAATCAGCCGTTGCTCGCGTTTACGTTCAGCCCGGAAAAGGGAATATCATTATCAATGATCGCCCGCTGGAAAACTATTTTAAAGAAGACACCCTGCAGTATATTGCCCGTCAGGCGCTGGAGCTTACCGGTACAACCGCTCAGTTTGACGTAAAAGTCAATATGTTCGGTGGTGGTGTAAAAGGACAGGCAGAAGCTTTGCGCCTGGCCATTGCACGCGCTTTGTGTAAAATAGATGCCGAAGCATACCGAGGAATTTTGAAATCTAACGGAATGCTTACACGCGATGCCCGTGAGGTAGAGCGTAAAAAGCCAGGAAGGCCCGGAGCACGCAAACGCTTTCAATTCAGCAAACGTTAAAAGCCGATTTTTCAATGCACGGCAATTGTCAAAACAACTGCGATCGTTTTGCTACCGGTTGTTTCGGTTGCCGCGGAAAATTAAAGAGGACTGTCAATGACACTACCTTTTAATTGCTAAAAAGAGTAAAAACAACAACCAAAAGAATCAGTAATGCCAAGAACAAATTTCCAAGAACTTCTTGATGCAGGTGTACACTTTGGACACTTAAAACGTAAATGGAATCCAAAAATGGCTCCCTATATCTTTATGGAAAGAAACGGGATTCATATCATTGACCTGCACAAGTCCATAGTCAAAATAGACGAAGCGGCAAACGCTGCAAAGCAGCTGGCAAAAGCCGGAAGAAAAATCTTGTTTGTCGCTACAAAAAAACAAGCAAAAGACATAGTGGCTGAAGCAGCAGAAGCTGTTAACATGCCTTATGTAACGGAGCGGTGGCCCGGAGGAATGTTAACCAACTTCCCCACCATACGCAAAGCCGTAAAGAAAATGAATACCATAGACAGAATGATGTCTGACGGTACGTTTGAAACACTTGCCAAACGCGAACGCCTTCAAGTTACGCGTCAAAGAGCCAAATTGGAAAAGAACTTAGGATCTATTGCAGATCTGAACCGTCTTCCCTCGGCCATATTTATAGTTGATATTCAAAAAGAGATGAACGCCGTAAAGGAGGCCACTCGTCTGAATATCCCCATTATTGCCATGGTCGATACTTGTTGCGATCCAACCCCCATTGACTATGTAATACCTTCAAACGACGATGCGGCAAAGTCCATTGCTCTTATCGTTGGTATCATTAAGGATGCTATACAGGAAGGCCTGGAGGAACGGAAACTGGAGAAAGATAAAGAGGTTCCCTTTGAACAAAAAGATGAAAGTGTTGAAATCGTTCCTGCAAAACGTACCCGCGCACGCCGCCAACGGCCGGAGGAGGCAAAAAGTGAGGAGAAAGCCGTGCCGGTTGTAGATAAAAAAGAAGAGGCAATAGATGAACAGACGGAATCTGTTGAAGAGAAGCCTGCTCCTGCAGAAGAGATTAAAAACGAATAAAATTTTACTTTAATATATGGAAATAAAAGCCGCTGATGTAGCAAAATTACGCAAAATGACCGGTGCCGGAATGATGGACTGCAAGAACGCTCTTGTAGAAGCTCAGGGAGATTTTGAACGTGCACAGGAAATAATCAGAGAGAAAGGAAAACTGGTTGCCGCCAAAAGAGCAGACCGCGATACGACAGAAGGATCCGTTGTTGCACTTACAAACGAAGATAAAACAAAAGGCATTGTTGTATGCCTGGGTTGTGAAACAGACTTTGTTTCTAAAAACCCGGAGTTTCAGCAATTGGCCATGGGTATTGCCCGTACAGCATTGGAGCATATGCCTGCCAATCTGGAAGAACTCATGACTTTACCCTTTGAAAACGGGACCATAGAAGAAGCCGTTACCCAACAGACAGGAAAAAGCGGTGAAAAGCACGCCGTTGCTTTCTACAACAAATTGGAAGCAGCCTATTTGGGTTCTTACATACATATGAACAACAAACTGGGTACCGTTGTAGGCTTCAACAAACCCATCCCGGAAGAAGCCGCCAAAGAGATAGCTATGCAAATTACAGCTATGGCTCCCGTATCGGTAGATCGTGATTCCTGTCCTCAAGAGGTAATTGACAAGGAACTCCATATTTACCGTGAGCAAATACGCCAGGAAGGCAAACCGGAAGCCATGGTAGAAAAAATTGCCCAAGGCAAATTGAGCAAATTCTTCAAGGAATCTACCCTGGAAGACCAGGTATTCGTTAAAGACGGAAAAATTTCTGTAAAAGAATACCTTAAGGGCGTAGACCCCGAGGTCAAAGTCACAGGTTTTGTGAGGTTCTCGCTGAACGATTAAAAAAAAACCGGCCCTTTAGAGCCGGTTTTTTTTTCACTCCTGTAGTTTAATTCCAACCGGGGTTTTGTGTCAACACATACCCTTTATCTTTGTAAGCATCGATCTGTGCATTTCCCAGAGGTGCCAGATACACCCTGTCTGTAAATGCATTTCTGTCAGCTATGGCTTGTGGTATGTAATATCCTACCATATCGTCACCGTTGCTGCCGTCATACGTCACAATGGTTCCGTTGGCTTTTTCCACTTTAAGCACACCAACTTTTGAAGGAATAAGCCAGGTAGGCAGTTCTTCCCGGAAGTTAATCCACAAACCGCGCAAAATATCGGGGTTCTTGGCACCGCTCATGTAATCGATCTTCTTCCAACGTTTAATGTCCAGCAAACGCGTATGTTCGTAAACAAATTCCATACGACGTTCCCTGCGTATCTCCCACAACAGAGGAATCACATCGGGATCACGGGCCGGATCATCGGGAATGTTGCTTATGCTCATGGGAGCAGTCTTTTTTACGCCCCTTGCTATAGCTGTTTGATCCAGAGGTCTGTTACGAATGGCATTTATGGATGCATCCAAATCTGCCTGGGTGACAGCCGCCCCACCCATTGTAGCCAATTCGGCTTTGGCTTCTATCCAGTTCAGCACTACTTCTGCATACCGCATGACAGGATATCCGTTCGTATTCGTATTGGAACCATATTTGGGAGGAACGGTTTTTCCATAATACGTCACGCCCGTTCTGTCAATGAACTTACAGGCATACAGTAAGGTAGCTGAAGATATCATGGGTTGGTTATGGAACGTAGCCTCGAACCGTGGATCTCGGGTTACTATCATATTCTGCAAATCCAACACCCCTGCGTTTGCTGCCGAAGAAAGCTGATACGGCTTACCATCGTTACAAATAAAAGATTTAGCAAGTGCCAGGTTGGGGGCAATCCCCTGGCTTTCGTTCAGATTGGAGTAAGAAGCCACGTGGTGCAATACGGCTTCCGCCACACTGTAGTGGCGGTACATAAGCACTTCCTTCATGCCCGACAAGTTCTCAGAGCCAAACAAAGAGCGGAAATCTGTATCAAACATAAATTTTCCGGACTGGATGACAAAGTCGCCGGCTCTGACCGCCAGGTTGAGGTATTTTTTGGCCAGCTCCTGGTTGTTCTTATGGTATTTTTGCCACGTGCCTTCAAAGAGCATAAAACGTGAAATGAAACCGGCAGCAATATACCTGTTCAGGAAATTTGTTCCATCGTTCAGGCGCATATTCTCCAATACATATACAAAGTCGTCGTACACACCATTCATGGCTACGGAACGATCTTGACGGTCTTTGTACAATTCATCCAAATCTGTATCGTCTACCACAAAATCATAATAAGGAACATCACCAAACACACTTACCAGTCGGCTGTATTCGTAGCCCCTGAAAAACCGTGCAACCGCCGTCCAATGTTTGTACATATCTTCCGACAAATAACCTTTTTCTTTCATGGTATTGATCCGGTCCAGAAACAGATTGGATTTCCTGACCCAGGCAAAGTTCCAGCTGGGGCCGGCATATTGAATGAGCATATCGGGTGTTTCTGTTGTTCCGTAACGCGATGTGGGTGCAGTCGTTTCAAAATGGCTTTGCGTACCGGCACTGCTGAAGTCGTCACTAAAATAATAACCGCGTAACGGCACATACGGAATGCTCCAGCCGGAATAATATCCGGTAAAGTAGTTTACGTAATAACCATTAGCAAAGAACCGCAGGTTATTTTCATTGGTCCAATAGTTGGTGTCGTCCATCGCAGATTTTTGCGGACGATCCAAAAAATCACTACATCCTGCAAAAGTAAGTGCAGTGAGTGATACCAGTAGTAGTATATATTTTTTCATCGTCATATTTCTTTAGAAGTTAATCTGAACACCAACTGATGCAGTCTTGAAAGTAGGCGTTCCTACTCCCGTTCTGCTTGTATTATAATTGGATGTATTGTATATGGAATATCCTGCTACTTCTTCCGGGTCTATGGGAAGTCCTCTGAGGTTGTCAAAAGTCAGGAAGTTTTCCAAAGCCACATACACACGTAATTTGCTGATATTCACTTTCCGGGTCCATTCAGCCGGCAAAGCATATCCGAATGTTAAGTTTTTCATTCTCAGATAGGACATATCCAACAAATAACGCGTTTGCACCTGCATGTTGTTTGAGGTATTGGCATTAGCATTGTTAAACGGTCTGGGATAGAAGGCATCTGTGCGGTCAGGTTTCCAGAAATTGCCTGCAATGGCTTGTGCCTGTGCACCATCCCCGGAGTTATAACCGGCAATGGTCATGGAACTGTTACCCCATATGTGGCGTTGCCCCACACCCTGGAAGAATACCTGCAAATCAAAGCCCTTGAATTCGGCTCCCAGGCGGAAACCGTATTCGTAACGCGGGGTGGAGTTCCCAATGACCTTCAAGTCTCCATGATCATCAATCAAACGGCTGCCCGGTGTAATGATGCCGTCTCCGTTCAAATCTTTGAATTTCACGTCACCCGGACCAAA
The DNA here is from genome assembly GCA_049652385.1 of Bacteroidales bacterium. Lineage (GTDB taxonomy): Bacteria > Bacteroidota > Bacteroidia > Bacteroidales > UBA932 > DMER64. Next base: position 100,426 of record JBASDX010000002.1, on the reverse strand, counting down.
TTTAAAGTTGGCGCTGTTCTGCAACCTTCCTTGAGTTACGCCGTCTTTCGTTTTGTACACTTGAAATCCATCTTTGGAAGTAATAAGGACAAAATTACCGGAGGCATCGTACTCAAAATCGTCTTTCTGGTACAGCCTGTCCGTCTCGTATCCCCAGATTTCCCCATACGTCTTACCTACATACCAGTCGTCTATACTCGTGGTGGTACCGTATTTTGTGATTTTTGTGGTTGCGTCAGCCAGTGTAAACAAGGCATTCAAAATCAACCCGTTTCCAAAAGCGTATCCAAAATCAATGGCTACTTCCCACCCACGCGTGCGTAAGGAGCCAAAGTTACCGCGCGGAGCACTCGTCCCGTACGTGGGAGGAATACCTTCCGAAGGAACAATCATGTTTTCCGTATCGCGCTGGAACCAGTCAAAAGAAATACCCAATGCGCTGTTGAAGAACCGTGCATCAAATCCTACGTCAAGCGTGGTAATATCTTGCCACGTGATGGCTGCCGACACGGCTGCAGGCGTACCGTAATACACCAGTTTGGAACCGCTTTGCAGCCAAAGCGAAGTGACACTGCTCATGGTAGGTACATACAGCGCATTACTTACCGTTTGGTCACCAATGCTACCCCAGGAAGCACGCAGTTTCATGCTGCTCATAACAGGCTTTGCCCATTGCATCCACGGCTCTTGCATCATCCGCCATCCTGCAGAGAAAGAAGGATACCACCTCCATTGCAAATGACCGGGGAATTTAGACGTTCCGTCGTAGCGAATATTGGCCTCCAACAGGTATTTTTCTGCATAATTGTAGTTGGCCCGTGCAAAATACCCCAGTTGCGATTCCCAGGCTTCTGAGCCGCCCGATGTTTGCGTTCCTGTTGCCAGAGAGAATTGCGGGTTGGCCACGTCTATCAAAGTCGTTTTTTGTGCCCAATGGGAAGCAAAATCAAAAGTAACGGCACTCATCCCCACCATAAAGTTTAATGCATGGTTGTCGCCTATTTCCAAAAAGTAATTGGATGTCAGGTTAACGGTATTGCGCATGGTATTTTCCGTATACCTGTATATATGGTCCGGATTGGCTCCCGGTGCCGTATAATTATGGTAATCCAGCTGATAAGCCGGCATAGCTCCAGGATCTGTTGGTGACACATGCTGTCCTTTATTATTTACGTACAACCGTGTACCGTCTTCTTTGTAACGAGGTACGGCAGCACTCCATGTATTTCCGGCCGTAAAGCTGTATCCGGGATTGTTGGTGATGTGTTCTTGATTGGCGTGCGTATAATCCAGGCGAATGTCCCAATTTTCCAGAGGCGTAATGGTTAATCCTGCATTGAAACTGGAATAGTTGGTCGTCATGTTGGCCGTATTGGCAGAAGACGTTTCGTACACGGGGTTTCGGGTGTCATTGCCATTGTCTTCAGCTACCCAGGGGAAGGTGGGTCCCCAGCGGAACATATAGTACCATACGTCGGCCGTAGTAGAGTTGGTTGCGTATGCATACCGTTTGTCGCGTTTGGAATACATGGCACCGGCATGTACAGACAACCACTTGTTTACATTCGTTTTTAAACGGACGGAACCGTTCCAACGTCTGAAATCATCGTGTTTTGCCGTTTTCATCATACCGTTTTGATCCAAATACCCCAGCGATACGTTGAAATCTGTACGACCTGCTTTACCGGTCACCGACAGGTTGTGCAATTGTGTGGGAGCCCATTCTCTAAGCATATATTGATAGGGCTCATACGTACGAATACCAATTTTCTGATTGTTGGCGTTTACGTACCAGTCACGACCGTACACCATGGGATCATTGGCCTTGACCGTTTTTCCATATGTCTTTTGCCAGGCAACGGCCTCTTCGTAACCCTTACGGTCAATCAACCAAAACGCTCCCGTTGGAGTAGTAGTTCCGATTCGTTCGGCTGCTTCAACCGTATATTCCAAAGCATCTACCCCACCCATTTCAAATTTCTTGGAGGGATTTTGGAAAGCCATATTCGCAGAGTAGGTGACTTGTACCCTTTCTGTTGCCGCTCCTTTTTTAGTGGTTATCAAAATAACACCAAAGGCAGCTTTAGAACCGTAAATAGATGCCGAAGCGGCGTCTTTCAATACGGAAATAGACTCAATGTCATCCGGGTTCACCATCTGAATACTGGGGATTTCAACGTTGTCCAACAAAATCAGAGGGTTGGAGCTTCCCTGGATAGAGGCAAAGTGTCCACGAATTTTCATAAGCGGATCCGATCCCACTTCTCCACTTCCCACCAGGATGGAAAGACCTGGCGTTGTGCCTTGCAACCCTCGGCCCACGTCTGCAATAGGACGTGCAGAAAGTGTTTTGTCAATATCCACAGATGAAACAGCCCCGGTCAGGTTTTCCTTCTTTTGAACACCAAAACCGACTACAACAAGGTCTTGTAACAACAAGGCCTCTTCTTCCATAAATACATCAAGGCGGGCTCTTCCGTTAATAGGAACATGGAGCGTTTTGTATCCTAAAGACGAAAAAGTGAGCACGCCATCTGACGGAGCCCTGATGGTAAAATTCCCATCCAAATCTGTAGAAACTACTGTTTCTGTTCCTTGAACAAGAACTGTTACCCCAACCAGCGGCCCTGTTTTGTCTGCTACATTACCTCTAACAGTAATGCCCTGCGCATTTGCATACATTGTTGTTAGCAACATGATGCAAATCATGAGGATAGATTTTTTAGATAGCATATAATATTAATTAAGGTTAGGTTAGGTTAGGTTAGGTTAGGTCAATCTAAACTAATAATATACAAAAATATAGAGAGTACCGGGAAAAAAGGGTGCGTCCCGCGAGTAGTTCTGTTAATTGAGGGAACATTATGGGTACACTTTCACGAATATCGGAATTATTTTTATATTTACCATCTAAAACCAACCAAAATCTTATCATATGGATGTTTATAAATTGAGAAAGCGCCACGGGTTTTCTATCCTGGCCTTTTTATTAATGGCATTGGTGTCAGTGCCTTCATGGGGACAAACCGTGAACGTCACCGGAAAAGTTACAGATGCTTCCGGAGAGCCGCTCATTGGTGTATACGTTCTTGTGGAAGGAACGGCACGGGGCGAATCAACCGGTATTGACGGAACATATTCCATCAATGTACCGGCAGATGGTACCCTTGTATTTTCGTTTATGGGTTTCGATACTGTAATTGAAGCGGTAAACGGAAGATCTGTTATTCATGTTACCATGAATATGTCATCAGTTGCTTTGGAAGAACTTGTCGTAACGGCTTTAGGTATCAAAAAGGACCGTAAAGCCCTCGGTTTCTCCGTTACGGAAGTAAAAGCAGAAGAACTCCTGAAAAACAAGCAAACGAACGTTATCAACTCTTTGGCCGGTAAAGTGGCGGGCGTTAACGTTACGCAATCGGGAGGTTCCGCCGGTGCCGGTTCCACTATCATCATTCGTGGAGGAAACTCCGCCAGTGAAGGTCGTGACAACCAGCCTTTATTTGTGGTTGACGGCATCATCTACGACAACTCTACCGTCATAGGAGGAAACTCCGGAACGGATGGTATGATGAAAACTGCCACTACGTTCAGTAACCGTGTCATGGACATCAACCCGGAAGATATTGAGTCCATGTCTGTACTAAAAGGAGCTGCTGCTGCCGCTTTGTACGGTTCCCGCGCTGCTGACGGAGTAATCGTCATTACTACCAAAAAAGGAGCTAACGACGGTACTGTCAGGGTTAATGTCGGGTCAAAATACAGTTACTCCTGGGCTAGTTCACTGCCTGAACTTCAAGACGTATATGGCAGAGGATATTTTAACCAGGCCGGCGTATTCAGCGACTACACCTACAATTCCTGGGGACAAAAAATCAGTGGAAAAGCATACGACAACGTCAGAGAATTCTTCCGCGGAGGAAATATCTGGGACAATACGGTCAGCATTTCCGGCGGAACCAAAAATAATAGCTTCTACTTGTCAGCTTCCCGCTACGACCAGGAAGGTATCGTACCCATGACCGGGTATGATAAAACAACCTTACGCTTCAATGGCGAACAGAAATACGGGAAAATTACCGTTGGTGCCAATGTTGCTTATTCCATCGCCAACACGCAAAAGACCTTTACTACCGGCGGACTGTACGGAGGCGGTGGTAACGGAGCCATGACGGCCGTTTACGGATGGTCACGCAGCGACGACATGAAGCATTATCTGAATGACGACGGTACCAAATACCGCATGTTCGCTCAATATCAGGAATTGGCTTCCGACAGGGAAAACCCCTACTGGATCATCAACAGAAACAAATTATCCGACCAAACCAACCGATGGACCGGATCAGTCAACGCCAATATTGACGTGACAGATTGGTTCAATATCGTGTACAGAGTAGGTTTAGACACCTATAAATACGACGAATATACGTATATAGCTCCCGGAGGTGCCGTTTCTGAAATATACCAAAACGGACGATTGGCAAAGAACAATAAGAACTACCAATACGTATCCTCCAACCTGATGCTCAATTTCCACAAAACGTTTGGTGATTTTGACTTCAATTTATTACTGGGACAAACTTCAGAAGCCACTAAAAGCATTACCCAAAACCATTGGGGATACAACTTCGTTTCTGCCGGAACCATCAGTTTTGCCAACATTGCCAACGAAAACAAATTCTTCACTGAAAACACCATGCGCAAACGTCTGATTGGTGTATACGGCGAATTCCGCGCTGCATGGAAGAACATTGCTTATCTGACGGTAACAGGACGTAACGACTGGTCTTCTACCCTGCCCATTGAAAACCGCTCGTACTTCTACCCTTCCGTCAGTGGTAGTGTTGTATTCAGCGAACTGCTCCCGGAAAACGACATTTTATCATTCGGTAAAATCCGTGCATCCTGGGCACAAGTGGGTAAAGATGCGTCTGCCTATGCCACCAACACCTATCTGTGGCCGCCGGCTGCTGTAAGCGAAGACTTTGTGGGTATTGGGAACAGCTGGACACGTGGTAACCCTTACCTGAAACCGGAAATTCAAACTTCCTGGGAAATCGGTACGGAATTGCGTTTCTTCGGAGGCCGCCTGGGTGTGGACTTTACATACTATAACAGCAAGACAACGAACCAGATTGCAGCTCCTCGTCTGGGGCAATCCACCGGATATATCTTTATGTCCATCAACTCCGGTTCTGTGCTGAACAAGGGTATGGAATTGATGATTACGGCTACTCCCATTGAAACGAAAAACTTCAGCTGGGATTTGACATTGAACTTGTCCGGTAACAGAGGTACCCTGGGTAAATTCATGGAAGGCGTTGACTTGTTTTATGTTACCGACGTTCAGATTGGAGGCGTAAAAGCTGCCGCCGTTCCTAACGGTGGCTATTTCCTGGGTATAACCGGGGACTATTGGAAACGGGAGACTATGAAAGATGCCGACGGCAAAGACGTGGAAAATCCTAACGGACGTTACATTGTGGATGAAACTACCGGATTATACAAAACCACCGGGGTTGCCACAAACGTACTGGGTAATCGTGAGCCCCAACTCATTGGAGGATTGGGCAACACCTTTACCTACAAAAATTTGAGCTTCTCCGTATTACTGGACATCCGTAAAGGAGGCTTGATTTACAACGGTACGGAATATCTGCTGCTGAACAGCGGTTTGTCACCGCGTACATTGGATCGCCAATCGGTTACGGTAGAAGGCGTATCCAGCAAAACCGGACAACCTGTAAGCTATACGTACAAATCAGGCCAAAAATATATTGTTAACGGAGCTGAAAAAAGCGGCGATTTCATGATACAAAGCTATTGGAGCAACTATGCGGCCAACGCATACAACTTGCTTACAGACACCAATTGGCTACGTTTGCGTGCCCTGTCCATTTCTTACGACTTCAAAGATTTGTTTAAAAACAAAGGCTTCATCAAAGGCATGACGGCTACCCTTACAGGAACCAACTTGTTCTTATGGAGCAATTACAAAGGAATGGATCCGGAAGTCAGTGTCTCAGGTTCCGGTACCGGCGGTTCCGGATCATCCGGTATTGACTATTGTGGTGTTCCGGCCACGGCAGGTTTGGCATTTGGTATAAACTTATCTTTCTAAACAGATTTAAAATTTAAGATTATGAAAAAAATATTATATATCACTTTAAGTCTGTTGATTACCATTGGAATTACCGGTTGTAACGACTGGCTGGATGTAAACGTGGACCCGGATAACCCAAACAACGCCAGCGCTACCGTTGATAGCCGGCTTCCCTGGATTCAACACTATTATATGTATGCATGGGCAAACGCCAGTATGCGTGGGGTAACAATTGCGGGTCTTATGACACAAACATCTACTACCACGGCAAACGGCTTGCTCTCTGCATGGAATCCTTCTCAGGCAGCTACCACCACGTCTTATCAGAACTGGTTTATTGGCGCAGCCTGTAACCTGGATGACATGATAGAAGCGGCAGAAAAGACAGGAGCTTACCATTATATTGGAGCGGCTCATACCATCCATGCCATGGGCTACATGCTTATGGCCGATTTATATGGAGAAATGCCGTATTCAGAACCCCTGGGAAGCAATCCCACACCTGTATACGATGATGGAAAAACCATTTTTAACGGCTGTATGGAACGCCTGGACCTGGCATTGGAATTTTTCAACAAAGCACAGGAAGAAGGCGCTACTCCTTTGGCTGCCGGTGACAGCTGGAACAACGGGGACGTCCAAAAATGGATAAAATTGGTTAACGGACTAAAGGCCCGTTGGTTGAACAAGTTGTCCAAAAAATCATCGTTGTACAAACCGGAAGATATTTTGGCTGCTCTGTCAAAGGCTCCTCAATCCAATGCGGATAATACCATCATGAAGCACAACAACTCCGGTAATCAGGATACCAACTTCACCGTTGGTGACCCGTACCAGAATAGTGTGATTTGGGACTGCGCTGCATGGGGTGCCACACAACGGTATACAAAATGGTATTTGGATTTGCATACCAACCTGAAAGGTAAAGGCGTTATGGACCCGCGTACCGGTAAAGTATTTCCTGCCCGTATGAGCAACATTGTAATCGGAGACGGAGGAGCTATCCTTAGTTACAAATGGGCACGCGACGTTGGTGTAGACGTGATGTACGGTACTCGCAGGATCTATGGAGCTCTGCTCAATGCCACCGTGGCTACAGCAAATGTGAAAAACCAGTATACCATTACCAATGCCAACGACAGGGCCGATATTGTGGCTTTCTTTGAAGCTGAAGGATTCCCCTGCTCCGTGGAAGGAGATGTGGTTCACGTTACATACCCCAAAGGCACCATGTACATACAAACAAACGACTACAAACAGGTAAAAGACCTGCAGTATGTTAATATGAGGGCTTTGGCTCAGTCACAAACGGGTGGAAGAGCTCTTAACGACTCGTATTTCTATCCGAGCGCTGCTTCCAATGCCGTGGCCGGAACCGGTTCGTTTTGGTGTCGCCCGGACTCTGACTCAGATATCCTGACATACTACGAAATGTGCTTCATCAAAGCCGAGGTGTACATGCGTCAAGGCAATGCCGGAGCCGCTTTTGAAGCCTACAAGGCAGGTATCAGAGCCAGCTTTGACCGCATGCAAATCAAATTGAGGGAATGGCAAGCCATGGGCACAGCCAATCCGGACCAGCATCCCATGAATCAGGCCGATATTGACGCCTACATGGCTAGCCCGGCTGTAGCTCAAAGCGCCGCCGAGTTGACCATGTCCGATATCATGTTGCAGAAGACCATTGCCATGGGTATCCAGGTAGAAACCTGGAACGATATGCGTCGCTTCAACTACGGAGCCGGAAACATCGGAAACTTTGGACAAGTTTACCTGAACTACGTAAGACCTGCCGAGTTTTCAGCACCCAACAAATTCCCCGGCACTTCCCCCAACGACGACAACTACTGGTTCCGCCGCTACAGCCAATGCTCGCACGAAACCAACTACAACAAAGATAACGCTTTAGCGTCCAACCCTCTGGCTCTGACATTTGAAAACGGCCCCATCTGGAGCGATCCCGTATGGTGGGATAAAAAAGAATAGTACTTGTTGATAGCCACCAAAAAAAAGCCGACTAAGCATGCTTAGCCGGCTTTTTTTTTGCCTGTACGTTATTTATTTCATAATGGAGCCGGCCACTATATTGGCTACGCGTGTACGCATGCTTATGGCGGCTCCGTCATCGTGGGGATGTACCCGGTTGGCCAGCAAGATGATGGCCGTATCTGTTTCCGGATCCAGCACCATGCTCGTTCCCGTATAACCGGTATGTCCGTAAACCGTCTTGGGATTGAACAAATCTCCGTTCCAGGAACCGGCTCTGCCCCAGCCCAGGTTCCTTCCAAACGCTTTCACATCGGCCGGTACCCTTTCCATGGTTTGAACCGTCAGAGGTCCTAAAATTCTACGTCCTTGTATGGTACCGCCGTTCAATAAAGCTACGGCAATAACGGCCAAATCCTCTGCGTTGGAAAATACCCCCGCGTTGCCGGAATTGCCGTCGTTAAGCAAACGCGCCAGCGGGTCGTGGACTTTTCCTATCAGCGGCAAACCGTCCTCCTGCACCTCTGTGGGGGCACACAAAGCCAGTGTTTCGCCTTGCGGGTTGTACGTGGTATGTTGCAGTCCCAACGCGTCAAAGACGTTTTCCTGTGCATAGGCCGCCAGGGTAGTCCCCGTCACTTTCTCCAGAATATGTTGCAACGTAATAAAATTTAAACAACTATACACATGCCCTTCCTTGGGCTTATAAATACGCGGACAATGACAAATGTATTCCAGCAACCCCTCCGGTGAAGGAGAACCATACTTTTCAATCAGTTCTTCTGTAGGACCGTATGCCGGCAATCCCGATGTATGTGTCAGTAAATCGGCCACTGTAATACGTATTTTACGACCGGTTTCTTTATCTTCCCATGGTTGAAAATCGGGCAGGTATACATCCACAGGGTCTACCAGCCTGATTTGTCCCCTTTCAATCAATTGCATAATACTCAAGGTGGTACCTACGCATTTACTGACAGAGGCCATGTCGAATACCGTTTCTGTTGTCATGGGAAGCGTATCGGGAACCAGTTGACGGTTCCCATACGCTTTCAAATACACCATTTTCCCGTGACGTACTACCGCCAGGACGGCTCCCGGTATGTCTTCTGCCCGGATGGCGTCCCAAATAACATCGTCCACCAGAGACAAATGCTCCGCATCCATCCCTACTTTTTTTGGCGAGGCAGTGGGCACAACGGGTCTTTGAGAGCCTCCGGCACATGCCACGGCCAGCCAAAGGCCCAGGATAAGAAAAAAGCCTGCTTTTTTCATGGTACGCTTATTTTAACAAACCGCGGTTACGCAACAAAGGAATTTCCGTAGGTTCTTTACCACGGAAGCGTACATATTGTTCCATAGCCTCGTCCAAACCGCCTTCTGCAAGGATGTATTTACGGAATTTTTCTGCATATTCCTGATTAAAAATATCCCCCGTCTCTGCAAATGCGTCAAACGCATCGGAATCCAATACTTCTGCCCACAGATACACATAGTAACCAACGGCATAACCTCCGCTGAAAATGTGAGAGAAGTAGGTAGAACGGTACCTGGGCAGTATTTCGTCTATCAAACCGTATTTTTTCAACGTTTCCTTCTCAAAAGCGTTTACATCGTACTCCCTCTCTTCGGTGGCCATGTGGTAGTCCATATCCAGCAAGGCAGCGGCAATAAATTCCACTGTAATGAAACCTTGGTTAAAGTGTCCGCTGTTTACCAGGCGTTTGATCAGATCGGCCGGCATGGGTTCGTCTGTTTCATAATGACGTGCGTATACTTCCAGCACTTCCGGCTCAATGGCCCAATGCTCGTCTATTTGTGAAGGCAGCTCAATCATATCCCTGGGAATAGAACCGCAAATCCGTCCGTATTTGCCACGGCTGAAGAATGAATGCAGTGCGTGCCCGAATTCGTGGAACAGCGTTTCTGCCTCGTCCCAGCTCAGCAGCACGGGTTGATCACCTACCCGGGCCGGAAAATTGGTAGTTACCGTCACCAGGGGAAACTGTTCGCTGCCGTCTTCCAGGACTCTGTACCTGCGCATACCGGAACACCAGGCTCCTGCGTTTTTGCCGGCACGTGCCGGATAGTCCAGATACAGAATAGCCAGGTGGCTTCCGTCTTTGTCTATGACTTCATACGTTTCCACTTCCGGATCGTATACGGGAATATCCGTATGTTTTTCAAACGTCAGGCCGTACAATTTATTGGCAACGTAGAACATGCCGTCCCTTACGTTTTCCAGTTTAAAGTACGGTTTGATTTCTTGCTCGTCCAGGTCGTATTTTTCTTTACGCAGTTTTTCTGCATAATACCACCAATCCCAGCTTTCCAGTTTAAAGCCGGCTCCTTCCCTGTCGGCAATCTTCTGCATGGCCGCGAGTTCTTCTTTGGCAACCCTGAGGGCCGGTTTCCAGACGCGTTGCAAGAAAGCATACACGGCTTCCGGCGTTTTGGCCATATTGTTGACCAAGACAAAATCTGCATACGTATCAAAACCTAAGAGTTTTGCTCTTTGGAGCCTTAAGTTGACAATCCGGCCGATGATTTCTTTGTTGTCGTTTTCGTTTTCGTTATCACCCCTCATGTAATAACCTTTGTACAACGCTTCCCGCAACTCTCTGTTGTGCACGTATTGCAGGAAAGGGATCCAGGAAGGTTTGTCGGGAGTAAACACGTATTTCCCTTCCATTCCCAGCTGAGTAGCCAGACTGGCTGCGGCTTGTACGTTGTTTTCCGGAAGCCCTGCCAAATCTTCCACATTATCCACTACCAGTTTAAATGCTTTTGTTTCTGCCAGCAAATTTTGGCTGAATTGCAGGCTCAAATTGGACAATTGCGTATTAATGCCTTTTAACACTTCTTTGTCTTCATCGGGCAAAGCGGCTCCACCACGCACAAAATCATCGTAATACTTTTCCAATGTCCTCAGTTGTTGAGCATCAAGATCCAGCTCTTCCCTGATATGGTACAACTTCTCAATCCGCTCAAAGAGGACAGGATTCAATTGAATTTCATTTCTGTGACGCGTAAGCATAGGCGTCATTTCTCTGGCTAACGCCTGCAGTTGTTCGTTCGTATTTGCACTATTGAGCGTGGAAAAAACAGAATTGATACGTCCCAACAACTCTCCGGCCCTGTCATAAGCCGCCACTGTATTTTCAAAGGTGGGCTCTTCCTGATTGTTGACAATAGCGTCAATTTCTGCCTGGTGTTGTGCCATGGCCTCTTTTATAGCCGGCATAAAATGTTCCGTTTTAATAAGATGGAACGGAGGTGTCTTAAAAGGAGTGTCATACTCCTTTAACAAAGGGTTGTTTTTCATTGGATTACATGCTCCGGCTGCAAGAAAGCCGAGGATTACTAGTAAAAATGTTTTTTTCATAATGGGTGTTTATTTTTAATGGTTATTGACGAATGTTATCAAATCACGAGCAAAACTGTCCCAGGAAAGTACCTCTTTTATCTGTCCTATATTTTTGACAAAAAAGTCTCTGTCCATGGAATAAAATTTTCGTATGGTTTGTGTAAGCGCCTGCACTTCTGTTCTATTCGTTACCAGGCCCGTTCCGGGACCTTCAACAGCCTGAGCCAATCCTCCGGCAGGTGTCACAATCACAGGCACATCAAAATGATAGGCCATAGCCGTAATACCGCTTTGAGTAGCCGTTTTGTATGGCAATACACAAACGTCTGCTGCAGAAAAAAAGACAGGTACTTCTGCATCGGATATGTATCGATTGAACACTTTTACCGCTCCGGGATTGGGCAGTTTTTCAATCATTTTATCGTACTTGTCAAAACTTCCATAACTCTCTCCTGCAATGACCAGCTGGTAGTCGTCCCCCAAATCTGCAAAAGATGCCAGCAACAAATCCAATCCTTTATAATCCCTTATAAATCCAAAAAACAACAACGTCTTGCTGTTTGGATCCAGACCCAATTCCGCTTTGGCTTTTTGTACATCCTGTCGTTCTCCAAAATGGTTATACAAAGGGTGCGGTTTTAAGATGCATGGTATGTGCGGATTGAGTGCCCTTATATCGTCTTTGACCGCCTGGCTCATGGCCACACAACCGTCCAATTGTTTTAAGAACCAACGGGATAACGTCTGATCGGCCACCTTACGCTCGTGTGGAATCAAATTATCAATAATTGCAAGGGTTTTCGTTCCTTTCTTTCTCACCTTACGTGCCACCGTTCCCAAGGAAGGAGCAAAAAAGGGCATCCAATACCGCATAAGCAATAAGTCGGGTTGTTCCTTATTGATACGTGCAGCCGTCTTAGCGTATGAAAAGGGATTGATGGAATCTAGTACGGCTTGGGATGCAATCTGAACGGCTTCGTCTTCCTTCGGAACGTGTTGCGTCTTCCCCGGAAACAACAAAGAAGGATACTGCCGGCTAAAATTGTATGCTTGTACCGTATGTGTTTTTTCCAGTTCCCGGTAGAGGTTGGCATTGAATTGTGCAATTCCTCCACGAAACGGATAGAAAACAGACAAATATGCGATTTTCATAACCTACAAATTTAGCAAATTCAGTATAAAAGGCAATAAAAAAAGCCCTCCCAAAGGGAGAGCTTTATACCGGGGACCTTTCCGTCAACGGGAAGGTCTATCCCTTCTGTCTCTGCGATCCCTGCCTTCGCGCTTCTCGCCCGGACGTCTGTCGCGGCCGCCCCGACCGCTTCTGCCCTCGTGCATCTTACTTGCACTACCGGCAGCAGCAGCAGTACCTACATTGGGTGAAAGATCGCGTTTGCCGTATATTTCACCGTTGCATATCCATACTTTGATGCCTAGGACGCCTACTTTTGTATGTGCCTCGGCCAGTGCATAATCAATATCGGCACGGAATGTATGCAAAGGTGTACGTCCTTCTTTAAACATTTCACGCCGAGCCATTTCTGCTCCGCCTAAACGTCCGCTGATCAACACTTTTATACCTTCTGCACCCATGCGGATGGTAGAAGCCATAGCCATTTTAATGGCACGGCGGTAGGATACACGTCCTTCAATCTGACGGGCTATGTTATTGGCTACAATAGTGGCATCCAATTCCGGACGCTTCACTTCAAAGATATTGATTTGAACTTCCTTGTTGGAAAGCTTCTTCAGCTCTTCTTTCAATTGCTCAACTTCTTTTCCTCCTTTCCCAATAATGATACCCGGACGTGCCGTGTGGATAGTAACAGTAATCAGCTTCAGGGTCCGTTCTATCACAATGCGTGACAAGCTGGCTTTTGCTAACCGGGCTTCAAGATATTCTCTGATTTTGGCATCTTCTGCCAAACGTTCCGGATAATTTCCGCACCAGCTTGAATCCCAACCACGGATAATTCCTATACGGTTACTGATCGGATTTGTTTTTTGTCCCATACTATGCTTCTTTTACTGTTTGTTGTTTTTTATCCAATACTATTGTTACGTGATTTGAACGCTTGCGAATACGGAGGGCGCGGCCTTGAGCAGCAGGACGGATTCTTTTCAAAATCCTGCCGTTATCTACCGTTATGGTTTTAACAATAACGTTACCGCTTTCCAATTCTTTCCTGTCGCCTTCATTTTTGACCTCCCAGTTGGCAATAGCCGATTTGAGTAGTTTTTCCATACGAACGGCAGGTTCATTCTTTGTATATTTTAAAATATCCAAAGCACGGTTCACTTCTTCTCCCCGTATAAGATCGGCTACAAGACGCATCTTACGGGGCGACGTTGGAACGTTGTTCAACTTGGCATAAGCTGTTTGTTTCCTTATTTCTTTTTGGCGTTCGGCCATTTTTCTTTTTCGAGCTCCCATTAGTGTTCTCTTTTTTACTGTTAACGATTACCCGAGTGACCTTTAAAAGTACGGGTGGGCGCAAATTCTCCAAGTTTATGACCAACCATATTCTCGGTGATGTATACCGGAATAAACTTGTTTCCGTTATGTACGGCTATCGTATGACCCACAAAGTCGGGAGAGATCATACTGGCTCTTGACCAAGTCTTGAGGACTTCTTTTTTCATTTTCCCTTCATTCATGGCAATGATTCTCTGTTCGAGTTTTGCTTGTATGTAAGGGCCTTTTTTTAATGAACGACTCATGATACAAATGTTATCCGGTTATTTTTTTCTTCTTCTTTCAATAATATATTTACTGGAACTCTTCTTAGGATTACGTGTTCTGTAACCTTTGGCCGGTATTCCTTTACGTGAACGGGGATGTCCTCCGGAAGCACGGCCTTCTCCACCACCCATAGGATGATCCACAGGGTTCATAGATACACCGCGGGTGCGGGGCCTACGGCCTATCCAGCGTTGTCTTCCGGCCTTTCCGTCTTGTTCCAGGCTGTGGTCGGGGTTGGAAACTGTACCTACCGTAGCTCGGCACGTTACCCGAACCATCCGTATTTCACCCGAAGGTAAGCGAAGAATGGCATGATTGCCTTCCCTGGCGTTCAGTTGCACATACGAACCGGCACTGCGAGCCATGGCGGCACCTCTGCCCGGATGCAATTCTACGTTGTGAATCAACGTTCCCAAAGGTATTTCGGACAACGGCAGCGTATTGCCGATTTCCGGAGCCACTCCGGGCCCCGACTCTATGGTTTGTCCGACTTGCAGACCATTGGGCGCAATGATATAACGCTTTTCTCCATCTGCATAAACTACCAATGCAATGCGGGCACTGCGGTTGGGATCGTATTCAATAGTCTTTACCGTAGCGGGGTAATCATCCTTGTTGCGTAAAAAATCTATTACACGGTACTGGCGCTTATGTCCCCCGCCTATATAGCGCATGGTCATTTTACCCTTGTTGTTCCTGCCGCCTGTTTTCTTTAAAGGCATCAATAACGATTTCTCCGGAACCGTGCAGGTAATATCATCAAATGCACTTATGATTTTATGTCTTTGACCGGGTGTTACCGGTTTGTATTTACGTACTGCCATAGCTTAAATGTTGCTGTAGAAATCAATTTTATCATCACCCACAAGCGTAACATACGCTTTCTTAAAATGATTGGTACGTCCGGCCAGAAGTCCTGCCTTTGTAAAACGGCTTTTACGTTTACCACTATAAGTTATGGTATTTACGTCTTTAACCGTAACGCCGTACATATTTTCAACTGCTTCTTTAATCTGCAGTTTGTTAGCCCTGCGATCGACAATAAATCCGTAACGGTTCAGTTTCTCGCCCTGATCGGTCATTTTCTCTGTAATTAAAGGCTTTATCAAGATATCCATAGTCATGCAGATTGAGTGGTTCCTAACTGTTGATTAAGCATTGCCTCTACACCTTCTATGAGAATGAGGTTTTGGGCATTGAGTATGTCATAGGTATTCAATTCATCTATGGTGATAACCTTGACCTTTTGCAGATTCCGGGACGACAGGTAAATGTTGTGGTTGTTTTCCGGAAGTACCATTAAGATTCTTTTGCCTTCAACATTCAGATTTTTGCAAATGGCAAGAAAAGCTTTCGTTCCGGGGGCATCCATGGTAAAAGGCTCTAGAACCGTAATGGCTTGGTCCTGAGCTTTATAAGTAAGCGCAGAACGTCTTGCCAATTGTTTGAGTTTCTTGTTGAGCTTAAACCTATAGCTCCTGGGTTGCGGACCAAATGTTCTGCCTCCTCCTACAAAAATTCCGGCTTTTAAACTTCCGTGACGGGCGCCGCCCGAACCTTTTTGACGAACAATCTTACGTGTACTATGGGCTATCTCCCATCTCTCTTTTGTTTTGTGCGTACCTTGGCGCTTATTGGCCATATACTGTTTCACGTCAAGATAGATGGCATGATTATTAGGCTCAATACCAAATACGGTAGGGTCAAGAACTACCTTTTTTCCGGAATCCTGACCGTCTATTTTATATACTGAAATTTCCATACGGTTAGACCTCCAATATTACGTAAGAACCTGTGGCACCGGGAACGGAGCCTTTTACAACTACTAAATGACTCTCCGGGATAATTTTCATTACCCTTAAGTTCAATACTTTAACCTTTTCTCCTCCCATGCGGCCCGGCATTTTCTTACCTTTAAGAACACGGGACGGCGTAGCAGAAGCCCCCAGAGAACCCGGGGCGCGGAGTTTATGATACTGCCCGTGGGATCGGCTTGATCCGGCAAATCCATGACGTCTTACGACGCCCTGAAAGCCTTTTCCTTTAGAAATCCCGGACACGTCTACCCAGTCAATAAGGCTGGGATCGAATATGTCACTAACGGTCACGGTGTCGCCCAAGCGCAATTCTTTTTTAAAGTCATTTGGAAATTCCACCAATTTGCGTTTGGGTGTGGTTTCTGCCTTTTTAAAATGGCCCTTCAGGGCCGCGCTGGTGTGTTTCTCTTTTTTCTCGTCATAGGCAAGTTGTACGGCGGCATAACCATCTTTCTCTTCCGTTTTCACTTGCGTAACTACACACGGACCAGCCTCAATAACAGTACAGGGAATATTTTTCCCGTTACTGTCGAAGACGGAAGTCATTCCGATCTTCTTTCCAATTAATCCAGGCATTGGTTGTTAATTTGGTGTTTATCAATAAAATGAACGATTCCCGCAGAAAATGCGGGCTGCAAATATAGGTGTATTTTTGGAAATAGCAAAACTTTAATACTCTTGCCAGCTCTTAATTTGAATATTGTCAAGGGTCATCGTACAAAATGCCGTAATAAAAGCATCGGCAAGCCGGGCATTCGTAAGCAACGGAATGTCCAAATCTATGGCAGCCCTGCGTATTTTGTATCCGTTATCCAATTCCCCTGCTGTCAGGTTTTTAGGAATATTCACTACAAAATCCACCTCTCCTCTATACATAACATCAAGCGCACGAGGCGTTCTTTCCGTATCATCCGGCCAATATACGTGCTGCGAAGGTATTCCGTTTTCTTTCAAAAACCGATGCGTTCCTCCTGTGGCATACAGACGGTACCCTTTTTCGTGGAGCAGCGCTACGGCGTTGAGCATATCCACCTTTTGACGGGCCGAGCCGGTAGAAAGCAGTACTCCTTTTCTGGGAATCCTATGTCCAACCGACAGCAGGCTCGTGAGGACGGCTTCCGGACTGTCATCGGCTATACAACCCACTTCCCCGGTAGAAGCCATATCCACCCCCATGACCGGATCTGCTTTTTGCAAACGATTGAAAGAAAATTGTGAGGCTTTGATGCCTACGTAATCCAAATCAAACAAATTTTTCCCTGGCAAAGCAACCGGTAATCCCAGCATGACCCGGGTTGCCATTTCAATAAAATTGATTTTAAGTACTTTACTTACAAAGGGAAAGCTTCTGGAAGCCCTTACATTGCATTCAATCACTTTGATTTCATTGCCTTTGGCCAGGTATTGGATATTAAAGGGACCCGTAATATGCAACTCTTCTGCTATGGTACGCGTAATACGTTTGATACGCCGCATGGTCTCTACGTACAATTTCTGAGGAGGAAACTGAATGGTGGCATCTCCGCTATGGACCCCCGCAAACTCTACGTGTTCGCTGATGGCATAGACCAGCACTTTTCCATCACGTGCCACAGCATCCATTTCCACTTCTTTGGCGTGTTCAATAAATTGACTGACCACAACCGGATGCTGTTTACTTACCCGGGCCGCTTGTTTGAGGAAACGTTCCAGTTCCTCTTTGTTGGAACATACATTCATGGCCGCTCCGCTCAATACATAGCTGGGCCTGACAAGTACAGGAAAACCTACCTTGTCGATAAAAGCCGTTATGTCTTTCAACGAACTCATTTCTTTCCAGGCCGGTTGATCAACACCTATTCGATCCAGCATGGCCGAAAACTTATGCCGGTCTTCCGCATTGTCTATGTATTTGGCCGATGTTCCCAGTATGGGAACGTGTTGTTTGTCCAAGATAACGGCCAGGTTATTGGGGATCTGCCCACCGGTGGAAAGAATGACTCCATAAGGTGTTTCCAGCTCTACAATATCCATAACCCGCTCGTTGGTCAGTTCATCAAAATACAAACGATCACAGACGTCGTAATCCGTAGAAACCGTTTCCGGATTGTAATTGATCATGACAGACCGGTAACCCTCTTTGCCAATAGTCTGCAACGCCTGTACTCCGCACCAATCAAACTCTACGGAACTGCCAATCCGGTAAGCCCCCGATCCCAGTACCACCACAGAATGCCCGTCGTTTTCATACGTGATATCGTGTCTTTGCCCACCATAAGTCAGGTATAAATAATTGGAACAATCTGTACCCCTTGCGGCCAATGTATCAATCTGTTTGACAACAGGAATGATTCCCATGGCTTTCCGCAGCCGGCGTACTTCCAACGGATGGTCCTGTGTCATATGCTCTTTCCATAATGCACGAGCTATCTGGAAATCGGAGAAACCCAGCCTTTTAGCTTCGTGAAGCAATTCTTTTTCGGACTCGCCCCAGGAAGGCGGTACCGGCAAGGCTTCCAACCTCCTGCCTGTCTCTATGATGCCTTGAAGCTTGTTCAAAAACCATTTGTCTATGTGCGTAAGGCCGTGGATTTGCTCTACAGTGTACCCTGCCTGAAGGGCCTTGCTGATGACAAAAATCCGCATATCCGTCGGTTCCCGCAACGCTTTGTCTATATCGGCAATCACCAGGTCCCGGTTTTCCATAAATCCGTGCATCCCCTGCCCAATCATACGCAAGCCTTTCTGCAGGGCTTCTTCAAACGTCTTCCCTATGGCCATCACCTCTCCCACAGATTTCATGCTGCTGCCGATGGTTTTATCTATACCCTGGAACTTGCCCAAATCCCACCGCGGAATTTTACAAACTACATAATCTAAAGCCGGTTCATAAAAAGCAGAGGTTCTTTTCCCTTGAGCGTCGGGTAATTGGTGCAGTCCGTACCCCAAGGCCAATTTGGCTGCCACATACGCCAACGGATAACCCGTGGCTTTTGAAGCCAATGCCGAGGAACGGCTCAATCGGGCATTGACCTCAATCACCCGGTAGGCTTCACTTTGAACATCAAAAGCGTATTGCACGTTACATTCTCCCACCACACCCAGGTGGTGGACAATCTTAATGGCCGTCTCTCTGAGTAACGCTACTTCCTGATAACGTAAAGTCTGCGTAGGTGCTACCACGATGCTTTCCCCGGTATGAATACCCAGCGGGTCAACATTCTCCATATGACATACCGTTACACACCGGTCGTCTTTATCACGTACTACTTCAAACTCAATTTCTTTCCAGCCTTTCAGGCTTTTTTCCACCAAAATTTGCGGAGCGTGTACAAACGCTTTTTCAGCCAATGCATTCAATTCTTGGTCGTTGTAACAAAAACCCGATCCCAGGCCGCCCAAAGCATAAGCTGCACGTACTATAACGGGATAGCCCAAATCCCCGGCGGCTTCCAACGCTGCGGAGACAGATTGTACGGCTTTGCTTTCAATGGTTTTTACGTCAATCTCGTTCAATCTGCGCACAAACAGCTCCCTGTCCTCCGTTTCCATAATCGTCTGTATGGGCGTTCCCAATACGTCAACTCCATACTTTTCGAAAGTACCCTGTTTGTATAGCTCCACTCCGCAGTTTAACGCCGTTTGGCCGCCAAAAGCCAGCAAAACGCCTTGCGGACGCTCTTTTTGAATCACTTTTTCCACAAAAAAGGGAGTCACCGGCAAGAAATAAACTGTATCTGCCACACCTTCCGACGTCTGTACCGTAGCAATATTGGGATTGATAAGCACCGTTTGAACGCCCTCTTCTTTTAGGGCTTTCAACGCTTGAGAGCCGGAATAATCAAACTCACCGGCTTCTCCAATCTTAAGGGCTCCCGAGCCGAGCAACAGTATTTTTTCGTATTTCATGGATTCATATCAAATTGATATCCTGCATACAACCCGGATACATGAGCTATCCCTTCTATGGTTCCGTCCTCCAAATGCGTACATACCACTTCCCAGTCTTCCGGCAAGGTCTCTTTTTCCAGGACGTAGCCGTGGTTTTGTTTTGTGATGGAGCAGGCTCCTGTTCTATGGTCTATAACCGGGACGTTGTGTGCGCGGTGGTCGTTTTCCATCTTAACAACACGGCCCCCAGCTGCCAATCCCAGTAATAGATGTCCCAGCCCTGTTCCCGTAACGGGCTTGCTACCCTGAAGCACGTCTTTTAAATGCCTTAAGGTAGCCGTAAAGGTACGCGGATCTCCCGGCCCGTCGCTGATAACCACTTGATCGTATTCCATAGTCCTGAAATCGTAATCCCGGGGAACCCGCACCACGGTATGCCCGTCTTCCAAGAGTTTTCGTAAGAGGCTGTGCCTGACCCCGCAATCAACCAACAGGATTCTTCTGCCGTCCGAACGGCCCTCGTATATTATAATGGGCTCAAACACCTCCTCCTTCCATCTTTTTTCCTTTGCCTCAACCCACATCCCGGCCGGTACTATTTTACCCTTCAAGGGGCCTTTTTTTTGAAGGACTTTGGCCAAAGCCCCGGTGTCTACCCGGGTGAGTCCGGGAATTCTCTCTTCTGCCATCCATTCTTCCAATCCGCTATCGGCTGCCCAATGGTTGTGAGACCGGCAGTAGTCATATACGATCAGTCCTTTAACCTGAATACGCTCACTTTCCAAAAAGCGTGCTATACCCCGGCTATCCGTTCTTCTGTCCGGCACTCCGTAATTCCCTGCCAGCGGGTATGTCAAAACCAGGATTTTACCTGCCATGACAGGGTCTGTCAACAGTTCCGGATAGCCGGACATACCGGTATGAAAAACAACGGTTCCGCTCACAGACGCCACATGCCCGAAGGCCCTCCCCTCAAAAACGCTTCCGTCTTCCAGAATGATTTTTGTTTGACTCATAATCACATGTTAAAAGACCCGGTAAAGGTAAAAAATATACCTTGACCAAATTCAAACCCAAAACTCACAAAATGTAACCCAAACTAACCAAAATCAAACTCAAATAGCTCGAAATCAAAGATATGTTAGGAATACAAGGCAGAATTAAGTATATTTAGGCAGTTTACTTTTCTTTAAAAATTCTAATAATCACTAAAAATTATGAAAAAAATTATCTTTCTAATTTCGCTTGCAGTGGTGTTTTGTTCATCCTGCAAAATGGATAACCCGGGCGTTCCGCCATTGTATGTGCTTACACTTAATACGGAACAGGCTACCATGATTCTTGATGTAACAGAACCCCTACAGCTGTCAGTCACCATTGTACCCGGCAGGACTATGTCAAAGTTGATTCTGGAATGGGAATCTTCTGATCCTTTAGTAGCTGAAGTTGATCAGGACGGACTCGTAACCGCAACGGGTGTTGGAGAGACTACCATTACCGTCCGGGCCACTTCAGGTAATGCAACGCTTACGGCAACTTGTGCAATAGAAGTCATACCTGAGTGGAAATCTCTGGGTATGGGAGAATTTTATGATTCATTCGTGACTATAGATATAGCCAACGGAATTATTGACGTTGAAGTGCAACAGTCGAATGTGAATCCAAATACGTATCGAGTTCTTAATCCGTATCCTTTTGAAAAACTAAGAGACGATTGGGAGTGGGACGATTGGTGCGGAGGGCCCAAATCTGAAGAGATTGTGTTTTGGGAGGTTGACGGAAAAGTTGTTTGGGATGAATGTTGGTATGCCGGAATTCTGTATAAGGCCAACCCTGATGATCAAATCAAGCACTATTATCCTTCTGCACTTTCACCATCTCTTGCAAGGTACAATGAAAAAAGCCTTTTTCTCCAGGAAAAACTGGTTCGCTTACGTCCCGCTATTTATATTGATGGAGTAGGTGGATGGCATAATACGGATTACTATACTTATATTTCATTTCCGGGAGGGCCGGATCTGTTTACATACTTAACCACGTGTGAAGACAGCCGTGACGGTAAAGTGTACAACACGGTAACCTTAGGGACACAGACCTGGATGGCCGAAAACCTGGCGTATTTACCCAGTGTAGTGGGCCCGGCAACAGATTCCGAAACAGAACCCTATTACTATGTTTACGGCTATGACGGCACAGATGTTGAAGAAGCCAAAGCCACCGAAAACTACCAAACCTATGGAGTACTTTACAACTGGTCTGCAGCCCTTACGGCCTGTCCTGAAGGCTGGCACCTGCCCAGCGATGCTGAATGGACACAACTGGAAAATTACCTGGCCAATAATGGACATAATTACGATGGGACCAAAGGTGGTGTCGGGGCAAAAATTGCAAAATCTCTGGCAAGTGAAACTGGCTGGAACTCTTCATCTGTTGAGGGAGCTATAGGCAATACTGGCTTTCCTGAGTACAGAAACAAATCCGGTTTCTCAGCTCTTCCGGGGGGCGCCCGTACTACTAATGGGGGTTTCAACTACTACAAAACAGGTTACTACGGCTATTGGTGGAGTTCTACGCAGGGCAATCCCGATACCGCCTGGTCCCGGTTCTTGTGCTTTAGTCTCATCTTAATAGGCCATAACCACTACACTAAGGAGTCCGGTTATTCTGTTCGTTGTGTCAGGGATTGATAATGTATTTGTAAGGTAGGTAGAAGCTTGTCTGTCGCTTTTTTACTACCAGCGCCCAACAGATTCTCTTACATTTGGTAGAATATCTAATACTACTGATTATGAAGAGAATCTGTTTTTTATGTATGGTAATGGTTTTCTCTCTATGCGCAGGATGCCTGACTCCGCAAACCGCCTATTCCCAGTCTTTGCTCCGCAAAATAGGATCTGCTGCCAAAAGAGCCGCAGAGAGTACCGTGGAAAGAAAGGTGGAGGAAAAAGTGGAAGAAGAAGTATCAGAAGCATTTGAGAAAGCTTTTGATAAAAAAGAAAAATCTGCTATTGAGGAAATAGCTGCAACCACCACAGAAGAAGTTGCAGTTACTGCGGAAGGTACCACACAACAGACAGACCGGGCAAAAAAAGCGGAAATTGACTGGGGAAAATCCGATTTTGTTCCGGGAGACCAAATCATCATTGAGGACAACCTTACGCACGATCGGATAGGCGAATTTCCGGCCAACTGGGACTTACTGGAAGGGAGTGCGGATGTCGTCCGATTTGACGGAGAAAAAGCCATCTTATTACTGGACAATTGTCTGTTAAGTCCCTTGATGGAAAACAGCCAACGGTACCTTCCGGAGGCTTTCACCCTGGAATTCGATTTCTATATCCCCCGGGTGGAAGAAGATGAAAATCCCGATTACTTTGGTTACAGAATTCTTATGTACACAGACATGGATGGAGCATGGGAATCTGTTTCCTATTTAACCATGCAACTCTACCTGTATCCCTATACGACACGGATTATATGTGACTACGAACCACCCGATTACAACGGAAAACGTGCTGCTTACAAAGACCCTTATGATTTCCTGTACGGAGACTGGAGCCATTTTGCTCTTTCTTTCAACAAAAGGGCGTTGAAGGTGTATATCAACGGTGATCGTTGCATCAACATTCCCAATATGGCAGCCCCGCTACGTTTCTGTTTTGGGCAAGAATACGCACCCGCCGATTTCGCCTACATTAAAAACATCCGGTTTGCACAAGGAGCCGTACCGTTGAACGAGCGCATCCTGCATGACGGGAAATTCATTTCTTACGGCATTACCTTTGATACGGGCAAGAGTACCATCAAACCGGAATCAGCCGGTGAAATTAACCGCATTTTCCGGTTGATGCAAGACAACCCGTCGTACCGCTTTAGCGTGGAAGGTCATACGGATTCCACCGGATCTGCACAACTCAATCAGACCCTTTCCCAGGACAGGGCTAACGCCGTGGTAGAACGTTTGGTATCTATGGGTATTCAAGCCGACAGGCTGCAAGCCAAAGGTATGGGACAAAATAGCCCCATTGCCGATAACGCTACGGCCGAAGGACGTGCTAAAAACCGCCGCGTAGAGTTTGTACTAATGTAGCCACCCGCTCTGCAGGTAGAGCTTCTACCGTTCTGCCGCCTTTCCCCGTCATGGTCTGTGCGGCAAACAAAGAGTTCAATATGGCTTCTTCCGTAGCCTCAATGGCCGCCATAAAGAGCGGCGAGCAATCGTCGTTGTGCAAATAGACAGGCGTATAAAACGGAGTATTCCGGATGAGGTTTTCAGAAGCCACGGAAAGAGCCAGCACGTAATCGCCGCTGCCGTTGGAGGCTATACCTCCCGTACGTGCCAGACCCATCATGCCTCTTTTAGCCAGACGTTCCAGATTACGCTCACTTAAAGGTGCATCGGTAACGATGATAATCATGCACGACCCGTCTGTATCTACGTTATCCCCATTATGTGGTACTGTTACACGTTGTTCTTCCAGCTGTGTTTTATAGGAATATTGGCCTAGCCGTTCTCCCACGTTGACTCCGGCTATCTGCAGAACGCCTCCAAAATTGGTCTGTACCAATACGCCCACGGTATAGCTGCCCATACTGTCCGGCAGTACCCGGCTGCTGGTACCAATACCTCCTTTAAACCCAAAACAAACAGTACCCGTTCCGGCCCCTACGTTGCCTTCCTCAACAGGACCCGATTTCGCTTTGCTCAGAGCCTCCAGTACGTGTTCCGGAGTAACGTGACGGCCACAGATATCGTTCAGACCTCCGTCGTTCGTCTCTCCAACCACAGCATTCACCGATTGAACCGTTTCATTCCCCGGCTGTACCAATGTATACGTAACTAGCCCCTCAACGCCTGCCGCCACGGAAAGGGTATTGGTCAACACAATGGGTGTTTCTATATTGCCCAGCTCCAGGATTTGCGTGGTACCGGCTATTTTACCAAAGCCGTTACCGGCCCAGAATCCGGCCGGTACTTTTGCTCTGAAGATGTTGCCTGAGTGCGGAATGATGGCCGTTACACCCGTTCTTATGTCATCTCCTGCAATAAGGGTTACGTGACCTACTTTAACCCCTGCTACATCCGTAATGGCATTCAAGGGTCCCGGCTGCATAACACCTGTTGTGATTCCGTAATCCCTCATACGGAATTTTGCCGGGGATTGCTGAGCCACAGCTTGACCTGCAATGATAACCAGGAGCCAAATCCATAAAAACCGTTTCATGAGACACTCCTCCTTAACTCAGGCCCGTAATGACTCCGTCTTTAATATCCATGTATTTGGCTTGCGGGGTTTTGGGCAAACCGGGCATACGTAAGATATCTCCCGCAATGGCCACAATCATTTCTGCTCCGTTGTTGATAATCAAATCCTGGATATTCATTTCAAAATCTTTAGCCACTCCATAGGCCTTGGGATCCGTAGAGAAGGAATATTGCGTTTTGGCAATGCAGACAGGGTAATGGTCCAATCCCATGGCTTCTATCCTCTTCATGCTATCACGGGCCGTATCGTAATAGAAAACGTTTTTGGCTCCGTAGATGCCGTGTGCTATTTTCCAAATTTTTTCTTCAATGCTATCGCTCTTATCGTACGTAAATTTCAACGGCTCCGAGGGGTTGTTCTCAATAGTATCTACTACTACACGGGCCAATTGGGCAGCACCCGCCCCTCCTTCCGTATAGGCGTTGTTTACAGCAAAAGGTACACCCAGGCTTTCACAACGTTCGCGTACCAGGGCAATTTCTTGTTCCGTATCTGTACCGTACTTGTTCAACGCTACCACCACGTTTTGTCCAAAACCCTTCAGGTTTCTCACGTGTTTCTCCAGGTTGGCCAATCCTTTTTCTACGCCTTCCCTATCTGTCTTCTGCAACTTGGCCAAATCCGTTCCGCCATGCATCTTCAAACCTTGCAGGGTGGCAACCAGAACGGTCAGTTTAGGCTGCAGGCCTCCCTTACGGCATTTGATATTGAAAAATTTCTCCGCTCCCAGGTCGGCTCCAAATCCGGCCTCGGTCACTACATAATCGGCATATGTCATAGCCATTTTTGTGGCAACAAGCGAATTACAACCGTGAGCAATATTTGCGAAAGGCCCTCCGTGGATAAAGGCCGGGGTACCTTCCAACGTCTGTACCAGATTAGGATGGATAGCATCTTTAAGCAAAATAGCTATAGCTCCTGCCACGCCCATATCGTCAACATAAAACGGCGAACCGTCGTGTTTGAAACCCAGAATGATTTTCCCGACCCGTTGTTTCAAATCATCCAAATCTTTGGAGAGGCAGAGAATGGCCATTATTTCAGATGCCGGCGTAATATCAAAGCCTGTAGCCCGGGTCACACCGTTTGTCTTGGCTCCCACACCCGACACGATGGAGCGCAAGGTGCGGTCGTTTACGTCCAGTACCCGTTTCCAGACAATTTCCTGCAGGCAGATACCGTGGTCCTGTTCCTGGTAGATATAGTTCTCCAACAAGGCAGAAATCATATTATTTGCCGAGGTTACCGCATGAAAGTCACCGGTAAAATGCAAGTTGATGTCTTCCATGGGCACTACCTGAGCATACCCTCCTCCGGCCGCTCCTCCTTTCATCCCAAAACATGGTCCCAAAGACGGTTCCCTCAGCGCTACCATGGCTTTTTTCCCAATGTGGTTCAAACCCATGGATAATCCAATAGAAACCGTAGTTTTACCCACACCTGCCCTGGTAGGCGTGATGGCCGTAACCAAAATCAAATTACTGTCTGCCACCTTTTTTTCATCTATGAGCCGCTCCGGCACTTTAGCAATGTAATGCCCCATAGGACTCAAATCTGCAGTAGCTATCCCTACATCTGAGGCTACTTCTCTGATGTCCCGCATCTTATATGCGCTTGATATTTCAATGTCTGTTTTCATACTGCTTTTATTCTACAAAAATTTCACGAACAATTGTCTGTATATAACCTTCGAAAGATAATACAACTTTTAATACATGGCTGCCGGTTTCCAGTTGTAACACATCCCCGGTGCTGTAAGGCGTATCGTTAAAGAGCCATTGTACGGCCAGCGGTCTTTCCACATGCGTTGCCAGCGGAGAGTCGTTCAGTTTTAAAATTAACGTTTCGCCCGCCCTATACGTGTTTTTCACATAAGGCATCATGTAATAACCCAAAGTAAACAACTCCTCTTCTTCCAGTGCCACCGTAGCCGACAAAATTATATTATGATCCTGTCTGCCATCTGTAATTTCCTTCATGTCTTTATCCAAAGCCGTTATAGATTGACCTATATAAGCACCCATAGGTACCATAGGTCCGTCGTCGATGGCTAACGGATAACTGCTGTCGCTCCCTTTGACGTAGTACCCTATTTTTAACTCCTTTCCTGCCGGTATAGCTAAACGGTGCCTTTTCAGATCCACTTCCGTTACATTATTGAAGTTGGGATTGGGAACTATCTCTTCCAACACCAATTCTCCATCAAACATGACAAAAACGCCCATCTCATCTGCCCTGCTTCCCCCGGCATATAGAGCTATCGTATGTAAGAAATATCCTGCATACGCCTCTGTTTCTTCTGCAGAAAAGCCCACGGCTCCGTAAGTGTCTATGCCCGGACTTTGATACCCCAGGCCATCTTTCACCATACCGTGTTTTCTAAGCAATCCATCACCGGACCCCACAAAATCTATCAGAATAAAATCTGCAACAACAGTTTCTGCAAACATAGCATCTACGGTTCTTTGAGCCGGGTAAAACCCGTCTTTTTCTATTTTAATGATATACTTTCCTGCTTTGCTTTTTACGTTAAAGCTGTATTGACCTCCGGAGTGAGTGGTTGTGGTTGACACCAACGTGCCTGTATGCAGAGGTGCACTGCTTAACTGCCCCGCCACCTGCACATGGCCTTTCGTCTTTTGCGGAGTATCCCCGACCACTTCTTCATGGTAAAGCTTTACGGTTACACCGTCTTTAGCAGTACCTTCCTTGTCCACTACCGTTCCTTTGATCGTAAACTTTTCTACCTTCCTAACTGTAGCCGATACAATCAAATTATAATCAAGATGCGCTCCGTATGCTGCTTTCAAATCCTTATCCAACTCTTCTATACTTTCACCTACATAAGCACCCATGGGCACCATGGGACCCTGGTCAATGGCCAAAGGAAACCCGTTATCGCTTTCTTTGACGTAATAGCCTACCTTCAACTCTTTGCCGGAAGGAATCAATAAACGATGCTGTGTTAGGTCTACTTCTGTTATATTTCCATAATTAGGCTCGGATACTGTTTCTTCCAATACCAATTCTCCATCAAACAATACAAAAACACCCACCTCCTCTGCCATCGTTCCTCCGACATAAAACGATATCGTTTGCAGCTGATATCCTTCGTACTGCTCTATCTCTTCCGCAGAAAACCCCGCTGCCCCGTACAGAATACCGCCCGATTGCCCATACCCCAGACCGCTGTACGGAAGGCCATGCTTCCTGAGCAACCCGTCTCGGGAGCTGAAATCAATCAAAGTGAAATCGACCACCTGCGTTCCCGGTTCTTGAGCCTCAACGCTTCTTTGAACCGGATAGAAACCGTCTTTTTCTGCTTTCACGACATAAGTTCCCCGTCTGCTTACCGTTTCAAAACGGTATTGTCCGCCGGAGTGGGTGGTAGTGGTTGCCACCGGCGTACCTGTTTGATGGGGAGCCCGGCTTAAACGACCCGCCACGTGCAAATGTTTTTGCGTTTTATCCTGCATACTGCCCGATGGTTCCTGATAATAAAGTTTCATGGTTACTCCGTCTAACGGATGACCGTCTTTATCCTCAACCGTTCCCCTGATTTCCAGGTCTTCTTCCGGATCAATAGGTTCGTCGGGTTCCTCCCCTTCCTTAACACTGGCCGATATTATGATGTTACCCAAATCATTTCGCCAGGGTTTTGCTTGAATCATACCATTCATACTTTGTGCCGAATAACCTCCCAGGTAAGCCATAGGTCCCAGGTCGGCCGCTAACGGATAGCCGAAATCAGCACCTTTCACATAATACCCTATACGCACCAATTTACCTTTCGGTATGGTTATTCCTGCATCACTAATGTTCACAGTCACAGGGGCATTGAACACATACTGAGTAACTTCCCGTTCAAATATTACTTCTTTACCAAACAACACATAAACACCTACTTCAGTAGCCTCCTCCGCAAACATAATAAAGGATATGGTTTGCAAGGTATCTCCTACATACGGCTCTAATTCTTCCGCTGAAAAACCCACGGCTCCATACACTGGTTTATCCAGATTATTATATCCTATACCCCAGTTTCTATTCCAATCGTAGTGCTTTTTGAGCAAGCCCTCTTCATTTAAAATGAAATCTCTGCGAAACAAACCGGGAGCCACCATAGATACTTCTTCTGAGGCCGGTATATACCCTTGTTTTGCTATCTGAATGACATACGTACCCTCTTGGAAATCAAAGTCTAAACTGAAATTTCCTTGAGCATCTGTGGTTGTTTCCACAACTTGTGACGGTTGCGGGCTCCTCGCTACTTTTTGTAAAACGGATCCCTTGCCGGCTACGCTGGCTGGACGGTTCGCATCACTATTTTCCTGCAAAAAGGAAACAGTAACGGTGGCACTTTGTATTGGTTGTACGTTTCTACCGGTTACTCTGCCCACGAACTCTATACGGTCTGTTTCAATAGTGGACACAGTAAGCGCAGCCCGATCCCCTAAATCTTGTATTTGGGTTATACCTACACCTGTGTGAAATCCGGAGTGGCCCACAAACGCAGGTGAGGTATAAGGAGTAAACGAAGTATTGTTGGTACTCCCCGGGAAAGGTACTTGATGCTCATATTGAACGGCAGATTCCGGGTAAACGGCTTCTATCAAATCAAAACATTGGTGGTTCATATACGCATTGATTCCGTCCCAGCCGGTCCAGCGATTACCCGCGGTCTTGCCTCCTACTATATTATTGGATTTATCTACGTGGTATATCAACAATCCCGTTGCGGGCAGGTGATCATCCCATCCTTTTTTCTCGCGGTACTCGAATAGAAAATATTCATTGGGATTGCTCGTATGGTGGATATAACACGTGTTGTCCGTAACCGGTCCCAGGAAATATTCTTTGCTCTGGGTAAATTCCAAAGGAATATTGTTGTACCAGCCCAACAAGTTTCTTTCTTCAATATTCAAATAAGGAGGAGTTCTGCCGCTATTGTTGTAATTACCACCGGCCATCAACGAAAAAGATCCCAATCCACGTGCTTGTCCATTTTCTTCATAATCCGTATCGTAAAAATCAGGCAACCCCAGCACGTGACCGAATTCATGGCAATACGTTCCAATACCGGACATCACCTCTCCTTGCGCCCCTTTAAATTCAGAAGTACAAGCGTACGAATTCAACCTAACCCCATCCAATACCTCGTTTTTTTCATACACATTCCAGGCATGCGGCCAAATGGTATTCTTGCCGCCTCCCTCAGCCTCGTTGTGACCTGCAAAAAAGAAAAATACATTGTCTACGTACCCGTCACCATCGTTATCGTAAACAGAAAAGTTCACTCCCAGTTGCTGATGCGCTATGCGTGCGGCCTCTATGAGCAATTCCCGGGAACGCTCGTAAATATTATTTCCTTCCTCATCGTTAGCCCCGTAATAGGCTACGCTTTTGCTAACGGTAATGGGACCTACTACATCAAACGTAGGATTAAAAGCTCCCGATGAATTTTCATGGTAGTAATTCCATACAGAACCGGTGGCTCCGTTTTCTGCATATCCGTCTTGATTGAGCATTCTGGAAAAAGCCTGCTGGGGATTTGATACCTTAAACGACAAATCGCTGAATTGTATCAAAAGCACCAGAAACCTTTTGCTGCCTATGGAAATGGAAGATGAAGATTTCGTTCTTACCGTATTTTGTATAAATTCCAATCTTTTCTGCCGAGCGCGTTCCACGGCTGCCGGAGGGGGAGTGACTTGCTGCATGCTCAAAGGCATTGCTCCCTGCTGTACACGTACCGATGTCGGGATTTTCCGGCCTTCCGGGGAAAAAGACGCCCAGTAATAAAAACCATCTTTACCTTGTGTAACCAGGCGGCCGCCGCTCGTTGTCCAATGGAGAAATTCATCTCCGTGCTTCTGGATAGTGATGACAGAGCCATCGGGTTGGGTGACCTGTACAGGCCATGGATATGCTTTAACAGCATACATTTGTACGGTACCCGCTAACAGAGCACCCAAAAACATAAGGGTATATACTATGTTCTTCATGACTTCCTTTGATATACAACATAATGAATCTTGCTGGCTTCATCGTACAATTGCAGGGTATGGTTCTCTTTAAAAACAACCTGTACCTCTTTGGTACCTTCAGAAATACCCTCAACGCCCAACGCAGAAATTCCTATGGCAAAACGATCGCCAACTGCAGCCTCATTAGGGATGTTTGAAAAAGTGACGACTGTTTTATTCCTATAATTCTGTATCCGAAAATGGTAGTGCACATCGTAAGAGAGAATACTCCACTCATCATCATATTGTTTATAGCAGAAGAGTGTGTCCGTTTTACCATACACGCCATAAACGGTATACTGAGTAAAAGTCTGATTATCCTGATCATCTTTGTCTACCTGGTCCTTAGGCACACAGGCAAACAACAGCCAAAAGGCCAATGTGGGCAGCAGCCCGTAGAAGCGTAGTCTTCTCATATCATATGTTGTTCTTTTATACAAAAAATCCCTCTAAAACTTTCAGTTCTGAGGGATGTCACAGGTGCTCGGGACGGGAGTACAATTTTGACTTTTTGAAGCCCTAAAATTGCCCCGAAAATGGCAGAAAATATGATAAAAACCACTTTTTCAATATATTGGCAAAAGTAATAAAAAGTAATTAAATATCAAAAATGTTTCACCAGATGTTTCACCAGTGAAAAAAAAGGTTATATTTGCACCTGAATAACCTTCAGGAATTATGGCAACTTTCACTTTTGAAATCAAAAACAGGCCGAACCGGGCAGGAAAATTTCCAATCTATTTGAGAATTACCCAGAACCGGAAACACAAAAGAATCAAGACAACCATTGAGCTGAACCGGATGAATGACTTCAATCCGAAGGCAAGGCAGGACAACTGGATCAAGAAGCAGGAACCAAATCATAAAAAGTGGAATGATATTCTGGCAAAAGAACTGGAAAGGGGAAAGGATGCCTTCAGGAAACTGGAAGAAGAAGGGATGGCAACTTCAGCAATTTCTTCAATAATTGCCGAACAGGGGAAGCCTTCATCCTTTCTGGATTATGCCAGGGAAAGGACAAATGAAAATTTTTCTGAAGGGGGAATCAGAATCTGGAGAATATATAATGGCTTCTGCAATAAGCTGGAAGCCTTTCTAAAAGAAAACAAAAAGACAGATCTTCCCTTTGCCGAACTTTCCCCTGCCCTTTTGTCAAAATTCAAGTCTTATCTGCACACCCTTCACAATGTAAGGGAGCCGGAAAAGATGCTGCACCCAAACACTATAGCCCTGAACCTTCGTATCTTCAAGACCATAGTAAATAAAGCAGTCAAAGAAGGCCTGATCAAACCGGAAAAGAATCCCTTTCTTTCTTTTGAGAATAAGACTATCAAGACAACCAAAGAAAAGCTGACAGATGAAGAACTGGAAAGGATCAAGAATCTGGAACTGGCAGAAGGAAGCAGAATCTGGGATGCCAGGAACATTTTCCTTTTCTCTTTCTATTGTGCCGGAATCAGGATCGGGGATCTGCTGCAGTTACGCTGGCTGAATATAACACCGGAAGGAAGGCTTATCTATTATATGGGAAAGAACCACAAGAAAAGGGATCTTCTTCTGATCCATCCAGCAAAGGAAATCCTTCAGCTATACCGGAAGGAAGGGGCAAAGCCAACAGATTATATCTTCCCTTTGCTAAAGAACAACGAACCCTTTGCCGGGGCAATCAGTCCGGAAGACAAAGAAACCCTTTCCCCGGAAATGAAGCAGAAATTGATTGAACAAGTATCTTCAAAGACTTCAATTGTGAACAATAACCTGAAGAAGATAAAAGAACTGGCAGGCCTCAACAAGAAGCTGACTTCCCATATAGCCAGGCATACCTTCGCATACAAAGCAAAGCAAGCAGGAATTCCAGATGGCCGGATCAAAGGCATCCTGGCACACTCCAGCCTGAAAGTTACAGAAGGATATATGGGGGAATTTTCAACTGAAGAAGATGACAAGGTATTATCTTCTATCTTTGAACAAAGCAGCCCTAAAGCCCGAATAATGGACTTAATTGATAAGCTGAACCCCGAAGACCTGGAAAGACTGATGGCCTTAATACAGGGCAAATAACAACCATAAAAAACAAAGCAATGGAAGAAGAATTGAATGTTGAAAAAGACTATCTGAACGCAGTAAAAGAGGATGAATTCTGGGCAAATACCGAAGCTAAAAAAGACACCAGGCAGCAAAAATCTGAAGAAATTTGGAATCAGGTTAAAGCCCTTGTAATATCAAATAATTATGAAGCATATTTGCCCAAATTCAAATGGCTAATATATGAAACAGACTTTGTAGAAACAGATGATTTCAAAAGGCCGGAAAATCAGTTTGTCCTGGAACTTATTGATATGGCATTTGCCCTGAAGGATAATGCAAATAGATGGAATGCAATGGCTTGTTTGTATTGTAAGTCCTGGCTGGGAATAGATTTCCGGATAAAACAGAAAGAAACCATTTTGCTTCTTTACAGGTTAATTACAGACGACATTCTTAATAAGTCCGGATATGGCAGGGAAATTCAAAAACTGCACCCCAGCAAGCAGGATGGGGCAAAAGAAAAACTGCTAAAGAAGATACAGGCAAGACATCAAGATGATCTGGAATTTGCCAGGTATCTTAATGATGAAAGGTTACAGATGAAGGAGAGGGCAACTTTACTAATTGAATTCTTTGAAAATGAGGGCATTTTCAATGCTCAAAAGAACAAAGAAAAGACAGGAAGGGCAACAGGTCAAAATGCGGAATATGCCTTCTTATATGATCTGCTGGAACTGGCAGGGTATTTTCCCCACAATTATTTGAAGACAACCAATAAAGAAAAAAGCGATATAGTAGAAGGCTGGATTGAAAAAAAGAAATTTCCATCAAAAAATAAATAACATCTTAAAATTCAATGGGATAATAAAGTATGAATTTTTTCAGAATTTTCCCATTATATCCCCCGAATATACCCCCATTATACTGATTAACAATTCATTACATTTGCATTGCAGATGGGAAACCAAAGCCATCTGATATAAAAATAATGCAAAAAGTAACAGAAGTAAAAGAAGCCGGGATGCTGCAAATGGCAGTTATCCCGGAAGCCTTTTTGTCAAAGCTGGCAGAAGGGCTGGAAGAAGTGAAAAGCCTGCTGGAAGAAAAAGCAGAAGCCGAAATCAATTCCAAGTGGGTTGAATCCGGGGAAGCAAGAAAGATGCTGGGAATATCCCAGAAGACCTGGCAGACCTACCGGGACAAAAGGCTGATCCCCTTCAGTCAGTTTGGGCGCAAGATCTACGTAAAAAGGGCTGACCTGGAAGCTTTTTTGGAAGGCAACAGGATTGAAAGGTAAGGGGGAAAATGGAAATGATTGAAGAAAGATTTATTGAAGCAGCAATGCTGGAAGCCTGCTATCAAAGAAAGCCGGGAACCACATCCAGTTATTATTTTGAATCCGGATCAAGAATCCTGCCAAACAGGCTTTCAATCAGCAGGGATGAACTTACGATGGTACGCAAGAAGGGAAGAAACCTTCTTCATCCGGTAATCGGACAACTTATCGGACAATTTACACAGGTTGAGGAAAGTCCATTGAAACAAAACAAGCCCTATGTAGTACGAACCCAGATCTGGCAAATACCGCCATATCCCCTTTTTGTGGGATATGGCAGTATCGGAATAAGTAATCAAGAAGGAAAAATTGACCGGGGATCTGATACCGGGGATCTGATTGTTTTGGATGCAGAAGATCCCGAATGGGAGCGAATAAGAATCTTCTATTTCCCGGCAATGGTAAAAGGGCTGGAAGAAGTAATGAATTTTATATCAAACAAATTTAAAATCTACAATTATGAAAATTAAAGCTAACGAACAGGCAACCCTGGATTCCAGGGGACAGATGATCCTGATGGGAAACATTGAAGAAGTTAATCTGACTTTACTGCAAGACACTATTTGGCAGGGGATCAAATTTATGGAAGATGAAATCGGTAATACAGAAAGTGAGCTGCGAAAAGATTTGCTTTCTTGTCGGGTCAATGAAGCCAGGGAAATCCACAAAAAACTTCTTACTGCAATTTCAGGAATAGTGAAAGAATTCAATAATGAAAAGTAACAAAAAGGGGCAGTTATGCCCTGCCCCTAAATTGGTTGAAAATGGTTGATTTTATTGAAGCTACAAAGCAACTAAAGCCCAAAGATAAACCATTTTTGGGGCATTTGCAAGCCGAAGCAGCCTATCAGTCCGGATGGGAAAAATATCTGCTGAAAGGCTGCAAAAATATGGAAATATGGCACAATGAACCAGCTGCCCTGATCCGTATAAAAGGCAGCCTGGCTTATTTCTTCCAGGGACACAATTTCAGCTTCACTTCCCGGCAATTTGTTGAGGCTACAAACTACGTCAATGATATTCTGCACCTCAACTGCTATGATTCAATGGTTGATATTTTTGAATATGGCCAGATCCTGGAAGTGGAAGACCTTCCCCGGAACTTTATCCGGAACCATAGGGAAAGGCCGAAATCGGGGCTTCTGCAGTACGAAAACCCGAAAGACAGGGGGAACTTCAAAAGATGGGAAAGCCCTGAAATCAGGCTAAAAATGTACAATGCCGGAAAGAATATCAAGCAGAAGCAGGGGCTGGAAATGCAGGAACTGATCCGGGCCGAAGGCTGGAACCCGGAAGGGAACTTCCTGAAGTGGGAAGCACACTACAAAAAGCCGGAAGCCCTGCTGAACAATGGCAGGGGAATAATGCTGGCAGAACTTGTGAATCCTAATTTCAACAAGATCTTCCGGACTGATTTATATAATCAATATAAAAGACTTATGCCTATGGGAAAGATTGAATTTCCGAACAACAAGAAAGACTTGTCCACTTCTGACCTTTTGATGCTGACTTTGGCAGATGCGAATCTGAATGAGGGAAACACCCTGCAGGAAGTCAAAAATCTGCTATTTGACAGGATCAATGCCATTCCGGAAGAAGTACTGACAGAAGCAGATAAGAAGGCCAGGAAAAGGCAAATATCAGCCCTTCTGGGAAAGATAAAAACAACCCAGAAAAGCAAATGGGATCTATCTGACAAACTGAAAGCAGCCCTGGAACTGGAAGAAGGCTGAAGATGGCAAACCCTCTTTAATAATATCAAAAAGGATAAGAATTCTTATCCCTACAGATTGAAAGCAAAAAGAGAACTGCAGAAAATGCAGTCTAAAAAATCCGACTTTTCCAAGCCCTATAAAAAGGGAAAATCGGAATAATCGGAGCCCTATAAAAAAGGAGAAAAGAAGTCTGTCGTATACGACATAAAATATCAACTTAATACAACATAAAAGAAGGGGGGATTTTGCATCAAATGCGACAGGAAATCATACGAATCTTACACCCTATAAAGGGGAACAATCTGGACAAAATGGACACTATAAAAAGGAATATGCCGAGAATACATTGACATTTTTGAATTATATAAAATCGCATAAATTACCATTTTGGAATACTAAAGAGAAAAGCAATCAAAATAATACTTATATTTGAGTGATTGTTTGATTGTTGGTCAGATTCTATATAAGAATCAACAATTAAAAATAGAATCATAAAAAATATGGCTACAAAAACATAACTACTATGAATAGGGTTATTATATGTATTTTATCATTTACAATGTTGTTTTCATGCCAAAAAAACAACAAAATTGATGAAGTGAACTTTTTCCCCAGTACTATTAAATTTATGGCAACAGGGGGAGTGGAAGATATACTAATCAGTGCAACCAGCACTTGGGAAATTAAAGATTGCCCAGATTGGATACATATCAGCAAGCAAAATGGAATTGAAGGTATTTCCAATGTGAGAATTACCGCACAACCAAACCCTTCTAAAATTAACAGAAATGCCACACTAAGTGTTTTTTGTAATGGTGTAAATGATATTCTTAAAATAACTCAAGAAGGAGCAAGTTTAGACTTCAATGTTGAGGATAAAGTCATGAATTTTGACTTTTTAGAACATTACATTAAAATAAAACCTAAAACTAATATCCCTTATGAAATAACACATTGCGAAGATTGGATGATTATTACTGACCTCAGAGATTTTTCTTATATCTTCGATCATGATTATTCGGTAACAATTCAACCAAATCCAACAGATAGTCCCAGAAGTGGGGTAATTATTATTGGTGGCACAGAATCATCCATTTTCGACACCCTCTATGTAAATCAATCTGAATTTCAGCAATTTATAAAAATTCAAAAATTTAGCATGGGCAAAAATAGTGTTGGTGGATGTTCTGCAAGTATTGAATATTCAAATGTTTCTGATAAAACATTTAAATATGTGTATTTTTCAGTATACTTCCAGAATAATGTTGGAGATGCTGTAAAATGCACTATTACTGGAGATACTTGCAAGAGATTGCAAGATGTTGGGCCAATCGAACCCGGGAAAAGTGGTGGTGGCTATTGGTCAAATTTGATATATAACTATAGTGCAACAAAAATTTTATTAGCTTCTTGTAGTATTGAGTTTATGGATGGTACAAAAGCCACTTATTCAAGTAACCTTGTTGATAGATTATTCTAAAACATGAAAAAACAACACAATAACAAAGAATCATGAAAAAGACCATGAAAAGATTTCCCATTATTATCGCATTGTTACTAGCCTCCTGCACCCCCGGAAAGATTGATCCGAGGGCAATCATAGAGGCCGAACTAATGAAAGTATTAAATGATCCGGAAAGCTATGAGTTTGTATCTTTGGAAAAACTTGATTCATCTTCATACGCTATGCAGATAAATAAAGACCGGGAATTGTATGAGTATTTCTCAAATGACAACCTTGATGATGATAGCCCCTTTGAGATTTATTACAGATCCGCACTTGATACACTAAACACCATTGTCGGAGGCATGAGTGCCGACTCTTTGGATGCAGTGCGCTCCTATACCTATTTAATAACCTACCGAGCAAACAATGGTGTCGGGGCAAAGATACTTGATCAGACCTTTGTACAGATGTCCCCTTCGGGAGAGGTGTTTGAGATGACTGATGATATGGAAGAATTGGTGCGACACCCAGAAGGTACACCCCCGGGTTTTGAAAGGATAGAAGCTATGGAAAAAGCCTCCGGCCTATTTTCAAGGTAAGGAAAAATGTTTCGGAATTATTTACTAAAGTAGTAAAGATTTCCCCTAAAATGGGAAATGTTTCACCATAGTTACACCAGTCAAAAAATAAAGCCCTGTAATTCTTTATGAATCAGGGCTTTTCATTTTTGTATTGGTGCTCGGGACGGGAATCGAACCCGTACGGACATTACTGTCCACAGGATTTTAAGTCCTGCGTGTCTACCTATTCCACCACCCGAGCCTTCTTTGAGTGCCTGCTTTCAAAAAAACCTCTCGCCGGAGAGGTTTTGAGCGGAAAACGAGATTCGAACTCGCGACCCTAACCTTGGCAAGGTTATGCTCTACCAACTGAGCTATTTCCGCATTGCGTGCAATATGGACTGCAAAGTTAGCTTTTTTTTGCTTACCACAAAAAAAATTGCTCCAGAAATTTTACATCGTTTTCAAAGTACAACCGCAAATCCTTAATTTGCCATTTGAGCATAGCAATACGCTCTACTCCCATGCCAAAAGCATAGCCCGAATACTTTTCCGCATCTATTCCGGATGCTTCCAGCACGTTGGGATCCACCATTCCGGCTCCCATAATTTCCAGCCAGCCTGTATTTTTGCACACATTACATCCTTCCCCGTTGCAAATATTGCAACTGACATCCACTTCCGCAGAAGGTTCTGTAAATGGAAAGAACGAAGGTCGCAGCCGGATACGGGCTTCAGAGCCGAACATCCTCCGTACAAATAGCAAAATGGCTTGTTTAAGGTCGGCAAAAGATACTTTTTCATCTATATACAAACCTTCTACCTGATGGAAAATACAATGGGCACGGGCCGATATGGCCTCGTTCCTGAAAACCCTTCCCGGACATACAACTCGAATGGGCGGCTTCTGTGTTTCCATGGTACGCACCTGCACAGAACTGGTATGCGTACGTAATAAAATGGGATTGTCGGTTGCTGTATATATGAAAAAAGTATCTTGCATATCCCTGGCCGGGTGATCGGGAGGGAAGTTCAAGGCACTAAAGACATGCCTGTCGTCTTCAATTTCCGGTCCCTCCGCAATAGAAAACCCCATACCGGCATAAATATCCAGAATTTCACGCAGCACCAGAGCAATCGGATGCCTCGATCCAGGACTCATAAAATGCGCCGGTTTTGTCAAATCATCTGCTTGTTCCACGCCTTGCTGCATTTGTTCCAGTTGGGTCCTATGGGTTTTGACGACATCCTGCACCCTTGTCTTCAATTGGTTCAACAACTGTCCCAGTTCCCGCTTTTGGGCCGGGTCCACATGTTTGAAATCTTCAAACAAGCGGGTAAGCATCCCCTTTTTTCCCAGCATGTGTACCCTGAATTCCTCTACCTGAGCCAGCGTGCCGGGCCTGAAAGCTTCCAGTTGTTGTAAGATTTGATCTATCGTCTGTTTCATATTCTTCTAAATGGGATATACTATGTCAATGTCCAGAAGAGGTGCAACGCTTCTTCCAAAGAAGGTGTATGCAATGTTTTTTCAATGTTGGGAGCATCATAGTTGCGACGCAAGGAACAATACATGGTATAAGGTCCTTCCATACGGTAAATACACCTGTGTCCTTCTGTCAAAGCCCTCTTGACGTCTTCACGGATTCTATCACACGCTACTTCCGGATGCAGACAAATGGCTGAATTTTTGGACAAACCTTCCTTGACAGCCGTAGTTACGATGTCTCCAAACAATTCTTTAGCCTGACGGCAGGCAGCAGTGTCCCCGGACAAATAGACAACCGGCGTGTCGTACATGCCGGCTACCAAAGCATTGTATCCCATTTCCGGCAAGGAAATGCCGTTAAGCGTAAATTCATCCACAAATTTAGCCATGGTATGTGACAGTACACCATCCTGCGTACCTGCTTTGGCATGGTATCCCACAAAAAGCACAGCATCATATCCTCTTTCAATAGTCAAAACCATAGCCTTGTAATCTTCCGAATGCCTCCCTTTGATATGTAATGCTCTTTTATCCAACAGTTCCGGAATCAACGCCTTGTTTCCTCCGTGTCCGTCACGCACACACACCCGGGTAGCTCCGGCCAAAAATGCACCTTCAACAGCAGCGTTTACTTCCCGGGTATATTGTATCCGATTTTTTTCGTAATCCTGATTGCCCGGCGTAATGGAATCCCAATCGCAAGCTGTGGCAATTCCTTCAATATCTGCACCAATTAAAATTTTCATGTTCTTATTGCATTGTTTAGTAATCTAAAACCGGTTTTCGCCGCAAAGGCATGGTCATACAACGGGCTCCACCTCCACCGCGCGATAATTCCGTTCCCACAATAGTCACTACACATTTTTTGAAGTCATCAAGGTCGACTTTCCCTGAAATAACATCTTCTGACGTGACAATCTCAAAACCATGCTTCACCATTTCATTAAGCGTATGTTCGTTGCGGGCATAAGAAATTACTTTCCCCGGAGCAAACGCAAAAAAGTTGGCGCCGGAATGCCATTGTTCCCGTTCCTGGTTCCATTCATCACTTCCTCCGCAAGGCACCGGCTCCAGGTCAACTCCCAACCTTCTTAAAGAAGTCAATAGTCCCGGCACACGGCGTATTTTTTCTACCTTACCGTCATGAAGCGTTATCTGTACGGTGCTATACCGCGTATCTCCCTGAATAATAGGATCAAATACCATACATTTGTCAACATCCAACAAGGTAAAAACCATATCCAGGTGGATGAAACTCTCCGGAGAGAACGGCAATTGTTGCACGAAAATATAACTTTTCCCTGCAGGGAATTGGCCGGACAACCTGTTGATCAACATGTCTACTCCCTGTGAAGAGGTACGCATGCCGTTACCGATGACAAGAATATCATCACGCACCACCAAAATATCTCCTCCTTCCATTAAAATGGATCGATCGTGCGGATGTTGTTCATATGTGTTGACAACGTTGGCTGTAAAATAGGGATTGTTAGAAAGAACAGCATCCATAATCAAAGACTCTCTGATCCTGATTTTATTGGCCATCCTGCATATCACTGCCTGATTGCCTATGACAGCAGAAGCATCCCGTGTAAAATAAAAATTATACAACGGAAGCAAGGCGTAATACTCTTCGTTCAGAAAAGAAGTAAGGTTGTCAATCCTGGCAGGTAATCCCTCTATAAGCTTATTGGCCAGAGTTCTGGAAGACATATCCATCAACTCTTCGTAATAATCGTTGACATTTTCTGACAAACAGATTTTGCCTACCAAAGTGTTCCTGTGTCCCGGATTGTCCAATACTTTTATCAGCAAATCTTTAACCTGGTATACTTTTGTGATTTTTTCCAATAACAAAGACAGTTGCTCATATTCTTGCTGCGCAACGGAAAGGTTCAAAATATCGCTGTAGAGCGCTCTCTCTACTGATTTTGGCGTCATATTCTCTACCTCCGGACCGGGTGTGTGGAGAATTACAGCTTCCAATTCACCGATTTCTGAATTAACTGCTGCTTGAAATTTTGATTCACTCATACAAAATCCTCATTGTTATGTGCTATGTCGTTGAACAATTGACGGAATTGCAAATCATCCCGGGGACAAATAAGCAATGCGTCCGGTGTATCAACCACAATATAATTTTCCAAACCTTTGGCTACTATCAATTTTTTCTTTTGTGCAGCATATACCAGACTCCCCGAAACATTATCCAAATGAGTCAGGGAATCTGAAGTTGCATTGTCTTTGTTGTCCCGCGGATAGTGCATATAAATACTTTCCCAGCTTCCCAGGTCCGACCACCCGAAAGTAGCCTCAAAAACATACGTGTTCTTTGCTTTTTCCATAACTCCATAATCAATGGAAACGTTACGTATTTCTTCGTATATTTTGTTGATGAATTTTTCTTCATGCGCAGTATTGTACAGGCTCAATCCGTTCCGAAAAGGCAAACTTACTTCCGGTATCCACAACTCCAATTGTTTGGCAATGGCATTCAAGCTCCAGACAAAAATTCCGGAATTCCAATAGAACTCTTTACTTTCCACCAAAACACGAGCCAATTCTGCCTGCGGTTTTTCTGTAAATGTTTTCACGGGATAAGCCAGATGATTGTTGATGATTACTGCATCTTTCTTGAGAGCCTGTATGTAACCGTAGCCTGTTTCCGGTCGTGTAGGCTGTATGCCCAGTGTAATCAGCACGTCTTTTTCTTCGGCTAATTGCAAGGCACTCCTGATGGTACCCAAAAAATCTTCATCTCCCGTAATCCAGTGATCAGACGGAGCCACCACAACCGTGGCACCGGGATCTGTTTTCATAAGTTTATACGTTGCATAAGCTATGCAAGGAGCCGTATTGCGTCTGTAAGGTTCCGCCAGGATATTTTCTTCCGGAATAGACGGAAGTTGTTGTTTTACCAAGCCTTTGTATTGCTCAGACGTTACTACGAGTATCTGTTCTTTGGGAATAATTTGTAAAAACCTATCACAAGTCATTTGCAAAAAACTCTTACCCGTACCCAATATGTCCAGAAACTGCTTGGGCATGGCATTCCTGCTCAACGGCCAAAAACGCGACCCTATGCCGCCGGCCATAATAATGCAAAATTGCTTGTTGTTCATACTAAAAGTGTAAAAGCATTGGGTATATATTTCAATGCATACGTTCGTCTGCCTGCCCGATCTTTATCAAAAACAATACCCACTACATCAAACTGCGCTTCTGCTGCTATTTTATGCTTTGCTATATAGGTACGGGCCGCTTCCAGTATCATTTTCTGCTTACGTTTATCAACCGTTCGGTCCGGTGGTATAAATCCATGTTTAGCAGAAGACCGAACCTCCACAAAGTGAATTTTCCCCTCTTTCCTGGCTACAATATCCAACTCTTTATGTCCTGCCCTCCAATTGGTATGAAGGATATCAAATCCGTTTTGGATCAAATAGGATTCAGCTAATTCTTCTCCCTCTTTACCGGTTTGAAGCCTGCTTGTTTTAGCAAATGTAGCCATTTTTAAAGATACCTCCAATGATGGAGAGGGGTCAGACGCACTTCGCCTTTTACGATGAATGTTTGCCTGTAAAGCGCCCTTATATCCGTTTCGCTAACCCATAACAACCTCTCTTTCAGCTCTTCCGTACTCAGCCCCACTCCTTTGGTCATATGTCCTCCGCCCCCCCGTGCTCTAAAAGTGCTCATGACTACATGATATACTTCTTCCGGGTCAAACGGAGAACCGTCTGCCATATTCAAAATACGTATGCGTTCTCCTGCCGGTTGACGACGATATACCCTGTAAAAAATACCGGCTGCCGAATCAAAATTGTAAGCCGGTCCTTCCGGATTATCTATACGCAGCGCATAAGCATATTCCAGGTATTTAATAATTTCTTTTCCACTCATCCTGACTACACTCAAAGTGTTTTCATATGGTAAAGCCGTTATAAAATCTTTTACTTGAAGTTTTCCTGCTTCCAGAACAAGATTACGAGCGGCAGGAGATGCAAAGGAGATAACGGCCCCTGTCACGGCGGCCGTCCCGGAATTTGCGGCTTCCAGTTGAATACGATGTATCTCATCAATCCAGGCGCTTGGTCCAAACATGGATTGCCTGCTATACACAGACTCCAGTAACGTACAACATTCCTGAGAATTGTACTCTTGTTCCCTGTCCAGAAAAGCTTTTATTTTTTTCTCATACGGAGTATATATGGGGAACTCTCTGGATGGAATAATATCTGTCTTTATACTAATATATGCCTTACCCGCTTTGTATTTCACTACTTTAATATCCGCCTGCGCTATATGGCTTGCCCGGGCCCCTGCATTGACCATGTGTACAGTGTCCCCTGTTTTGTTAACCAGGAATCTTGTTTTCGCAGTATGCACATGTCCGCAGCACATCAAATGAAATCCGGGTATATTATAAGCTATCCAGGCCCCTATGGCAGGAGATAATCTTGATGTATCCCTATCAGCAACGTTTCCCCAGCCACCATGTACCAATCCTATGAGCATATCGGGCTTCTCCTTTTCCTGAATTATGCGTACCCAATAAGCGGCTGCTTCTTCAGGATTACTAACAGTAAGTCCTCCTCTTATGTGTTGCGGGAACCATTCTGTCGCATGGGGTG
Organism: Bacteroidales bacterium; assembly: GCA_049652385.1. Classification (GTDB taxonomy): domain Bacteria; phylum Bacteroidota; class Bacteroidia; order Bacteroidales; family UBA932; genus DMER64. The sequence goes on along the minus strand of JBASDX010000002.1, from coordinate 56,038 downwards.
TCAACAAGCCTAATACGGCAATCCTGATTCCTTGAGTCTTGAGTACCGTATACGGTTTAAAATAAGGTTCTCCCGTTTCATCTTGTATGATATTGGCACATACAACCGGCATTTTCATTTGTTTATATACCTTATCAAAAACCTTTCTACCTGTTTCCAGGTCATGATTTCCGGGTGTGACGACATCGTATGAGAGCCAATTAAAAAGGCGGCTGTAAATGTGCTCAGCGGTCGTATCAACAAAATTGGCAAAAAAAACCTGAGGCGTTCCCTGCAGGTTGTCACCTCCGTCCAATAAAATAAGACGATCATCATATAGGTGTCGCATGGTTTTGATATAACCGGATAACGCAGACATCTCGGTACCTAAATGGCCATGTAAATCTGTAGTTTGCAAAACCACCAACGACACCTCTTTCGGTTTATGACACGCCGTAATGCCAAGAGCAATAATACATATAACCAGTAAACCTTTCCTCATCACTTATAACGCCAATAGGGTAAAGGCGCTGCCCGGAAAGGGCTCCGGGAAGCCTCCCATTTCATGAAATCTTGCCGCATATCTGTTTTGCTCTCCCATAATATCCGCTCCTTTGCTGTAGCCGGACTCCAACCCAGGCCCTCAAAAAGATGGCCTCCACCGCCTTGTGCCCTGTAAGAATTCATGACTACTTTGTATTTTCGCTCCGGCACAAATAAAAATCCTCGGGACATGCCATGAATTTCAATCCTTTCTCCTTTAGGCCGATTTTTATATACGGTATAGAAAATGCCGGCAGCCGAGTCAAAACTGATGATATCTGTCTGATCGTAAGAATATTCCAGATATTGTTTAATTTCTTCTCCGGTCATCTCTAAAATACACAGTGTGTTTTCAAAGGGAAACCATGTGAAAAAATCTTTCAAATACAGTTGACCCTTAGGTATTACAGCGTTGTATTGTAACGCCGATGCAAAAGACACATCCGGCAACAAATCCGTTTGAAGACCCGCCATGGCTATTTGTCCTCTATGTACTTCATCTACCCATTCGGAAGGACCTTCAAAAGCTTTTCTGCTTTCCATGGTGTTCAGCAATTCTGCTATAGGTGTGGACTCGTACATATACGCCCTTTGAAAATAATCTTCAAAATTCCTCAAATACGTCTGGTCCGGCTCCAGATCCTTTGTATCCACCAACTGTGCTTGTACGCGAATCTGTTTCTTAATGCCTCGGGAAATATCAATATGCGCTTGTGCCACATAACGGCCTCGCGCTCCAGGATTCATAAGCCAAACGGTATCTTTACCTCCTGCAGGTACGGCTTCTACGTTAGGTCTATGGTCATGACCGTAGCAGATCAAATCAATACCGGGTACGTTTTGTGCTATCCACAAAGCCGTGTTTTCACCACCCATAGCTCCGGTTACACCACCTTCTGCCCCCGTGTGAAACAACCCGATAAGCAAATCAGGCTTTTCTTTTTCCCTGATATACGGCACCCAAAAGGCAACAGCTTCTTCAATGGAATGAAAATCCATTCCCGGTCGTAAATGTTCCGCTACCCAAGAACTGACATGCGGCGTGAGCATCCCCAATACAGCGATTTTATACCCTTTCTTTTTAACAACCATATAAGGGTCAAAATACGGCTGTCCCGATACCAGGTTACTAACATTGGCACATACAACAGGTACATCTGTTTGGCGATAGACGCGGGAAAACACAGTCACTCCCGCTTCTATATCATGGTTTCCCACACCAATTGCTGTATAAGGAAACCAATCAAAAAAAGCAGCACAAAGATGCTTTTCCGTTGTATCTATAAAATTCGAATAATACATGCCCGGCGTACCTTGCAAATAGTCACCTGCATCCAATAACACCACCCGATCTTTATGGTGTTCTTGCGCTTGACGGACATAGCCTGCCAAACCGGCCAATGAAGTATCAAAGCGCCCATGTAAATCACTTGTTTGCAATACAATAAACGAAACAGGTTGCTGAGAGCAGGAAAATGTAATAAGAAAGAATCCTATTAAAAATGCTACTGCCGGTAACTTTGAAATATTTGTCATTTTCATTACCGGCAAAAATAAGAATTTTAGCCCATACCGCATTAAAAAAGCCCGGACAATCTTCACAATTTCCGGGCTTTCTAACAGGACCTCTATTCTACCAAAATTTTAGAACAGCAAACGGAATCCTAGCAACATGCTCCAGGTGGAACCTGTGGATAAAGATTTGGTCAATTGTGACTTAGTATTAAAATCAGCAATGTCGTTGGCATTCAGACGGAACGTGGGAGCTTTTGAAGTCGTTCCTGCACTGGCCACGCTCAACGGCATTACGTTGTCGTAGCTTGATAAAGCATTGTAATAGTAGCATCCCCAGGAGTCGTTCAGCAGGTTGCCTACGTTCAGGATATCCAATGATACCTGCAGCGTCAGGCGGTTGTCTTTCCCAAAGTTTACAAATACGTCTTGCAGCACTTTTACGTCAAAGCGATGAATCCAGGGACGTACGTGGCCAAAGCGCTCTGCATATTGGCCTTTGTGCGCACTCAGGTATTTGTTGTTTTCCAGGTACTGGAAGAAAGCCTGGCTTTGTGCTTCGGGAGACATGCCTTTGTATTCCACAAAAGTGATTTCACCCGGATTGGCCGGAATGTACATCAGATCCGAGTTAGAACTGCCGTCCCCGTTTACGTCACCTGCATAGGTGTAACTCCAGCGACCGGTAGGTACGCCCTGGTAAACCAGACCGATGGTAGTAGCCAAATGGTTCAGGTACTCAATGCGGTACGTGATGTTTCCAATCAAACGGTGGGGGATGGAGAAATTGGAGTAGCTCAGTCCCGGGTTGTTAAGGGAATTAACGGAAGCGTTGGCTGTCCATACAGAGTATGCCGTGGAACCCGGATTGGCCGATACGTCCTTGGCATTGGTATAGGTATAGGCAACCATTCCGCTCAAACCTTTGGAGAAATTCTTGGTCAGCTGAGCCGTCATTTGCAGTTGATAGCCTTTGCTGGAATTGGTAAACAACATAGCCGAGGCCAGCGTGGGGCTCACTTTACGGTTAGCAGCTGTCCAAACGGGACGCTTGTCGGGACCGGCCATGGTTCCTTCGGCGGCCGGTTCGTTGGCATTCACTTGTGTTACAGCGTTTATGTCTTTGCTGTACAACACTTCTCCGGTGAAAATCATGTTCCAGGGCAATTCCACGTCAACGGCCAGGTTGTTACGCCATATTTGCGGGAATTTGAAATCTTTGTCCACCATGGCAATGTTGGCGTTGTTAGGCAAGAAATTGGGGTCCGGTTTATCGGGGAAAGTAGCCTTATCCGCGTTGATGAGCTTCTTGTAATCAGGGTTGAATTTTAATCCGTAAGCAGCACAAGCGGCAGGGTTCCACGCCAGTTCAGGAGACTGGATCATGGCGGCACCTCCTACCTGGTTGGTAAACCAGACAAACGGCATCATACCGGAGAACAGACCCGTTCCTCCGCGCAATTGCAAAGAACGGTCACCCAAAACGTCCCAATTGAATCCAATACGGGGGTTGATGGTTACTTTGGGTTTGGGCCATGTACCTACGTCCCAGGAACCGCCTTTAACGGAAATACCGGAATCGGGATAATTGATGTCTCTGAAACCGGCTGTTTTGTCCAGAATGGCTTTGTTAGTATCCATTTTGTCAAAATAGAACGGCAGTTCCAGGCGAACACCGTAGGTAATTTTCAAAGCAGGAGTCACTTGCCATTCATCTTGTGCATATAAACCTCCGTACCCAAACGTCAGCATTTGACCGGGAGCGTCGTTACCGTAATAGCCATAGGTCAAACCAAAACCAATGGGAGTAGCATCGTTGATGAAATCATCCACAGAAGCATAGCGGTAATAGCTGGTTCCTTCCCTGATATAGGAGTTTCTTACGTACAAGCGTTCGAAGGAAGCTCCTACCGTAACCGTATGACGGTTCAGGTTGATGGTTAAGTTATTGACAATGTTCCAGGTATTGTTCAGGACTTCGTTGTGGAAAGTAAACAATTCATAACCAAAGGACATATATTGGTCACCGTCTTTCCAGATGTCCACGTGCGGGAATCGGTTGAGCGGTTCTTCAAATTTGTCGTTAGGAGAAGTACGTCCGTCACGGATGTGCGTATACGTTGCGTAGAATTGGTTGGTGATACGGGAAGACAACGTGGAGTTCAATTCACCGGTGATGGAACGCACGGTGTTTTCCATACCGTAGAAGTTGTTCTGGAAGGCAATGGAACTCAAGCTCATACGTCCGCTTTTGGCACGGTCAATTCCCGAAGGACCTGAAGTGGCGTTGGTTATATTCATATAGGAACCTACCACGTCGTTGTAACGAATCATCAATTTGTGGTTGCGGCTGATGTTCCAGTCCAGACGTGCCAAAATTTTATAGTTCTGAACTTTGAAGGGATCCCAGTCTTTGTATTTGCCCGGATCGTATCCGTATTTACTGATCAGGTGTTGTTTTACCCTTTCCAGATCGGCTTCTGACGTACGGGAGATAAACTGAGTATTGTCAGCTACTCCGTTCGTGCTGGGTCTCCAGGTAACACCGGCTGCGTTTTCCGTTTCAAACTCACCGCTCAGGAAAAAGAACAATTTGTTTTTGATGATGGGTCCGGCTACGCGTACGCCGTACGTTTGTTTACCAACTTCATCAACGCCTTGTATTTCAACTCCGTCTACCGTCTTTCCCTGCATGCCTTTAAAACGTTGGTAGGTGTAAGCAGATGCGTGAAATTTGTTGGTACCACTCTTGGTAACAGCGTTGATGGCCGCACCGGTGAAGCGGGACTGGCGGATATCGTAGGGAGCAATATTCACCGTAATTTCCTCAATGGCGTCCAAAGAGATGGGCTCTGCACGACCCCCCGGCAAATCAGAAGACAAGCCAAAGTTGTTGTTAAACCCGGCTCCGTCCACCGTAAAGTTGTTCATACGGTTGTCGCGCGAGGCAAATGAAAATCCGCTGGCTTGCGGTGTCAGTTTGGTGAAGTCTTGTATCCCTCTGCTGACCGTGGGCAAAGCAGCAATGTCTCTTGCGCTTACGTTGGTAGAAGTCCCCGCTTTATCAGAAGTAAGGATGGGATTTGCAACGCCTGCAGAAATCACAATCGCTTCCAGGGTAGTAGCAGCTTCTGCAACAACTATGTTTTGCACATAGTTCTCACTCAGACGCAACGTAATATCGCCGTAAACGGCATCTGCATAACCCATATGCGATATGGTTACCGTATAAGGTCCACCAATACGCATGTTGTGCATGCGGTAGTTACCGGCATTGTCGGTAATGGCATAATACTGTGTACCGGAAGGTGTATGAACGGCAATCACGGTAGCACCAATTACTGCCGAACCGTCTGCTTCCGTTACGCGACCACTCATACTGGATGTCGTGATTTGAGCAAATGCCACTGTGGCAACAAAGAAACTCATTGCCAATAAAGCAATTTTCTTTACAGTTTGTTTCATAGGTTATAGTTTAATTAAAAAATAGTATTTGGTTCTAGCATTATATTGACGTTGCGAAATTAAGACAATAATCTTACACGAAAAAGTATAACCACATTATAATATCAACTTTTTATAAACATTTCCTGCACAGCCCTTTTTTTTATACCTTTGTCTGCTATTAAAAATTGTACCTCATGAATATTTTATTCTCTTCTGAGTCCGTTTCTGAAGGACATCCTGATAAAATAGCAGACCAGATTGCAGATGCCATTCTGGACGAATTCCTTAGAAAAGATCCGGAATCAAAAGTAGCATGCGAAGTGTTCGTGACTACGGGGCTTGTCATCATAGGCGGAGAAGTCCGTTCCAACGCATGGGTAGATATTCAAGAGGTGGCTCGCCAGGTTATTGCCGATATAGGGTACACCAACGCCGCTTGTAAATTTGAAGCCCAGTCCTGCGGTATCATTTCTCTTATAGAAGGACAGTCGCAAGACATCAGTCGAGGCGTGGAAAAAGAAAATCCTGATGAACAAGGAGCCGGCGATCAGGGGATGATGTTCGGGTACGCATGTACAGAAACCGAGGAATTGATGCCCCTCCCCATTGTACTGGCCCATCTGACCCTTATGGAACTGACCGCCATCCGAAAAGAAGGAAAAGAAATGACGTACCTGCGCCCTGACTCCAAATGTCAGTTCACCATTGAATACAACCCGGATGGCAAGGCGCAGAGAATAGACACTTTTGTATTGTCCACCCAGCACGATCCTTTCGCAGACGATACCATCATGCACAAAAAGATTACGGAAGATGTCCGGAACATCCTGTTACCCAGGGTTATTCAAAAAGTGCACCCTTCCCGCAAACACCTGTTTGACCATCAGATGAAACTGCTGGTCAATCCTACCGGAAAATTCGTAATCGGCGGGCCACATGGTGACACGGGCCTGACAGGGCGTAAAATCATTGTCGACACCTACGGAGGCCGGGGCGCCCACGGCGGAGGTGCCTTTTCCGGAAAAGACCCCAGCAAAGTTGACCGTTCTGCCAGTTACGCAGCCCGTCACATTGCCAAAAATCTGGTGGCAGCCGGAGTTGCCGACGAGGTGCTGGTACAGTTGGCCTATGCCATTGGCGTTGCCCGTCCCGTAAGTGTTTATATCAACACCTACGGTACTTCACACAGCAAAAAGTCCGACGCAGAGATTGCCCGTGTGGTAGCGCAATTGTTTGATTTGCGCCCGGCCAAAATCATTGAAAGGCTTCATCTGAAGAACCCCATCTACAGGGTTACTTCCAATTACGGCCACTTTGGAAGGGACCCGTATGTAAAAGACGGCATCGCTTACTTCTCCTGGGAAAAAACCGATTATGCAGACGCTCTGAAAGAAGCTTTTCTTTAATCCAAAGCAAATACTTTCCAGGTTGTTCCGTCCCTGCACAACTTGATATGCAGCCATTCCTGTTCCGGCAAATCGGAAAACACGATTCTGAAAGGCAATCCGACAGTATCTTTTGCAAACGTCTGCCTATTGCCTAATTCGATTTCAAGAGTTGATATGTATTCCATCACTACTTCCTGTTCCTCTTTATCAAGGTGAGCCATAAGAGCAAGTCCCTTGTCCAGAAATTCGTACAAATCTGCAGCTGCATATGCACGGGCAGTATTAAAATCGGCCCGAAAATAAGCTTCCAGAAACTGCCTGGCCACATTATCGGGAGACTCCCTGCGGCTACAGGAAACCAGGGCAAGCAAAAGGCCTAAAAAGAGAATCGTTTTTTTCATTCTGTTAAAAATATTTATTCCAAATAAACCAAAGTAATTCCGGGGCCTCCACGTTCTACATGTTCGTCTTCAAAAAAAGCAACTCCATAGGCTCCTTTCAGGTAATTCCTGATTTCCATGCGCAGGGCACCCGTTCCCGTCCCGTGCAGAATATCCACTTGTTTAACTCCCAACACCAGCGCATTGTCTAAAAAGCGGGCCACCTTATCCAATGCTTCTCCGGCTCTTAATCCGCGGACATCCAGATGCGGAGAAAACCGGAGTCTTTCTTCAGACATACTACCCTGCCCGAAAGAAGTGTGTGCAGTCCTTTTCCGGACTGTGTTTTTATAGGTACCGGCAGATATGCGTTCCAACCGTTCCACATCCGTTTCCGTAACCATCTGCCCCATGGCAATACGAACCTTCGTGTCTTTGACGACCATCACCTCTCCTGTAATCAAACCGTCTTTTGTACGTACCCAATCACCCGGCTGCAGCGGCCCTGCAGTCAACTCCTGTTGCTTACGGGGCTTTGCTTTTTTTGCCGATGACGTTTTCTGTTGCCGTTTTTCGCGTGCTTCCTGCCTTTTACGCAACTGTTCCATTTTTTGAGCAATTTTCTTGTCTGCCTCGTCTGGCCATTCCCCATCCAGTTGCTCTTTGTAGGTTTGCAGCATATCCCGACCGGCTTTAGTTTTTTCTTTCTCCGCCTGCGATTCGCGTATCTCTTTTATGGTCAGCTCAATTTTCCTGTTGGCCTCCTGCACGATTTGCCGGGCTTCTTCCCGCGCTTCTTTTAAAATCTGATTTCTCAAAGTCCGGATCTCTGATAATTCCGTTTGGTATTTATCGGTTATATTATCCAGTTTCTTACCTGTCTGGGTTATTTGCGTCACTTTTTCTTCCCACCTTCTTCTGCTGCGGGCAATCTGACGGATATACCTTTCCGTCTCCACAAATCCGGCCCCCGCCTTATCCTGGGCATTTTGTATGATATGCACGGGCAAGCCCATTTTACGAGCCAATTCAAAAGCAAACGAATTGCCCGGCACTCCTGTCTCTAATTTAAAGAGCGGCTGCATCTGCTGCACATCAAACTGCATGGCTCCGTTGAGCACCCTTTTACTGGTAGTGGCATAAAATTTCAAGTTGGAATAATGCGTCGTGATGACACCAAAGCTCCCTTTTTCCTCCCATTGCTCCAACAACGCCTCGGCAATAGCCCCTCCGGCCGTAGGCTCCGTCCCCGTTCCAAATTCATCTATAAGCACCAAAGACCTATCGTTGGCGTGCACAAGCATTTCCCGCATGTTTAACAAATGCGAACTGTACGTACTCAAATCGTTATCCAACGACTGTTCGTCGCCAATATCCAGAAAGATATCATTAAAAACAGACAACTCCGATGTTTCCGATGCGGGAATCAACAAACCGCACTGGAACATGTATTGCAGCAGCCCTACTGTCTTCAGGCAAACCGATTTTCCCCCTGCATTGGGACCGGAAATGAGTAATATGCGCTTTATCCCGTCCAATTTAAGCGTTAACGGCACTATTTCTTTACCCTCCCTTTGCAATGCTTTTTCCAGCAGAGGATGACGTGCCCTTTGCAAAAACAAGCCCGGTTCTTTATTTATGACAGGCTTTCCGGCCTGCATAGACACGGCCAGACGGGCTTTGGCCCTCAAAAAATCCATGGTGGCCAAAAAACGCGCCTGTTCCAACAAATCCGGCACATAAGGCTTCAGAAAAGCGGCAAATTCCTGCAGTATTTTCGTTATTTCCCGTTGCTCTTCAAAACCCAGCTCCCGTATTTCATTGTTCAGGTTAACCACCGGAGCCGGTTCTATAAAAATCGTTTTCCCGGTAGCCGATTGATCGTATATATACCCCGGCACCTGCCTTTTATGAGCCGCCGGCACAGGTATCAAAAGGCGGCCGTCACGCATGGAAACCTGGGCATCAGCCTCGACAAAACCCTGCTCTTGCGTTTGTCTGAGAATTTCTTCCATCAACTTGCCTACCTGCTGCTCTTTCTTTAGCAAGGATTTTCTGATTTGTGCCAAATTTGCCGAGGCGTTGTCCCTGATGGCTCCTGTTTTGTCCAGCAAAGCGTCCAAACGCTGCGCAACAGCGGGAAAAAAAGTAATGGGCCTGCATAATTCTTTTAAAGCCGGGTAAGCTTCTTCTTCCGTTTTCTCAAAAAAGTGCAGCAAGGCACGAACGATACCCGTGGCAGATTGCAGCCTCACCAGGTCTTCCACATTTGGGCAATACAGGGGATGCACCTGCATCTGGCCAAGAAACGGTAACGTGTCTGTGTAACCGCTTTCCGGAAAGTGTTGTTCCATAAGGCAAATGCTGTGCATTTCCGACGTGCGGCCCATTTCTTCTTCCAACAAGGATAAATCTGAGCAAAACTCCATGGCTGTCACCAGGTCCTTTCCGGCCCGGCTGAGGCAGCGTTCATCCAACAGCTCCCGTATCCTGTCAAAACCTATTTTTTGCTCAAATAGTACCGGATAAATCATGTTTTTCTTTATTCATGAAAAGCGCTTTCCAGATCAAAACGCAATTCCGCCACACCGCTCAACGATTTAATGACTCCGTCCTGCATGGTGGCTATGTTACCCGTTTGTTCAGAGACTACTATGATAAAAGCATCCGTTTGTTCACTCAAGCCGGCACCTGCCCTGTGTCTCATCCCAAAATATGGCGGTATGCCCGGGCTTTCAGACATGGGAAAAGTACAGCGTGCCGCTTGAATGCGCCCGTGAGAAATAACCATGCCTCCGTCGTGCAAAGGGCTGTTTTTGAAAAACACGTTTTCTATCAGCCGCCTATGAACACGCGCATCTACCCTGTCTCCCGTTTCTTCTATAAAAGACAGAGATGCAAAACGTTCAATGGCAATCAATGCTCCTGTTTTACGATCAGACATCCGGCTGCACGCATGGACTATTTCGTCAACATCTTGTTTGGACAACATTTCCTGTCCCGGACGGAAAAGGGAATTGAACAATTCCTTCCGTTTCCCATCTTTGGTATAACGAGAACCCAGCTGCAACAAGAAACGCCGTATTTCCTGCTGAAAAACGACTATGAGTGCCAATACACCCACACTGATTACCTTGTCCAGAATACTGGTCAGCAGCTCCATGTGAAGAGCTTTGACTATCAGCCAGACAAAGTAGACAAAAATGATTCCGATAAAGATGTTGACGGCAGCCGTGCCCCTGATAATTTTATATACCTGGTATATAAGAAGACCTACCAGTACGATATCAAGAATATCTATGATATGTAATCGGAGAAAATCAGGCATGGTATGCAAATATACGTTTTATTCAACAAAAGCCAGCGACAGAAAGCCCAATTTGAGGTCCGGGTTTTTGTCCCAAAGAGCCTGTGCGCAACTTTCCATAGTAGCTCCCGTAGTAACTACATCGTCTACCAGAAAAATTTCCGGATACGATAGCACTTTGGCACGAAACGCGTTTTTCATGTTTTCCCGCCGCGCCTCTTTATTATATACTGTCTGGCTGGTTTTTTCCTTTACCCTGCGTACAGCGGTAACATCTAACGGCCAACCTGTTGCAGCAGATAATCCGGCAGCCAGCCACTCGGCCTGATTGTAACCCCTCTTTCTGCGTTTGGCGGCTGACATAGGGACAGGCACCAAAACAGGATTGCGTTCCTCCCGTATTTCGGAAGGCGTTAGTCCCGGCACCGGGCCTGATTCGTCACGCAACTCTTTGCCAAACAACCCTCCCATATACAACCCTATGTCACACATGCCCCCGTATTTAAAACGGTGCAACATTTTTCTGTAAGGACTTGTTTCTCTGAAATATAAAAATGCAATGGCGCAGGTCAATCCGGGCAAAGTGTCAAAGGAAGATCGTAAAGCATTGGAATAAGACTGCCAATGGTACGTTTTGGGCAAATGAAACAGGCAATGCACACATAGCATCTGTTCTCCGGGAATCAATTCTTTCCCGCACACCGCACACGCCCGGGGAAACCACAAACCGCCTTCTCCTGCCATTACCTTACAAATTTATGAAGATTTTTTTATATTTGTTTTTCAAAAAATTTTGCTCATGAAACGTTTCATTTTGACCCTTTCTATGATTCTGCCGTTATTTCTGACCGGTTGTATCCTCCAGGAAGCTCCGGATAGCAACCTGAACGGTAACGGACCTGAATACTTTGTAGAAGAATTAGGCACCCTGGATTTTACCCTTAAAGAAGGACTTTTGGAATTGCTGAAAGAAATAGGGGTAGAAGCTACAAATCCTACCATAAACAAGGTAATAGATTTCATAGAAGGGGTTCTCAGCTCCCAAATGCGTGTGGTAGCGATCTCTTATAATACGGTCGATCCTTTTGGAAAGCCCGTTTTAGGTACAGGAGCGTTTGTGTATCCTTTGGATTTACAAGTCAGTGGCGTTATTGAAGTGCCCCCCATAGCCGACCTGGATCAGGAAACCAGTCCATCTATAGTAACACAAAAAGGCAGGTTTTATGTAGAAGCCTTTCCTTCTTTACTCAAATACATTACCATCACTCCGGATATGCTGGGAGTCGGCTATACCCGCAACATGCCCAGACCTTATTTAATAGATGCAAGCAATGGTATCGTCGCCTATCATATGCGTAAAGCCGTGGAAGAATATCTATGGGAAAAAGAAAACTACAAGCTCAGCAACAAAAGCATGATTATGGGATATTCGCTGGGAGGCCCTTCTTCCTTGTCTATGGCTAAATATTACACCTCTAATCCCACTGGCATACGTGTAGATAAAGTATTTACCGGTGGGGGTGCCTACGACGGACTCAAAGCGTTCAAAGCCTATGCCCGCACGGAGAAAAACGACTACCTGGCCATCCCCTGGATTATCCTCACCATGGACCATTACTACCAACTGGGTTTGGACTACAGCAAAATCTTCGCTAACGGAATGGAAAACCCTGTAGATTCACCAGACCCGGCTCTGGGTGGTGATGGATACGCCTATTGGTTTAACGGCACACACGGTTCCGGAAGTTTACACAAGCGCTGGGGTAGTGATTTGAGGAATTACATGCATGAAGATTTTTTCTCTGACAAACCGCAAGGTGAATTTGTAAAACTGGAAGTTTGTATGAGAGAAAATTCCCTGGCCCGCAACTGGGATCCGGACCCGCTGTTGGATATCCATCTGTTACACAGCTGTGAGGACAATCTGGTACCTGTGGAATGTGCCGATTTCTTATATGAAACGTACACAAAAAAAGGTTGTTCCGTACATTATATGCGAACTACAGGAGACCATTACGACGCAGGAAATGAATTTGTCATGACATCCTTGCTATACCTGTTATTGAAATAAGTATGGGCACAAGCAAAAGACACAAAAAGCCGATAAGACGCTGTTTATGGCTGTATTCTGTTTTTTTTGCTTTCCTGTATAGCTATTGTACTCCTCACGATACGATTCTCGATAAACCTGTATATTTTGTGGAGGAACTGGCCACGATAGATTATACTTTTGAGGAAGGACTTCGGGCTATGTTAAGAGAATCTGCCATAGAAATCACTGACCCTGTTTTAAACCAAATCATTAGATTCACAGACGATATCGTGAATTTGAAGATACGTTTTGTGACTATTTCCTACAACACGTATGATCCGTTTGGGAATCCGGTTTTAGGTACGGGAGTATTCGGTTATCCCTTGGATTTAAAGGTGAAAGGTGTAGTTGAGGTACCTCCCCTTGCAGACCTGGACCAGTTTACAAGTCCGTCCCTTATCGCAGAAAGAGGAGGCTTCTATTCTGAAGGGTATCCCGCTTTGCTCAGGTACATCACCATTACACCCGATATGTTGGGGGTACGTTATACCCGCCATATGCCCAGACCCTATTTGCATGTTGTCAGCAACGGAATGGTTGCTTACCATATGCGAAAAGCCGTGGAAGAGTATTTGTGGGAAAAAGAAAGCTACAAATTGAGCAACAAAAGCATGCTTCTGGGCTATTCCCTTAGTGGATCCACTTCTCTGTCTGTAGCCAAATACTATATGGAAAATCCCACAGGCATACAAATAGAAAAAATATATACCGGCGGCGGAGTTTACGATGGGCTGGCGGCATTTAAAGCTTTTGCCCGTTCAGGGAAAAGCGATTATCTGGCCATCCCTTGGATTATCCTTTCCATGGATTATTACTACCAACTGGGGTTGGACTACAGTAAAATTTTCACCAACGGGATGGAAAACCCCGTTAACTCTCCTAATCCGGAAGAAGGCGGAGACGGGTACGCCTACTGGTTTAACGGGGATCATTGGTCCTTTAGTCTGCATGACCGCTGGGGCAGCGATCTGAGAAACTACTTGCACGAAGACTTTTTCTCAGATGAACCTAAGGGAGAGTTTGCTAAACTGACAGACTGTATGAAGGAAAATTCTATGGCCCTTAGCTGGACCCCAAGCCCCCTGCTTGACATCCATCTGATACACACCTGTGAAGACATGTACGTTCCCGTAGAATGTGCCGATTTGCTTTACAAAACGTATAAGGAAAAAGGGTGCTCCATTCAGTATGTAAGAACTACCGGAACCCATCACGAGGCAGCCTTAGAGCTGATAATAACATCTGTGTTGTACTTGTTATTAAAATAATAGGATATGCACCTGGCCATGACACATATCAAATCAGCAGGACGCCACGTGTGTCTATTTCTTATTCTTATTCTAATTTCTTTTTTAGGGATCCGCTGCACTCCGCAAGACGCCCCCAACAAAGAGCCTAAGTATTTTGTGGAAGAATTGGCCACTCTGGACCTTACCCTTAAAGATTGGGTGAACGATATGATAGCTGATTTTGGTAACGAAATGGGTGACATGGATATCGATGATATCATCAATTTTATTGATCAGGTGCTTAGTCCCAAATTGCGCATTGTGGCCATTTCTTATAATACACGGGATCATTTTGGAAACCCTGTGTTAGGAACGGGAGCTTTCGTTTACCCATTAAAATTAAAACCCAAAGGCGTAGTGGAAATGACTCCTATCGGAGACCTGGATCAGGAAACCAGCCCATCCCTTGCTGTAGAAAAAGGGACCTTTTACATAGAATCTTTCCCTTCTTTATTCAATTACATCACCATTACTACGGATATGCTGGGCGTTCGGTACACACGCAACATGCCCCGTCCTTTTATGCTTGACCACAATTCCGGACTGGTGGCTTACCACATGCGCAAAGCAGTAGAAGAATACCTGCTTTTAAAAGAAAACTACCGAATGAGTCAGCGCAGTATCATCATAGGCTATTCCCTGGGAGGCCCTACAGCGTTATCCCTGGCCAAGTATTATTCACAAAACCCCACAGGCATTAAGGTAGATATGGTATATGCCGGTGGTGGTCCCTACGACGGCATGGAAGCCTTTAAAGCCTTTGCCCGTACAGAAAAAAACGATTACCCGGCTATCCCATGGATTCCCATTTCTATGAATTACTATTACCGGTTGAATCTGGATTTCAGCAAAATATTCACCAATGGATTGGAAAACCCGGTAAATTCTCCCGACCCGGAAGAAGGCGGCGACGGATACGCCTGGTGGTATAACGGTTCGCACTGGTCAAGTCAGCTGCGCAACCGTTGGGGATCAGATTTAAGAAATTATATGCATCCTGATTTCTTTGATGAACAACTAAAAGGCGAGTTTTTGAAAATGCAGGAATGTATAAAAGAGAATTCTATTGTCTACAACTGGACACCCCCTCCGTTTCTGGATATTTATCTGCTGCACGGCAGTGAAGACACATTCGTTCCCGTAGAATGTTCCGATCTCCTGTATAAAACATACAAAGAAAAAGGGTGTTCTATTCAATATGAACGTATTCCGGGAAACCACCACGAAGCCGGTTTTGAGTTTATTAAAAAAGCGGCACTTTATTTATTGTTACGGTAATACCTGATAAAACCTCTTATTATATGAGCGGGAAATCATTAATTCTAATCTTTATGCTTCTGTTGTTTCTGTGGACCGGTTGTGTTCCGCAGGATACGCCTGAAGAAACACCTAAATATTTTGTGGAAGAGCTGGCTACTCTGGATCTGACCCTTAAAGATTGGCTGAACGACATGCTGACTGAATTTGGAGACGAGTTTGATGAGTTGGATATAGATGATATCATAGATTTCATAGACCAGGTGCTTAGTCCCAAATTGCGCATTGTGGCCCTTTCGTATAATACCCGGGATCATTTTGGAAACCCTGTGTTAGGAACAGGAGCCTTTGTTTACCCGTTGGAACTAAAACCCAGAGGCGTAGTGGAAATGACTCCCATAGGAGATTTGGATCAGGAGACCAGCCAAAGCATCGTTGTAGAAAAAGGAACCTTTTACATAGAATCTTTTCCATCGTTATTCAATTACATCACCATTACTCCCGATATGCTGGGGGTCCGTTATACACGCAACCTGCCCCGTCCGGTTATGCTAGACCACAATTCCGGACTGGTGGCTTACCACATGCGTAAAGCCGTTGAAGAATACCTGCTTATAAAAGAAAACTACCGAATGAGCAATCGCAGTATTATTTTAGGCTACTCGCAAGGAGGCCCTACTGCGTTATCTCTGGCGAAATATTATTCACAAAATCCCACAGGCATTAAGGTAGATATGGTATATACAGGCGGTGGCGCCTATGACGGTTTAGAGGCCCTGAAAGCATTGGCACATACAAAAAGAAACGATTATCCGGCCATCCCCTGGATTCCTATTTCCATGAATTACTATTACCAATTGAATCTGGACTTCAGCAAAATATTCGCCAATGGGTTAGAAAACCCGGTTAATTCTCCAGACCCGGAGGAAGGCGGCGACGGGTATGCCTGGTGGTTCAACGGCTCACACCGGTCCGGAAAATTGCGTAACCGCTGGGGTACCGATTTAACGTATTACATGCATCCCGATTTCTTTTCTGAACAACCCGCCGGAGAATTTTTGAAAATGAAAGACTGTCTGGAAGAAAATTCCCTGGCCCGCAATTGGACGCCTCCTCCGTTTCTGGACATTTACCTGTTGCACAGCAGCGAAGACACAATCGTTCCTGTGGAATGCGCAGACTTCCTTTACAAAACATATAAAGAAAAAGGCTGTTCCATTCATTACGAAAGAACTACAGGAAGTCACTACGATGCGGGTTTTGAATTCATAAAAAAAGCCGCGATGTATTTGTTGTTAAGATAGCCTCACTTGACTTCTTAAAGATTTGTATATTTGAACTTGCTTTATCTTAAACTAAATAAAACACTATGACAAGACTTGCAACTGATCCCCACTGGATTTGGAAAGCATTCGCCATTATGGGACCGCTTTTTACCCTCATAGGGCACATTTGGTATGCCTGGGGATTTGAAATTATTTCCCGTATCGTGGGATGGATTTTATAATATCCTTAAAACACAAAAACTATGACAGACCTTTACAAAACCCTTGCTTTGATAGGAATGCTTTTATCGTTCCTGGCATCTGTTTTTTTAATCTTGTTCTAACACGTTTATCAATAACACCATGGTAATACACTGGAATTTACTTTTTAAAATAATTGGCATGGTAGGCCCGTTGCTTACCTTGATAAGTCTGATTCTTTTGGCTTGGACGTAATGTAATAAATTTATAGTATGGATTTGATTTCAAAAATACTCGTTATCATAGGCTTCATCATGTCTTTATCAGCCTTGATATTTTTAGGTTTTTATTGATATTACAATGAGAATTTTTAGTCCTGTAAAGAGAGTGTTGTTAATAAGTGCTTTCTTTACAGCCTTTCTTTTTTGGGGGAGCGGATGTACTCCTCATGACCATACACAGGAAGAAACATCCGAACAACTGTTAGAAGTGCTCGACATTTGGGAGTTTACTACAGGTTTTGCCTTTGATATCGTTTTGAATCTGATAGGCGATTTTGGAGGGGCCCTGTCTGCAGAAGTTAAGGAAAAAATAACAACTGTTTTTGACAAAAAATTCAGCGAAATCATCTATGGTGTAGCCCTATCGTATAATACCACAGATCCTTTTGGAAATCCGGTAGTAGCCACGGGCGTTTTCTTTTACCCAAAAAACCTAAAAGTAAAAGGCGTATTGGAAATTCCTCCCATTGCCAACATGCATAAAGACGACGTGGCATCCTTGTACATTAAAGACAAAAAACTGGCTTTGGAAAGTATGCCTTGTGCAATGGGTTACATTGTATTGAATCCGGATTTTATCGGGGTACGGTATACGGACCATTGGCCGCGCCCTTATCTTTTGGCAGAAAACACAGGTCTGGCTGCGCTTGATTTTAGGAAAGCCGTATCTGAATATCTTTGGCAGATAGAGCGGTACCGTTTGCCTAAACGCAGTACGCTTGTAGGGTATTCTTTGGGAGGCAGTACCTCCTTGGCCATAGCCGCCTATTACGAACAACACAATACGGGCATTAAGGTAGACCAAATCTATACAGGCGGCGGCGTATACGACGCCTTGGAAGCTTTTCAAGCATTTAGACGCACGGAAAGAAGCGAATATCAGGCCATCCCTCAGGTTGTTATGGCCATGAATCACTACTACAACCTGAATCTGGATTTTACAAAAATTTTTGTAAACGGCATGGAGAATCCGGAAATGAACCCCAATCCGGAAGAAGGTGGAGACGGTTACGCCTGGTGGTTTAGCGGGCAACAAGACATGAACGCCATTCATTGGCGTTGGGGAAGCGATTTGAGAACTTATATGCATCCCGATTTTTTCAATGAGGAATTGACGGGCGAATTTTTAAAACTTAAAGAACCCTTGGAGCAAAACTCCATAGTTTATAACGGCTGGGTACCCGGTCCGTTTACAGAAGTGTACTTAACCCATTCAAAAGAAGATAATTTTATCCCGGTAGAAAGTGCAGACCTCTTATACAGAGAATACAAAAAGAGGGGTTGTGCCATTCATTACAACCGTACCACAGGCACCCATGGAGATGCCGCGTTAGAGTTCATCCTCTCGGGCCTGCTTTATTTAATGATACGATGAATCAATATTTCAGAGAAGTCCTAAAAGAAGGCGTTTTTTCCATAAGTGACGTCTTCGTGGAAGTAAAAAAAGATTTTCCGGCACTCAAATTAAGTAAGATTGAGCCGTTGTTCAATACCCTCATACGCATGAAAGTGCTCATCACGGCCATTTCCTATAATACCATAACGCCTAAAGGAGATCCCATCGTTTCATCGGGGATTATCATGCGTCCCATCAACAGGAAGCCGCGCGGGGTGTTACATTTTCTCCCCTCGGCAAATATCGATAAATTCGGCTCGGGCTCGGATGCCCTCCTCATTTTTGAAGGCGTACTCTCCTTTTTGGGCTACATTGTCATTATCCCCGACTTACTGGGAAACGGTATTACAAAAGACACGGAAGAGTATCCGTTCCTGATGGCTGAAAATACGGGACAAGTAGCTTACGATATGCATCGGGCGGCCATCGAATATTTCCCGGAAGTCCTGGGTTACCGTCTGCAAAGACATATTTCCGTAGGTGGTTATTCCATGGGTGGATCCAGCGCTTTAGCATTGATTAGGCATATAGAAAGGGAAAACCCGCCCGATATCATCGTCGACAAAGCCATTATTGGAGGAGGCATCTACGATCTGACAACGGCATTCAATGAGTTTGTAAAAACCGGATATGCAGAATACCCTGCGGCACCGGGTGTGTTCCAGGCTTACGACTACTGGTACGACCTGAACCTGGATTACAGTAAAGTATTTAGGGGAGCCCTACTGGAGCATAAAGACTATTGGCTGAACAGAACGCACACCAGAGACCAGCTGGCAGATTGGATAGGACGCGATATGCACCAATACGTGCACCCGGATTTTTTCAAGCCGGAACGAAACAGTGAGCTCAATAAAATCTGGGACAAGTTTCAGGAGAACTCCCTGGTAAACGGCTGGACCCCTAAAACAGACATCCGTTTTTCACATGCTGCCGACGACCGTTCCGTTCCGGTAGAAGTAGCCGCCTATGCGTACGAACAATTCCGTAGCAGGGGTTCGCGGGTACGCATGCGTTACGGCAAAGGAGGTCACTACGAATTTGGAAAATGGTTCTTCCTGCGTATGGCCATCCACCTGGCTGCAAAACGACTGGCCCTTTGGACCCGCTCCTGACATTTGTAGTCAATTGTGTCTTTTTGCGTATCTTGGCACGTTATTCGCTTTTGATAAGCAGTTTCAAACCTAAGTAAACATGAAAAGATCCGTTTGTCTTCTTTTCTTGTTGGTCATTCTGACAACAGGAGCAGGACACCCTGTATATGCCCAGAAAGATTCCCGGGCGCAAGACACCTTGTATATCACCTTGGACCAGGCCCTTGAAATGGCCTTGTCTGAAAGCCCCATTGTTCGGATTGCAGACAGGAACATAGAAAGAGCCGTGTATGCCGCACGTGAAACACGTTCCGGACTGTTGCCCGCAATTTATGCCAGCGGAGCATACAGCCGTACCCTCAAAAAACAAGTGATGGTCATGGACTTTGGCGGGCAATCCATGGAAATTTCCGTAGGTACGGACAACAACTGGATGGGAGGTTTCAACTTGCAGCTTCCTCTGGTTGCCCCCGCCCTATGGAATATGGTCAAACTGTCTGCCCTGGACATAGAAATGGCTGTAGAAAAAGCGCGGGCCGGCCAATTAGCTATGGTCCATGCCGTCAAACAAGCCTTTTACTCCCACCTGTTGGCCAAAGATTCTTATAACGTGCTTTGCCGTAATTACGACAATGTGGCCTTAAACACAAAAAGGGTTGCGGATAAATACGACCAGGGGATGGCCAGCGAGTTTGACAAACTCAGGGCACAAGTAGAATTAAAAAACCAACGCCCTGCCCTGATAGCGGCAGAAACTGCTATAGAGCTGTCTTCCATGCAAATCAAAGCCCTTATGGGGTTGGACATTGATAGCCCCGTTGTCTTTGTGGGGTCTTTGTCAGATATGGAGGAGCTGGTCACTCCGAAAGGGACTCTTCCATGGCAAGGTCATTCCCTGGAAAACAACCCGGATTTGACACAAATAGGCATACAGCAAAAACAACTAAACATAGCCCTGCAAGCAAAAAAGGCTGCATACCTGCCTACACTAAGCCTTACCTCAAACTTGCAGTATTCATCTATGAATAACGATTTCAGATTCAAAAATTACAATTGGTTCCCTTATTCTACAGCCGCCTTGGCGTTACACGTACCCATTTTCAGTGGTATGAAAAAACAACAACAGATCAAACAGAATCGCATAGACCTGCAAAACCTGGAAGACAGCCGTATCCAAACAGAAAGGACGTTGCAACTGAATGCCATTCACTGCCTGAGCCAAATGAACAACGCCGCAGAAGAGTTGTCGTCCAACAAGGAAAACATGCATATGGCAGAAAAAGCATACGCCATCAGCAGCAAACAATTTGAAGTAGGTCTGGGTACGTGGCTGGATTTAAGTGCCTCTGAACTGGCCTTGACCACCGCACGCCTGGCGTACCACCAGTCTGTCTACAATTACCTATACTACCTGGCAGAGCTGGAAAACTTGCTGGGTATTACTCATCCTGACGAATAATTAAAAAAAGAATACACTATGAAGACCTTCCGGTTTATTCCCATAATCGCAGCTATAGCCCTATTTTCCGGCTGCGGTTTTTCTGCTCCAAAAGAAAACGACACCGTACAAGAAGTCGTTCAGGTAACGGCGGCTCCCGTTACAGAAGAAATTGTTCCGCAAATACAAGAATTTTCTGCTACCGTACAGGCCAGCATCACCAACAACATTGCACCGCAAATGGCTTCGCGCATCAAGAAGATTTACGTGGAAGTCGGCGACTTTGTCACCAAAGGCCAAAAATTGGTACAAATGGACGACAACAACCTGGAGCAAATCCGTACACAATTGGAAAATATGGAATTGTCATTCAGCCGTATAGACGAGCTGTATAAAGTGGGGGGCGTGTCACGGGCAGAATGGGATGCACAGAAAGCAGCCTTGGATATCATGCGTACGCAATACAACAATTTATCAGAAAACACACAACTGCTAAGTCCTGTAAACGGTGTAGTAACCTCGCGCCATTACGACAGCGGAGACTTATTTGGTATGACCTTACCGTTATTGGTTGTGGAACAAATTGTACCGGTAAAACTGATGATTCATGTATCGGAATCGTTCTTTACGAAAATCCGCAAAGGCATGGAGGTGGATATCAGATTGGATGTCTATCCGGAAGAAGTATTCAAAGGTAAAGTGTCTATTGTCTATCCTACGGTAACTGCGGCTACCCGCACCTTCCCCGTAGAAATTCTCATCCCCAATACAGACAAAAAAGTGCGCCCCGGCATGTTTGCCCGCGTATCCGTCAACATGGGCGAAGAGCCCAGATTGCTGATACCGGACAGGAGCGTCATCAAACAAATGGGATCGGGAGAAAGGTATGTATACGTATATAATGACGGAAAAGCAGAGCATAGGTTCGTCCGTCTGGGCAAACGTCTGGACACACGCTATGAATGTCTGGAAGGATTGGAAGAAGGAGAATGGGTAATCACCACAGGGTTAAATCGGATGACAAACGGAGCCAAAGTGGAAAAAATAAATTAAGCTGCTATGAGTATTTATCAATCAGCCGTCAGAAAACCGGTAACGACCGCGCTTATATACGTAGCCCTTGCCGTCATTGGTGTTTTTTCCCTGTCCCGGTTATCCATTGATTTCCTGCCCAGTATCAGCGACAATAACATCCTGGTCATGACCACTTATTCGGGTGCCAGCGCGGCCGACATAGAAAACAACGTTACCAAAGTGCTGGAGGGTGCTTTGAGTACGGTCAGTGACCTGAAACACATCAATAGCTACACACGGGAAAATTCCTCTTTGGTTACCCTGGAGTTTGAGCACGGTATAGACATAGCGGAGGCCATGAACGATGTCCGGGATAAATTGAACCTGGTTGCCGACTTCTTGCCTGACGACGCCAATACCCCCGTGCTCTTCAAATTCGGAACAGACGACATGCCCATCATGATCCTTTCTGTACAGGCCGATGAGAGCATGAGCGGGTTGTATAAAATTTTGGACGACCGTGTGGCTTCTCCCCTGGGACGGATAAAGGGCGTGGGGACTGTTTCCATATCAGGTACCCCAAAAAGAGAAATACAAGTCTATTGCGATCCTTACAAACTGGAAGCCTACAACCTGACCGTAGAGAGCATTGCCTCTGTCATCGCGTTTGAAAACAGGAATACCCCGGGCGGCAACCTGGATATCGGCTCAGAAACACAAACTATCCGTATGGAAGGGGAATTCAAAGACCCCCGTGAAATGGAAAACATTGTGATAGGCCATTTCCAGGGCAGGAGCATCTACCTGAGGGATGTAGCCCGTGTAGAAGACACCATAGCCGAACGCAGTCAGGAAACGTATATAAACGGCATTCGCGGTGGTTCCATTATCATCATGAAACAAGCCGGAGCCAACACGGTACAAATCTGTAAAAAGATAAAAAAAAGCTTACCGGAGCTGGAAAAAGATCTTCCTTCCGATATCCGGATAGGCATTGTGATGGATTTTTCCGACAATATCAACAGGACCATCGACAGCCTGGTACAAACCATAATGATTACCCTTGTACTGGTAGTCTTCATTGTCATGATTTTTCTGGGACGCTGGCGGGCCACACTCATCATTGCCATCGTCATTCCCGTTTCTTTGGTGGCAGCTTTCATCTACTTGTTAATTTCGGGTAATACCTTAAATATCATCTCTTTATCTTCACTAAGTATTGCCATTGGTATGGTGGTGGACGACGCCATTGTGGCTCTGGAGAACATTACCACCCACATAGAAAGGGGTACCCGCCCCAAATCGGCCGCTATTTACGCCACCAACGAAGTGTCCATATCCATTATCGCCTCTACCCTTACCTTGCTGGCCGTATTCATTCCCTTGACCATGGTTGGCGGTATGTCGGGTGAAATTTTCAGCCAATTGGGCTGGATTGTGGCATTGATAAGCTCCGTATCTACCATAGCTGCCTTGACGCTTACCCCTATGATGTCATCACAGCTGTTACGGTTAAAGCCTAAAAAGGATAAAGGGTTTGATAAGTTTTACGCACATATCGAACGGTTCCTGGATGCCTTGGACCGTCTTTACGCCAAGGCATTGGGCTGGACCGTCAGACACCGGATTACCGTTATCCTGGCCTCGGCAGGTATTTTCATCGGCTCCTTGTTCCTGTTTAAAATAGTTCCCACAGAGTTTTTCCCGCAACAAGACAGTGCCCGGTTGCAAATGACCATAAAACTGCCCATCAACACAAGGGCAGAAATCACAAAAGAGTTGGCCTTCCGCATCCACGAGCAATTTCAGGCCGATTATCCGGAAATCATAGCCATGACCTTTACCGTGGGGCAGGCCGGTGAAGACAACCTCTTTGGCCAGCTGGGATCCAGCGGTTCGCATATCATGACCGGCAACATCCGCTTAACATTGAAAACAGAGCGCAAACGCTCCCTGCAGGAAATTGCCGACAGCATGCGGGAAGACCTCAGAACCTACTACCCGGAAATCCGCACCTTTGATTTGAACGCAGGCGGTGGTGCCGGAGGCCAGACAACCGTAAAACTGGAAGTATATGGTAACGATTTTACCGTCACAGACAGGATTGCATCGCAGTTGGCAGAAGGTATGAAAACCGTTCCGGGTGCTTCTCAGGTTACCGTTTCCCGGGACGAATACGCCCCCGAATATTTGGTGGCCTTTGACCGGGCCAAACTGGCCGAACACGGTCTGAACATGGCCACCGCATCGCAGTTTATCCGTAACAGAATAAACGGTACCATTGCTTCACAATTCCGCGAAGACGGCGACGAATACTACATCAAAGTCCGCCATGCTCCGGAATACCGGGAAGACCTGGAAAATATCCTGGATATCCTGTTGTTCAACAGCCAGGGAAAACCCGTCCGCGTGCGCGACGTAGCCGCCTTGGGTGAGACCATGCAGCCGCCGACCATTGAACGCAAAGACAGGGAACGTTTGGTCACCGTAACGTGTGTGGCCGCCAAAGGAGCCGCCCTCAGTACGCTGGTAGAAGACGCCCGGGCGCAAATCAGCAAGGTAGACGTACCGCCCGAAATCATGATCAACATTGCCGGCAGTTACGAAGAGCAACAAGAGTCCTTCAAAGACCTGATAACTCTTATGCTCCTGGTATTGATGCTCGTGTACATTGTTATGGCCGCGCAGTTTGAGTCTTTTACCGGTCCTTTTATCATCATGTTCTCCGTTCCCTTTGCCCTTACCGGTGTGCTGGCCGGACTGGCCGTATCGGGAGAAGCCCTGGGCATCATGAGCATGATTGGTCTGTTGATGCTCTTTGGTATTGTGGTAAAGAACGGTATCGTGCTTATAGACTACACCATCCTCTGTCGTGAACGCGGCATGGGGGTCACAGAAGCCGTGGTGGCAGCGGGACGTTCCCGTTTGCGCCCCATCCTGATGACGGCTCTTACTACCATTTTCGGCATGGTGCCTCTGGCCGTAGGCCGAGGAGTAGGTGCCGAGATGTGGAACGCACTGGGAATCACGGTGGCCAGCGGTTTGACCGTATCTACCTTTGTTACCTTGTTCCTGATTCCTGCCATCTACAGCCTGCAGGCCGAAAGAGCCGAGAAGCGGAAACAACGCAGAGCAAACAAAAAAACAAAAACGCATTCATGAAAGCCTTATTTATAGCCTTCTACCAGGCCTTTTACGAAGAGATTCTGGAAATTCTCAGTAAACACCAAATCACCGGATACACCTTCTGGGAAGAAGTCCGCGGGAGCGGTTCGCGCGATGGTGAACCGCACCTGGGAACCCACGCCTGGCCCGCCCTGAACTCTGTGCTTATCACCTTTGTCCCGGATGCTGCCGTAGATCCCATCATGGAAGACTTAAAAACATTGGACAATAGTGCTCCCAAACAAGGGCTCCGCGTATTTGTCCTCAACGCGGAAGAAAAAACCGTGTAAGGTCTTCTCCATTGTAGAAAGCCAAAATACGGGAGCGAAATAAAAAATTGTATTTAGATTGTGCCAATTCCGACCGGGCCGTTGCCAAGCGGGTTCGCGCCATATCAAAAGCATATAGATTAGAACGGCCTGCAGCAAATTTCTGCTCTTCAAAAGCATAAGCCAGACGGGCTGCCTCTTCTGCCATTACGGACGTTTTGTACGTTTCATGTGCAGCAACCGCTTTGTAATAGGCCTGTTGCACTTCTTTGTACAATTCTTGTTTTTCCTTGTCTAATAAGAGTTCGCGGCTCTGCACCTGTAAACGTGCAGCGCGAACTCTATTACGGGTGGCCATTCTGTTGAAAAGGGGAATCCCCAGACTGATGCCTATGGATTGTGCACTGTTCCTGGCCATCTGATCGGCTAAAGATGCATTTGACAGACCTGCCGCCAGTTGGTAATTGTAATAATACGAATTGCTGTATCCCACACCCAGGTTCAAAGTTGGGTAATAAGCACTCCGAACGGCCTGCCATTCCTTATGGCTGCTTTCCAACCGATAAGAAGCTGCCCTTATGCCGGGACGTTCGTGGACGGAATGAGCGTAAGCCTCTGCCGGTAAAACAAGAGCCTCCATACCGTATTGTATGTCCTCCGAACTGTCAGGCTCTATCACATCAAACCCTTCCATATCCTGCAAATTCATGGATTGTGCCAGTTCCAGCAATGCCAGGTGCAGATTTCCGGAAGCTTCCGTCACTTGCACCTGCTGTTGTGCATAAGAAGACCGTGCATCGTACAAATCACTTTCAGGGCTTTTGCCTGCGTCTACCAACAATTGCGTTTGTTCCACTTGTTTTCTGTTCAACTCCAGTTGATCCCGCGCAATCTGCAGCAATTCTTTACACATCAAAACCTGCAAATAATACCCGGTAATGGCCAACGCCACATCTTCCTGCGCTCTATACAAGTCTTCTGTTGCAGCCAACAGCTCCATCTTCTCTGCCTGCAACTGATGTGTAATACGGAAACCATTGAACAAGTTGACGGTAGATTGCACCCCCAGGGACGCATTGGAGCCTGTTTGATCCCGATACACTCCATCGCGGTCGGGTGTGCGTCCAAAATAAAATGTCTGCCCCAGATTGGCGTTCAGATCGGGAAGGCGGGAAAAACGAGTGGTCTCCACCGTAATTTCCTGCTGTTCTTTGGCCAGCTCAAATTGTTTCACAGACACATTATGCTCCAATCCAAAAAGAATACACTGCCGCAATGTCCAGGCATTGTCCTTTTCCTGTGCTGCCAAAGGGTGTTGAAGAGCTACCAAAAAGATAAGTGCACAAAGCCATACATACCTTATTATTCTGTTTTTCATAGCTTCTTTCTTTTATTGTGTGAGTAATGCTCCCCGTACCACATCTTCCGGTGTCAAGCCTTCTTTGATTTCAATGTGTATCCCATCGCTTAAACCTGTCACCACCTGTCTGTCGGAGAACAATTGTTTGTCTTTATCCATACCCTCAAATACCTGTACATACGTTTCTCCGTTTCTGAATTCCACCACACCCTCCGGAATCACCAACACATTATGGCGGCTGTCCAGGATAATTTCTGCATTCGCACTATAACCGGCTCTAATAAAAATCTGTTCGGGCAGCGTAACAGCTGCTTTGATTTCAAAAAGAACAGCTCCGTTGCTTTCCGTGCTTTTTGGCGAGATATACTCCAAAATAGCCTTAAAACGTTGGTCTTGTAAAGCTCCTACAGTGATTTCCAAGGGCATGCCTTCCCGTATGCGACCTACTTCTGTCTCGTCAATGGTTCCTTGGAACAACATGTCGTTCATATCTGCTACGGTGGCAATGGTAGTACCGGCGTTGAACGTATTTGCCTGAATAACGGAATTGCCTACCTTAACGGGCACTTCCAGAATCATCCCGGAAATGGTAGCTCGTATTTGCGTATTACCGGCCGTGGAAAAACGGCTTACAATCCCATCCCGCACAATCTCCAGATTGTCCTGTGCATTGCGCAGCTCTTCCTGTGCCAATTGTAACCGCGTTTCTGTGTTTTCATATTCTTCTTGCACCACAACTCCCGATTGATACAATTCCTTTGTTCTGGCAAAAACTTTTTCCTCCTGATGTAAATTCAACCGTGCCTGTGTCACACGAGATTCTGCCGCATTCAATACTTCCATTTGAGGAATCACCTTTATGCGTGCAATCACGTCTCCGGCTTTAGCCATCTGACCGGGCTGCTTATACAAATCAGACACAATGCCCGATATCTGCGGCACTATGGCCACCAAATCCCGCGGTTCAATTTTACCCGTAACTACTGTTTTTTGTTCAATATCTCCTAACACAGGAGTGTGCAATTCGTACACTTGTTTTTGCGGCCTTGCCTTCTTCCATAAAAAATAGAAAGTAAATAATACGCCTGCCGCAAGGAGTATAAGCAAAAAATAACGTAAGACTTTTTTCATCGTAAATAAATTATTATATTAATTTTCTTCTCTTATAGCGTCAATAGCCTTGATTTCCAGGGCTCTTATTGCAGGTAAGATACCTGCTGCCATACCACTGACAATAATGATAACGGCGGCCCATAAGGCCGTATATAGATGTATCTGCGGATTGGTAAAGAACGTATTACCGGACATGTTTTGTAAAAGAAACGTATTGACCAGATCCAATATAAATACCCCAAAAGAAATCCCTAAAAATCCGGCGGCAACGGTCAACGCCGTGCTCTCTTTAATCACCTGAAAAACAATAGACATAGGTTTTGCTCCCAAAGCTCTGCGAATACCTATTTCCTGAGTTCTTTCCCTTACCGTCACCATAATGATATTGCTCACTCCCACCACACCGGCCAATAAAGTACCTAACCCCACAATCCATATCAAAATCTGAATACCCATAAACAACATGTAAAATTGTTTGAAAATCTTCTCTATGTTAACACTGTCTAACGCGCCAAGATCTGTTGGCGCAATGAAATGACGAGCCTTGAGCAAGGCGGCCACTTTGGGTTCCAGGGTACTCATACTCACATCTTCGTTGGCCACCACTCCAATCAAATGTACCATAGTGCCCGAATTTTGAATTTGTTGCATAACCGTATAGGGCATAGCAATGATTTCATCGTCCTTCCCACCTAAATTGACCCCGCTGACTGCCGGCTCTGCCACCCCGATAATTTGAAAATTGATGTTATGCATTTTCAGATATTGTCCTACAGGATCTTCTCCGTTGTGAAACAATTCTTCATACACTTTCTTGCCTATCACACACACTTTTCTTCTGTCCCTGACATCCACCGGATTTAAATACCGGCCGTAGAGCATAATCTGAGGCATCATATCCGGGTATCTGTAAGACAACCCCTTAGTACTGCAGGACGTGCTTCTTTCTCCATGAGAAACCGTCACATCGCTGCCCATCAAAAAAGGAAGCGTATACTTGATATCACTCAATTGGTTTTCCAGAATATCCAAATCTTCTTCCTTGAAATTCCAATAGCGTCCTTTCTGAAAACCTTTGTATGGTTCTGTGGTCGCATTGGTAAAAAAGAAAGCCGAGTTTTCTGAAAAACCTTTCACGTTGGAAACCACACCTTCCGCTAATCCGTTACCGGCACCCATCATGGCAACGAGCATAAAAATGCCCCAAAATACTCCGAATGCCGTAAGAAGGCTCCTTCTTTTATTGCGTGAGAGCGTAACCCACACTTCTTGCCAGCTGTCTATATCAAACATATTACTCGTATCTTAAAGCTTCAATGGGTTTAACCTGAACTGCCCTGCGTGCGGGCATAAATCCAGCCAGCAATCCGGCCGTTATCAATACTGAAACAGCAGACAGCACAACGGCAGGATCTACTGTGGGATTGGTGAAAAACACCATACTTTCCTGTGATACAGGCCCTTGCGGGGTTCCAATCAGGGCATTTAGCAATTCCGTAAGTCCTATCCCCGCCATCATGCCCAAAGTCCCGAACAAAAAGGTGACCATAAGACATTCCGCCATGACAAGACGCAATATGGAACCGGGCGTGGCTCCTAAAGACTTGCGGATACCAAATTCTTTTGTCCTTTCTTTGACGGTAATCAACATGATATTGCTGATGCCCACCACGCCGGCAATGAGCGTCCCCAGGCCAATAATCCAGACAAACAGCGTAATGGCATTAAAAATACCTTTGAACTGCAAAAATTCCCGCGCCATGTTGTACAGATAAACAGCTCCTTTATCATCTTTGTGGAAACGGTGTTTCCCGGCCAGAGATGCCCTCAGATTGTTGTCAAAAAGTTCGTTTTGCTTACCTGTTTCCAATCCTTTCAACAACATGTCCATATACGTATATCCCCTTTGAGGATTGTAAATACGTTGAGCCGTAGTAAGAGGAATGTAACTGACAGCGTTCTGTGACATATTAGCGTCCACGTGTACGCCAACTACTTTATAGACTACCTTATCAAACGTGACATATTTTCCCAGCGGGTCTTCTTCTTTGAAAAGCATGCGGGCCGTCTTGTTGTGCAAGACTATGACTTTCCTGCTATCACGTACATCCACCCGATTTATAAATCTTCCTTGCCCTTTGCCTACATGGACTGTTTCCATTTCTGCATGGTTGGGAAGTACCCCTCGTACATAGGCTTGTGTAAAATCTCCATCATAAAAAATATTTCTTCCATACAGTCCTATTTTCGGCGACACATTGTAAATCTGAGAGAATTCTTTTTCCAGAAAAGTAATATCCGTACTGTCCAGTTTTATTTGCCGGCCCGCCTGCAATCCTCCATACACTTTAGTCGTTCTGCCGGGCCATATGGTCAAGCTGTTAACGGCTACGTCGGCAAAATTGTAAGACACTCCGTTCCTTAATCCATTCCCTGCACCAAGCAGCACAATAAGCATAAAAATACCCCAGGCCATGGAAAACCCGGTCAAAAAAGTCCTGAGCTTATTCTTTCTTAAAGTGTTGAATATTTCTTGTACATCTTCAAACATGATCCTGTCTGTTGTTTTGTGTGACTGAACCTATAATACCGTCCCGTATATGAATGGTTTTCCGGCTCATGGCCGCCATTTCCGGGTTGTGTGTTACCATTACCACCGTAATGCCCGTTCGGTTCACCTCTTGGAGCAGTTGCATGACTTCGACCGATGTTTGTGAATCCAAAGCCCCTGTGGGCTCGTCTGCCAATATGACACGCGGCTGTGTCACCAAAGCCCTGGCAATGGCCACACGCTGTTTCTGACCACCTGACAAAGCAGACGGCAGGTGGTTTTCCCAGTCCGACAAACCCATGCGTTCCAGGTACTCCATGGCTATCGTATGGCGTTTTTTTCTACGAACGCCCTGATAATACAAAGGCAGCGCAACATTTTCCAGAGCCGTTTTAAAGGGAATCAGATTGAAAGACTGAAAGACAAAGCCCAATGTTTTGTTTCTGTATACGGCAGACTCTTTCTCGGATAAATCTTTTATGAGCCTTCCGTTCAGATGGTACGTCCCGGTATCGTAATCGTCCAATATCCCGACAATGTTCAACAAGGTAGATTTACCGGAGCCCGATGCACCCATGATAGAAACAAAATCTCCTTGCTCTATATAAAGATCCAGACCTTTCAAAACGTGTAAGGCCGCTCCGTTGTAATACGTTTTGTTGATATTCTCTAATTTGATCATGTATTAATATATTATAGTACTTATATACCTAAAGAATTCTGCGTGGCAAATATATATAAATAATTTGATACCTTGCAATACAAGGTACTGATTTTTATAAATATTTTATTTTTTATTACCGTTTATCCGTTTTTTTTATATTTGTACTTTCAATCAATAAACCTCTGAATATGCACACACCTGTACTCTACATACACGCCCCCCGGTGCTGTGCAACCTGTTTGTATTATTCGTATCTCCGCTCCTGACGGGGATGTACAGGTGCTTGTTCCCGCTCAGGAGCGCTCCGATTTTTTTCTCACAAGTTTAGATGTGCCGTGCAGCACTCCGGTTACACAAACTTGTGTGCAACCCTATTATTTACAAACAGATATTTTCAGAACATTTTATGAACTCTATAACATTTTACCGTTCGGAACCATTCCCTTTGGAATTCCACAAAGCCCGAATCATTCAAAAGCTCCATTTAGTACCTCTTGAGCGCAGATTAGCCGCCATACAGGAAGCCGGCTTCAATACGTTTAAACTTTCTACACGCGATGTTTTCCTGGACATGCTCACCGATAGCGGCACCAACGCCATGAGCGACAACCAGCTGGCTGCTATGATGCAGGCCGACGATGCCTACGCCGGATCGCAAAGTTTTGAAAAGCTGCTAAAAGCCGTGCAAGATGTTTTGGGCAAAACCTTTTTCCTGCCTACCCACCAGGGACGCGCCGCAGAACATGTCATCTGTAAAACTCTTATCAAACCGGGACAGATAGTCCCCATGAACTACCACTTCACCACAGCGCTGGCACATATCACAGAAGTAGGAGGAACCATAGAAGAGCTGCTCTGTGACCACGCCCTGATCCTGCAATCCGACCATCCTTTTAAAGGAAACATCGACACGGAAAAACTAGAAAATTCCATCCGGCGGCACGGTCCGGAAAACATAGCTTTCATACGCATGGAGGCCTCTACCAATTTAATCGGCGGCCAGCCCTTTTCTCTGGACAACATGTCGCAGGTGCGCCGTATTGCCGACAAACACGGCCTGAAGATTGTCCTGGACGCCAGCCTGATTGGCGAAAACGCGTTCCTCATCCAACAGCGGGAAGCCGCCTGGCAAAACAAATCCCTGGGGGACATCATCCGGGCCCTCACCGCATTGGCCGATATCGTCTATTTCTCAGCCAGGAAGCTTTCTTCATCCCGCGGCGGCGGCATCGCCACAAACGATAAAAGTACATACTTAAACATGGAGCCGCTCATTCCCCTATATGAAGGGTTTCTCACCTACGGAGGCATCTCTGTCAAAGAAATTGAAGCCATGGCCGTGGGTCTGTATGAAACATTGGACGAGGACGCCATCCGCCAGAATCCGGAATTCATAGCCTTCATGGTAAACGGTTGTATGGACAAAGGCATCCCCATGGTCACGCCGCCGGGCGTGCTGGGAGCGCATATAGACGCCATGACCTTCTGTGAGCACATTCCGCAATCGCAATACCCTGCCGGAGCCCTGGCCGCCGCTTTCTACCTGTGTTCCGGCGTGCGGGGTATGGAGCGCGGGTCCGTATCGAGCGTTCGGGATGAAAACGGCAACGATATCCCGGCCGATGCGGAACTGCTGCGGCTGGCCCTGCCTCGGCGTGTTTTCACCTTGTCGCAAGTCAAATACACCATGGACCGGCTGGAATGGCTCCATGACAACCGGCGCCTGATTGGCGGATTGCGCTTCACCTACGAACCGCCTGTACTTCGCTTTTTCATGGGCTCCCTGGCACCCGTAGACGACTGGCCCCATCAACTGGCCGCCCGCTTCCGCAAAGATTTTGGCGACAGCCTCTAATCCGGTTCTTGCCGAGGCGTGTTGCCTACACGCCGGATCCGATCCGGTGCGCCATACGGTGCCATACACGCCGGATCTGATCCGGTGCGCCATACGATCCGTGCGCCATAACAGTTGTACCGGAGGCCGGACTGTATCGGCTAAGGAAAACATTGGCTCCCGAAAAGGGAGGGGACCCACCCCTAGGTGGGGAGGATTTTTCGTGCCGATACAGCCGTTCGCCACGCCTCTTCAAGGTGGTAAGTGGCACATAAGAGTGCAATGTCGCAATACGCTGTCATTCTACACGTTAGCACCTTACCCCAGATACAATGACTTACCACCTCGTCACGAAACCAGCGGAAAACAGGCTTTTCTGGCGGAGGTAGTAAGTGCCACAAAACGATGTAGTGCTGCAAGTTGTTGTATATCTGAAGATTGAAGTCAATCTCCGAAAATGGCTACTTGCTACCTCCCCCGGAAAACACCGAAAACAGCTTCTTTTGACCGAGGGTAGTAAGTGCCATAAAACGACGTAGTGCTGTAAACGCGTGTATGTCTGTGAGTTAACGCCTCAACCCGGAAACAGCTACTTACTACCTCGTCAAAGAAACGGGAAAAAACTGCCTTTTTGCGCCAAGGTGGTAAGTACCACAAAAGAGTGCAATACTGCAACACGCTGCTATTCAGCACGTTGACACTTCTGCCCAAAAACGATGACTTACCACCTCGTTCGGAAAACGAAGAAAACAGGGGCTCCCGCATCGAGAAGGGGTACACAGGGAGAAAATGCGGAGGGAGGGTGTGCGGAGGGAGGGTGTGCGTCGAGTGTGAATCCGACGGCGGGCCTACGGCACTTTTTACTACTTTTGATAAAAAGTGTCGTTTTTTTTTACCTTTGTGTCATGAGACTCTACCTAATAGCTACTATCTACGTTGCAGTTCCCGTTCTAATCATGTACCTTTTTCAGCGCTACCGGTTCTTTTCAAAGATAGGAACTGTATTGCTGGCCTATACCGTGGGCATTGTCATGGCGTTGTCCGGATTGACAAAAATGCCTCAGGAGCAAACTGCCGCATTGTCAACCCTGCAGGAATGGATGATGAACCTTACGGTACCCATTGCCATACCTCTGATGTTGTTTTCATCGCATTTTGTGCTGTGGTTTAAGACCTTAAAAAAGACTATGGCAACATTGGCAGCAGGGATTGTGTCAATTTTAGTATCCGTTACATTAGCGTACCTGTTGTTCCGCAGCAGCAATATTCCGGAATTGTGGAAATCCTGCGGCTTGCTCGTAGGCATGTATACGGGAGGCACCTTAAACTTTGTGTCACTTAAAACTGCACTCCGGGTTCAAGAAGACACGTACATCCTGGTACAAACGTTTGAAATGGCCATATCGTTTTTCTTTTTGTTGTTTATCCTTTCCGGAGGCTACAAATTATTTCGGAAAATCCTGCCTCATAACAGCCGGGAACAGGCCAACAATAATGTGAAAGTACAAGAAACGTTTGAAGATTATTCCGGTATCTTTAAAAAAGGTACGTTCGGAAGGCTCCTCTTTGCGCTCGTTTTATCTATTGCATGCCTTGCCATTGGAGCCGGCCTGTCTATGGCCCTGGGAGCCGGATTAAACGAATTGATTATCATCCTTACCATTACCACCTTGGCTATTGCCGCTTCTTTTGTAAAGAAAATCAGAGAAATTCCAAAAACGTTTGAATTCGGGATGTATTTTATCCTCGTTTTCAGCATCATCATAGCCTCTATGTTTGATATCCACGCCCTGTTCAGTCGTACCAGCCTGAATATTATGGGTTTGATTGCCTTTATCCTGGTGACTTCCGTACTGCTGCACTTGCTGTTTGCCAAGATCTTCAAAGTAGATGCGGATCTGTTCACCGTATCCCATATTGCCCTTTTATTCTCACCGCCTTTTGTTCCTCCCGTTGCCGCTGCCATGAACAACAGAAAAGTACTGGTAAACGGGATTGTAATTGGCCTGATAGGATACGCTGTCGGTACATACCTGGGCGTGCTCCTGGCAGAGGCCTTAAAATGGATTGGTTAATAAAAAACGTTCTGAATTATGAAAAAGACTCTTTTTTTATTTATAAGTATTACCTTACTATTCCCTATAGCTACCGTACAGGCAGCTGAAAAAGACAGTACTGCCATTGTCAAAAAGGGTTGGTCCTTTGGAGCTTTACCCAGTGTCGGCTACAACACAGACCTGGGTTTCCAATACGGTGCCCTGGCTGAATTCTTTCATTACGGAGACGGGGACCTATTTCCCAAGTACAAACACCTGATGTACGTAGAAGCCAACTACACCACCAAGCGTTCCGGATTGTTCCGCGTATTTTACGATTCCGAATACCTCATTCCCAAAGTACGTGTCACCCTGGATGTGAGTTATATTCCGGAAGCCATGGCCGATTTTATGGGCTTTAACGGATTCCAATCTGTCTACAACCCGGATTGGGGACAAACGAATCTTGACGTGTATAAGTCGAGGGCGTTCTATAAAATGAAAAAAGACTTCTTCCGCGCTACGGCAGATTTTCAGGGTAACATTTCAGGAAATCTTTACTGGAACGCAGGAGCAGGCGTGTTCTATTACTATGCCGATCAGGTAAACATCGATTTTTTGAACAAAGGGAAAGCCGATGATAAAAAGCTGCCGGCCACAACCGAACAACCCACCTTGTTCAACTACTACAGCCCTCAAAACTGGGGGCTGATAAAAGCCAACGAGCTGCACGGGGGCACACATCCTTTCGTTCGTGCCGGATTGACCTTTGATACGCGCAACCAGCTGAACAACCCCAGCCGGGGCATCTGGGCCGATGCGTTTTTAACATACTTTGGAGCTTTTGGCGACCAAAAAGAATACAACCATGTAACGCTGAACGCCTCTTTCCGCCATTACATCTCTATCTGGAAAGACAAGATGATTTTTGCGTACCGGCTAGGCTACCAAAGCGCCCTTTGGGGAGAAACCCCCTATTACATGAAAAACTACATGGCTACCCTGTATACCAAAAGAGCCAATTATGAAATGCTGGGCGGTGCCAATAGTTTACGCGGGATAGTTAGAAACCGCGTGACCGGAGACGGCTACGCATACGCCAACGTGGAATTACGGCTGAAACTGGTTTCTTTCCAAATAGCCCGTCAAGCTTTTTACGTAGGAATCAACCCCTTGTTTGATGTGGGATACATCACCAAACAGTCCAAACTGACCCGCAGTCCGTCTGAACTACGTACCCTGACTGCCTTATCGGGCGTGCGGTACGAAGATTTCTTTGCTGAAAAAGACGGAGTACACATGAGTGCCGGTGCCGGGTTGAAAATAGCCATGAACGAAAACTTTATCATATCGGTAGACTTTGCCAAAGCCCTGAGTAAACAAGATGGCAATACAGGATTGTATATCATGCTGGGCTACATGTTTTAAATAAACAATTATGTACGAACAACTACTCAATTTAGATCCCATACGGTTGAATTTTTCTGCCGGTGGGATGAGGGCTATCAACTTCGTCCTGGCGTTAGTCATGTTTGGTGTAGCCCTGGGGATCAAACCCAAAGAATTCAAAAACGTATTTGTCAAACCTAAATCGGCCATCCTGGGATTGATTTGCCAATTGGTTCTGCTTCCGGCCATGACGTTTCTTCTGGTCATGGCACTAAACAGCTACATTACTCCCATGGTGGCCATGGGTATGATTCTGGTGGCTGCCTGTCCCGGAGGCAATATCTCCAATTTCATGTCTTCCCTGTCCAAAGCTAACACAGAACTCTCTGTAACCCTGACGGCCATAAGCACCTCGGCAGCCACGTTTATGACGCCCTTCAACTTTGCCCTTTGGGGCGGCCTCTATACCCGTTACTTGAACACGAGAGCCGGAGCCGTATTGCAACCGCTGCATATAGATCTTTGGCAAACGTTTGAAACAGTTTTTATCCTCCTGGGTATTCCGCTTATATTGGGGATGCTGTTTGTGCATTATTTCCCCAAAGCCGCAGAGAAAATGAAAAAGCCCATGCAATACTTTTCCCTGATCTTTTTCATGGTCATGGTAGTGCTGGCTTTTAGCAACAACTTTGATATTTTCATTGAGTACATTTTTTACATTTTCTTTATCGTCTTCATCCATAACGCACTGGCTCTAGGTATTGGATACGGTACCGGTACCATTTTTCGTATTCCCCGTAAAGACAGACGTACCATTACTATAGAAACCGGTATTCAGAACTCGGGACTGGGTCTTGTACTGCTGTTTAATCCCAAAATTTTCCCACCCGATTTGGCCTACGGCGGTATGTTGTTCATCACCGCCTGGTGGGGTATTTGGCATATCCTCTCCGGATTAGGTATATCCTTTGTTTTCAACCGATGTGACCGTAAACAACATGCAGTGTAAACGACGCATATATGAATGGAATTGGGCCTATTGGTTTTTCAAACCCTATGTCATGTTTATATACCGTTTGTCATACGGCAAACGAGAATACCACGGCGTAAAAAAAATCCCTGTTGATCAGCCTGTCATTTTCGCGCCCAACCACACGAGCGCCATGATGGACCCTATGTCTGTACTTGATATAGATACCCGGGCAAAAGTTTTTGTAGCCAGGGCCGATATTTTCAAAAACAAGCTTTTTGCCAAAGTCCTGCATTTTCTACGCATCATGCCTATCCACCGTATACGCGATGGTGTAAGCTCACTTAAACACAATGAAGAAATCATCCGTGAAGCCGTAGAAGTACTCAAACACAACGTTCCCTTTGTCATCACCCCCGAAGGCACCCATCGGCCCATGCACAGCCTTTTGCCCCTGGGTAAAGGCATTTTCCGCATCGCCTTGCTGGCCAACGAAGAAATTACCGACTCGGCCCGTCACGTTTACATAATTCCGGTGGGATTGGAATACGGCCATTTCTTCCGCTACCGCACCTCGTTGCTGTGCCAGATTGGCGATCCCATCGATGTTACGCAGTATGTAGCCGACAACCCCGGCAAAGAGCAGCCTGTTCTCATGAACGAATTGAAAGACCTGCTGGAACAGGCCTTAAAAGAGTTGATTCTCTACATCCCGGATGATGAGGACTATACAGCCATATGGGAGCTGTGCGGACTTTCCGGACACAGCAGAATCAAACAAATGGGCTTGTGCCCACGCTCCCTGAAAGACCGGTTGCAAGCCAACAAACAAACGGTAGAGTTAGTGTTGAAAAAGAAAGAAACGGCCCCTGAAGAAAGTAAGGGTATGTTGGAAGAAGTGGCTCGGTTTGCAGAGAAACGTGCACAGAAAAGAATAAGCATGTCCTCCGTAGCCAACCCGGCTCCATTGGCAGCCCTCCTCACCCGTATTCCGCTACTCATTGTCCTTCTCCCTTATTTTGTTGCCTGCACCCTTTTGGCCTTGCCTACTTTGCTCATTACCCGGCTTATCTGCTCCAAAATGGAAGACAAAGCTTTTCACAATACCGTACGCTACGTAGCCACCCTCTTGTTCTGGACCCTCACCGTGCTTATAGCCATCCCAATCCTATTTGCCCTGGTCCCCTGGCAATTGGCTTTGCTCTTATTGGTCGTGGGTTTACCGGCTCCTTTTTTCTTCTACCAATACCACAAATGGTTTCGCATTGCCCGTTCCAACATCCGCTGGCTACGCTCCCGTGACCTACGGGCTGATAAAAAAAGATTCGTAGCGTGGATTAATTAATTTTACAATTCCACCACCAGTCCATCGTAAGCCGGAGCTACACCCGGTGGCAGCTCCTCACAAAACGTTTCATATGGGCCCAGGCGATGAGACATATGCGTTAGGTAGATTTGTCGGGCTCCCGTCCGCCGCCCCACCTGAATGGCATCGTCCAATGCAAAATGCGAGCGGTGCGGCGTTTTCATAACCGTACTTACCACGAATACCTCTACCCCTGTAAACTTATCCAACTCGCAATTATCTATATAATTGGCATCTGTCAGATAGCCGAAGGGTCCTATCCGAAAGCCATAGACAGGCAGTTTATTATGATAGGCCCGCACGGGTATTACAGAAACACCTCCAAGAGAAAATTCGCGATTCTCTATCGTATGCAGCGTTATCTTTGGAAGGCCGGGCAGGTACTGATTAACAAAGGCATAACTAAATACTTTCTGAATATTGTCCAGAACCCGCTGCTCTCCATACACAGGCACCGGTCTTCTTGTCAAAAAATTAAGCGCCCGCACATCATCCAAACCCGCCACATGGTCCCAATGCTCGTGCGTTAACAGAATCCCATCCAACGACTTAACTTTTACCCGAAGCATCTGCTGCCGAAAATCGGGCCCCGCATCAATCAGAATCGTAAGAGGCTGTGTACCTTCAGAGTTCGTTACCAAACCCGTTCCATCACTACCTGCAATACCACTTCCGGTATGATTTTTCAAGGCGCTTTTCGGAAACGCTTCCACCAGTACCGACGAACGCAACCGCTTATCCCTCTCGTCTTCCGATGTACAAATAGGGCATTGACAACCAATCAGGGGCACACCTGTTGACGTTCCGGTACCTAAGAAAGTAATCCTGTATTGCATTTAACAAATGTAAGCAATATTCGGTTTGAATTTTCAACGGAATACCACAAAAAACCTCAACGAAACAGCACAAAAAGCCTCAATATCGTGCTACAAATCAGATCTAATGCACCAAATGTTTTTTACAAAATACAACTTGCAAATATGCAGCGTGTTGAGCTTTCATCTTGCAAAAGTGGCGCACTTGATCAGAGATGGCACACCGGAGCAATCCGGCCAAGTGCACAATCCCCAACCTTCTAAAATCATAAGCGGCTGACCCTCAGGAATCAATTCCCCGTACTTGGGGAAAAACAAACGGATTTTTCCCCATTCCCCATCTTTTTTGATAAAATTCCGGCCGAAAATAAGAAGATGCAAGAACGGAAATAACAGAGCGGACACTTTTTTTCCCTCTGTAACCAGCCGCCATATTCCCTGATATTAAGCCGGTCACATAAGCTAACCCCTATAAAGGCGTAACAATACCAGAGAGCGCAATAGTGAATTATTTACCCGGCGGAACACCCCTTTGGCACGCTTTTGGGGCTATTATTATGCTCGTCATCAATAAACGGGACATTTACTTATGAAAATTATTGGAACGGGAAGTGCATTACCTTCATTAGCAGTCACTAACGACATGCTGTCCGTATTCCTGGATACGAGCGACGAATGGATTCGAACCCGTACGGGTATTGTGGAACGGAGAATCATTTCCGACGAAAATTTGAAAGATCTGGCCATAGAAGCAGCTCAAAAGGCTCTGGATCAAGCCGGTATAACCGGAAAAGACCTGGATTATATCATTTGCTCTAACGTTGTCAATTACTACGTCACCCCCTCATTAAGCTGTTTGATTGCCGGTGGTGTCAATGCCACCTGCGCCTGTACAGATTTGAATGCAGCCTGCAGCGGTTTTGTGTATGCTTTGGACATGGCACAGCTATACATAGATACGGGAAAAGCTGCTAACATACTCATTGTATGTGCAGAAGAACCTACCCGCATGTGCAGCTGGAAAGACAGAAACACCGCCGTACTCTTTGGCGACGGAGCCGCTGCTGCCGTTGTCACAAAAGGAGAAAGTTTCAAAGCCTCTATGATAACGGCCATTCACAGACCGGAAATCCTCTACTACCAACGTCCGCTGGAAGAGTGTCCTTTTGTAAAAACTACCCAACGAGGGGTACCTATGCACATGAACGGTAAAGAGGTGTTCAAGATGGCCGTGACGGCTTCCATCGACGGCATCCGATACGTACTTGATAAAACAGGCCTGAACGCAGATCAGGTGGACCATTACATCTGCCACCAGGCCAACATGCGTATCCTGGAAGCCATACGCACCACCTTACAACAACCCAAAGAGAAGTTCCCGCACAACATAGAACGAACAGGAAATACCTCGTCCGCCACTATACCCATTCTGTTGGACGAACTCAATCGGGAGGGCCGCCTGAAAGAAGGCGATACCGTACTCCTGAGCGGATTTGGGGCCGGCTTTACGGCAGGCACCTGCCTGTTCACATGGGTAGAAGCGTAAAAAACACATAACATCCATATGAAAAAATTCAACAGCAGAATTTGTGAGATCCTGGGCATTACCTATCCCGTATTTCAGGGTGGGATGGCCTGGGTGACGGACCCCACACTGGCGGCGGCCGTTTCGAACGCCGGGGGACTGGGAATTTTGTCTGCCATGAACGCAGATGCCGATTTCCTCAGAAGCCAGATAGCAGAAATCAGAACCTTGACACAAAAACCTTTTGGCGTGAACATCATGCTCATGAGCCCGTTCGTGGACCAGGTAGCGCAAGTAGTTATTGACGAAAAGGTCCCCGTAGTCACCACCGGTGCCGGCATGCCCGGCAAATACATGGACAGTTGGACACAAGCCGGGCTGAAAATCATCCCCGTAGTAGCCTCGGTAGCCTTTGCCAAACGTCTGGAGCGCATGGGGGCTGTCGCCGTCATTGCCGAGGGAGCCGAGGCCGGAGGTCATGTGGGCGAGCTGAACACCATGGCCCTGGTGCCACAGGTATGCGACGCCCTGAATATACCGGTCATAGCCGCCGGAGGCATAGCCGACGGCAGGGGCATGGCCGCCGCCTTTATGCTGGGTGCCGAGGGCGTACAATGCGGTACGTGTTTCCTGGTGGCCGAAGAATGCCGCGTGCACCCGGCCTACAAAGAGAAAATCATCAAAGCCGGCGATACAGATACCATGGTTACGGGTAAAAAACTGGGACATCCCGTGCGGGCCTTAAAAACCCCGTTTACACGCAAATTCGCCCAAATGGAAAACGACCACGATATTACCCAACAAGAGGCCGACGAATTCGGAGCCGGTTCCTTACGCCGGGCTGTCCTGGAAGGCGACCTGCAGATGGGTTGTTACATGGCCGGACAAAGCGCCGGACTTGTCAAAGAAATCCGGCCGGCAAAAGATATCATAGAAGATATGGTCAACCAGGCCGCAGCCCTGTTAAAATTGTAAATGCCACTTTATGAAAAGAGTAGTCATTACCGGAATGGGTGTCATTTCCCCCATAGGAAACAGCATCCAAACCTTTTGGGAAAGCCTGAAAACAGGTTCCTGCGGGATTGATTTCATCCGGGCATTCAATACGGACGATTTGAGCGTAAAAGTAGCCGCAGAGGTCAAGGATTTCAACCCGGCAGATTACGGAATAGAAGCCCCCACAGCCCGCAAAGCCGATCTGTTTACCCTGTACGCCATGGCTGCAGCCAGGCAGGCCATGGATCAAAGCCGGCCCGCTGTGGATCCGGAACGGTTGGGCGTGTATATCGGTTCCGGCATCGGAGGCATCCACACGTTCATCGCCGAATGTAAAAAGTACCACGACCAGGGGCCCAACCGCGTCTCGCCCCTGTTTATACCTACCATGATTGCCAACATGGCCTCGGGCAACGTAGCCATAGCCCACAACGCGCAAGGTCCCTGCCTGCCCATTGTTACGGCTTGCGCCACCTCCACCCACGCCATTGGCGAAGCGTTCCTGGCCATCCGCCACGGATATGCAGACGCCGTCATAACCGGTGGTGCCGAGGCGGCCATCAC
The DNA here is from genome assembly GCA_049652385.1 of Bacteroidales bacterium. Lineage (GTDB taxonomy): Bacteria > Bacteroidota > Bacteroidia > Bacteroidales > UBA932 > DMER64. The sequence goes on along the minus strand of JBASDX010000002.1, from coordinate 13,538 downwards.
GCCGCTGGCCGTAGGCGGATTCAACAACAGCCGCGCCCTGTCGCGCTCCGATAATCCGTACCGCGCCTCCATCCCTTTTGATGTGGAACGGCAAGGATTTGTGATGGGTGAGGGAGCCGGTATCCTCGTCCTGGAAGAATACCAACGAGCCGTAAGCCGAGACGCCCACATCTTTGCCGAGGTGACCGGCTACGGTAACACGTGCGACGCCTTCCATTACACAGCGCCAAAACCCGACGGATCGGCAGCTGCACGTGCCATGTACCTCGCTTTAAGAGACTCGGCTTATAACAAAGATGACCGCCTGTACATCAACGCACACGGCACCAGTACGCCGCTGAACGATCCCACAGAAACGGCCGCCATCAAAACAGCCATCGGGGAAGAAGCGGCTCGGCAAGCCTTAATCAGCTCTACCAAATCCATGACCGGTCACATGCTGGGAGCCGCAGGTGCCGTAGAAATCATTGCCACCGCACTGGCTCTGGAACAAGGGATAATTCCTCCGACCATCGGTCTGGAAACTCCCGATCCGTTGTGCGATCTGGATTATGTACCTAACATCGCCCGCAAGGCAGATATCACCATAGGTCTTTCCAACTCCTTGGGGTTTGGAGGCCACAACGCCAGCGTGGCATTACGAAAATACAAACCGTTATGATGAACAAAGAAGAAATTATGCAATTCCTGCCCCACAGGGAGCCCATGCTTCTTGTGGATCAGATGGAAATGGACAAAAACAAGGTGGCCCACGGCCGCTATATCGTAAAAGGCACGGAATACTTTCTGCAGGGACATTTCCCCGGATATCCGGTCGTACCCGGCGTCATTCTATGCGAAATCATGGGACAATGCTGCAGCCTGCTGGTCAAAGAGCATCTGGCCGGCCGAACACCGTTTTACACCGGCCTGGATAACGTCCGCTTCAAACGGCAAGTGCGTCCCGGCGATACCGTGGAAGTGAGCGGATACATTACCAGGCAACGAGCGATGGTGTTTTTTGTACAAGCCGAGGCCCGCGTCAATGGAGAATTGTGCGCACAGGGCACCCTCTCCTTCGCTCTGGCGGACAATCCGGCGTAAACGTGACTATCCGGCAGGAAGCGGTCTGTTTGCACAGCAAGCACCGGATGCGGCACGCAACGGCAAGCATTGTTAATCCGGCTGATTTCTTGTATCTTCGGAAACCAAAAGCCGCCCTATGATATGGATTAAATTGGGAATCCTGATTATCGGATTCATATACGCCGGATTTATCCCCCTTACGTTAAGAAAGGTCCTGCGCAGACTGGCGTTCAACCTGCGCGAAGAAACGCTCAGTTTCCTGAGTGATAAAACGCAATACGACAAACGCATTGCCAGAGGCTATACCAAACTGTTGCTCTTGACGGCACTGTTGCACTACGCGTTCTTTTGGCTCTTATCACGGTATTACAACCTGGGTGAACACGAAACGTACATGTTGTATACCTCGTACACGTTTGCCTTTATGGCGCTGCTGGCTTTCGTACCACACAACATGAAGCCCTACAGCTTCCGCAACCTCAGCTCCACATTGCAGCGAGCCATTCACAATTTGCTGGCTTTTGTGGTGTTTTTCACGCTGCCGTTATTGATTGTGCTCTTTTTGACAGCCGTTATACACACCTACCCCATAATGGCCATTACGGGATTGGTTATTATTGGCATTACGGCTATACTAACAGCTTATTCGCTTTTCCGGCACGGATTGACCGGGGTATGCGAAATCATTTTCATTGTAGGAGTCAGCTTCTGGACCATCTTTGTGACCATCTGCACCGTATTGTTTATCTCACCCTAGTGGTCGTGATCGTGCTCGGCCTCCATGGCCTCTTCGTACGTTTTATGTACCGTACCAAAGGGGTGTTCGGGCTTGGCGTAGATGGAGTACAATTTTAGCGGTTTGTCCCCAGTATTGATTACATTGTGCCATTTGCCGGCAGGAATAAAAGCGGCAAAATCATCTTCCAGGGGCTCTTCAATATCCAGGTTGTCCGGGTCATCGCCCATTAGAATGATACCGGTTCCTTCTTCAACCCGTATAAATTGATCGATGTCGCCGTGTTTTTCCAGACCTATTTCCCCTCCGGGAGCAATACTCATAACGGTCATCTGCATATACGTACCCGTCCAGATGGCCTGGCGGAACAAGTCGTTCTCCAGGGTATAGGCTTCCAGGTCAAAAACAAAAGGATTGGGACCGTAGTCCTGAAACTCCACAACAGCTTCTGCCTCCACCGCTTTTTTGGCGATGGGGCAATAACAAGACACAAAAGCTACCAACAAAAGTGCGGCTAAAAGAAAAATACATTTTTTCATATTCATTAAGGTTTAAGATAGTTATCAATCGATTAAAGATACAATTTTTTTATCTTTGAGCATGAACAAGAAAGAAATCTTTACCATACCCAACGTATTAAGCTTCTATCGGGTTCTGATTTTCCCTGTTATTTTCTGGTTTATCCTTTCCGGGAAAGAAACACTTTTTGCTGTTTTTTTGGTTATTAATCTGGTTACAGATTTTTTTGACGGTATCCTGGCCCGGGCCCTTAAACAACAAACAACCCTGGGTGCCCGCCTGGATTCTTTTGCCGACAACCTTACCTACGTGCTGGCTTTTACAGGTCTCTTTGTATTTAAAGCAGCCGATTTTATGCCGCATTTGGCAAGCTTCATAGTATTCATTGCTTTCCTGGCAGGGTCGGTGCTCATGTCTTTGATTAAATTTAAAACAACACCCAGTTTCCACTTATATTCCACCAAAGCGGGAGGGTACATACAAGCTGCATTTTTCATCATTTTGTTTACCGTAGGCTTTATTCCCGCCTTTTATTATTTCATGATTTCCTGGGGTATTTTGGCCGCCATTGAACACATGATTATCCAAATGCTCCTTCCCAACATGAAATCTAATGTAAAAGGCTTGTGGTGGGTATTGAAAGAAAGGAAGAAACCATGATTTTTCATTCGTCTTTTGAATACATATACCTGTGGCTTCCCCTGCTGGGGTTTGTGGTTGGCTTTTTTGGATCCTTTACGGGCGGAGGCGGAGGATTTGTATTCATACCGCTGCTTACCCTGCTGTTTGGAGTAGAAGCGCACGTGGCTATTGGAAGCTCCCTGGCCGCCACCCTTCCCATTTGCCTGGCCGGCGCCTACGGACATTACAAAAAGAAAAACCTGGACATACGTATGGGATTGGTGTTTGCGGCGGGTGGCATTTTAGGAGCCATAACGGGTGCCTCATTAACACGTCTGCTTACCGGACACCAATTGAGGGTTTGTTTTGGTGTATACTCCATCCTCATTGCCCTGACCATGTATATAGGACAGAGAAAAGACAGAAAACGTGAAAACAACGGTGATGGTCCACGCACTTTTACACCTGCCGGAAAATATGCCCGGGGTTCGGGCTTCGGTATCTTGTCCGGCATGATAACGGCCGGCTTCGGAACGAGCGGATCGGCTCCCATCCTGGCAGGGCTCATGAGTTTGCGGATGCCTTTGAAATTGGTGCTGGGTACTTCTCTGTTCGTTGTCTTTTTCAACACATGCTCTGCACTGGGGGCCCATCTACTGGTTGGTAAGGTTGACCTTACCCTGGTGTTATTCCTGGCTTGCGGCTCTATTATAGGGGCCTTGCTGGGTCCGCGTTTCCTGGCTCGATTAAAAGTAGATAAGGCGGAGGGGCAGGTGCGCGTATGGTATGCTACAGTTATGGTGGTATCGGGAATACTCATGATAGTATTGTAAAAAAAACAAAGACACATGATCCGTACGTTGTACATTATTATCTTAAGCTACTTTCTGGCAGGAGGCGCTTTTTTCTACGTAATAGGGAAAAAGCTTCCCAAAGAAAAAGCCCGGCACAACCGCATTAAGTTTTACGTATACTTTCTGATTATCAACGTGCTGTTTTGGAGCATTGTCGTAAAACCTTTCCTGTTCACGCTGGTGGCGGCTGCTATAGTGGCACTGGGCTGTTACGAAATGGTAAAAGTGTATCTGGCCGGAAACAGGAAACATAAAAAATCCTTTATACTTTCTTTCCTGTTGTATGTGCTCCTGGCCTTTGGTCTGATGGTGTTCAGTACACTGCCTCAACCCTGGATTTTATTTACGTTTCTTCTTTTGTCCGTACTTGATAGTTTTAGCCAGATTTTTGGACAATTGCTGGGAAAGACGCACATACTTAAGAAAATCAGTCCGGGAAAGACCCTGGAAGGCTTCCTGGGCGGAGCCGCCACAACGTTGGTAACTTCCTTGCTGCTTCACAGCTTGATGGCCTTTTCCCGGCCCGTCGTGCTCCTGCTCGCTGCAGGAATAGTCGCCTGGGCTTTTCTGGGTGATTTGGGGGCCTCGGCTTATAAAAGAACATACGAGGTCAAAGATTTTTCAAAACTCCTCCCCGGCCACGGCGGTGTTTTGGACAGGTTTGACAGCCTGTTGGCCGCAGGAGCCTGGATGGCATTTGTTTATTATATACTTCAAATGATATGATAATACATCAATGGTTTTTTGCACTTCTTATTTTACTGGGTATTGTATTGGTACTTACCTTCACAGAACTTAGTTACAGACGGCTGGAGTTACCTACGGAAGTAACCCGGAAATTCGCCCATTTTACGGCATGTATATCAACCATCGTCCTGCCGTACGTATTTACCAGCCATTGGTACGTTTTTGGATTGGCTGTGTTTTTCTTTCTTATTTTGTTTTTGAGCAGTAAAGGGGTTCAATTGCAATCCATCCATAAAATTGACAGAAAGTCCGTAGGAGGATTCCTTTTGCCTCCGGCCGTTTACGTTACCTTCCTCATCTCTTCATATATGGACAACAAGTTTATGTATGTTCTGCCCATGCTCATTGTGGGTATTTCCGATCCCATGGCCGGTATGCTGGGCATGAATATCAAACAGAACAACAAGTACATCAAAATTTTTGGGCATACCTTGCAAAAGACAGCGTTTGGCTCACTTGCTTTTCTGGTATCGAGTTTTCTTATAGCTCTCATAGGACTTTATATCTATATGGGTGTCTTTCAATGGAGAACCCTCTGGCTTGCCATGCTCATATCCGTAGTCACTACCCTCACGGAAATGCTCTCTAAAAGAGGCTGGGACAATTTGCTCATTCCTATTGCTACAAATATTATCCTAATATTGTTTTTGCCTTGATCAAAATCCCCCGCTTTGCAAAAAAACGGCTTTTAAAACATTGGCTTTCGTCAGACAGCCGCCTGGTATTTTTCCGATACAACGGAGAGCATGTCGATACGCAAGATATAGATAATTTATACCTGCATATCCCTTTTTGCAGAAACACCTGTCCGTATTGTCCTTACTACAAAGAAAAGTACGATAAAGACAAAGCCGTCCGGTTTGAAAAAGCACTGTTGGCAGAAATCCGACAACACGCCCCCTGGCTGACAGAAAAATCCATTCAATCGCTCTATATTGGGGGCGGTACGCCTACCCTGTTAAACGACCTGCTACGCCAAGTTGTAGACAGGCTCCGTGGGGTATTTACTATAGAAAAAGTGGCCATAGAGACCAATCCGGAAGAAATAACTCCGGAAACCATCCGCACCCTCCAATACATAGGCTGCAACCTCTTGAGCCTGGGCATCCAGGATTTTCACCAGAAACACCTGGATTTGCTGGGACGTACCTATACACCGGCTCAGGCCCGTCAAGCCATTGACAAAGCATTGGAAACAGGTTTTGAAACGGTGAACCTGGATTTTATTTTTGCCTATCCCGGACAAACCTTGCAGGAGCTGGATCAAACGCTCCACCTGGCCATAGGCACCGGAGCCCGGCAATTGACGTTTTATCCTTTATTCACCTTTCCGTACAGCACCATAGGGCGGTTCCGGAAACTGGAAAAGGTGGCAATGCCCGGAAAACACCTGAGAAAACGCATGTACTACCATTTGTGCCAGACATTGACCGCTTCCGGTTACAGGCAAGTGTCTGTATGGAGTTTTCACAAGGGTGGCGGAGCAAAATATTCCTCCGTCACGCGCGACCGTTTTCTGGGCTTGGGACCTTCAGCCGGTACCTATACAGGCAAGCAATTCCTGTTCAACACCTTCAACACGGAAGATTACCTGACCCAAACGCCCCTGGGAAAGCTGCCGTTTGCTTATATGATGGACGTACCGCCGGCGCTGGAGCGGCTCTTTTGGGTTTATTGGCGGCTGTACGAGACTATTATACCGACAGAGGACTACAAGAGGCTGTTTAACAGGGATTTTTACCGGGATTTCAAATCCTGGATACATCTGGCCCGTCTGCTGGGCTATTTAGACTCCGGCAGACATCCGTCCGGTCGTAGCACTTATCCACCGAACCTGGTAATCAATAAAAAAGGCATCCACCAAATCCACTTGCTGCAAAACCATTTTGCCCTGGATTTTATAAATAAAATCTGGTCTTCCTGCACAGAAACACCCGTTCCGGAAGAAGTTACTCTTATCTGATGTTTATAGCCCTTATATACCATGCGTCTTTTCCTTGCCATACCCATAGAGCCCCCTGGTGACGTCACGTTGGCCGCTGAACAACTAAAAAAACAAATGCACGGCTACCGCATAAAATGGGTATCTGCACACCAATTCCACCTTACGCTTTTCTTTTTTGGAGACACAGACAGCCACACGGCCTCCTTGCTTTCTTCACAAATCTTAACCATTGTATCCCATACGACCTCTTTCCCATACACACTTACAGAGCCTGGTATCTTTACTTCAAACAGACAGCCGCAAGTGCTTTGGCTTGGGGTAGATGCACCCGTTCATCTTCAGCATTTGAAACAAGCTGTAGATGCTATGGCCGTCTCCCTCGGCTTCAAAGCAGACAACAGGCCTTTCAAACCGCACCTCACACTGGGCCGGTTCCGCCCCGGCCAACCCATCCCGCCACCCACCGCTTACCGGATAACTCCATACTCCTTGGAACAAAACACACGTATTACTATCTCAGGCTCTTCCTCTATAAACATTCCAGGCAGCAGCAACCCAACCAAAGAAAGCCAAAACACTTCTACACATTCTCCCACGTTATACTCTTCTGCATCAAGAACCTCCTCGCAAGACATGCCTACAGCTCCCAATTCTGCAGTAGACACCTCTACATCAAAAGCCTCGGCACAGGACTCCGGACCGATAGCTGTTCCCTTTCCTATCCCTTGCTTAGCTGCCCGGCTGATGCTTTATGAAAGCCGCCTTACCCCATCGGGCCCCATCTACAAACCCCTATGCGAAGCTCCCCTGAAAACGTAAAACCCCTTTTTTGACGCACCCTGATCAGATCTAGCGCGTCATTTGGGTTGCTTAAAAAACCTACGTACCGATAATCAGCCAGTTGGTATTTCACTTTACAAAAATGGCGCACTTAATCAGATCTGAGCGTGGGACGCCGCTCTGCAACAAACTGCAGAAGTCGGGTTGTTTTGCCGAGGCTTCCGCTTGTTTGTTGCAGCTCCGGCTGCGCTCGTCGGAAATGTGATAAGTAACAACTCTGTTAGAAAAATGGCAACTCGCAAATAATCAGCATCTTATAACACCAAGCCGTTTTATATTACTTATTACCCTTACGCGAAAAGGGCTGTTTTTACATTTTCCAGGAAGGGTCATAAGTAGCGATTTTTTGCTCACAACGTTAACAACCTGATTACATGCACTTTGCAGCACCATGCTGTTTCATGCTACTTATCACCCTTCAACGGCCTATCTTGCTGTCCTGCCGCACACTTCAGCTGTCGACTAGGTAGTGAGTAGCGTTTTTTCGCTTACCTTTCTACCGCTCTGTCATTCAATCATTTGCCCCGTTTCCTTGCTTTGTGCCACTCACTACCTAGAAGCAAAAAGGCCGTTTTTCCGCGTTTTCCGGTCTGGGTAGTGAGTGAACTTTTTAAAGACGGAGCGCTAACGCACAGATATACAAAATGTTGCAGCGTTTGACATTTTTACACTACTCACTACCTAGTAACAAGAAGCCCGGCTTATTACTACGGGCAAAGTGGGTGGCTGTAGCGGAACGAAAAATCCTCCTCATACAAAAAGTACATACGCAATGTACAAGTGCTTCCGCTAATAGAACCAGTCGGATTTGTTTTTCTAAAGATTATGTGTTATTTTTGTACAGAATTATGACATGTTTGTGTCATTAATAATATAGCAATGTTATTACTAACAATTACCGAATTCAGAAATAATATCAGTAAGTACATGAAAATGGCATTTACTGAAAAAATCGCTGTTAAAAGCAAAAATGGGATTATTGAGCTTACTCCTAACAAAGAGATAAGGGTAAATCCAAGCCCCAGCAACGACTCATACTTTGAAGATCCTCGAAATATTGAAGCTGTCGAACAAGGTATAGAAGACATTAAAGCCGGGCGTGTTACCAGTGTATCGCTTAACGATATCAAGTCGATGCTGGGCCTATGAGTTATTCTTTGGTAATTTCTGAGCGCGTTCGCAAAGACTTAGACCTTCATAAAAAATCTGGCGATAAAAAGCTGGTTAAAAAAATATATACTCTTTTTACCGAACTTGCAACGCATCCGACTACGGGTACTGGTCATCCTGAGCCCCTCCGTCACATGGAGGCAAATATATGGTCCAGACGAATTGATAGCAGACACCGACTAGTGTATCAAATTAAAGACATGGATCTTATTGTCATTGCTATTTCTGCTTATGGACACTACAGTGACAAATAGCCTTAAACAGGCGAAGCTCCGTTTCATAGTACTTATAGCGCGCAACAAATAAATTGGTTTGCTGCTGCGTGCAGGTGTGGCGGCCGGCTGTAGCGGCACGGAAAATCCTCCCCACCTACGGTGGGTCCCCTCCCTGTTCGGGAGCCAATGTTTTCCTTAGCCGCTACAACCCGTCCGCCGATAGATGACGCAGCTAAACTTCATGCAACGCATGAAAGTGTTTCGTATATTTGTGTCTATGGGACAAAACAACAAGCCTGAACGATTTGCCCGGCCCCCTGCCGTTGCGGGCCGGTTCTATCCCGGGTCGGAAAAAGACCTGCGAAAAGAGGTGGAACAACTTTTCCGGCAAGCACAACCTCCTGCAGGAGGAGATGTGCGGGCCCTTATCAGTCCGCACGCCGGATACGTTTTTTCCGGAGGCGTAGCCGCCTCGGCCTTTAACCAATTGGATAGGAACAGAAGGTACCGGCGTATTTTTCTGATTGGATCTTCCCACCGCGTTCCTATCCAAGGAGCGGCTGTCTATACAGAAGGCGATTACAGAACGCCTATGGGTACCGTCAAAGTAGATACAGAGCTGGGCAAACAACTGGCAATGTCGCATCCCGGGCTTTTTACAGCCAACAGCCACGCCCACGCCGGCGAGCACAGCCTGGAAGTGCAATTGCCCTTCCTGCAACACCTCTACGCAAACAACATCCTGCTGGTACCTCTGGTAATCGGGACGTTTTCACCGCACGTCTGCAAAGAAATTGCCCAAGCCTTGGCTCCGTGGTTCAACCGGGAAAACTTGTTTGTCATCAGCACGGACTTTTCCCATTACCCGCCCTACGACCAGGCCGTGCGGGTAGATGCACTTACCAAAGACGCCATCCTAACGAATAACCCGCAAGCCCTGATGGATACACTACGGGAAAACGAAGCCAACTACATCCCCGGTCTGGATACCAGTCTTTGCGGCTGGACCTCGGTCCTTACCTTGATGTATCTCACATCAGGTACAGCAGCGGCCTCGGCAAATAACACCTCCTCGGCTACGGCACCTGCGCAAGGCCTTGATCCATCAGCCAACGCTCACGAACGTTTCACGTATCACGCCCTGGAATACAAGAACTCCGGAGACAACCCGCTCTACGGTGAAAAAGACCAGGTGGTGGGATATTGGGCTTTTTCCGTAACGGCCAAAGAAGCCGGTTTTTCTCAAAAAGCCGAGGCCATGCTTCAAGCCCTCGCCAAAGAAGCGGTACATGCAGCCGTAACCCCCTCGGCCGGTCAAGCCAATGGGGCGGGGAAAAACCCCTCCTCCTATCGAGTCGAAGGGGCGAAAGGCTATGCAGGCAGTCCATTGGCCGAGACAAGTCCTGCTGACTACCCACCGGAACTGCACAAGCCTTACGGGGCCTTTGTAACATTGAAGCAGCAAGGCTGCCTGCGCGGATGTATCGGACGTATTGAATCGGATATTCCTCTGTATCTGCTGGTACAGGAAATGGCCCGGGCGGCAGCCCTGTACGACAACCGCTTTCCTCCGGTGAGCGTAACAGATTTACCGCACCTGACCTACGAAATCACCGTATTGTCTCCTTTGCGGGAAATCCAATCCATTGACGAAATTGAACTGGGAAAACACGGCATTATCATCCAAGACAAAGGACGTACCGGGGTATTCCTGCCGCAAGTGGCAGTGGAAACCGGCTGGAGCCTGGAAGAATTCCTGGGGCATTGCTCCCGCGACAAAGCCGGCCTGGGCTGGGACGGGTGGAAAAAAGCCCGCATCTTCATTTTTCATGCACTAAATGAAGAATAGTAATTTGAAAGTTTGAAAAGGCTTGCAATTGTGTGGGTACGTGCGTGTTAACACACAGGGGCGACTAGTCTCTATACCAAAACAACGAGGAACGGCTGGACTTGTATATTGCAACATACAATCTTTGTGCTTTTTGGTTTTTTCAAAAATACATTTGTATTGAGTGGTATTCTTGCAAACCCGGCAACCTTCTGGAATCTAGATAAAACTACACTATTTCAGTTTATAATCATTTGATTATTTATACTACAAGTATAGTTTATCCAACTATTTCAAACTCTGTATCTTGTTTATTTGAACTAAACCGTTTATTTTTGTAGAGATATTAATACATATAGTATGACTAATGCTACAGAAATAAACCAAACGAAAATAAACAAGTTGATACAAAACTCTCCTAAAGGTCTTGTACTGCTCTCATCCGAGCTTGTTTCTAAGGGTTATTCGTATGAATTACAGCAAAGATATAGAAAAGGAGGTTGGCTCAAGTCTATAGGTAAAGGGGCAATGCTTAAATCAGGAGATCCGTTTATGTTATTCGGTGCCCTTTCCGCTTTACAATCTCAATCAAGTGTAAATATCCATATCGGAGGGCGTTCAGCATTGGAATTACAAGGAAGCACGCACTATTTGCAACTAAGTTTTCCAAAAACAACATTGTTTGTTCCCGGACGAACCGAATTGCCACCATGGTTTATCAAAAACAAATGGGATTCAGATTATAAGGTGTACAAAATCAATCTGTTTAATAATGATATGCTTGGTTTGACAATTTATCGAGACGGCGATATAGAAATGAATATTTCTAATCCTGCCCGTGCTATGTTGGAATGTTTGGCATTGACTCCGAAAGAATTTTCTCTTAATGAAGCATTTGAGTTAATGGAGGGGCTTGCCACGTTACGTCCTAACCAAGCTCAAGAATTATTAGAAGACTGTAAGTCCATAAAGGCTAAGAGACTTTTTCTTTATTTTGCTGAACGTGTTGGACATAGTTGGTTCAAATATATAGATCAAACAAAAATAGACCTTGGGTCAGGTAATAGAAGTATTGTCCCGAATGGTATATTAGTTCCGAAATATAGTTTAGTATTACCCAATGAGTTAGTTGAATGAAAGACATCTATAAAAAACAAGTCTCACTCCTATTGGAAATATTGCCGGAGATAGCAAAAGAGGATGTCTTTGCGCTTCATGGAGGAACCGCGATCAATCTGTTCTGTCTGAATATGCCTCGCTTGTCGATCGATATTGATCTCACATATATTCCCGCAAGTAATAATCGAGATAAAGACTTACTAAACATCCGGTTAGCTCTTGAAAGAGTAAAAGAGCGATTGGAAAAACGGATTCCCAATATAAATTTTGCAGATCCAGTCAGAGCCGAAGAAGAATTGAAGTTAATCTGCACTATTCCGGAGGCAATGGTTAAAATAGAAGTAAATCAAATCAATCGAGGAATAATTTCAGATACTGAATTGGTGGTGTTATGCAACAAAGCACAGGAAGTATTTGATAAATTCTGCGAAATCAGAATGGTTTCCCAAAAGCAACTATGGGGAGGAAAGATAAATGCAGCATTGGACAGGCAGCATCCTCGTGATTTATTTGACATACGGAATCTCATCAATGAAGTTGGCTATTCTACTGATATCAAAGAGGGATTTATCTTTTTCCTTTTATGCGGTAAGCGTCCGATACATGAGTTGTTAAATCCTCATTACATTGACCAGTCCGCAGTATTTGAAAGCCAATTTCAAGGAATGACAGATGACACCTTTGGAGATGACGAATACCAAGAGACAAGAAAACAACTTATAAGGATGATAAATGAGTCTTTGACAGATGAAGATAAGGAGTTCTTGTTGGCTTTCTCGAAAGGCAAGCCGGATTGGACGAAAGTGGATTACAGTAAATATCCAGCAATAAGATGGAAATTGCTCAACATCAAAAAGCTAAGAGATAGTAATCCTCAAAAGCATAGAGAACAAGTAGAAATGCTAAAACAGATTCTATTTTTATAAAAGAAAATAAACTGATTTAAAACAACAACCCAGTTTCTTAAAGCAGCCGTGAACTCTTTCAAGTCTTTGTATGTAACATACCGGCAACTGTTCCGAATCTGCTGCACTACGCATCGTAAAATTGATTTTTTAATTGCCAAAAGTTCATTTTATTCACTTCTGTTTTTCCGCAAAACTGCATAAAAAAAGAATTAAAACAAGACTCCATTTCCTATTTTGGCATTTTTTGTATTTCCGAAAACACACTCGCTCTTCAGGCTCTGAAGCGGTACCCTTTCAAGCGCTACAGCCGGTACCTGTACAGCTCTATCATCAAATAAACCTTTGTATGTTCTATTATAATAAGAGTTTTCCACTACACTCGTTGTATATATTCTATATATAATATATATTTGCAACAGAGTTAACATTAACAACCATGAAAGCAACAACTAGAAAACTTATAGACCTTCCCGATATAACTCTTAAAGCACTTCAATTAAGAGCAACTACTAATGGTGTTTCTCTAAAAAGGTACATGGAAGATGTTTTAATCAAGAAGAGTGAGGAGCATTTGACCGATGAGCAACTTTATGAGTTGATGCTGATGATGTACCCTGATGGTCAAGAAAAGGCAACAGAGAAAGCAAAAAAGGCGTTTGAAGATATGTTAGGAATATGATAGTAAACTATTCAAAACGCTTTATTAAGCAAGCTGAAAAGCTTGACGATAAAACAAAAAAGGTTTTAGCCGGAGCCATCAAAAAAGCAAAGGAGGCTGAAAACGGCACCGTCCAGGATTTTGTGTAAATGATAATTGAGCTTTCATAATTACAACAGTACCCTGTCTTCAAAAATAGTAATAAACTGATTTAAAACAACAGCCCAGTTCCTTATTGGCATGGTCCATTTCTTCTCTATCTCAGTAATAGCAAGATATACAGACTTTTTTAGAGCATCATCATTGGGAAAAG
>JBASDX010000001.1:0-161015 GCA_049652385.1 Bacteroidales bacterium | reverse complement strand
TCAACCCGGTGGGTTACCCCATTCGGATACCGCCGGATCAACTCATGTTTGCTAATCCCCGACGATTTTCGCAGCTTACCACGTCCTTCTTCGCCAATAGAAGCCTAGGCATCCGCCATACGCTCTTCGTAACTTTTTCTCGATCGCAAATTAAATTGTAGTCCCATAATAATTATTATTACAGACTAACTTATTTTTTTTAACCTCTATTATCTCTCTTTAATACGTCAATGAACTACCGTTGTTTTCAAACGGGGCTGCAAAGGTAACAGATTTTCCGTAAACCGCAAATTTTTAACTAACAAATGCAGACACTCCTTCTTTGCACCCTCAAAAAGTAAGATAGTACATGATTTTTTCATTATTTTAGCACTATGAAATGGCTTCTCCTGTATTTTTTTCTACAGGTTGTTGTTCCAAAGCAGCATGCAATTCCTGAAGTGCCTGCCGGTGTTTTACCCCAGGCAGATACTACGTTGGGTGTACTCATTCTTGTCAACAAAGAATATAAACTTCCGAAAGGCTACCGCCCTCATGACCTTGTACCCATTGACGAGGCTTACAACAAAGGTGTCATGAACCTGTTACGCAGCGAGGCTGCCGCTGCTTTTGCCCGTATGTGTGCCAAGGCAGCAAAAGACAGTATCATCTTATGGAGTCGTTCCGCCTACCGATCAGATACCGTACAACGTCAACTGTATGAAAATGCGGTGGAACGCCGTGGAGAAGAAGGAGCCGAAAAATACACAGCCCGGCCGGGGTATTCAGAGCATCAGACCGGGTTAACGGTAGATATTAACAGTACCCACCTTTCTTTTGGAAATACTCCGGAAGGCATCTGGCTAAAAAAACATGCACATCTGTTTGGTTATATTGAGCGCTACCCCATTGGAAAAGAAAGCGTAACCGGCTACGCCTACGAGCCTTGGCATTACAGGTACGTTGGGACAGAAGCCGCCGCCTATATAGTTGAAAACAAACTTACTTTTGAAGAATATCATGAAAGAAAAAGAGAACCTGCCGGGAACCCTGCCCGATAATGCATACAGGGAATTAAAACCGGGAGAAACGTATGAACCGTTGATGTCGCCCCACAAACAGTATAAAGAGGTTACCTTTTGGTCGGTTACCATAGGGTTGGTTATGACCGTGCTGTTTTCCGCCGCTGCGGCCTACCTGGGGTTGAAAGTGGGACAAGTGTTTGAAGCCGCCATCCCCATTGCTATCATAGCAGTGGGACTTTCTTCCGCTTTAAAACGCAAAAATGCTTTGGGGGAAAACATCATTATCCAATCTATCGGTGGCTGTTCCGGAGGGGTAGTCGCCGGTGCTATTTTTACCTTACCGGCTATGTACATCTTACAGGAAAAATATCCCGGCCTGTCGATTGATTTTATAAAAATCTTTCTCAGCTCCCTGCTGGGTGGCGTTCTGGGTATTTTGTTTATCATCCCTTTCAGGAAATATTTTGTACAAGACATGCATGGAAAGTTTCCTTTCCCCGAGGCTACCGCATCTACACAAATCCTGGTAAGCGGAGAGTCGGGTGGTAAAGACGCACGTTTTCTGCTCATCAGCGGATTGATTGGTGGTTTGTACGACTTTGTGGTTTCGACCTTTGGATGGTGGAGCGAAGTATTTTCCACAAGAGTCACTTCCTTGGGAGCTGCTCTTGCAGACAAAGCCAAGCTGGTCCTGAAGCTGAATGTAAGTGCCGCTGTTTTGGGGCTGGGCTATATTGTAGGACTCAAATATGCGTTTATCATTTGTTGCGGCTCATTCCTGGTCTGGTTTGGCATCATTCCCCTGATGAACCTTATCTGGGGCAGCCAGGTTATTGATCTGATGGGTACCGGTATAGTACAGACTATTGGGCAGATGTCACCGGAAGAAATCTTTACCGGATATGCCAGACATATAGGTATCGGTGGTATTGCCGTTGCCGGTATCATCGGCATTATTAAAGCGTCCGGAACCATCAAATCTGCTTTAGGGATGGCCGGTAAAGAACTGCGTGGCAAACGTACGGCCGAACAGCAAGCCGTCATCCGTACCCAACGCGATTTGTCCATGAAAATCATTGCTATAGGTACTCTGGTTACCTTAGGAATAATCTTCGCGTTCTTTTATTTGGGTGTGCTGAATTTCAATCTGTGGCACGCCATCATTGCACTGGTTGTCGTAGCAGTCATTGCCTTCCTCTTCACGACAGTTGCCGCCAACGCAATAGCCATTGTAGGCACTAACCCTGTCAGCGGCATGACATTGATGACACTCATCCTCGCATCTGTCATCATGGTAGCTGCCGGATTAAAAGGAACAGCCGGTATGACAGCTGCTCTGCTCATTGGCGGAGTTGTCTGTACGGCACTTTCTGTATCAGGCTCTTTCATTACTGACCTGAAAATCGGATACTGGCTGGGAAGCACCCCGTACAAGCAGCAAATCTGGAAGTTTGCCGGAACGTTGGTGGCCGCAGCTACGGTAGGTGGCGTCATTATTGTCCTTAATAAAACGTATGGATTTACAGGAGAAAATGCGTTAGTAGCTCCACAAGCCAATGCCATGGCCGCTGTCATAGAACCGCTTATGTCGGGCGGAGGAGCTCCCTGGCTGTTGTACGGTATTGGAGGTACCATAGCCATACTGCTGACTGTATTTAAAATCCCGGCTTTAGCCTTTTCTTTAGGTATGTTTATACCTATGGAACTAAACTTCCCCTTGCTTATTGGCGGTGTTATTGCCTGGTACGTATCTACACGGAGTAAAGATGCCAAGGTAAACAATGCCCGAAAAGAGCGTGGTACCTTACTGGCCTCCGGATTTATTGCCGGCGGTGCTTTGATGGGCGTAGTAAGTGCTGTCATGCGTTTTGCAGGCATTAATCTGGTCAATACCGCCTGGCAGCAATCAACGGCCGGAGAAGTCCTGTCTTTGGCAGCGTACGCTTTGATTATCGTATACCTGGCCATGAGCAGCCTAAAAGCTTCTAAAGAAAAATAACACCTGTTTATATTATGGAAAACATATTAGATAAATTTCTCAGATACATAGCTTTTGACACGGCATCCGACCCCGCGTCTGAGACACAACCCAGCACGGCCAAACAGTTTGCGTTGCTAAAGGTGTTGCTGGAAGAACTGCACCACATGGGAGTCACCGATGCCCATTTGGATGAACACGGCTATGTGATGGCTTCCATCCCGGCCAATACAAAAACGGATGCTCCTCCCATCGGCTTTATAGCCCACGTGGATACGGCTCCGGACGCCAGCGGTGAGAACATCCGTCCGCAAATCATTCCCAATTATGACGGAACGCCCATCTTGCTGAACAAAGAAACCGGCTTGTACCTGGATCCGGCTGAGTTTCCGGAACTACTTCAATACAAAGGACAGACCATTATTACCACAGACGGTACCACCTTGTTGGGCGCAGACGACAAAGCCGGAGTGGCCGCCATCATGTGGGCGGCACAGTACCTCATGGAACACCCGGAAATAAAACACGGTCCCATAAAAATAGCCTTTACTCCGGACGAAGAAATCGGCCGGGGGGTAGCCAAATTCGATGTGCAAAAATTTGGGGCTAAATACGCTTATACTATTGATGGCGGGCAAATTGGAGAAATTGAATACGAGAACTTCAACGCCGCCATGGCAAAAATCCATATTCAAGGACGCAACGTACATCCCGGATACGCCAAAAATAAAATGATTAATGCCATTATCATGGCAGCAGAGCTGAACCAAATGTTACCGGTAGAGCAAAGACCGGAGTATACAGATAACTACGAAGGTTTTTTTCATATTACTTCCTTTACGGGAACGGTGGAAGAAGCCAATATCCAGTACATCATCAGGGACCATGATCCGGTGAAATTTGAAGAGAAGAAACAGTTAATGGAAAACGTTGTCCATTTTCTGAATAAAAAGTACGGGCAGAACAGGTTTACCCTGGAGATGAAAGACCAGTATTACAACATGAAAAAAATGGTGGAACCCCATATAGAGGTAGTAGACAAGGCATTGGCCGCTATCCGGAAAGCCGGTATTACTCCCATTGTTCATCCCATCCGAGGCGGCACAGACGGAGCCCAGCTCTCTTATATGGGACTTCCCTGCCCCAATATTTTTGCAGGCGGGCATAATTTTCACGGAAAGATGGAATACCTGCCCCTTAAAAGTATGGAAAAAGCGGCTGAAGTGATTCTCAACATTATCGAGCAATGGAAATAACACAACACGTGGAAGGCTTCTCCCCTGCCGGAGAAGCCTTGGTCACGTACAAAATCACTGCCAAAAGCGGAGCTTCCGTACAATTGTGTAACATCGGAGCTGCGCTTATGGGAGTTATTGTTCCCGACCGTGAAGGCCGCATGACAGATGTGGTGGCCGGCTATAAGGACATCCATCAATACTTGAACGACCCTGCGCATTTTGGAAAAACAGTGGGACGTTATGCCAACAGAATAGCCAACGGCAGGTTCACACTGGAAGGTACAACCTACCAATTGAACAGAAACAACGGGCCTAACCATTTGCACGGAGGACCGCAAGCCATGGCAAACAAAATATGGGTATCACGTGTGGAAGATACAGGAAATGCCGTATCGTTTGCATACGCCAGCTCGCACAACGAAGAACATTATCCGGGAAATGTGCATGTTACCGTTACCTATCTATGGAGTGAAAACCATGCGTTAGATATAGAACTACGAGCCGTAACAGACAAAGCAACCATCATTAACCTCACAAACCATACGTACTTCAACCTGCAAGGGGAAGCTTCCGGGTCCATTCATGACCACCTGTTGGAAATAAACGCTGCCTCTTATCTGCCGACTGACAAAACGAGCATCCCGCTGGGAAAACTTACGTCCGTTGCCGGTACGCCATTTGATTTTACAAAGGCAAAGGCACTTGGGCAAGACATCTTTGCGGATAACGAACAATTGCGCATCGGAAACGGATACGACCATTGCTGGTGCCTTCCCTCAACAGACGGCAGCTGGCAGCAGGCGGCCGTTCTGGCTGATCCGGCAAGCGGCCGGACAGTGACCCTCTACACCACACAACCCGGCATTCAGGTATATACCGGCAATTGGCTAAGCGGTAGTGGAACCAGCAAAAACGGAGCACCTCATCAAGACAGACATGCTGTAGCTCTGGAATGCCAGAATTATCCGGACAGTCCCAACCAACCGGACTTTCCGAACTGTATTCTCAGACCGGGAGAATTGTATCTGAAAAAAATCAGGTATGTTTTTGGGGTTAACTGTTAATTGTATTACAAGACTGTAGCCGGCAAATAATCCAGCAAAACGGCCCGGCAAGGAGAGCCTTCTACGCCTTCAAGTTTTAACGGTAATGCCACCAGGTAATAATTACCTTCGGGCACATCTTTGAGGTTCAAACCTTCCAAGGGAAGAATTTCTTTTTCCAAAAGAATACGGTGTATTTCATGTACGTGTTCTCCAAATCCTACCGTCGGATTTTCCGTTCCCACCACTACAACTTCACTCTCTGCAATCAAACGGGCCGCTTGCGGCGTAAGAACACCCTTCCCTTTAAACAACAAACGTTTGGCTCCTCTTCCCAGCAAAGGTGCAACGTACCCATCATCTATCACCCCACCGGCTTCCAGGACCATACAGGGGCCAATGCATTTTTGCAGAGAAATTTGATCAATGGCTGCCCCGCCCTCTATATAGTGGGAAGGCGCGTCTATATGCGTAGCTGTATGCAAACACATAGATACGAAAGAAAGGTTATAGGGATGTCCGTCTTTCATGCTGCGGATAAGATGGGTCTCAGGAACCGGGTCTTCTTCATACGGGGTACTGCTGAAAATCTCTCGGGAAATGTCATATATTTGCATAGTCTCCAGGTCAAATAGGTTATAAACACAAAAGTACACAATATGATTCACAAAGCCTTCTGCACTACTGTCTGTATATTGTTAACAACTCCTTTCCTCTTTTCACAACCGCAGATTATTGCCCACAGGGGATATTGGAATACTGAGGGATCTGCGCAAAACTCAAGAAGTTCCGTACAAAATGCCATTCGTTTAGGGTGTTATGGGGCCGAAGTAGATATTTACCTGACTACTGACAACCAACTGGTCCTGTTTCATGACACTGCCATACAAGGTGTCCGTCTTGACGAAAGCACGTATAAAGAACTTCTCAAACATTCGTTACCCAATGGGGAAACGCTTCCTTTACTTGACGAAATATTACCACTAATAGTTGCATCGGAAAGTACAAAACTCATTATTGAAATCAAGCCGCACAACCGCCCCGACAAAGAAAAATCTGCCGTAGAAAAAACGCTGGAGCTGGTAGATAAAGCAGGAGCGGGCAACCTTGTGGAGTACATCAGCTTTTCAACTTATATATGCGAGAGCCTGATCCAATCCAACCCGAAGGCCAAAGTGGCCTTTTTGGGAGGTTCACTTTCTCCGGATCAACTGAAAGAGAAAGGATATGCCGGCTTGGATTACAACATGAGCGTTTTAAGAAAAAACCCGGAATGGATAGCCCGTGCCAAAGAATTGGGATTAACTACAAATGTTTGGACCGTCAATAAACCAAAAGATTTTCAATATTTCATGTCAGCCGGAGTTGATTTTATCACTACTGACAACCCTGGGTTCGGGTACCGGTAACGGCTGGTTGGATAACGCTTTTAACGTTTCATAATCTTCCTTATGGTAGATTTTCGTTTCTTTCAATCCGGCTCCCTCTGCAATCAAAGTAGATGGCGTATCTGAGTTATTTATTAACAACCACCTGTCTGTCAGCGGCATATATAAATGGAATAAATTATGAATACCTGACCAGTACCTCCTTCTGATAACATTTTCCGGTATGCTGTGTCCGCCGGCTTCCACCCTGTTTTTTACACGTTCTACGGCCAGGTCGGGATGGTTGAGCCAAAAGTAGATAAGCGTGATATCGTATCCTCGTTTTCTTGTATTTTCAATAAGTTTTGCATAGGAACGCACCGCCAGCGTAGTCTCAAACGCAAAATCTCCTTTGGCTGCTGTCAATTCCCTGATTTTTTTTACCATTACCCTTCCGGCATCTATAGCCGCATTAGGTAAATTAAAAGGCGAGATACCTCTGGCTATCTCGTCTGAATTTACAAAATTCCGGCATTGGAGCATTTCGGACAAAATGGTATAAGAGGCCGTTGTCTTACCGGAACCGTTGCAACCGCTTATGACATACAAGTTAGGCATAATACAAATTTACATTAAAATCCCGTACCTTTGTAGCTATGCGCAGAAAAATCCCCAATCGGGAGCTTCACAGATTAACACCTCAAGCCTTCAAAAACAGTCCCAGGCTGCCGGTCGTACTGGTACTGGATAACGTCCGCAGTCGCCACAACATCGGTTCGGCATTCCGTACCTCAGACGCCTTTGCTCTGGAGCACGTATACCTGTGCGGCATTACCTCCTGCCCTCCCTCACCGGAAATTCATAAATCAGCTTTGGGGGCAGAAGACACCATGGAGTGGACGTATGTTGAAAATACCACAGATGCCGTACGCATATTACAGCTTAAAGGGTATAAGGTATGGGCTGTGGAACAGACAGAAGGAGCCGTAAAATTGTCTTCCCTGACCTCTGAAATCATGCACAGCTCACAGAAAGCCGCCTTTGTCTTTGGTAATGAAGTACGTGGTGTACAGCAAGAAGTCGTTAACCTGTGCGACGGGTGTATTGAAATTCCTCAACACGGCACCAAGCATTCTTTGAACGTTTCGGTAGCCATAGGTGTCGTGCTGTGGCACGTTTACCTGACCATGAGGGTCTGGTAAATTTCAACCGTGGCTCTTGATTTGTTCAACGTATAGAAATGAATACCGGGAGCTCCCAGCATAAGCAAATCCCGGCATTGCCGGATGGCAAAATCCATTCCAATGTTGTAGATGGCATCGGGATTATCCTTGTTGCTTTCCAGCCTGTCCAAAAAAACAGGAGGTACGACGGCATTGGATAGTCTGACAAAACGTTGCAATTGGTCGTATTTGGTCAACGGGATAATACCGGGAATGATCCGGCACATAATGCCTTTTTCCCGGGCCCGGGCCACAAAGTCAAAATATCTTTTGTTGTCAAAGAAAAACTGTGTGACCAAGAAATCACAACCGGCATCCACCTTGCTTTTCAAATGCTTCAAATCCGTTTCTGCATCAGGTGATTCCGGGTGAATTTCCGGATATGCACCGCCGCCTATACAACAATCTTCTATATGTTCCCTGGCAAAAGCAATCAATTCCGTAGCGTTGGCAAATCCATTCTTATGCGGTACAAACCCGTCTTTTTGTCCTGCCTGAGGATCTCCGCGCAATAACATAAAGTTTTGCAGCCCGCGGCAGCGCAATTCCTGTAAATCCGATAAAGTCTTTGTTCTGTCGTTCCCCACACATGTATAATGAGCCACCGTGTTCAATCCGATTCTGTTTTTCAGATAATCTACCAATTCAAACGTACAGGATTGTGTAGACCCTCCGGCTCCATACGTAACGGATACAAAGGCCGGACTCAACCGCAACAATTGACCAATATTTATACCCAGGTCGACGGCCGCTATCTGGTCTCTTGGAGGGAAAAATTCAAAAGAAAAGGTCTTTTCGGCAATATTGAATATATCTGTCAGTTTCATGAAATCCCTGGTTTATGTATCGTAAAATAAAACGCTTGTGGATGGCCTATGTACATACCGCAAACAGAGGCTGCAGGCTTCATCATACAGGACGAAGTTAACGAAATTCCCAAATCTTCTTCTTTTTGCAAAAGAGTCGTTACCGGTTTTTTTAAGGTATGGTCCGGGCAGGAAGGATAACCAAAAGCCGGTCGGATACCGCGTTTTGCTCCGCAGGGAAGCGTCACGTATTCGAAGTGCAAATATTCGCTGCACGCTTCTGCCAAAACATCCAATAAGGATTGCAACAACAGACCGGTATATACATCACCCTGTTCTTTTAGGTCTGCGACTGCCTGGTCCAAAGCTTCAGAAGAGGCCGTCAATAAAAACAATCCTGCATAATCGGGAGCTCCCGATTGGTCTTCCTGCACAATAAAGTCCGTGAGACAGACGTTGGCCGTGTCGTCCTTGTGTTTCAATAAATCCCGCTCCAAAGGCATATCCAGCAGCAGGTTCCTGCAAGAAGCATCTTCGTAGAAAAGCAGACGATCGTCCGCCGTGGCAAATACCGGCCAAAAGCCTACCGCTGCTCGGGCATACGCCACATCTCCAAAACCCCCTGCCGCCAGTTTATCCAGCAAAGCTTCGGCTTCTTTCACAGCTTCCTGAGCCTGTGGCTTATTATCCTGTATTTCCCAGGTTTTTACAAAAGCTGTCCATTTGATATAAGGCCTTAGATTTTTAAAAGGTACCTCAACCGTGCGCACTCCGGTAAAAGGCGGCACAAAATCGTCCAGTCCGTGCCTCTGCCCGCAATGGGGACACATTTTCCGCATCCTCCAGTTTACGCCGGAGATCCATTTGTTGGCACGTGCTTGTTCCGGCGTAAGATACTCTTTGGCCCGGCTGCTTGTTGTTCCGGCTTCCCGGAGCACTTCTTGCTCCGCGCGCAGGGTCGTTAAAAAACGCTCCCGTACAGCCTCGTCTTTAGAAAAACAATCCGTCAGTAAAGGCACCACTCCGGCCGCATCGGGACAGTGGATTACAGGTCCGTCGTACAACGGAGCAATCCTCAACGCCGTAAACAAGGCCGAGGTGGTAGCTCCGCCTATGAGCAAAGGAACGGAGAGGCCGGCTTGTTGCATGGCACGAGCCACTTCCGTCATTTCTTCCAATGAAGGCGTTATCAGTCCGCTCAACCCCACAAAGGATGCTTTTTCTTCGACAGCCGTTTCCACTATTTGGTGTGAGGGGACCATCACGCCTAAATCCGTTATGCGATAACTGTTACACTCCATCACAAGAGTCACCAGGTTTTTTCCGATATCGTGCACGTCTCCTTTTACGGTGGCCATAATGCCGTGTACCTGTTCTGTACCGTGTACCTTCGTTTCCGGGCTGTTCTTCTCTTCTTCTATCCGGGGTTGCAGCAAGGCGACGGCCTGTTTCATGGTACGGGCCGTTTTTACCACCTGAGGCAGAAACATCTGTCCTTCACCAAACAGTTTGCCCACCCGATTCATACCCTCCATCAGCGTAGACTCCACAATATCTATGGCAGGAATATGTCGCAACGCCTCCAAATCTTCCCTCAGGTATTGCTCCCTCCCGTGCATCAGCGCATAAATCAGCCGCTCTTCCGGCCCCAGCTCCCTCCACGTTTCCTTTGTAAGCCTTTCTGCAGTAACTGCCTGATCTTTTAAAGCCGAGGCGGCTTCCACAAGCCGCGTGGTAGCCTGAGCGTCTGTGTCCAGGATAACGTCTTCCACGGCACGGCGCAGCGCTGCCGGAATTTCTGAATAAATTGGTTGTGCGCCCGGTTTGAGGATGGCCATATCCAGCCCTGCTTTTATCGCATGGTAAAGAAAAACTGCGTGCATGGCTTCCCGCACTGTTTCGTTGCCTCGGAAAGAAAAAGAAAGATTACTCACACCGGCTGAAACCAGCACTCCTTTCAGGTTATCTTTCAGAAATTGTACGGCCTTGATAAAATCGACGGCAAAACTACGGTGTTCATCCATCCCTGTGGCAATGGCCAACACATTGGGATCCATTATGATATCCCTGGGCTTCAAACCTGCTTCCTCTGTCAGCAGCCGAAAAGCCCTTTGGGCTATCTCCACACGTCGTTCAAATGTGACAGCTTGTCCTTCTTCGTCAAAAGCCATAACCATAACAGCTGCTCCGTATTTACGGACAAGACGTGCTTTTCGTAAAAAGGCCTCTTCACCTTCTTTCAGGCTGATGGAATTGACAACAGACTTTCCCTGCACACATTGCAAGCCTGTTTCCAGAACTTCCCAACTGGAGGAATCCAACATGACGGGAACCCGGGCAATTTCCGGATCTGCTCCCAGTCTGTATAAAAACTCCTTCATGGCTTCCGGTGCATCCAGCAGGGCATCATCCATATTGATATCGATAATATGTGCACCGTCTTGTACCATGCCCCTGGCAATTTCCAAAGCCTGGTCGTATTGTTTTTCCCTAATCAATCGGGCAAATTTCCGGCTTCCGGACACATTGGTGCGTTCACCTGCAATCAGAAAAACCGATTTTTCACGTACCTCCAATACATCCAGTCCGCTCAACAAGACTTTGGCCGGTTCCCGTTCCTCTTGCACAACCCTTAGTCCGTATGTTTTTTCTGTTTCCTTTACCATGGAAGAAAGCGCCCGGATGTGCTCCGGAGTCGTACCGCAGCAGCCTCCCAGGATATTTACCAGACGCTCTTCTGCAAAAGGACGCATCTGACGGGCCATAGCTTCGGCAGTCAATGTATAATTTCCATATACATCGGGCAGGCCGGCATTGGGATGTGCACTCGTAAAGACCGCAGTGTGTTGGGCCAGTATACGTGAATAAACCAACAATTTATCCGGGCCAAAAGAACAATTCAAACCAACGCTGAATAAGCCTGCATGTTCCGTAGATGCCAAAAAGGCTTCTATCGTTTGACCGGACAAGATCCGCCCGGAGTGGTCTGCTATGGTGGCCGATAGCATGACCGGCATTCCGGGAGCCTCCTCTTCCAAAGCAAAAAGTGCCGCCTTGGCATTAAGGGTATCAAAAACGGTTTCCAGAAGCAACAAATCTGCACCTCCGTCTTTCAACCCCCGAATCTGGTCCCGATAGGCATGAACCAACGTGTGAAAATCCACTTCCCGTTCTCCCGGGAACTCAACCCTTGTAGGAATAGAGGCCGACCTGTTGGTCGGACCCATAGAGCCTGCAACGTATAATGCACCGCTTTCCCGGGCCAGACGGGCTGCCTGGCGGTTGATTTCATATACACGATCTGCCGTACCGTAATCTTGTTGAGAAATTTTATTGGCATTGAACGTATTGGTGCAAATTATATCGGCACCCGCATCCACATATGCCTTATGGATGTTGCGTATAAGTTCCGGACTGGAAAGTACAAGTATATCGTTGTTTCCGTCATTCCCATCCGGGAAAACAGGATGCTGATGCTGGATCATGGTGCCCATGGCCCCGTCCAGAATCAGCATACGCTCTTTCAGCAAGTTCCCAATGGAACTATTTTGCCAATTCACTGATTTTTTCAAATAAGCCATTTACTGTATCAACCATATCCTGTCTCAGCGTTTTGAATTGAGGTTTGACCGGTTGCTCACGAATGGCATTTACCCTGTTTATCAATTCCTCTCTAAGAGAAATCGCCTGGTTAATGATTTCCATGGCTTCTTCCTGATTCTTGCCGGGGTTCATTTCCATGAACATGCAACAATCAAAAAGCAATTCGTCTATAAGATAATTGATATCTTTTTTAATGGTTCTTAAGTTCTCAGACATAACATCAAATGATATTATAAGGGTTCAACTCCAATACCGGGCTTGTCTTCCAATGTGATAATTCCGTCTACCACCTTCATCCCTGAAAACACATCGTTGGCAATAAGCCAATTGCCATCCAAATCCGCCCATTCAAGCTGGCTTGTAAACTGTGCAGCCGCAGAAATAGCGCAAGAGGTTTCCGTCATACAACCCATCATCAAACGCATATTCATAGCTTTGGCCACAGAGATCATCTCTCTGGCTTCCCGCATACCTGTACACTTCATCAATTTGATGTTAATTCCATCATAAGCTCCATACAGTTTGCGCACATCGGACAAACGCTGACAAGCTTCGTCCGCCATAATGGGCAGCGGACTGCGGTCGCGCAGCCAGGCAGCCTCGTCCAGCAACAACCGGGGCATAGGCTGTTCAATCATTTCAACACCGCGTTTGGCCAACCATTCAATCATTTTTAAGGCATAGCTTTTTTCCGGCCAACCTTGATTGGCGTCAATAAAAATGGGTAAATCCGTTACTTCCCGTATAGTAGTAATCATATCTTTATCGGTTTGTTCCGTATTGCCCAGTTTTACCTTAATCAGGTTAAACTCCATGGCCTCTTTTGTCTTTTCACGAATCTTTGGTTTATCTACAGAGCCATCGGGATTAAAAGCCAAACCTACCGTAGCACAAGTGCCTATCAAATCTTTGTTGGTCCAGCCCCAGATTTTCCACCACGGCTGCCCCATCAATTTACCGCACAAATCATGCAAAGCTATGTCAACAGCACATTTGGCGGCCGTATTGTTGGTGGTGATATTGTCTACATACGTTAAAATTTCTTCCATCTGAAAGGGTGAACTGAATTGTCCCAGGTCCACGCGTTTTAAAAAGTCCATAACGGAAGCCGTACTTTCTCCCAAATAAGGAGGCATAGAAGCTTCCCCATAGCCCGTATATCCCTGGTAAGAGATTTGGGTAAGAACAATGGGCGTTGTGGAACGGGATGAACCGGAAATGGTAAATACGTGCTTCATTCTGGCCTCAAACGGTTTAAATGTCAGCACCATTTTGTCGGGACCCGGTGATTTGCTTTTAGATTTAAAAATATTTCCTGTCTGGCGGGCAAACAAGTCTGCAGGATTTGTAATCGCTGCGGCCGCCGCCAAAGCCATGGATCTTTTTAGAAAATCGCGTCTTGTTGAACTCATGTTATTAGGTTATATGATAAAAATAAATGTCATTCTTTACAGGTAATCCCATACCAGGGATGTTCCCTTACAGAAACCACGTATGTTCCGTCGTCAATATGATTTAGTATCCGTCCGGTTCGTATCCAGCGTTCAGCTCCTTCGTAATAAATATCGCTTTCCGGATCCAAAGAATTGACACGCACACTGCCGGCAGCATGGATAAAACGTCCGTCTCCTATATAAATACCCACGTGGGTAATACTCTCGGATTTGTCTTCCGTGGCCTTACGTCCAAAAAACAACAAGTCCGCCATCTGCAGGTTTTTCCACCCCTCAGACATATCTACCTGCTCTCCCATACGTGCCTGCTGCGAAGCATCACGCAATGTCACTACCCCATTTATATAGAATACCGTTTTCACCAAACCACTGCAGTCCATAGCTTTGATGGATGTTCCGGCCCACATGTATGGGAATCCCATAAACTGCAATGCCGTGGCTATGATATCTTCTGCCATGGGATTGGCAGCCAGAGCCCATTTTTGGAACGGTTCTGCATCGTGACGGGACAAATAGGCTTCTTTCCCGTTAGGCAATTGTACTTTGTAATACAAAGGCGTCAATCCTTTCAACTCCACAATGTTTCCCCACACGCCATCAGAAACTACAGGAGCACCCGGGAGCGGAGCCTCTCTGAACAACGTATAATGCTTGTTCACCAATAATTTTTCGGCCGCTGCCCAAGCTTCAAAAGCTTCCTTGTCCATTTCCTTCACACTGGGAGAAGTAACCCAAGCAATATATCCTTCCGGTGTTTTCACCCTTGTCCAGCCGTTTCGTTTTTCCAGGACCTGCAGGGGTGTACCCATCAATGTCTGAGTGGCCGATTCAAAACTATATCCCGGACCGTAACGTAAATTGATTACTGACTGAGCCGTAACACCATACACATTATCTTTCAACGACGGGTCGGGCAGCAAAGTGAGACCGTCTTCCAAGGTAATGCCCACAGATGCAGCTGCTGCCACAAGGGCCGGTCCGGCACTTTCCTCTGTCGTTGACCCCAGAGCGATATAGGCTCTGGATCCTTTTTGTTTCTCAAAGCGGACTTCATATACTTTTTCCCTTCTGTCAGGAGCCAGTCCTTTTTTTATACTTCCGGAAAGGTCGGAAAGCTTGTTCAGGTTTCTGCCGTCTCCACATCCCGTGAAGAGAGCAAATACAACCATTACGGTCAGGAAATAATGTATTTTCTTCATAACAGACAAATTTAGGGCAATTCTTTGATTTGGCAAGGCAACCTTTTTACCTTTGCACCATGCAAAGATACCGTTCTTTTACCGGATATTTTATAAAAACATACGGAACACGCCTTCAGAAGGTTGTGGTAGATGCCGGTTTCACATGTCCAAACCGCGACGGAACAGCAGGAACGGGAGGCTGCACCTACTGCGACAACCGTGCCTTCCATCCGGGATACAGTACTCCGGATAAAAGCCTGGCCCGGCAAATTGACGAAGGTATTGCTTTCCACAAAGTGCGTTATCGCAGAGCAGGTGGTTATCTGGCTTATTTTCAGCCTTATACCAATACATACGCCCCCTTGGACATCTTACAGAAGATCTATAATCAAGCGTTATCTCACCCTCTGGTAAAAGGAATTGTGGTGGGCACGCGTCCTGACTGCGTGGACAGCAAAAAACTGGATTATCTCCGGGAACTGTCAAAAAAGCACATTGTACTTTTAGAATACGGTATTGAGTCCTGCTACGACAAAACGCTCCAACGCATAAACCGCGGCCATACGGTCGCACAATCAGCATGGGCGTTGCAGGAAACAGCATCGCGAGGATTGCATACGGGTGTGCATCTGATGTTTGGCTTACCCGGAGAAAGCAGAGAAGAAATGCTGGCGCAGGCAGATATCCTGAATACGTGGCCCATTACTTCATTAAAACTCCATCAGCTTCAAATTGTCAAAGGGACCGCCATGGAAAAAGAATTCGAACGGAACCCGCAAGCATTTGTTACGTTTTCCCTGGAAGACTACATAGATTTTGTCATTGATTTTCTGGAACTGCTCCGTCCCGATGTGTTTATTGAACGCATAGCCGGTGAAGTACCCCCGCGTTTTGTACGTTCCACGCCATGGGGGCTTATCAGAAATGTTGAAATACTGCGTTTATTGGAAAAAAGGCTGGATGAACGCAACACCTTCCAGGGTGCCCGTTACAAAAAATAAGTATCCAGTTCGTCACACCGGGTGATAACCTTTACCCGCTCCCTGAACTCTTTTTTTATGAAACCCAAAGCCGTCATGCGGTCCAGTTGCTCTATCAGGGGGTTGTAAAAGTTTTGGACGTTGAATAAAATCAGAGGTTTGTCTATGATTCCCAACTGGTTAGAAACGGCTGCCGTAAAAAACTCATCTATGGTACCATACCCGCCCGGAAGAGCCAGCAGCAGGTCTGCATGCTCTATCAAATATTTTTTTCTGGATTCCAAATCCGGTACTTTTACCATTCTTGTCAACCCCCTATACGCCAATTGCATTTCTTCTATAAGATCGGGAATCACTCCTTCTACAGACCCTCCATGAGCCAGGACGCTGTTTGCCAAAATACCCATCAAGCCCACATGCGTACCGCCATATACCAGTTCTATCTGCTTGCCGGCCAAATACTTCCCCAACGCTTGTGCTTGTTCGGCAAAACCGGGATCGCCCCCGGCATGAGATCCGCAAAATACACTAACTCTTGCCATACAGAGTATCTACTATGACTGCTATGGCACCGTCTCCGGTAACGTTGCAGGCCGTACCAAAACTATCCATGGCAATATAAAGGGTTATCATCAATCCAATAGCTTCCGCATCGAACCCCAATACCGATTGCAATACGGCAATGGCCGCCATAATGGCTCCTCCCGGAACGCCGGGTGCCGCAACCATGGTAACAGCCAACAAGAAAATAAAACCGGTAAAAACAAAGGTGTCTATAGGTATACCGGACATAAGCATGACCGCCATGGCACAGGCCGTAATCTTAAGCATACTCCCCGACAAATGTACCGTCGCACATAAAGGTATGACGGAACCGGCAATTTTTGGATCTACGCCACATTTGATGGCTTGTTGCAACGTTACCGGTATGGTAGCAGCAGAAGACTGAGTGCCCAGAGCCGTAACGTAAGCCGTCAACATGGTACGCAGGAGGGGGAATGGATTCTTCCGGGCAACAAGACCTGCCACCATAAATTGAAACATCAGCAACACAACAGTAAGCAGAAAAATAAGAATAATAATCTTGATAAAGACTCCCATTACTTTGCCGACTTGCCCATCTGCAGCGATTTTCAAAAAAATACCGTACACAAACAACGGAAGCAAAGGAATAATCACCCCGCTGATGGCTTTATTCACAATATCCCTAAAATTGGTAAGCACCCTCATTAAAGGTGCTCCGTCCTCTACGGCTGTCAGTCCCAAACCTAACACAAAGGCAAAGACAAGGGCAGACATCACCCCAAACAGCGGTGGAAACTCCAAGGTGAAGAAAGGCATCAACGTCTGAACGTCAGCCAGTGTTTCTGTCTGCAGCACAGCACTCGTTCCGTCCACAGTTCCTTTTAGAAGAAAAGGATATATCCATCTGCAAGAAAAAAAAGCAAAAAAACCTGTTAAAACTGTGGAGCCGTACGCCAGAGCCATGGTGGTCCCCAACATTCTTCCGGCTCCTTTACCCAACTCGGCTATACCGGGAGCAATCAATCCCAGAATAATGAGCGGAACTATAAAGTCTAAAAAATTACTAAATAAACCGTTGAACGTCAAAAAAACACGTGATAACCCAGTGGGAAAAAACAATCCGGAAGGAATACCCAGCAGAATGGCTATGGCAACACGAGCCAACAATCCAATTTTCCTTTTCTTCATAAAGCAAAGATAAACTTAATCATCCGTTTTCTTTATCTTTGTAAGATAAAATCTTTGATCATGGAATCTTTCAACAATCGCATAATATTTGAAGGACTCACGTTTGACGACGTGTTGTTATTACCGGCCGCTTCTTCCGTACTTCCACGCAATGTGGATTTATCCACTCGCTTCTCCAGAAACATCACTTTGCATACCCCTATTATATCTTCTGCCATGGACACGGTAACAGACTCCAGGCTGGCCATTGCCATTGCAAGAGAAGGGGGGTTGGGTGTAATCCATAAAAACATGACTGTAGAGCAACAAATGGAACACGTTCGAAAAGTCAAACGTTCGGAAAGCGGAATGATATACGATCCCATTACCATTGGTCCTGATGCTTGCGTAGGAGATGCTTTAACCCTCATGAACGACAACCATATTGGAGGTATACCCGTAGTCGACGGCAAACACCGCCTGATAGGTATCGTTACCAACAGAGACTTACGGTTTGTGGAGAATCCGGGTACGCCCATCAAAGAAGTCATGACGCATGAAAACCTGGTAACTATCAACGACGGAGCCGACTTGGAGAGTGCCACAAAACTGTTGAAAATCCACAAAATAGAGAAACTTCCTGTTGTGGATAATCAGTCCAGGCTCATTGGGCTGTTAACTTTTAAAGATATCCGCAAAATCAAAGATAACCCTTACGCCAGCAAAGACAGTAAAGGCCGTTTGCGTACAGCTGCCGCCGTAGGAGTTCGCAATGATACCCTGGAACATATTGAAAAACTGCTTTCCGTAGATGCAGACGCCGTAGTTATTGACACGGCTCACGGCCATGCATCGGGAGTACTGGATACTGTCAGGAAAGCCAGGAAGGCTTTTCCGCATCTCGATATTGTTGCCGGCAATGTAGCCACAGCACAAGGAGCTCTGGCGTTGGCAGAAAGCGGTGCTGATGCCGTTAAAGTAGGTATCGGGCCCGGTTCCATTTGTACCACACGCGTTGTAGCTGGTGTAGGAGTTCCGCAGTTTTCCGCTATTA
Source organism: Bacteroidales bacterium (assembly GCA_049652385.1). Taxonomy (GTDB): domain Bacteria; phylum Bacteroidota; class Bacteroidia; order Bacteroidales; family UBA932; genus DMER64. The sequence goes on along the minus strand of JBASDX010000001.1, from coordinate 142,392 downwards.
TGGAAGCATACCGTGTGTTAAAAGATAAAGGCATACCCATTATTGCAGACGGAGGTATCCGTTATTCAGGAGATATGGTAAAAGCATTGGCAGCCGGAGCAGACACCATTATGGCCGGCTCTCTCTTTGCGGGTGTGGAAGAATCGCCGGGAGAAACCATCATTCTTAACGGACGTAAATTCAAGAGTTACCGCGGGATGGGCTCGCTGGAAGCCATGCAGCAAGGTTCAAAAGATCGTTATTTTCAGGAGGGCGAGGTTGATGTCAGCAAACTCGTACCGGAGGGTATCGTGGCTCAGGTACCTTATAAAGGAACATTGAGTGAAGTGTTTTTCCAAATGGCAGGCGGCCTGCGTGCGGGCATGGGATATTGCGGCGCTGTTGATCTGGCTGCTTTAAAAAAAGCTGAATTTGTACGTATCACTTCGGCCGGAGTCACAGAAAACCATCCGCACAGCGTTACAATAACCAGAGAAGCCCCTAATTATTCCAGATAGCTATGAAAAAATGGTGCTGCATATTTATGTTACTGCTTCTTACAGGATCCTGTACCCGCTTTAAAAGTTGGTTTGGTTCAGAACCGGAGCGATTGGCACAAATCGGCAAAGAAATATTATATAAAAAAGATTTGGAGGGCTTGTTGCAAAATACACTTTCTGCAACAGATTCAGTCAATCTGATTAACCATTATATAGATATTTGGGCCATCGACAACCTGCTTCTAAAAAAAGCAGAAGAAGCCTTGAGCAAAGAAGAAAAAGACGTAAAGCAAGAATTGGCCGATTACAGGAAATCACTGCTTGTTTTCCGGTATCAAAAAAAGTATGTGGAAAGCCGGATTGATACCACCGTAAGTCAGGAGGAAATATCGGATTACTACAACAACCATCGGGAACTGTTCTTGCTGGATGCTCCTCTTCTAAAAGCCCGTTTTGTTAAAATCCGGTTGCAGTCACCCTATTTGCCCATGATACGCAATTTATACCGGTCATACAGCCTGGAAGATATGCGGCAATTGGACCGGTTGTGTGAAAGCTCAGCAGAGGTTTATACTCATTATGATGACAAATGGCTTACACTGCGTCAACTGGCACAAGATTTGCCGTCACAAGCCAAAAATGATGTTTATGCACTTAGATCAAAAGGATATTTAGATACCCGTGACAGCCTGTACGCTTATTTAGTATCTGTTTACGACTACTTACAAGAAAACACGCCGGCACCGGCAGAGTTCAAGGAAACAGAAATCCGTCAGAACATACTGAGCAGAAGAAAACAGCAGTTACTCAAAGATTTGGAAAAAGAAGTTCTTAAAGAAGGCTGGAACAAACAATTGATAAAAACCTATAAAAAGGATGAAAAATAAGAAAATAGTTGGGTTTGGCATGCTCATCTTTCTGTTGATGACCGTTACGGCATCGGGGCAAAAATACCCGGGAGGATTGGTAGATAAAGTGGTGGCTCTTGTCGGAAACGAAATGATTCAGCTCTCTTCCATAGAAGAAGAAGTTCAGATGCGTATGATGCAAGGCGTCATCACAGATAAAAACCTGCGTTGCGAAATTCTTGAAAGCATGTTGGTCTCCAAACTTATGCTCACACAAGCCCGGTTGGACAGCCTTGTGGTCAATGAAGAATATGTAGAACTGGAATTGGAAGGCAGGCTTCAAGATATTAAAACACGCCTGGGAGGAGAAAAAGCAACAGAAGAATATTTTCATAAACCCGTATTCAAACTTAAGCAAGAATGGCGGGAGATATTCCGTGAACAAAGCCTCACACGCGACATGCAATCTACCATAACTCAAGGTGTGCCGCCGCTTACGCCAAAAGATGTGGAAATCTTTTACAAAAAAACGCCCAAAGACAGCCTCCCTATTGTTCCCATTCAATACAAACTCAGTCAGATAGTATTATATCCTCCTAAAGAAGAAGCTGTTTTGCTGGTTAAAGAACGCTTGTTGGAATTCCGTGAACGAATTATGAGTGGAACTCGTTTTAGCACGTTGGCCAGCATGTATTCGCAAGACCCTTATTCTGCCCGGCGTGGAGGTGAATTAGGTATGGCTTCCAAGCAAATGTATTGGCCGGCTTTTGGAGATGCAGCCATCGTACTCAAAGAGGGGCAGGTATCGCAAATAGTGGAAACTCCCGACGGATTCCACCTGATTCAAATGATTGAGAAAGAAGGCGACATGTTTAACGCCCGACATATTCTCCTGAAACCGGAAGTGCTTACTACAGACAGGGTTAAATGCCTGAACAAGCTAGACAGCTTATCGGCACTTATTAAAGCAGACAGTCTTTCATTCGAAATAGCCGCCATCATGCACTCGGAAGATCCCCCCTCCAGACTCAATGGAGGACGCATGTCCGATGAAGAAACCGGCTCTATGCTTTTTGAAAAAGACCAGCTGAACACCAACGATTACAACGTGTTAAAGAATATGAAAGAAGGTGATATTTCAGCGGCCTTTGAAAGCAGGGATAATGAAGGACGGGAAGGCAACGTCATCTATAAAATCATACGGTTGGATAAAATCATACCGGCTCATACGGCCGATCTGAAAGAAGATTACAGCCTTATCCAAAATATGGCTACGAACAAACAGATGTTACAGGCTATTGAGGATTTCATTAAAGAAAAACAAGAGACAACATACATACGCATCGACCCCCTGTTCAGGGATTGTGCTTTCCAAAGGGAAGGCTGGATAAAATAATGAAAACACCCCGGTTTTTTCTGCTGCTGCTATTAGGAATCTGCTTTTTATCCAAGCCCTTTGTCCTTATGGCTCAAAACAAAAAGGAGCATAGAGAAGAAGAGAAAATCCATTTGCTCCATGCACAAGAAGCAGAAATGTATGAGCTTTTTGGTGTCAATTACCGCAAAGTAACGGGGCCAGCCCGATTCCTGCACAACAACACGTTAATTCTATGCGACACGGCGCTTTGGAACACCAAAGAAAACAGCCTGGACGCCGTAGGAAATATTGAAATTATTCAAGACGGAACAAAGCTTACGGGAGAAACCATCCATTATTTAGGAGATGCCAATATTGCGGAAGTCCGTGGAAAAGTAGTAGAACTCATAGATAAGGACAACAACAGGCTACGTACAAAATATTTAAACTTCAACACAAAAGACAGCATTGGCTACTTTTTCAATGGAGCCTCTATGTTTGACAAGGACAGTACCGTCCTGGAAAGCCGGCGCGGCTATTACTACTCCAAAGAAAAATTATTCTGTTTTTATGAAAATGTGGAAATAGGAACAGATACCTTAAAAATCAAAGCAGATTCTTTGTATTTCCACTCAGATATTAATTTTGCCGAATTTTGGGGCCATGTTCAGGCATGGCATGCAGACGGGTTTCTGACTTCGGGAGAAGGCTCCTACGATAAAGACAAAGAGTGGCTACACTTCAAAAACGACGTGCTCATCCTGACAGAAAAACAGGAAATAAGAGCGCACGATATTTTTTATGACAGAAACAACCTTTCCGGGACGTTAAGAAAAGACATTCAAGTACGCGATACGACACAGCATACACTTTTACTGGCAGACCGGCTGGACTTTACAAGACAGCCGGACTGGGTACAGGCTACTGAAGATCCCGTTTGGATTGCTTATGAAAAAGATCAAGAGACTTTGGCGACGGATTCTCTTTTTTTAAGAGCTGACACCCTGCGGGTTTTTACAACTACCTACGGAGCTATGGATTCATTGGAAAGAACAAGAGCCCTTGCCAGGCAATCTATACCTGTAAGAGAAAAGAAAGCGGCTGTTGCAGATACGGCACAAACATTAATGCCGGCAGATTCCACACACGCCCGGCTGTCTGAAAAAGAAGAACCGGAGCCGGAGCCGGAGCAAACAGATTTTACCATAGATACCACAGACGTCCAAAAGGCTTTGTTCCATGCAGACAGCCTGTTGCTTGCCGATGCACGGCATTTGGGAGACAGTTTGCTACAAAAAACAGAAGTCCATATGCTCTATGCCTACCACAGAGTAAAAGCCTACAAAAGCGATTTGCAATCTGTTTGTGACTCTATGGTTTTCAACAGCATAGATTCCATATTGCGTCAGTACGGTAAACCTGTTTTATGGAATGAAGAAAGCCAGTTGAGCGCCGACAGTATTTGGTTCCGTTTCAGCAGGGATTCTCTGTACAGGGTAGATTTCTCTACAAACGCATTCCTCATTTCACAAGAAGAAACCTTTTACCACCAGATTAAAGGTGACCTTATGCTGGCTCATATAACGGATAACGATGTATACAAGTTTGATGTACTAAAAAATGCAAGAGCTCTGTTTTACATCCCGGAAGACAGCCTGATTACATCGCTGAACATTAAAGAATGCGATGCGATGCATGTGTTTTTGAAAGACAAGAGGGCTCAACGCATAGTCTACAAACAATCTGTAAAAAGCGATGTCATACCGCTCTATGATTTACGAAAAGACCAGGAGAGGCTGGCCGGTTTCAACTGGAGGGAAGAAGAAAGACCTCCGGACAGACAGGCTATTACAGAACGTATTATAATAGATATGGTTTACGAACCGAAACTCTTTTACAAGGAGCCCCTGTTTCCCTATACTTTACAATTCTTTCCCCTGGAATATACACGTTCCGCTTTCATGCGCGGCATACCCATAACAGAAGCCCGATCGGAACTCCGTAACAGAGAAAGTACAGAGATAACAGAACCAATCCGCTTACCGGAAAAAACGATGAGGACAGAGCGTATCCCGGAAGACAAAAGGAAAAGCACGCCTGTAACAGAACGCAAACAACTTCAATTAAAGAGTCAGGAATTGATACAGCTGTAATGCATCTTTTGCTGTAGTCAGGTTCAATTTATGCTCTTTGATGTATTTGTCAATATCGTCTTTCTTGTCCGGGAATAGTTTTCTGAAATTCCTTTTTGTGGCACTATGCAATTTCTGCCCGTCATAAAGCAAAGCATAATGTGTAATGGAGTAGGGAATTCTTCGTAAACTCTTTAAACGTACGGAGCTGCTACCCTCCATACTATGCACCATATCTACGTTGGCAATTGAAGAGGTGGCATCTGTTGTTCCGTACGCACCAATCTTTTGATCGGAGTGTATATTTACCACAGACCTGAGACATAATGCCGTAGTACCTGAAGTAGCAATAATGCGCGACCATATTTTATCGTGTCTGAGGTATGTGTCGGAACCTATGGAAAGCAAACGGGCTGCATCTTGATTCTTCATTTGCAGGGTGTCTTTATTGGCCCCTATAAAATGCAAATGAGACCCGGGCAAATAAATATTCATGATACCCTCTGCCGTACTTCTATCATGAAAAAACACGGTGCCCTTCTGGAATTCCTTATACATGTATATCATGTCGTCCGGAAGAATTTCATTCAAATCTGTTCCGATAGCTGCTTCAACCGTGCCCCGCTTTGTGGTTTGTGCGCCTGTGGTTACAGGCAAAACAAGAAGCGCAACTATCAGGGTAGTAATAGTCAGCACATTTTTTTTCATAATTATATGGCTTTTTTACCAGGCGTAAAGGGGTAAACCGCCCATCAATTCTTTTACCCTTTTCTTAACACGTTCTATAACAGCTTGATCTTCAGGATTACACAACACCTCGTCCACCAAAGCCACAATTGTTTCCATGTCGTGTTCTTTCAGACCGCGTGTGGTAACGGCCGGTGTTCCTACGCGAATACCCGATGTTTGAAAAGGAGAACGGGAGTCAAAAGGAACCATGTTTTTATTCACGGTTATGTCCGCCTTTACCAATACATTTTCGGCAACCTTTCCCGTCAGTTCCGGAAATTTGGAACGCAGGTCAATCAACAACAAATGGTTGTCCGTTCCTCCGGAAACCAGTCCATAATTTTTATCAGAGAAAGCCTTGGCCATAGCCTGCGCGTTTTTCTGCACCTGTATCTGGTAGGCCTTAAATTCCGGTTGCAGCGCTTCAAAGAAAGCCACAGCTTTGGCTGCAATCACATGTTCCAGGGGGCCACCCTGCACACCGGGAAAAACGCTGGAATTGATGAGGGAAGACATCTTCCTCACTACGCCTTTAGGTGTTTTGATGCCCCATGGATTATCAAAGTCCTTCCCTATGAGAATGATACCTCCTCTGGGTCCACGGAGCGTTTTGTGTGTGGTAGAAGTAACTATATGAGCATGTTTTACCGGATTGTTCAGCAAACCCGCTGCTATCAGTCCGGCCGGGTGTGCCATATCTACCATAAAAATAGCCCCTACCTTATCTGCAATCTGACGCATTCTTGCATAATCCCATTCTCTGGGGAAAGCTGAACCTCCACCAATAATCATTTTGGGTTTATGCTCCAAAGCCAGGCGCTCCATCTGATCGTAATCCAAAGCACCCGTTTCTTTATCCAGCGTATAAGCAACAGGATTATAAAGAATACCCGAGAAGTTAACGGGTGATCCGTGCGTCAGGTGTCCACCATGCGCCAAATCCAATCCCATAAACGTATCACCGGGTTTCAAGCATGCCAGGAAAACGGCCATATTGGCTTGTGCTCCGGAATGAGGCTGCACGTTGGCATACTCAGCCTGAAACAATTCACATATCCTGTCAATACATAACTGTTCTGATTTGTCTACCACTTCACATCCTCCGTAATAACGCGCTCCGGGATATCCTTCTGCATATTTATTGGTCAATACAGACCCCATGGCATTAAGTACCTGAGAACTGACAAAGTTTTCAGAAGCTATTAATTCAATACCGTTAATCTGACGATTTTCCTCCTTTCTGATAAGATCAAAAAGTGCAATATCCTGTTTCATATATAAATTTGTGTTCTGATTACTCTTCACCGGTTACTTCAACTTCTATGGTCGCTGAAATATCACGATAAATTTTAACAACTGCCTGATGGACACCAACTTCCTTAAGGGAATCTTTCCCGGGGAAGGTGATGTTCCGTCTGTCAACTTCCATTCCTTGTGCAGCAATAGTTTCTGCTACTTGAATGTTGTTAACAGAACCGAATACTTTTCCTGTTGCGCTTACCTTGGTGGTAATGGTTACGCGCAGGCCTTCCAATTTTGCTGCAAGAGCTTGAGCTTCTTCACGTACTTTAGCCTCTTTGTGGGCTCGTTGCCTTAAATTTTCTTCGTGTATTTTCTTTGCCGAAGGAGTTGCCATTATTGCCATTCCCTTAGGAATCAGGTAATTTGTGGCATATCCGTTGCGTACTTGTACAATATCGTCTTTATCTCCCAGATTGGGGACATCTTGTTTCAAAATAATTTCCATACCGGGTTCTCCTTATTTAAGTAAGTCAGTTACATAAGGCAACAAAGCCAAATGGCGTGCACGCTTGACGGCCTGTGCTACTTTTCTTTGAAATTTCAAAGACGTTCCGGTAATCCGGCGCGGCAGAATCTTTCCTTGTTCATTCAGAAAACGCTTCAGGAATTCGGGATCTTTATAATCTATGTATTTGATACCTGCCTTTTTGAAACGGCAATATTTTTTCTTCTTTACCTCAAAACTAGGCGGGTTTAAAAAACGAATTTCTTTGTTTGCCATGATTAATCCTCCTCGTCAATATCAATGTCAATATCATCATCCAAATCCGGCTTCCTTACTGTAGGAGCAGGTTTTTCTTCCCTTACGGGCACCGGGTCTTTTGCTTTACTGTTTCTCTTTTCTGCATAAGCTATGGCGTGCTTGTCCATAGCAAATGTCAAGAAACGGATTACGCGTTCGTCCCTGCGGTATTGCAATTCCAATTTGGCAACAAACTCCGGTGTTGCCTTAAATCCAATCAAGTGGTAAAAACCGGTTGATTTTTTTTGGATGGGATAAGCCAACTTTTTCAGCCCCCAATCCTCTTCGTAAACAATCTCGCCTTCATTGGCCAGAATCAGATCACGATACTTTGCAACCGCTTCCTTCATCTGAGCATCAGATAAAACGGGAGTTAAAATGAAAACGGTTTCGTACTGTCTAAACATAGTTACTGGTTAATTAATGATTTAAATATTAAAGGGCTGCAAAGATAAGGAATTCTTGCAGCCCTACAAATATATTTACAGAAAATTCTTATTGTTTTACCGGTGTTTTTTTCAACGTTTCCACCAGAAAATCCCAAAATTTTTGAACGGTGGGTATCAAACAACGTTCATCAGGTGAGTGCGGAGAACGAATGGTAGGTCCAAAAGATATCATATCCCAATGCGGATAATGACCACCCAGAATACCGCATTCCAAACCGGCATGGATGGCTTTAACCTGTGCATCTTCTCCGTACATATCCTTATACGTTTTCAACATGACCTGCAATATGGGCGATTCCATATTAGGTTGCCAGCCGGGATAGGCACCGGAAAAAGTACTTGTTGCTCCTATATTGGTAAAACAACAAGCCAACGCCGTACCCATATCTGTTTTAGCCGTATCTACCATACTGCGCAGCAAACAATGTACTTCTGCTTTTCCTTCTTTAGCTTTGAAAATGGCCAGGTTAGAAGATGTTTCTACCAATCCGGGCATGGAAGCACTCATGGCCCACACACCATTGGGTGCAGCGTAAACAGCTCTTACTATCTTGCGGGCCGTTTCTTCGGGAATGATTTGTACGGGAGCCTCTGCCGGGAAAAGAGTCACTTTCAGGTCAGGATCAATCAATTTAAGCTCTGCTTTAATGGTTTTGGTCATAACAGACACAGCTTCCTCTACCTGTTCTTTTTTTGTCGATTCAAAAGCAATAATAGCATCGGCCTCCCGCGGTATGGCATTTCTCAAATCACCTCCTTCTGCAGAAGCCAGACGTATTTGACACGTTTCCATTAAGTGGTGTAACAGACGAACCAGAATTTTGTTGGCGTTTCCTCTCCCAAGGATAATGTCCATTCCGGAATGACCGCCTTTCAAACCTGTTATATTCAAACGAGCTCCTTCCCAGCCGGCCGGGGTTTTTTCCATTTCAAATTCCAACTCAAAAGAACCGTCTTCTCCACCGGCACAACCTACGTATAATTCTCCTTCATCTTCCGAGTCCATATTCAATAAAATATCTCCTTTGAGTACACCCGATTCCAACCCGCGTGCACCGGTCATTCCCGTTTCTTCATCCGTGGTAATCAGCACTTCTATAGGACCATGAACCAGGTCATCGGCTTCCAGCAAGGCCATGGCAGCCGCTACCCCCAAACCGTTGTCTGCCCCTAGCGTAGTACCTGTGGCGTAGAGCCAGTCCCCTTCTATCCGGGGAATAATAGGATCTTTTTCAAAATCGTGTACCGTATCTTTATTCTTTTGCGGAACCATATCCATATGCGCTTGCAAAATGATTCCTTGCCTGTTTTCCATACCCGGCGTAGCCGGTTTGCTTATTATGACATTTCCAATGGGATCTACGATAGTTTCCAATCCTAATTTCTTTCCATAGTCTGCCAGAAAAGCACGGATTTGTTCCTCTTTTTTTGAAGGCCTGGGAATTTTGGTCAATGCATAAAAATGTTTCCAGACCCTTTCAGGTTTTAAATGTGTAATATCCATATAACTTAATTAATTGATGATGAAATTTAAGGTTGTTCCTTTTTGATAAACAGGGATGCGGGCTTGTAAAAATTCTTTCTGCCCGTCTGCCAGGCGTACCGTCACAACGGCAGGCTGCCTGTAATACAAGCGGGTGCCGGAGCGGACACGGCCTTCATCCATTGTGATATCAGCCGCCACATCTTCCTTCTCTGTACTCAATTCCAGGGTTATGGGGCGTCCGCCTATGCTTCCCGAAGGCAGCAATCCCTCTGTTTCTGAAAACCGAAAAGCCACATAACGTGTTCCCTCTTTATCGGGAACCACATCTGCAGAAAGATGCGTTCTGCCCGTTACCGTTTCACCTAAAAAGAGCCGGAGGTATTCTTCTTCCATACGCCGCATTTCTTCTACTGCAGCACCCATGGCCTCCCCGCTGTATACAGCATCTGTATCTCCCGTAATAATGGCAAGCCGGGTTTCGCGAAGTCTAAAGATGTTACGGGCCGCTTCTTCTGCTCTTTGCTCCGGTGTCTTTTCTACCCGTTGCGTTTGTTGTACCGGTATGGCAGTAATTTCTTGTCCTTTCATGACAGAGCGGTACAAGGTAGTCTGTTCCTCCTTTATGTTTTGAATAATGCCGGCATCGGAGACATCTTGCAGTATATCCACAGATGGGAAACGCCAATTTTGCTCTTTTGACAAATGAACGTCAGATAAAAAAACCAAACCCTGTGATGTCAATTGCAAAAACCACGGTTCAGCTTTTCCTTGTGAGAGGTTCGCCATATATAACGCATGTGGGTCTGCTTCAAGCATGGGAGTCATTTCTATCCTGCTCAATTCATACGTTATGGTTTTTAACTGACCCGCATCAATACCCAAATACTTTCTGGCATATTTGGCATAGGGTCCGGGGTTAAATATGGTATATTGAGCTTCAGCCACAATGCGTACACAAGTTCTGGGCAAGCTGTATACAACTACCCCTTGCGGAATCATCTGACCTTGCGATACGGACTGCCCTGTTGCGGTTACCCATATACTGACGGTCACCAATAAAATGATTAATTTTTTCATGACTGTATTTTTTATTTTACCTACAAATTCCGAGCCTCTTCAGACGGTATTCTTTTCCAACGCCTATGGCTCCAAAGCCAAAGATGCACATTTTGCCGGATATCTTCCTCAAGCAACCGGGCAAATGTTGTGGTAACCATCCCTTGCTCTTCCACAGAGGCATCTTTTGTTATAAGACGGAAATGCAAAGCGTATTTCCCCCTGCTCTCTTCTTTAACCACACCATATACTACAGCAAGACCGAATTTTCCGGCCAAATACTCAGGACCTGCAATCATCAACGTGGGCCTTCCCAAAAAAGACACAGTTATACTCTTTCCGGCCGGCCCCGGACATTGATCCGCTACCATAGCATATACACCGGGAATATTTTTATATGCGGCCATATACCTGGCCAGCTGCCTGCTTTCCAATATACGCCACCCTGTTTTGTGACGGCTGCGCATACGGTATAAGAGGGCTTCAAAGACCGGGGAATTCACTTTCTGATAAACCATATGAAGCTGGTGCTGATAATATCCGCAAAACGTTTTGTATTGCGGACAGCTGCATGTTTTCAAAAACTCCCAATTGCCCATATGCGGAATCATGACAATAACGCTCTTACCTTCTTGCTGCAAAGCCTCCAGCACATAAGCGTTTTTTACTGAAAACCTTTTGAGCATACGCTTGCACGGGGCCGTAAACAACCATAGGCTCTCTGCAACCACCCTGCCCAGGTAGCGGTAAAATTGCCGTGCTATTTCAAACCTTTCTTTTTCTGTTTTTTCCGGAAAGGCTTTCACTAAATTATCCAATACTACCGTCTTTCTATATCCCAGTCCTTGCATAGGCAGCACAACAAAAACGTACGAGATTCCATATAATATGGGCAGCGGCAGCAGACTGACAAGGCAAATCAAAGGAAACAGCACAAAGCGAATAATCTGCACAAAAATGGTCTTCATAACTAAACAAAGTTATCAAAATTATCTTATTTTTGTCGGATAAACATTTAAACTAACCTAAAATACTATGTTCAAAGGACAACCAAAAGGATTGATTTCCGCCGCGCTCGCCAACATGGGCGAACGGTTCGGTTTTTACACAATGATGGCCATCCTGACCTTGTTTATTTCGGCAAAATTCGGCCTGGATGAAACAACGACGGGAATCATCTACTCCATTTTCTATGCCCTTATCTATGTATTGGCCCTGGTAGGCGGTATCATAGCAGACAAAACTAAAAACTATAAGGGTACCATTTTAACGGGAATCATTATGATGGCCGTTGGCTATGTCATCATAGGCTTCCCTACACCAACGCCGGTTCCTCACCTGGGTCTTTACCTGGCTTTGACTTGTTTGGGATTGTTTGTGATTGCTTTTGGTAACGGACTTTTCAAAGGGAACCTGCAAGCTGTTGTGGGACAAATGTTCGACAACCCCAAATACGAATCGGTACGTGACAGGGGGTTTCAAATCTTCTACATGTTTATCAATATTGGAGGTTTCTTTGCTCCCTTCTTTGCCATTGCCGTACGTAACTGGTGGCTGCAATTGCATGGATTTGCCTATAATGAAAAACTGCCCGAACTGTGTCACGGTTTCATCAAAGGTACCCTGGGAACGGAAGCCCTTCAGAATTTTGAACTCCTGGCCACAGAAGTGAGCCACACACCTGTTCAAGATTTGGGCTCCTTTGCCAATGAATACCTGAACGTGTTTAATACCGGTTTCCATTACGCTTTCTTTGTAGCCATTGCTGCGATGCTTATTTCTTTAGTCATTTTTATAGTAAACAAAAACAAACTTCCCGACGTTAAGAAACAAGTTGAAGAAGCTGCAGAAGCAAACGTGCCTAAGATTACAAAAATGGAAGTGGCAGAAATCAGAAAGCGTGTTATGGCCCTGTTTGCTGTTTTTGGCATTGTCATTTTCTTCTGGTTCTCCTTTCACCAAAACGGGCTTACCCTCACCTATTTTGCAAAAGACTATACAGATGTTAGCAGAATAAATATAGACCTTGGATTCACCAAAATAGTAGGTGCTGAGATTTTCCAGTCGGCTAACCCCTTATTTGTGGTACTGCTTACGTTTGTAGTCGTAGGTTTGTTTTCCTGGCTTGCCAAAAAGGGCAAAGAGCCTTCTACCCCCAAAAAGATTGCCATAGGTATGGGTATTGCTGCTTTTGCGTACCTGATTATGGCCATTTTCTCTTACAACCTGCCCTTGTTGAGTGAAGTAAAAGAAATGGGAGGATTGCCCATAGCCATGAAAGTAAGTCCGGCATTGCTCATTGTCACCTATCTGATATTGACCGTAGCCGAGCTGTTCATCAGCCCGCTGGGGCTTTCCTTCGTGTCAAAAGTAGCTCCGCCCCATATGCAGGGGTTAATGCAAGGAGGATGGTTGACAGCCACGGCTGTAGGTAATCAATTGCTCTTCCTGGGTGCCATTATGTATAAGAATATCCCCATCTGGCTCACCTGGTCGGTATTTGTGGTAGTATGTCTTATCTCTATGATTGTCATGGCATCTATGGTTAAATGGCTGGAAAAAGTGGCACAATAACAGAGAGGCTGAGCAGGTCTGCCGGTTTCTACGCAGCAGGTGCTATTATCTGCTGGTCAACCGTAGCTACGGCTTTTAAATGGGCCCTTACCTGTTTTACCCCTGCTTTCCTGCTGTTTATTTCCACAACCAGTGCAATCGCCGCGTTGTCCCTGTTGCTTATGGCTGCGGGACAACGTGGCGTTTTGTTTTCTATTCCGCGTAACGTATGGTACAGAGCGGCTTTTCTGGGACTGATCAATCCTTTTCTGTACTATCTGATTCTCTTTGAAGCCTACAGTTTGCTGCCGGCACAAGTAGCCCAGGCCCTTAATATGATCTGGCCCCTATTGCTGGTGTTGTTGTCCATTCCCGTTTTGGGACAAAAAATCCGATGGCTTAATATCGCAGCTATGCTGGTCAGCTTTACAGGGGCCTTGTTTGTGGCTATGCAAGGGTCTCCAAAAACATTGTTTGACGGCACATTCCACATCACAAACCCATGGGGTATAGCCCTTGCTTTGGGTAGCTCCCTGCTGTGGGCCGTGTATTTTTTATTGAACATGAAAAACAAAGTATCAGGACCTGCCGGTTTGCTCATGAATTTTCTCTTTGCCTGGGTATACATAGCTGCCTATCTGTTAGTCAGGTTTCTGCTGCAGAAAAAAGGAATACACGTTGCAGCAGGTGCTTCAACACCTTTTTTCACCTCCGGTTTTTCAATGCGCAGCCTTTTGTCTGCCGTTTATGTGGGCGTATTTGAAATGGCCGTACCGTTTGTCATCTGGCTCAAGGCCCTTAAATTGGCTAAAAACACGGCTGTTGTCAGTTCGCTGATTTACATATTTCCTTTCCTTTCCCTTCTGCTCATCCACTACGTACTGGGAGAACCTGTTTTCCCTTCCACTCTTACAGGTCTTGTACTAATAATTGCAGGCGTTCTCTTATCACAATTTTCAGACTCCGCAAAAACCCATACCTTTACCCGGCAATAAACACGTCAATCAACGCTCATGAACCCCAAAACGGCCGTCGTTATCCTCAATTGGAACGGAAAACACTTTCTGGAACGCTTCCTGCATCTCTTACTGGAAAGGACACCGCAACCATGGGCTCAGGTATATATAGCCGACAACGGCTCTACAGACGGTTCCGTTGCCTGGCTTACAGAAACGCATCCCAATGTACCCCTCATACTTTTTGATAAAAATTACGGATATACGGGCGGGTACAATAAAGCTCTGGGGCAAATAGAGGCGGATTATTACGTATTGCTTAATTCTGACGTAGAAGTAACACCCGATTGGCTCCCCCCTCTTGTAACCTACCTGAAAAAACATCCCGAATACGGTATTTGCATGCCCAAAGTCTTATCTTGGACAGAACAAGACACCTTTGAATACGCCGGAGCTTGTGGCGGTTACATAGACAGGCTGGGATTTCCTTTTTGTCGGGGGCGCATTCTCACCCATATAGAAAAAGATGAAGGTCAGTATGACAACCCCGTCCCCGTATTTTGGGCTAGTGGCGTGTGTATGATCGTGGAAGCCGCCTTGTTTCACAAGTTAGGCGGTCTTGACAATCATTTTTTTGCCCATATGGAAGAAATTGATTTTTGCTGGAGGGCACATTGGGCAGGCTATCGTGCAGCCGTAGTACCGGCTTCCGTCATTTACCACGTGGGTGGCGGTACCCTTCCCAACGACTCTCCGCACAAGCTATACCTCAACTACAGGAACAACCTGCTTATGTTGTATAAGAATTTGAGCCAAAGAGGGTTGTTTTTCATTTTGCCCACCCGTTGGTTTCTGGACCATCTATCGGCCATAGTCTATTTATTCCAGGGAAAATGGAGTTTTATGGGCGCTGTTTACAAAGCCCATTCGCATTTCTGGAAAAACCTCCGCCACATGAAGAGGCACAAGGACTTGCCGGCTCCTGATTTGCGCGGCATCGTATACCGGGGAAGCATTATTTTCCGTTTCTTCCTGTCTTTTAAAAGAATTACATTCAGCAAACTCCGGATGGAATAAAACAACGCACCCCCATCCCATCCCATCCCATCCCATCCCATCCCATCCCATCCCATCACATCACATCCCGCCGGACCCTCTATCTCGCCCGGGAAGCAGGGAAAAACGTCCTTTTACTGCCGAGGTAGTAAGTGCCAAAAAATAGCGCAGTGATGCAACACGCTGATACTCCGCGAATTAACTCGTCACGTATAAAACTACTACTTACTACCCTCCGGGAAAACATGGAAAATAGCACTTTTTGCCACAAGGTAGTAAGTGCCACAAAATGGCGCAGCGATGCTACACGCTGACACTCCGCGAATTAACTCGTCACGTATAAAACTACTACTTACTACCCTCCCTCGAAAACACCGAATACAACCCTTTTTGCCCGAGGGTAGTAAGTGTCAAAAATTGGCGCAGCGATGCAACACGCTGATACTCCGCACATTAATTCGCCATATACAAAACCGCTACTTTCTACCTCCGCGTGCTCGACAAATAACGCAGTTGATACTGGCGGAAAAACAGCCTTCTGCTGTGAAGGTGGAAGATGCTACTTTTGCTGCGGAAGTATTGTTAACATTCAGCAGACTCCGGATGGGATAAGGAGATGCAGTCCTATTCCGTTGGACCCTTTTATCAATATGATTTTGTCTTTTACAGGATTGTCTTTTAAATAAGCCATCAGCTCATCTGCCGTGGCAAAACAGACTCCTGGCGCTTTTTCTTCTTGTACGGCCCGGCAAAAATGAGCACCTACCCAAAACACCAAATCCGGTTTCATGGCCGTAACCAAACGTACCGTTTCTACATGTGAGCGGTGGGCGTCGGGTCCCAACTCCAGCATGTCGCCCAAAATAGCGCACTTACCTTTACCCGGTAAAGAATACCAGTTTTCCAAAGCGGCCTTCATACTCACCGGATTGGCGTTATAAGCATCTGCAATACAGACGTTTTGGGCTGTTCGTACCCATTGCGACCGGTTATTGGATGGTATATACCCGGCAACGGCAGCGGCCGCTTGTTCCGGCGTGATTCCATAATACGCCCCCACAGCCAGAGCTGCCAACACGTTGGGCGCGTTATACAAACCGGTTAGCTGCGTCTGTATCTCTGGATATCCCGGTACTCGTACCACCAAACGTCCTTCCCGCTGCAGGGCTTCTACGGAGCCGCTTCCATAATACACCACGTTGTCCTCAATCCCCCTTTCCTTCAGCATGTTCCGGAGTACTGTATCGTCTGCGTGACAAAACACCGTTCCTCCATTGGCCTTCAAGTGGTTGTACAGAGCGCCCTTCTCTTTTTTTATCCCTTCCAAATTGCCGAGTCCTTCCAAATGAGCACCTCCTACATTTGTTATCAATCCGGCCGTAGGACAAGCCAAAGATGTCAGAAGAGCCATCTCTCCGGGATGGTTCGTACCCATTTCCACAACTACCACCTCTGTTCGGTTGTTTATACGTAACAGCGTCAAAGGCACTCCTATGTGGTTGTTCAGATTACCTTCCGTAGCCGTCACGTTATAACGGGCAGCAAGAACGGCCTTAATCAATTCTTTTGTCGTTGTTTTTCCGTTGGATCCGGTAAGAGCAACAACCGGCACATTATACTGCTGCCTGTGATGAGCCGCCAATTGCTGCAACGCTTTGAGCACGTCCGGAACCAAAACGTACCGGGTAGTTTCCTCTGCTGTATGCGGAACTACGCATGGGTCGTCTACTACCGCATAGGCCGCTCCTTTTTCCAGGGCTTCTTTTGCAAAAGTATTTCCGTCAAAATGATCTCCTTTCAAAGCAAAGAACAAACAGCCGGCTTTGATTTGCCGGGTATCTGTACATACCTGCGGATGTTGTTGGTATAACGTGTACAGTTTGTCCATTTTCTTTTGTCTTACCAGGATTATCTTTCTCCTGTAGAACCAAATCCTCCCGTTCCCCGCTCCGTGGTCGTCAATGCATCTGTTTCTTCCCACTCTACCCTGCTGTGGGATGCCACTATCATCTGAGCAATTCGTTCTCCGGGCTCAACAACAGCCGGTTCCTGTGATATATTTACCAACAAGACACACACCTCTCCGCGATAATCAGCATCTATCGTTCCCGGGCTGTTCAATACCGTTATACCTTTACGTGATGCCAACCCGCTGCGCGGACGTACTTGTGCTTCATACCCGGCGGGAATTTCCACATACAACCCCGTAGGCACCAATACCCTTTCCAGCGGCTGCAAGGTCAGTGGTTCCAAAAGATGAGCCCTTAGGTCCATTCCGGCAGAAAGCGTTGTAGCGTAGGAAGGAGAAGGGTATGGAGAACGATTGATGATTCTGACTTTCATAATTACAAAAATAGAAAAAAAACACTACCTTCGCCCTGATTAAACCTATTCTGCCTTATGAAAAAAACAACCATCTTCATTCTGATAAGTATGAGTGCTTTTTTAATGAGCTCCTGCAATTGGGCAGGGAGAAAAGCCAAAAAAGCCCAAGTGGAAATAAATGAAAGTGAACAAATAACAGATATGTCTATGAAAGAAGGATTGGCTTTTGACCCCCAGACATTACCGGAAGAGCCTGTTTTTGAAATCCGTACCACAAAAGGAAATATGATTGTCCGTTTGTACAAAGAAACGCCGCTGCACAGAGACAATTTTGTGAAGCTGGCATCGGAAAGATACTACGACGGCATCTTATTTCACAGAGTAATCCGTGACTTTATGATCCAATGCGGTGACCCGCAATCTCGTACAGCCGCAGCCGGCGACAGATTGGGTTCCGGAGGTCCGGGTTATACGGTACCGGCAGAGTTTGTTCCGGAATTGTACCACAAAAAAGGAGCCTTGGCGGCTGCCCGTACAGGCGATGCCGTCAATCCGGAAAAAGCCTCTTCAGGCTCGCAATTCTATATTGTACATAACGAGGCCACATGCCGCCAACTGGATGGAAATTATACCGTCTTTGGTGAGGTCATAGAAGGATTGGACGTGATTGATATCATTGCGTCCGTTACAACAGGACCGGCAGACAGACCCGTGGAAGACGTACGTATCTTAAGTATTTTACCCGTTCAAACCGAATAGTACGTGAACAGAAAAAAGTACTGGCTCCTGGCAGCAGCCGGGCTGTTGCTTTTTGCAGCTTGTAACAAAGAGCCCATTCCCCCTATTGACAACGGAAACGGCGGTGACCGGCCCGTATCGTTGAATTTAAATTGTCAGGGAGCCGTGGTCATTGATTATGACACCGGTAATATCTTATACTCTATGGCGCCTGATTTTCAACTGGTCCCAGCCAGCATGACCAAGGTCATGACCATGTACATTGCTTTTGATCATATAGATAAAGGATACCTGTCGTTGGACTCCCAAATTCCCATCAGTCCCTATGCTGCATCGCGTTCTGTAAATCCGGGAGAATCTAATGTGCCCCTGACAGAAACACCTTCGTACTCAGTAGACGAACTGATAGGAGCTTTGTGTGTGGTATCCGGCAATGCGTGCGCTGTCGCACTGGGCGAGTATTTTGTCGGAGGATTGGGAACAACTCAGGCTTATGAAAAACAGTTTGCCAAAGAAATCATGAACCATTACGCAGATTCGCTCGGGTTGGATGCACATTTTGACGATGCTTCCGGATTATCCTCTCTCAATTACATAACTCCGTTATCCATGGCCAGGCTCACACGCGATTTTATCAAACGCTTTCCCATAATCCTGGAATACACGTCCAGAACAAAACTGGATTTCAGGGGCACCATTTACGGAGCCACCAACGGTATGCTGCCCGGCATGAGCTATGCCTACCCGGGATGTGACGGCTTTAAAACAGGTTACACAACTGCTGCCGGACTCTGCATTACTACCACAGCTAAAATGGGTAATAAACGGGTTATAGCCGTAGTGATGAAAGCACCTACTTCTGCAGCACGCTATCAAGATGCGCGGCAGTTGATGGATTATGGTTTTTCCGTATTGTTGAATTGATGCTTTACGGCATCCAGGTGGTATCCTTAAAATTCAGGATGCGTTTGATAGATTCAGTAGCCTCTCGGGCTGCATTGTATGCACCCAATTCCATGCATTTGGCATAGGCATTGAGTGCTTCTCCCCAGTTTTCTTCTTTCCGGTAGATGTTGCCCAGCTTGTACCAGGCGTTTTGATCTTTGGATCCTTTTTCTGTTTGCACGTATTGCTCCAGTGCTTCTTTACTTTCCATAGTATTTTTATACAATCCCGGAAAAACCCATAAAAGCCAGCGCCAGGATACCTGCCGTTATTAACGCAATGGGAACTCCCTTAAACGGAGCCGGCACACCTACCAGTTCCATATGTTCCCGCATCCCGGCGAATAGAATGAGAGCCAGCCCAAAACCGGCAGCCATAGCAGCCGTATAGACGAGCGCTTGCGGCAAATTAAGCATGGCCGGTGTTCCTCCAAAAGAAAATTCTTGAGTAACAACCAATATGGCCACTCCTAACACGGCACAATTAGTGGTGATCAAAGGAAGAAAAATACCTAAAGCCTGATATAAGGCGGGCGAAATCTTTTTTAAGATAAGTTCAACCATCTGAACAAGCGCCGCAATAACCAGGATAAAGGTGACCGTTTGCATAAAGCCTATCTGCAAAGGATTCAACACATACATCTGAATCAGGTACGTGATAAGAGTGGATAAGGTCATTACAAACACAACAGCCGCACTCATCCCCACTGCCGTGGAAATCCTGTTAGATACACCTAAAAACGGACATACGCCCAAAAACTGATTCAGTACAATGTTGTTGACAAAAACGGCAGATATGATAATCAGTATGTATTCCATAGTCAGGCTTTTGTTACTTTATTAAACAACACCATCAAATAGCCCAGAGCAAGGAATGCACCCGGAGCCAGAATAAAAACAAGAATGGCATCGCCCGGAATGAGTTTCCAACCAAAGAGCGATCCCGAGCCCAGGAGCTCCCGTACCAAACCCAATACGGTCAGCGACAAAGTAAATCCCAGGCCCGATCCCAGACCGTCCAGGAAAGAATCCAGCGGTTTGTTTTTGCTGGCATAAGCCTCGGCTCTGCCCAACACAATACAATTGACCACTATCAAAGGAATGAATAAGCCCAGGGTTTGGTATAACGCCGGCACATAAGCCTGCATGACCAATTGAACCACAGTCACGAAAATGGCGATGACCACAATAAACGCCGGAATCCTTACCTTGGAGGGTATCAGCCCGGCCAGGAGCGAAATAACGTAATTGGACAACATCAGCACAAATGTGGTCGCCAGCCCCATGCTCATACCGTTGATGGCAGACGTGGTAGTTCCCAGGGTAGGACACATACCCAGCACCAGTACAAACGTAGGATTCTCTTTAATGATTCCTTGTGTGATAATTTTCCATTTACTCATAAGTGGCCTCCTTCCTGTAATGCAATATGTTGAAACGCTTTATAGGCTGTTTCCAGGGCGTGGCAAAACGCTCTGGAGCTGATGGTGGCTGCTGTAATGGCGTCTACCATGCCACCGTCTTGTTTAACGGCCAGCTTAAACGTAGCCGGATTTTTACCTTTGAACTGCAAGCTGAAATCGCTTTTGCCGGCATCCAGTTTATCGCCCAACCCCGGTGTTTCTGAGTGGGAAATAAGGGCCGAGTTGTATATGGTCCCGTCGGGCAGGAAGCCTACCATAATCTGAATAGGGCCTCCAAACCCTCTGGTTGTAACCACTTCCAGTGCTATGCCTGCCGGTTCTCCTTTATAGACGGCCGGATACGCTTTGATTACTTGTCCGTCTATCTCCACGTCAAAGGACGCTTCTGACGGATGGTTATCAAAGGCGGGCAAAACACCGGTCAACGCTTCGTTTATTTTATCTGCCTGGGCTGATGCTATGGGAGCATGCGTCAATAAATACACGCCACCCAAAATGGCTGACCCTCCAAAACAAATCAGCAAGAGGGTCAAAAACATGTTTTTGAAAGTAGATTCTTTAGCCACGACTCACCTCCTTTTGGTACGGAAAAGGTTTGATTTTATTGATAAGCGGTACCCATGCATTCATAAACAAGATAGCAAAGGACATGCCTTCCGGATACGCGCCCCATATTCTAATAAGTACTGTTACTATGCCAATACCAACCCCAAAAATAATCATGCCCAAGGGTGACATAGGAGAGGTGACATAGTCGGTTGCCATAAAAAAAGTCCCAAGCAACAAACCGCCTGTCAACAGATGAAAAAGCGGGTCTGCATACTGCGTCGGATCAACCCAATACAAAATGCCGGAAAACAGTACAACCGTCACAATAATAACAATGGGTATAATAGGTTTTATGACCTTACGTACCAACAAATACAGAAATCCTATCAAAAGGGCCAGCCCGGAAGCTTCTCCCATAGAACCACTCATGTGTCCCAAAAACAATTTCCCATATGTTATACCGTGTTCGTTGATCAGCGCCTGCGGAGTGAGTCCACGCGATATACCTTCTTTTACAATACCTAACGGTGTAGCCCCCGATAGTGCATCGGGCAAATGTCCCTGAGCACCCAGCAAGAAGCCGGGAATCAAAGGGTTGTCCGGTGAGAACAAGCCATTGGCCACAGCCCAGTTTGTCATCTGGATGGGAAAAGAAACGAGCAAAAAGACACGTGCCACCAAAGCCGGATTAAACAAGTTATGCCCCAATCCGCCAAAAGTCATCTTTGCAATACCAATAGCCACTACACAACCCATGAGAACCATCCACCAGGGTGCGGAAACAGGTAAGTTCAAGGCCAGCAGCAAGCCCGTCACGACAGCCGACAAATCACCTATTGTTGTCTCCTTTTTCATCAAATATCTTGCAATCAGATGTTCTGTCAGCACACAGCCGGCTACGGATACAACAAGCACCAAAAAAGCACTGATGCCTGCAAAATACAAACTTACCAATACTGCAGGCACAAGGGCTATGATAACATCCAGCATAATCCCTTTCGTAGATTCTTTGGCATGTATATGCGGAGCCGGCGAAACAAGCAGTTTGTCCATATTATTTTTTTCTTATGTTTTTCAACGATGTGTTCTTAGCCAAACGAATCTGGTCTAATAACGGCAAATGAGCCGGGCAAGTATACAGGCAGCAACCGCATTCAATACAGTCAAACACACGATGCTCATCCAATTCTTCTGTACGTCCAGCCAAAGCCAGTTGGTACAATAAATAAGGCTGCAGACGCATGGGACAAGCCTGGAAACATTTGGCACAACGGATACACTCTCCGGGCTCACGACGTTTTGTCTCTTTTTCCGTCAAAAGCAAAAGCCCCGAAGTACTTTTTACCACAGGTGCCTTCAAATTGACAACGGCCTTACCCATCATGGGACCTCCATTGACCACCTTGGCAATATGCGGTAAAAGCTTTCCTTCTTTATCCAATGCTCCGGCTGCCCTCAATACCTCTTCAATAGGAGTACCTACCCTAAACCGGTAGTTATACTGTATGGAGGGATCACTACCGGTAACGGTCAATATATTGGTAATTAAAGGTTTATTCTTTTGAACGGCTTCGTATACTGCATAGGCTGTTCCCACATTCTGTACAATGGCACCCGTAGAAACAGGTAAAGCAAACGAAGCCACTTTTCTTCCTAATACGGCATCTATCAACTGTTTTTCCCCTCCCTGCGGGTAACGTTTCTGTAAAGGAACGACTTTCCATTGCAGGTAGTTGGCGGTTATCTTTTGCATGGCTTTGATGGCCATAGGTTTATTTTTTTCTATCCCGATAATACCCGTAACATCTTTGCCCAGGACACGCCTCATGAGTTCTGCCCCAATCATCAATTCCTGCCCGTGCTCCAGCATAAGGCGGTAATCAGACGTCAAAAAAGGTTCACATTCAGACCCGTTTATAATCAGAAACTCTGGCTTCATGCCTTCAATAGGGGTCAATTTTACATACGTCGGAAAAGCGGCACCTCCCAAACCCACAATCCCCATTTCTCTGATTTTTTGAAATGTGTCTGCAGGAATCATCGTAATTTCCTGCTTAACCTGTGGCGTTTTGTCAATGGAATCCAGCCATTCGTCACCTTCTGTCTCTATCACGACCGTTTGTACCCTCCTGCCCTGAAAATCCGGATACGGTGCAACATCGATTACCGTACCGCTTACGGAAGCATGAATAGGAGCAGAAACAAAACCTGCAGCTTCTGCCACCAATTGTCCTGTTTGAACTTTATCGCCTTTCTTGACAACAGGAACAGAAGGTATGCCCAGATGTTGATTCATAGGCAAAAAAACACGTTCCGGTACAGGAAGATCTTCAATAGCTTTATCTTTGGAGAATTTGTTGTCGTTTGGATGAATTCCTCCAATTGAAAACGTTTTAATCATGAGCTATCTCTTGTTTTTTAGGCGGGAAATTTATTTCTAATATACTGTGCGTCGGACATACAGGTACACATTTTCTGCACAAACGACACTTGTCAGGGTCTATATACGCCAGGTTGTCTGTTAGGGTAATGGCATCAAACGGACACGCCTTGACACATAATCCACAGCCGATACAACCTACCGGGCAGGCTTTACGGGTAAGAGCTCCTTTGTCTTTATTGACACAAGACACAAATATCCGCCTGTTTTTGGGTCCTTTAGGCCGTAACTCCATGATGCCTTTTGGACAAGCTTTTACACAAGCTCCGCAAGAGGTGCATTTTTCTTCATCCACCACCGGCAGGCACGTTTCAGGATCTATGACCAAAGCATCAAAAGCACAAGATGCCACACAATCTCCCAGTCCGAGGCAACCAAACGAACAAGCCGTTTCTCCTCCGTACAAATCGGCGGCAACGGCGCATGAAACCGATCCGTCGTATATATTCAAACGAGGCCTTATAGTGCAAGATCCGTTACAACGCACAACGGCAACTCTGGGAGCCTGTTCCCGGGCCTCCCTGCCCAATACCATTGCCGCCAATTGCATAGCTTTATTACCGCCAACAGGACAAAACAAATCTGTACGGTCCGGGTTATTGACATAAGCCTCCACAAAAGCCCTGCAACCGGCATAACCGCAGCCACCACAATTGGCGCCCGGCATTACTTCCAGAACTTCATCAATACGGGGATCTTCCTGTACATTGAATTTTTGTGCAACTAGATAAAGCACCACCGCCAATAGACCACCTAATAAACTAAGAATCAGGACGGTGTACAGTAAAGTAGAAGTCATTTTGGATACGATGTTTGAGCAAATATAAAATAAAATAATAGATTCCTATGCACAAAACGGCAAATATACCCACCATCCATTCTTTCATTTTCAATAGGGAAAAAGACGTTACGGAAAGAGCCAATAAAAGAGCCGGGATGCCCATCCCATACCACAATGCTTTAAATCCCAAACGTATATGCATGCTGACTACCACTTCTTGCCCCAAGGATGGCGTCCATCCTTCCGGAGCATGGAAACGGTTGATTTCTTTCCTCTTTTTCTCCGAAAGTGAGCAATATCCTTTGGCACGGCAACCGGCACAAGCTCCTTCTGTAATAATCTCTACCTTAAGCGGATTTATTGCGGTAATTACGCCTTTGTGAGTTATGATATGACCGGGACGCATGTTATTTAATCTTACTGGTAAGCGGGAACCGTAAGTTTTCATAGTGGCAGATTCTGCCTGTGACTCTTCCAATCACTACGGGCGATTCCAAAAGCAACGGAATCCTGTTTCTGTCGTCACTAATCCAAAAACGCAAATCTTCCTTCCCGTCAAATACAGTACCGGCCACCGTTTGTGCAGAAAATTTCAAGGAACGGAATGTCCCCATGCCCGGTATTCGAATTTCTTCTCGTCCGTCAAAACGCAAATACAATTCAAATATTTCTTCGTCATTGGCAAAGGATATAGGCGATACGTCGCCCGGTTTCATAGTACTGATATTTAAATTCCTCAGGAAATAAAAGACCGTAACAAGATCAAATGTGCAGACCCGGCCCGGCAGCAAAGTATCCTGGACAGACCCGTCTTTTCGTATGATGCGTGCATGTATGGAGTAATCCGGTTTGTATTGGTAATAGTTCTGAATGGTATACTTGCCCTCATGAATATCACGCATGAAATATACGGGACGTATGTTGGATTTTTTAAAATGGCTCTCGTAGTAATCATCCACTTTAAAAAAGGCGCTGAAAAATTTTAGCGTTTGCAAGCGGGCTTTAGCCTGAAATCCCGGCTCTCCGTCAATATCCATATCGTCGAGTTCCAAAGAAACCGTACCTACGTCTGTATTTACGACACCCCATGTATAGCTGGCCATCAATGTGATTTTTTCTCCCGATGCAAAAGCCAGTTTCGAAGGCGGAATATCACTGACGGGTAAACAGGGTTTTTCCGTTTCCTGTGCTGAAAGAATAAGAGATCCCAAAAATAAGATCCCTGTAAGAAAGATGCTTCTATAAGACGCCAAAGGTATCATTCAGGTCGTTCATTTGGTTCATTCGTGAGGCGTACGTTATTGTTTCATCGGTAGCAAAATCCGGACCACCTTCATCCAAATCCATAAAACGTATTTCCGAACTCCTGAAACGCATCTGGAATTCACCTATGGCTCCGTTTCTGTGCTTGGCAATAATGACGTCTGCTATACCTTCCAAAGAGGCTCTTGTTTTATCATCTTCCGTTATACCGTAATATTCCGGACGGTATAAAAATATAACAATATCCGCATCTTGCTCAATGGCCCCCGATTCCCTCAAATCACTCAGCTGAGGTTTACGGGCTCCGCCCCGCGTTTCAGACGCACGGTTCATTTGTGAAAGAGCAATGATGGGAATGTTCAATTCTTTTGCAATAGATTTTAAAGACCTGGAAATAGCCGCTACTTCCTGCTCACGCATTCCTCGTAACTCAGGAGGTCCTGACATCAGTTGCATATAGTCTATCACAATTAGTTTCACACCCATACCGGCAACCAAACGCCTGGCTTTTGCCCGAAATTCAAAAATCGATATCGATGGCGTATCGTCTATATACAAAGGAGCATTTGTGAGATTACCAATGCGCTGGTTCAATTGCTCCCATTCAAACCCTTTTAATTTTTT
The DNA here is from genome assembly GCA_049652385.1 of Bacteroidales bacterium. Classification (GTDB taxonomy): domain Bacteria; phylum Bacteroidota; class Bacteroidia; order Bacteroidales; family UBA932; genus DMER64. Next base: position 116,159 of record JBASDX010000001.1, on the reverse strand, counting down.
TCCACCTCTGATTTTTTGTGATGAAAGACCCGTTTCGCTGACCAATAGTCGTTTAACCAATTGAGCATCGGGCATTTCCAAAGAAAAGAAGGCTACCGGGATGTTGTGATTTACTGCCATATTGCGCGCCATTGTTAAGACAAATGCTGTTTTCCCCATTGAAGGCCTGGCGGCTACAACTACCAAATCGGCTTTTTGCCAGCCTAACGTAATACGATCCAAAGAAGTAAAACCCGAGGGCAAACCGCTCAATCCGTCATCCCTGGTCTGTACGTTTGAGAGTTCATCCACCACTTCCTTCAACACCGTCCTGACGGGACGCGTGTCCCGGCGCAAATTCATTTCTCCCAAATCAAAAAGACGCTGTTGCGACGAATCCAACAATTCGTCTGCAGGCACCGTATCGTCAAAGGCCGTCTTAAGAATAGTGTAGGAAGTGCTGATGAGTTCGCGTTGTATGTATTTCTGAGTCAAAACTTTAGCGTGGTATTCCAGATGAGACGCAGCCGCTACGCGCATGGTCAGCTGGCTTAAGTAATAAGGGCCTCCCACCTGATCCAGTAAATCCGTTTTTTTCAACTCTTCCGCTACCGTATAAATATCTACCGGATTGTGTTCAGAGACAAGTGTCATGATGGCTGCGAAAATCTTTTTATGGCTGTCCTTGTAAAAGTACTCCGGTCTGATGGTACCCACAATATCCAGGGATGCGGTCGGTTCAAGAAGCAATGCACCCAATACGGCCTCTTCCATATCGATGGCTTGAGGCGGCACTTTCCCAATATCCAAACCTACCTGGTCTACCTGGGCCTGTTTAATTTCGTTTTCCTTTTCTTTAATTTTCACTATTCTGCTTGCTGCTCCCTGTTTTGCCATAATTACACTCCTTATTGTTTCAATTTGCCTAAAGCGGCTAAAACCAACTTAACGGCCCATTTCAATTCTTCTTTATCGATACATAGCGGCGGTGCTATGCGAAAGGCTGTATCACAATATAAAAATCCGTCTGCCATAGCCCCTTCTTCCAAAAGCAGCCGTATGATTTTTTGTACACTCTTAGCGTTCCCCAGTTCAACGGCCAGCAACAATCCTTCTCCCCTTACTTCACAAACGGCCGGGTGAACAGACAGGGATTTTTTTAAGAACTCACCCTTTTCAGCAGCTTCCTCTGTCCAGCCCTCCTTCAGCAACACTTGAAAAGCTGCACAACCGGCTGCACAGCTGACGGGATGGCCTCCAAACGTAGTAATATGTCCCAATGTCGGAGCAGACTGCCAGGCGTCCATCAATTGCTTGTTACAGACCAGGGCACCTAAAGGCATTCCCCCTCCCAAAGCTTTGGCCAGCGTTACCATATCGGGTATCACTCCGTATTTTTGCATGGCAAAAAGCTTCCCCACCCGACCAAAACCCGTTTGAATTTCATCAAATATAAGCAAACTTCCCATACGATTGCATCGTTCCTTCAAGGCTTTTAAAAAGCCGGATTCCGGTAAACGTATGCCCGCCTCGGCCTGAATGGGTTCCACAAGTACGCATGCCGTTTTTTCATCTATGTACTGTAAATCTTCTACGTTGTTAAAGCGTAAGGCCGTTACGCCCGGAAGCAACGGACGAAATGCACTGCGGTAAGTTTCGTTGCCCATCATGCTCAAGGCACCGTGTGTACTTCCGTGGTAGGCGTTTCTGAAGCAAACCATTCCGGGGCGTCCGGTAATACGTTTGGCCAGTTTCATGGCTGCTTCGTTGGCCTCAGATCCGGAATTGACAAAATAAACAGAATTCAACGGCTCCGGAAGGTGTTCCGTCAACAAAGCAGCATAAAGCACTTGCGGGCTCTGAATGACCTCTCCGTATACCATCAAATGCAAATGGTTGCGGGCCTGCTCTTCTATGGCTCTGATTACCTCAGGGCGGGCATGCCCCACATGGCTTACCGATACTCCGGAAATAAGGTCCAGGTAGCGCTTCCCCGTTGCAGACAGAAGAAACACCCCCTCTGCTTTATGTATTTCTACACCTAACGGAGAGGGGGAGGTTTGTCCCAGCAGAGAGAAAAACTGTTCTCGTATGGTTTTATTATTCTTCAAAGGCAGGGTCTACCAATATGCGTCCGCAATATTCGCAAACAATAATCTTTTTGCTCATTTTAATATCCAATTGTCGCTGTGGCGGTATTTTATTGAAACACCCACCGCATGCATCACGTTTTACCGTGACTACTGCCAATCGGTTACGCGCATTATTTCTGACTTTTTTATAAGCAGACAAAACGCGTGCATCTATCTGCCCGGAGATTTGCTCGGCCTTTTTTCTCAAAGCTTCTTCTTCTTTGGCTGTTTCTTTGACTATGACCTCCAATTCTTTGTTTTTGGCCTCTAAATCTTTCTGCCTGTCTTCAAAATCCAGTTTGGTTTGTTCCAGTTTTTCCTTTCTGTCCTTCAACAACAGGGAAAATTCACGGATGTATTTTTCTGCCAGCTCCATATCCAAATTTTGATTTTCTATCTCTTTTGATAAAGAATCAAACTCCCGGCTGTTTTTTACATTGGCTTGCTGGGCTTCGTATTTGGCTATCATAGCCCGGGCGTTGTCTGCATCAATCCTGCGGGAAGCAATATCTTTTTCAATGCCCCTGATCTCTTTTTGCAAATTTTCCACACGTGTTGCCAATCCTTTAATGTCGTCTTCCAAATCCTGAACCTCTAAAGGCAGTTCACCGCGGAGCAACAGGATTTGATCAATCTGCGAATCTGTCTCCTGAAGTTGATAAAGAAGACGCAATTTATCCTCCATGGTCAACACTCCATCCTGTTCTGCTTTCTGCAACAATGTAAAGGACCCTGCTTGAGATCCGGCATTTTTTGTCGTTTTCTTTGTCATAATGTTCCTGATAACTTAATATATGATAATGGGGTTTGTAACAATTTGTGTTTTGAGGACGTCAAAGGTAGGGATTTTTTTCTTAAGCTCTTTGCAGATTACATCAAGTATGCCCGCCTCCGATTCGTAATGGCCAATATCTACCAACATCATGTGTGGAATGGTGTCAAAATACGTATGGTAACTAAAATCAGCACTCACATAAACATGAGCTCCTTGTTGCAAGGCGTTTGAAATCAATGAAGAACCACTCCCTCCGCAAAGAGCCACTTTTGATACCCGGTTATGAAACATCGGGGAAGCTTTAAAATGCTTCAAGTGAAAAACCGTTTTAAGCAGGTCAAAAAAATCCGCTGTTTCCATAGGCTGCGGCAGGTCTCCAATGATTCCCAGGCCGCATGGCTCTTCGGTAACCGCCTCCCGGTTACACAAAGTATCCGGAGCTAAAACAGATATAGGATTCAAACCCAGTTTCCGAGCCATTTCTCCACTTACGCCATCCATGACTTTATCTGCATTCGTGTGCATGCAATATATGACCACATCGTTTTTTATGGCTAAAGCTACCGTTCTTTCCACAGGAGTCTCTTCCCTCAAATGTTTCAATCCTTTAAAAATCAAGGGATGGTGAGTTACAACCATATTGATTCCTTTGGAAACCGCTTCCCGCACCACCTCTTCTGTACAATCCAGACATACAAGTACTCCTGTAACCGGCGTCTGTATATTTCCAATACAGAGTCCGGAGTTGTCCCATGGTTCTTGTATACCTGTGGGAGCCCACTGTTCCAATACATGAATCACATCTGTGGCCCTGCGTTTCATTCCATCATGTCTTTAATTTCCATCAATTGCGTTTTGATGCGGTTCAAAGAAGCAATGATATCCACGGTTCTGTCTTCTCCTTCCTTATTATCATGCATACGCGCTCTGGCCCCTTCCAATGTCATGCCTCTGTCTTTCACCAAATGGTGTATGATCTTGAAGTTAGCTACATCTTCTGCCGTAAAAAGACGATTTCCTTTTTTATTTCTGGCCGGTTTTATAAACTCACTGAATTTTCCGGACCAGAAACGTACCAAAGAAGTGCTTTCACTTAAAATTTCGGCAACTTCTCCAATGGTGTAGTACATTTTTTCCATATTCTTTAATCTAAAGATTGTCCCGTATTATTGGCTGTCAACATAATTTGATGGTAGTCATGGGGCAAAACATCCATGAAATAATAATGGACCGGATCCATAATCCGGTCACCTTGCCTTACCTCATAATGCAGGTGAGGCATAAACGACATCCCGGAAGATCCTGCACGTGCAATGACCATCCCTCTTTCCACATATTGTCCTTGCCTTACGAAAATATCGCTCAAATGCGCATAAACCGTCTTATAACCCCTGTACGGGTGTTCAATCTCAACGACATTCCCCCTTCCTCTGGCAGACCGTGAAACGTGTACCACCCTTCCGTCTGCCGTTGCCAACACATCCGTTCCGTGTCCTACCAAAAAATCCATGCCCGTATGTTCCATCGGAATTTTATAAAAGGGATGGATACGACGTCCTACTGTAGCACCCACGGCTTCCATGGGGAGGTTGCGTAAAGGAAAAGTGGCCGGCAAATACGGCATACTATCCAGATGTGCGTAAATCCGGTTTGTTGCACGGTATAATACATCTGTAACCCGGGCCATACGTTTTTCCAAACCGGAAATAACAGAATCTGCATGATAAGCCAAAACAAACGCCTGGTCTTCCATAAGGTACCTGTAATGCGTAATATCAGCATCTTCTGTTACTTCCAGTGGTGCTGAATGAAGTACCGCTCCGTATATGCCTTTGTCACGGACACTCAACTCTTCAATAACGGCATTCAAGTTCTCCATTTCCCCGCTTAACCTTTCATACTCACTTTGCATTAACTGTGTTTCACGTTGCAAGTTTCTTTCAGCCGGAGAAAAAATAAAAAGTCCGAAGATCAAATAATACAGCAAAGCAAGCCCTATGCTGCCGAACAATACCAGCAGAGTACGTTTGAGAATTATCCTGATACTAAGACGTACCTTCTGAAATTCCAGTTTTTCTCTGTTGAACTGGTAACGGTCCATGTTAAACAATTATTGACGACCTCCCAGGATTACTGCATGGTAATCGTCCGATGCAATATTGTTGTTGAAATAATTATACGGGTTTACAGGGCGTCCCATATATATTACTTCGTAATGCACATGCGGTCCGGTAGATTTTCCGGTTGACCCCAGTAAGCCAATACATTCACCGCGTTTGACCAATTGCCCTTCATAAACAAGAGCTTTACTCAGGTGTGCGTAACGTGTTCTATATCCAAATCCGTGGTCAATCAAAATATAGCGTCCGTAACCGTTGTATTCATACTTGATGGCCTCAATTTTTCCATCTCCTGTAGCGTATACAGGAGAATTAAGGGCTCCTGTAAGATCTATGCCTTCGTGCATGCGAATACCGCCATAAACAGGATCCATTCTATACCCGAACGCTCCCGACCATCTGAAATTCTTTGTGTCTTCCGGAAGAGGCAGAATAGAAGGAATACACTTGGCCACTTCTCCGGCCTGTCCCGCTACTCTTTCCACATCGTCAAAGGACTTTGACTGGATAAACGCTTTTTTCATGATTTTATCAACCCTCAAAGCCACAGATGTCAAAAAATCAGCATTTTCTGAATACTCCAGATATGGATAACGATTAGAACCGCCAAAACCGGCATTTCTTACTTCCGACGGGATTTGTTCCATCCCAAACATGTTTCTGTAAATGTTATTATCCCTTACCTGCAATTGCTCCAATTTTTTTTCCGAACGTTCCAACTGTTTGCTTAATAAATCAAGATTAGATTTTGCTTCCTTGTATTCACGTTCCAAACGAACGGTTCGGGGTGTTTTCAAATGGAGCGCCTCTGTGTAAAGCATATAATATCCCATGGCTACCAGGACACTCACCGGTAAGATAAGGAGGGTTCGTATCAAATACAAACGCAAACCGGGCCTTTGAAGTTCATAAGACAAAGTCCTGGGGTTGTATTTGTATTTCCTCTTAACTGCCATCCCTTTTGTTGACACGGTATTAACATACAAAGATAATTATTTTTAGTAAAAAAAGGTATCTTTGCCTGTTAAATAGTGTTACTATGACCTTTAGCGATATTCGAAAAACATTTCTGGATTTCTTTGAAAGAAAGGGACATACTCTTGTACCCTCAGCACCCATGGTAGTTAAAAACGACCCCACCCTGCTGTTTACAAACGCAGGCATGAACCAATTCAAAGACTGGTTCCTGGGTAACGAACCGGCTACCTATAAAAGGGTTGCCAATTCACAGAAATGCCTTCGTGTAAGCGGAAAACACAACGACCTGGAAGAAGTCGGCCACGATACATACCACCACACCATGTTTGAGATGTTGGGCAACTGGAGTTTTGGAGATTATTTCAAAAAGGAAGCTATTGCCTGGGCATGGGAACTGCTGCTGGAAGGTTTTAAGCTGGATCCGGACAGGTTGTATGCGACGGTTTTTGAAGGCTCTGCTGACGAAGGCCTGGAGCCGGACAACGAATCAAAAACGTATTGGGAAAGCATCCTGCCCCGAGAACGTATCTTATACGGCAGTAAAAAAGACAATTTTTGGGAAATGGGCGATACCGGTCCTTGTGGTCCGTGCAGCGAAATCCATATTGATTTACGCTCGGATAATGAAAGGAAAACCATACCGGGCACTGCTCTTGTAAATAAAGACCACCCGCTGGTAGTCGAACTTTGGAATCTCGTTTTTATTCAGTACAACAGAAAATCAGACGGATCTCTGGAGCCGCTCCCGCAATGCCACGTAGATACAGGCATGGGACTGGAACGCTTGTGCATGGTTGTGCAAGGGAAACAAAGTACCTACGATACGGATTTGTTCCAAAAATTAATTGGAGCCGTGGGGGAACTTTCCCTTAAAACATATGGGACTGACAGCAAGACAGATATTGCCCTCAGGGTGGTTGCAGACCATATCAGAGCTATTTGTTTCTCCATTGCCGACGGACAGCTTCCGTCCAACGTAAAAGCCGGGTATGTAATCCGCAGGATATTACGTCGTGCAGTCCGTTACGGTTATACATTCCTTGGCTTCAGGGAGCCCTTTCTTTGCCACCTTGTTCCTACACTCGTGGAAGAAATGGGGGAAGCCTTCCCGGAATTGATCCGGGGACAAAGACTTATCTACCAAATCATCCATCAGGAAGAAGACGCTTTCTTGCGTACGCTGGAAAAAGGCATACAGCTGTTTGAACAATTTGCACGGGATGTTCCCCACAAAGAATTTAGCGGCAAAGACGCCTTCCTGTTGTACGATACGTACGGTTTTCCTTTGGATTTAACCCTGCTGATGGCCAAAGAAAAAGGCCTGACCGTCAATACAGAAGCTTTTGAAGAAGCGCTTCAGCAACAGAAAGAAAGAGCTCGCCGGGCTACCCTTGTCCAGGAAGACGACTGGGTGGAAGTATATACCTTCCACCAGCCCGTATTTTTGGGATATGAAACAACGCAAACGCAATCACACATTCTGCGTTACAGAAAAGTCCGCAGCAAGAATAAAGATTTTTGGCAGATCGTATTGGACCGCACTCCTTTTTATGCAGAGAGCGGAGGGCAAACAGGCGATACCGGATACCTGGAAGATGAGCAAGGAAAAAGAATACGCATTACAGATACGGTAAAAGAAAACAATCTGGTTTTACACCTGGCCCCTGTCCTTCCGGAAAACCCTGCCGACGTATTTCATGCTGTTGTAGATAAGGAGCGTCGCAAACGCATTGCCGCCAACCATACGGCTACACATTTGCTGCACCATGCCTTACGCAGCGTTTTAGGGACACATATTGAGCAAAAGGGCTCCCACGTTTCTGAAGATATGCTTCGTTTTGATTTTTCGCATTTCAACCGTATGCTCCCGGAAGAAATAAAAGAAGTCGAACGCAGGGTCAACGCTATGATTCGTTCCAATATCACACGTGAAACACGGGACGATTTGACACAGAAACAAGCAGAAGATATAGGTGCCATTGCTTTGTTTGGTGAAAAATATGGAGATAAAGTACGCGTCATACAATTTGGAGATTCCTTGGAATTGTGTGGAGGCACCCACGTGGAAAGTACGGGGGGTATTGGTCTTTTTAAAATTGTAAGTGAAGGAGCCATCGCAGCAGGCGTACGAAGAATAGAAGCCATAACAGGACAAGCTGCCGAACAGAAGGTAGAGGAAATGGAAACGCTTTTGGCGGAATTAAAACATAGGCTGAACGACCCTCGTGATATTCTGGGAGCCCTGGAAAAAACCATCAACGAAAACGAACAACTGCGAAAAACCATAGAGGAAAACCGCCGCAAACAGGCTTTGGACCTGCATGAAACCTTGTGGGAGAAACGACAAGACCTGAACGGCATCCAATTTGTAAGCCTTATTGGTACTTACCCGCCGGAGACGGTAAAAGACCTGGCCTTCTTTTTCCGAAAGAACGATACGGGACACACGGCTTTTGCCGCTGCTTATGAACATAACGGAAAAGCCAATCTAATATTGTCTTTGACACAAGATTTGACAAATGCCGGTTTTCATGCAGGCACTATTGTTCGTGAAGCTTCCCAACATATTGAAGGCCGAGGCGGAGGACAAAACTTTTATGCCCAGGCAGGCGGAACAAACACAACCGGCCTGCAAAACGCCATAGATGCCATTGTCCATGCTTTGAAGAACCCTTAAAGTAACAACCGGTGAAAATATTTGACCGTTTTCTCATTCGCTCGTTTCTGGGCCCGTTGTTTCTGACAATCTTTATAGTACTTTTTGTACTCGTATTGCAATTTCTGTGGGTCTATATAGACGAATTGGTGGGAAAAGGACTAGGCTTGAGAGTTATTCTGGAATTCCTTTTTTGGGGTACCTGCACCGTCATTCCCATGGCACTTCCCCTGGCTACACTGCTGGCCTCCATCATGACCATGGGCAATATGGGAGAATTCAACGAATTGCTGGCCATGAAAGCAGCCGGTATCCCGCTCTTCCGTATTATGCGTCCGCTTATCATTTTATCTTTCCTCATTTCCGTAGCCGCCTTTTTTGCCGCCAACGACCTTATGCCTTTGGCTTACAAAAACATCTTTGCTTTACGTGACGATATTTCCCGTACAAAGGACGAAATACGCATTCCCACAGGAATTTTTTATAACGGTATTGATAATTATAGCCTTAGAGTAGACAGTCGTGATAAAACAACCGACATGTTGCACGATATTATGGTATATAACCACAGTACCAGAAGAGGCAATACCAGCGTTACCCTGGCAGACTCCGGTACCATAAGGCTTACAGAAGACAAGCAGAACATCATCTTTACGCTCTTTAACGGAGAAAGTTATGAGGAAACGGAAAGAAAGTCCCTGGCAGACACCTCTTTTCCTATACAACATGTGCTTTTTGACAAGCAAGACGTTGTCATTGAATTGACCAATTACGCCTTTCAAAGACGTGACGGCGACAGGTTCGGAAGCGATGTCATGGCACAAAACATTAAAAGTCTCGGACACAGGAAAGACTCACTGGATTCTTTATATGCCATCTCTCTTGCACAATTCCAGAGAAGGATGCTTGTTGCAGGAGGATTATCTTATGCCCGCCAGTTAGACACAGCCAACAAACAGCAATATGCAGGGCTTTTTCCCATAGAAAGGTTGCCGGTACCGGAAGAAAGCACACAATATCCCGATCTTTTGAATAGAGCCATAGGTAAAACAGACCAAATGAGCAACCAGGTGGAAAATTTCATGATAGAAGAAATCCAAATCCATTTGCCCTTACGCAGGACAAAAGTAGAATGGTACCGAAAATTCACCGTAGCCTTTGCTTGTTTTATTTTCTTTTTCATAGGAGCTCCTTTGGGAGCCATCATCCGTAAAGGCGGTCTGGGTACGCCTGTCATTGTTTCTATGCTCTTTTTTGTTGTCTACTACGTGATAGACATTTCCGGCAAAAAATTAGCAACAGATGGTTCTGTATCGGCCCTTATGGGGACCTTTATATCAGGACTCGTTCTGCTTCCCATAGGCATCTTCCTTACCTATAAGGCCACCACCGATTCTGCCTTATTCAACAAAGATGCTTACCTTGTTTTGTTAAAGAAACTGAAGAAAAAACTGCAACGTGCCAACAACAACTGAACCTTCCATCATTTTTATGGGAACGCCCCCCTTTGCAGCGGGATGCTTACGCCATCTTCTTGACGGGCAATATCACATAGCCGGTGTGGTGACAGTTCCCGATAAACGTGCGGGCCGAGGCTTGCTCCCTCAAGCCTCTGCCGTCAAAACCACAGCTTTGGAGCACAAGCTTCCCGTGCTGCAGCCGGAATCGTTAAAAGAACCCGCTTTCCTTCAGGCGCTCTCCCAATGGAACGCTTCTTTATTTGTTGTGGTAGCTTTCAGAATGCTTCCCAAAGAGGTCTGGCAGATGCCCCGCCTGGGATGTTTCAACCTGCATGCCTCGCTGTTGCCCATGTACCGGGGTGCAGCACCCATCAATCATGTCCTTATACAAGGCGAAAAGGAAACAGGATTGACTACTTTTTTAATTGATGAACACATGGACACGGGAGCAATTCTTTTGCAAGAGCGCATCCCTGTCGAAGATACAGACACGGCCGGAACACTCCTGGATAAAATGACAGAAGCGGCGGGACCTCTTATTGCCAAAACCATAGATGGATTGTTCCATAAAACGCTCAGGGCAACACCTCAGCCTGTCCTACAGGAAAGCATGCTTAAAACAGCTCCTAAAATCACCAAAGAAACGTGTCGGATAAACTGGAACCGTCCACCCGCAGAGATCGTAAACCTTATACGGGGACTAAGCCCTGCTCCGGGTGCCTTTACCGTATGGACCAAACCCGGCACCGGACAGCCTGCAACCCACACATCTTTTTTTATAAAAATTTACCAGGCCCGGGCATCACAAACCGTTGGTACAGAAAAACCGGGTACCGTCCTGATTCCGGACAAACACACCTTTAAAGTTGCCTGCAAAGGCGGATACGTACATATTTTGGAATTACAGTTTCCCGGCAAGAAAAAAATGGCTGTCGATGTCTTTTTGGCCGGGTTCAGGGAAGAGGGGCCTATAAGATTTGAAAGTCCGCTATAACAACCGTTATGAAAGAAGCCGTTATTTTGGCACAAGGTGCCTGCCCAACCCATCCGTACCCATTGCAGTTGTTACAAACAGCCCGGCTGCTTATTTGTACGGACGGAGCCGTAAACAACTTAGCCGGCAGAGAACCGGATGTTATTGTTGGAGATATGGATTCCTTGTCGGCAGCGTTGAAAGAACAATACAAAGACCGCCTGATAATCGATACGTGTACGGAAACCAATGACTTGACAAAAGCCGTAACGTATGCCCATAAGCAAGGCATCCGAATTATTACCATACTGGGCGCTACGGGATTGAGGGAAGACCACACCCTGGCCAATATCTCTTTACTGGGATCTTATGCAAGGATGATGGATAGCGTACGTATGGTCACTGACTACGGGGTGTTCCATGTGTTTGCCGATGCTGCCCGTTCACTTGTGCCGGACAGTTATACGGCCGTGAAAATTCCTTGTACACCGGGTCTGCCGGTATCCTTTTTTGCTCTTAATCCGGCTATGCGGTTACGGGCAAAAGGAATTGTATATCCTGTAGAAAACGTTGTTTTTGATGCCTGGTGGAAAGCTACCCTTAACACATGCACCGGCACATCCTTAGACCTGCAATTCATCAACGGGCCGCTGCTGGTGTATATTCCGCACAATTAAAATTTTTATTTATCTGTTGGGCAATCCCGGACATTCGGGCAACACCACCGATTTGCGGCTGCTGGCATACGAACCAAAAATGCCCAGCGCTCCTCCATGAATGTTTCCTTTCACATTGCCTCTTGGCCCGGAAAATAAAGGAAAATGCTGGTTCTTTTCAATTTTGGCCTGTTGCAGGTATTCGTAATACTCTTTGCTCAACGTCTGCAATTCTACCGTCAGCACATCACCGGCATACAGGTCAAAGGTCTGTTCGTTATCCCATATTAAAGAACTCATTATAATCCATTCCGGAATAGGATACCGTATATATTCCCCGTCTTGTGTATAATCGTTTATGGTATGGACGTAATACCTCAAGATCCTGTTACTGTACAAAACATTGTTAATCCAAAGAGCCGCTCCGTAGTAATCTTCTCCCGGAGTGTCATAAAAACCAACCATAAGGAAAAAAGGCACGTCGTTTCCGGAAGGAAGGATAGAACGTAAACTAAGGGCCTCCAACGTGTGGATGTAGGGAACGGTAGTGGTAGCCCAATAATATTCCAAAGCTCCGTCGTTGTCAAAGTCTATCCAGACCTCCAGTTTATACGTCTTGCCCTCCTCTGCCGCAAATGTATTTTTTGTAACGTATACGCCCGAAGGGTCCCAGGTCAGCGGTTCCCCGTTCAGAAGCACCTCTTTTGCCTGTATGTTTTCCGGAAGTTCTTTCCCAAAATAAGGAACCGTAGCCAATATTTCCACTATCTGTGATCCCCGATCTGTGGAAAGAACACCCGTTATTACCAGCTTCGGCTCCATACCCATACTCTCCAGATCCATAGTTGCTGTACAGCCCGTAAATAAAACGAGCCACAGAAAAAATACCCCTATTATTCTTTTTACAACTTGCATATTCAAAAACTAAAATTCCATGAAACAGACGGAACTACACTAAAAAGATACGTCATTTCCAGATACTGTTCTCCCGTTGGCCGCATCCTGTAATTGACGGCCCAGGAATTCTTTCTTCCGTATAAGTTATACACAGATACATGTATGGCATGCTTCAGGCGTTTCCCGGGCTTGTCCAGCCGGAAAGTCACAGCGGCATCCATCCTGTGGTAGTCAGGCATCCTGTATGCGTTTCTTTCTGTATAGACCGGTACCAGTTCATTAAAAAACCAATACCTCCCTTCCGGCAAAGTAAGGGGCTGACCCGTAGCATAAATCCAATTGACAGAAACCTGCAGACGTTTTGTAATATCGTAAAACAGCACAACATTTATGTTATGCGGTCTGTCTGTAGGAGCCCTGTATGTTTTTCCTTCATTTACTCCCGGTATGGTTCTGAAAGATCTTGACCAGGTATAACTGACCCAGCCGTTGTATTTTCCTTCGTTTTTCTTTATCAGAAACTCCAGACCGTAGCCTTTCCCTTTTCCAAAACGCAGCTCCGTTTCTATTTTGTCATACAGCAGCAAATTGGGATGTTCTTTGAAGTCAAGTACATTGTCCAGATTCTTATAAAACGCTTCTGCAGATACTTCATAACGGCTGTCAAAAAAAGTCGCAAAAACACCGGCTGACACCTGATGCGATGTCTGCGGAGCAATGGACGGACCCGACGGAATCCATATTTCCAAAGGCGATCCGGCAGAAGAAAAAGAAAGCAAATGCACATACTGACTCGTTCTGGAATACGATGCTTTCACTGAGAGGTTGGGCAAAGCCAGAAAAGAAATGCCCGCCCTCGGTTCCCAACCGTACGTATGGTGGTAAAATACGCCTTGCGGTATAACCTCTCCTTCTTCGTGTATCAAATTGTAATTGTCATCTACTCTATACAGGGTAGTAGGGCCCACATTGTCAAAACGTGTCAGCCGCAATCCGTACCGCACTTCTAAGCGCAAATTCGGGAATTTGTGTTCATTGGAAAAATACAATACGTTCACATAACCTTGCCGGTGGGACAGGGTAATATCTTGCTCTATGGAAGGTCCCTTGTCCAATTCACTTTTCCCCAGCACCTTTCCCGGTTGAAACCATTGGAAATTGCTAGTATATCCAAATTCAATCACATGTTCCGGTGCCGGAATGAAAGAGAAATCCAGTCGCAAGCCCAGATCTTGTACCCGCGATACCCATTCCATAGACATTTCGTGCGTCTTGCCCCGAAAATCGTAATTGTACTGCGTATATGTCGTAAAAGCCTTCAGATAAAAAGAGTCGGAAAAGAATCGGTTCCAGTTTAAGGTAGCCGCCAAATTGCCAAACTGCAAACCCATGTCAGACATCTTAAACTTGTCCATGCCGTTATACAAAGACAAATTTATTGTGTTCTTATTATTTATCCGCCAGCGCACACGTCCGTTCAAATCATAAAAATGTAAGACCGTGTTTTTTATAATCTCATTTTTGGCCAAGGGAAGAAATACGTCTGCATACGTTCTGCGCCCTGCCACAAGGTATGTAAAGTTATCGCTGCCTATCCGGCCACTTAAAGCCAGTTTGCTGGATATAAGTCCAAGGCCTCCATTCATTGAAAAACGTGTTTGTCCGTCTGCCGGAATCACATCCAATAAAGAAGACAGCCTCCCTCCGTAACGGGCAGGCATATCGCCTTTATACAATGTCATGGTTTTTACGGCATCGGTATTGAAAATGGAAAAGAATCCCAGCATATGGGAGACATTATACAAAGGCGCATTATCAAAAAGTATCAGATTTTGGTCCGGGCTTCCTCCACGTACTATAAAACCGCTGCTTCCCTCAGAAGCTGACTGCACTCCGGGGAGCATCTGCACGACTTTCAATAAATCCGTTTCACCAAACAGAGCCGGCACCCGCTGGACAACCTCAGCATCTACCCGTTCTATACTCATTTCGGCTTTTCTGAGCCGTTGTGCCGGGCTTTCGGCAAAAACAGTAATGTCCTGCAAATGATAAGACAAAGGCGTTAAACAAAACAGTAGGTCTTTGTCTGCATTCAGGAGTGTATTTTGTTGTTCTGTTTTATAGCCGATATAAGAAACTTCCAGCCGGAAATCTCCGGGCGGCAAGAGAAAAGAAAAACCGCCTTTAGCGTCTGTCAATGTCCAGAATCCTTCACCATTGACAACTTTAACCAAAGCTCCCTGAAGCCCTTCTCCCGTTGCAACATCTACTACTTTTCCCGTAAGTCGAAACCCGTCGCGGGCATAGATGTTTGCACTTGTTAAGACGGCCAGTCCCCAAAGGAGGATAACACTGTTAAGCAAAAAGGTGCAGATTCGCTTCATTTATTGTTAAATACATAAAAAGGAGAACGTTTTCGTCCTCCTTATCTGCGTCTGATTAAGTCCAGGCCGTTACAATACCGTTGATTACAATTCAATACTTGGTCTGAATTTTACAACTTTCTTTGCCTTGATTTTAATCGTGTCGCCGGTACGAGGATTTCTTCCCATTCTTGCTCCCCTTTCACCTACAACAAATGAGCCAAACCCAACCAGTGTGACTCTTTCACCGTTTTTTAAAGCTTCTGTAGTTGCAGTCAGAAACGCGTCTAATGCTTTTTTTGCATCCACTTTTGACAGGCCGGATTCAGCAGCCATAGCGGCAATAAGATCTGCTTTGTTCATAGTAATAATAATTAGGTTAAATATTGTATTCTAAGGCAACAGCACAAATCTATTACAAATTTCTTGTATTTGCAATAGTTTCCATCAATTCATCCCTTTGTTTATCAAGTTTTTTCAGAAAATTTTCATGTACCTGCGTATCGGGGAAAAAAGGTTGATGGTTAAGAGATTTGTTCAATTTTTCGACTCTTTTTAACAATTGCATGGTTTTATTATCTACGACGGCTTCAAAAAATCGTTGAATGATATAGTCTACAGCCTCTTGCGTCAGGTGAAAACGATCGGATGCATAAAACCGATAATCCCGCAACTGGTCCATAACTATCTCATAAGAAGGGAAATAGAGAACATGTTCTCCTGTTTTCTGCAAATGTTTTACAGCCAGCAACAAAGACGCTTTGCTCAGCTGGTTGCCGTGCGCTCCATCTGCCCAATGTCGTATAGGGCTTACAGTCAACACCCATTTTTTATCCTTATGTCTTTGGATGAGCGGTTGCAATTTGTCCACAATATCTTGCGGGTCCATAAATATCCGTTCAAAATGCCGCATCGGTACTTTATGGCAATTGGCAACTACTTTTCCATCATGCTTATATACCCAAGCCGTCCCCAATGTGAGGATTATCACATGAGCGTCTGTAAAATACCGGGCAGCCTTCTGCAGACAATCATTTGCGTGTTGTAAAAACGCTTGCGGGCTTTCCCTGGAAAAAGACGTGTGATGGTTGTAGGAACCGTACGCCCCGTATGGAAACTCCACAACATCAGAAACCTCAAAAAGCACCTTTCCCTCCAAACGCTCCAAAGCAGAGGCTATGGATGCCGGATTGAATAAAGGTCCAAACGCATCGGGAGCTGTCAAAAAATGCAAAGCACGCATTTTGGCCGCCAATTCTTCGGCAAAACAAGAACCTAAAAACAAAAATTTAGTAGCATACGTAAATCGCTCTACCGGTAATTGCACCTCCACTTTTGTTTGCCATTCCATAGACACAAAGTTAGCATTTTGTTTATCTTTGTCCGGAAAATATCTAAAATCAACTTTTGTGAAAAAAATATCTTTGTTGCTGCTCCTAGCAGTATTCATCCCTGCCTCACTGGCCGCAACTTCTGCCTCTCTCCGGGATACTCCTTCTGCTATCACCTCGGCCCGGCAGCAGGAAACCGCAGCCGACCCCTCAACGCCACAGCAAAAACCCGTAATTGACCCCGTGGCTCAGCAGGAAGCGGCAGCTGACACCTCGGCCTTGCTGAAAAGCCCTGACGCAGTTTCCTTGACAGATACCGACCAGGAAAGTTCAGCCATCCCCCAATTGACTCCGGCAGAACATCCCTACAAAAGCATCTTGCAGAGCCGGCAATTTGTGTTCAGTTTCCGCTCCATCCTGCGCGGACTGTTGGGGCTGGTATCCATTTTACTGATAGCCTTCCTGTTCAGCACCAACAGAAAACAAATCAACTGGAAAACAGTAGGTATAGCCCTGGTTTTGCAAATGCTCATTGCCATCGGCATTTTGTCGGTGCCGGCCGTACAGACAGTTTTTGAAATTTTTGGAAAAGCCTTTGTAAAAGTTCTGGACTGGACAAAAGCCGGTTCCGAGTTCCTGTTCGGTTCCCTTATGGATATGGAAAAATTCGGATACGTATTTGCCTTTCAGATCCTTCCTACCATCATATTCTTCTCTGCCCTTACATCGCTGTTGTTTTACTGGGGGATTATTCAAAAGGTAGTCTGGGTCATGGCCTGGATTTTTACCAAATTAATGAACCTGTCCGGTGCAGAAAGCCTTTCCACAGCCGGCAATATCTTCTTGGGACAAACAGAAGCTCCGCTATTGGTAAAAGCCTACGTACCCACCATGACCAAATCAGAAATCATGCTGGTTATGACAGCCGGTATGAGTACCATGGCCGGTGGTGTGCTGGCAGCCTATATAGGTATGCTGGGAGGAGGAGACCCACAGTTGAGCGTAGCTTTTGCCAAACATTTGCTTTCAGCTTCTGTAATGGCCGCTCCGGGAGCTATTGCCATGGCCAAAATCCTGGTTCCTCAGACAGAAGAAATCGATAACAAAGTAGAAGTAACTAAAGAGAAAATAGGAAAAAGTACCCTGGACTCCATAGCCAACGGAACCATTGAAGGATTAAAACTGGCAGCCAACGTAGCGGCCATGCTGCTGGTATTCTATTCCCTCATTGCCGGCGCCAATTACATTTTCGGAAAAATTGGACAATGGACGCATATCAACAACCTCATAGCCAACTGGACAAACGGCATGTACACAAGCCTCTCACTGGAATGTATTCTTTCCTATTTGTTTGCTCCCGTCATTTGGCTCACGGGAGTTACGGGACAAGACCTGGCTCTTGTAGGTCGCCTGCTGGGTGAAAAACTGATCATGACAGAATTCGTAGGATACAGCAGCCTGGCCGGCATGATTCAAACAGGGGCTTTTATTAGTACCAAATCGATCATTATTGCTACCTACGTACTTTGCGGATTTGCCAATTTTGCCTCCGTAGGCATCCAGATAGGAGGTATCGGAGGCATAGCTCCTAACCAGCGACCCTTATTGGCCCAATTTGGATTCAGAGCTTTGCTGGGCGCTACCCTGGCTGGATTGCTTTCTGCCTCTATGATTGGCATGTTCCTGTAAATCAGAGTGTACCTATAATCCATGCCAGATATACGGCATAGATGAACAGCAGCATGATTCCGTGCACGCGGTTTAACGTTTTCTTCTTGCCCGCTGCCAAAAAGAGCAGTATCAATATACTTCCCAAAGCAGCCATAAAAGCATCGGCCGTAAGGTTTGGATAAGAAGGCAAAGGACGGATAACAGCACTCATTCCAAGAATAAAAAAGATATTGAATATATTGGAGCCGACGACGTTTCCAATGGCTATGTCAAAGTTCTTTTTAGAAGCCGCCACAATAGAAGTGGCCAATTCAGGAAGAGATGTCCCAAATGCCACTATGGTAACTCCAATGACTGACTCGGCTACACCCCAGGCTGTCGCCAGTTTGACAGCACTTCTGACCACAAACTCAGCTCCCGCTATAAGAGCCACCAAACCCAGCACAATCATAGATATAGATTTACCATATGTCATTGGCTTATAATCGGCATCGGGAAGGAATGATTCTCCTTGTCCAGCCAATTTTATGGTATAAGCAATGAAACCCATAAAAAATAAGAGCAGCAACATCCCATCCGTTCTTGAAATTTCATGTGCTTTGTCAAAAAGAGGTACCGTTCCGAGAATCAATACGGCTATGGCCGCAAACAAGCTCATGGGTATTTCAACACGTACGGTAGAACGCTGCGCAGATAACTTAAAGAACAAAGCCGACAGCCCTAAAATCACAAATGTGTTGATGGAATTGCTGCCCAGTACATTGGTAATGGCAATCTGGCTGTTTCCTTTTATAGCAGCCACCACGTTGACCAGCAATTCAGGAGCCGAAGTACCGAAAGCCACTATGGTCAATCCTATAACAAGATCAGGCACCTTCAACCTGGCAGCCAGCCCCGTTGACCCATTGACAAGGATATGAGCCCCACCTGTCAGCAGAGCAAATCCGGCAAGTATAAAAAGAAGAAGAAGAAAAGGGCTGTCCATAGGAAAAATTATTTAGGTGCCAATCGGTACAACACAAAAGCAATTCCGGCATATAAGATATTGGGAATCCATAACGCAATGCCCGGAGACATCACATCTGCGTGCACGAACATCTCGGAAAACCGCAAAAACAATATGTACGAAAAACTTAAAGCAATACCAATTCCAATATTCAAACCAATACCTCCCCTTCGTTTTCTGGAAGATAGAGCCACGCCCATTATAGTTAGAATAAACGAAGAAAAAGGAATGGCCAATCGCGAATTTTTCTGAATCAAGGCAAATTTCACGTTAGCATCTCCTCGCATGTGCAGAGTATCAATAAACCTGTTCAATTCCTTTAAATTGAATTGTTCAACCGCCTCTTTTCTGCGAATCAAATCGGCTCCTGTTATATCTATAAGAGTATCCAATTGTTTTCCCCAGGTAATGGTATTAGACGTATCCGAAAAAGTACGTAAATGGTATTCATTTAGCCGCCACCTTCCCGTGGTAGAATCCCAGCGTGCCGTTTCTGCAGAAAGCTTCGAGATCAATTGATTTCCCCGGAACGATTCCAGCGTAAACCGTATAGCCGTGTTATTCCAGGAATTGTAAGACTCCATATATACATACGTATCAGGCTCTACCTGGTAATGGATGTTCCTGTTATATTCCGTACGTTTTTTTAAGTATTGCTCTTCAAACCGCAGCCTCACCTTGTTAGCCGGCGGAATCACAAACCAGTTTAAACCCAGCGACAACAAGGCAATAAACAAAGCCGACAAAATATACGGATACATGATCCTGTTAAAACTTATCCCACCGCTGAGCATAGCTATGATTTCACTATGGGCCGCTAATTTGGAAGTAAAGAAGATGACGGAAATAAAAACAAAAAGCGGCGAAAACATATTCATGAAATAGGGAATAAAATTCATGTAATAGTCCATGATAATCGCCCGCAGCGGAGCTTCTTTATCTACAAAGTCATCTATCTTCTCACTGATGTCAAAAATAATTACAATCCCTATAATAATCAGAATAGCAAAGAAATACGTACCCATGAATTTGCGTATGATGTACCTGTCCAGGGTAGTAATACGCCACGTATATGGTCTTTTTTCTATCATGCTGCCGTATTTTCTGTGTTCCATTCCTTTCTAGCCTCTGCCTTTCACTATTCACTTGTTATGCTTTCCCTTTAGCCTTCACTTACCACTCTTCATTTGCCAAACCGCCTCATATCCGCTGCTCCAGCTTTTTGACTGTCTTGTTCTTCCATGGAAGAAAGTCACCTTGCTCAATATGTATAGCGGCTTCTTTAACCAACTGCAAATAAAACGCCAGGTTGTGCAAGCTGGCTATAATGGGCCCCAACATTTCTCCTGCTGCAAACAAATGCCGCAGATATGCTTTTGTATAAGTTGTATCTACAAAAGACGTCCCCCTGGGATCAATCGGGCTGTAATCACGCTCCCATTTTTTATTCTTGATATTTATAATACCATCTCCTGTAAAAAGCATTCCGTTCCGCCCATTCCTGGTAGGCATCACGCAATCGAACATATCTACCCCTCTGGCAATAGCTTCCAGTATATTGGCCGGAGTTCCAACCCCCATCAAGTATCTGGGTTTATCTTCCGGCAAAAGAGGCTCTACTTCTTCTATCATTTCGTACATGACTTCCGTAGGTTCTCCCACGGAAAGGCCTCCGATAGCATAACCTTGCGCACCCAAAGCCGCTACCTGCTCAGCAGCTTTTCGTCGTAAATCGGCATAGACACAACCTTGCACTATAGGAAAAAATGCCTGGCTATATCCATACAGTCCTTCTGTATTACGGAATCGATCCCACCCTCTTTTCAGCCATCGTTGTGTCAAGGCCAGTGACCTATCAGCATATTTATACGTAGCATCACCCGGTGTACATTCATCCAACGCCATGATGATATCGGCCCCTATAACTCGTTGTATATCTACCGCTTTCTCCGGAGAAAAGAAATGCCTGGAGCCATCGATATGCGATTGGAAAAAATATCCCTCCTCTGTCAACTTTCTTTTAGAAGCCAACGAAAAAACCTGATATCCTCCGCTATCTGTCAATACCGGTTTGTCCCAGCTGCAGAATTTATGAAAACCTCCGGCTTCCCGTATAATATCTACACCCGGCCTCAAATACAAATGGTACGTATTCCCCAGAATAATCTGCGCTTTGATATCTTCTGTCAAATCTCTGTGTAGCACTCCCCGCACCGTAGCCAAAGTACCCACCGGCATAAAGACAGGTGTATCTACCGTACCGTGATCCGTCTCCAACTTCCCCTTCCGGGCCCTACTCTCCTTATCTTTATGCAAAACCGAAAACTTCATCTTACAAAGATAAACTTTTCAATTCGTTCCGGCATAAAAGCCGATTTTTCGCATTACTTTCGTACATGAATCATTTCCCTAACGTCAAAAACAGCCTCTTTGGCCGAGGTGGTAAGTACTTTGGACTCGGCATTTTCCGCAAACTGCTGTACCCCTGCTCCTTATATCAGCACGTCAAGAAATCCTACTTACCACCTTGCACGAATACACCCGAAAACCGCACTTCCTTGCCGAGGTGGTAAGTACCCTGAATTCGGCATTTCTCACAAAATCCTGTACCCCTGCTCCTTACATCAATACGTCAAGAAATCCTACTTACCACCTTGCACGAATATCCTCGAAAACTGCATTTCCTTGCCGAGGTGGTAAGTGCATCTCGAATGCTTTTTTCCACAAAAAATTACTACTCACCACGTTAACACAACAAACAAAAAAATACTACTTACCACCTCAAAATTTTCTTGCAGACTACATCTAGAATACATAACTTTAGGCTACTCTAAGTTGGAAAGGAGGGAAGATCTTATGAAAAAAAAGCTTTATCATCTTTGTGTTAGTTCAGGTGAAGTAATGTTCCGGGTTACAGAAGATTACTACCAAGGAATTAATAAGGCGTTTTTAACAGCCTATCGTTACGATACGAAAATTTTAGCATATGCATTTATGTCTAACCATTTTCACATTATTGCAGAAACAGCAAATCCAAGCAAGTATGTTGCTGCACTGCGAATTGGTTACACAAAATGGTTTAACTACAAATATGGACGGGAAGGTTCTTTGGGACTAGCCCGCTTTCACTCAGTTGAACTGACTACTTTCGAGCATACGCTGGATGCTATCACTTATGTGTTAAGAAATGGAGTCCACCACAATGTCGTAGCCTATCCAAGTGGTTATCCGTTTTGTTCCGTCCGGTACTATTTTATGAAAGAGTATGGTACCAGCCCCACTTATGAGCCTATACTCAGTTGGAAAGAAGAGAGAAAGTTTATTCCATGGAAAACAAAACTTCCACAAGGTTACGTTTTAGATGCCAACGGTTTATTAATACATGATAATATCTTAGAAACGAAGATAGTAGAAAACTATTACCGGTCTGTAAGAAATTTCGCCTATCATATGAATAAAGTATCTGCATTGGAGTGGACCGTCCTCAATGTTGAGTCCTGGATGCGAACAAAGGTTAAAAAACAACTTGATTATAAAAAAATAACAGAAAGAGTCAGGAAGATAAATGACCTGGAAGTGTGTTTGTTTATTGATGAATGGATGGCACAAAATAAAAAGGGTTCCTCTTTCATGATGCTTCGTAAGAAAGATATGTTTAAAGTAGCTGCTTTATTAAGAGAGAAGAGAGCAAGCCTAAGCCAGTTAGCACGCTGTTTACCTTACCCATTGGGTGTCCTGGAAAAATACTTTAACAACGAAATCCGGGCAGAAGATCTTTTACCCGATCCCTGGTAGTAAATGTATTAAAAACAAGCAACTGAAAAATAAAAAATGCCGGCTGGTCAGGCCGGCACCTATGTAAATGAATGGTGTACCGGCAACTGCAGTAGCCGGTACAGCGTATTTATTCAGCTGCGGGTTCCTCGGCGGTAGCCGGAGTTTCCTCTGCGGGAGCAACTTCCTCAACGGGGACCTCGGGTGCGGGTTCCTCAGCGGGAGCAGGAGCTTCTTCGGCGGCAGCGGCAGCTTCAGGAGCAGCTGCAGAAGTTTCCTCGGCAGGAACTTCCTGAGCAGCATCGACGGCAGCGGCTTTCTTGGCCGGGGTTTTCTTCGCGGGTGCTTTTTTTGCCGAGGCTTTTTCGGCTGCAGGAGCGGCTTGCTCGACAGCAGCGGCGTCAGCAGCTTCGATGGGGGCAACGGCAGGAGCGGCGGCAGCAGGAGCGGCGGCGGCTGAGCTGCGACGGGAGCGGCCCCGGCGTGTACCTTTCTTCTCCTCTTTCTTGGTCGTACCGGCTAATGCAGCTTCGTTAAAATCAACCAATTCAATAATGGCCATGTCTGCACCGTCTCCTTCCCGGAATCCGGTTTTTACAATACGTGTGTATCCACCCGGACGATCGGCTACTTTAGGCGCTACCACGCGGAACAATTCGCTCACTGCTTCTTTGTCTTTCAAATAAGCAAAAACCGTTCTTCGCGAATGCGTTGTATCGTTCTTCGATTTCGTAATCAAAGGTTCCACATATACACGTAATGCCTTGGCTTTAGGCACTGTTGTCTCTATTCGTTTATGTTTGATAAGGGACGAAGACATATTGGCCATCATAGCCTTGCGATGTCCGGCTTTCCTTCCCAGTAAATTAACTTTCTTTCTGTGTCTCATACTTCTTTACTTTCTTTTCAATGTTATACTTGGTGACGTCAATCCCAAAAGAAAGATTCATGTTTTCCATGAGTAAATCAATTTCTGACAATGACTTTTTCCCAAAATTGCGGAATTTCATCAATTCGTGCCTGGGTATAGAAACTAAATCTGCAAACGTTTCTATATCTGCAGCTTTCAGACAGTTGAGTGCCCTTACGGAAATCTCCACTTCTGAAAGTTTAGTCAACAACAACTGACGCATACGCAAAGATTCTTCGTCCAGTTCTACACCTTTCTCTTCTTCCGGCAATTCCAGACTGATACGCTCATCTGAAAACAGCAAAAAGTGATGTATCAAAATTTTTGCTGCTTCTTTCAAAGCATCTTTAGGATGGATAGATCCGTCAGTCGTCACTTCCAGGATCAATTTCTCATAGTCGGTCTTTTGTTCCACGCGGAAATATTCCATCAGGTAATTTACGTTCTTTATGGGTGTATAAATGGCATCCATGGCAATTAACCCAAAAGGTGCGTTTTCTATCCTGTTTTCTTCTGCAGGCACATAACCACGACCCTTTCCTATGTGGAATTCCATGGTAAGGGTAACAGAAGGCTCCATGTGGCAGATGACAAGTTCAGGATTCAATATTTTAAAATAATTCAGTTGTCCGGAAATATCTTCTGCCGTAAAGGTTTCTTTTCCTTTGACCGTAACAGTAATGGTTTCTTCTTCAAAA
The DNA here is from genome assembly GCA_049652385.1 of Bacteroidales bacterium. Classification (GTDB taxonomy): domain Bacteria; phylum Bacteroidota; class Bacteroidia; order Bacteroidales; family UBA932; genus DMER64. The sequence goes on along the minus strand of JBASDX010000001.1, from coordinate 91,780 downwards.
TCTTCAATCATCCTCTTAAACCTTACCTGTTTGAGGTTAAGAATGATATCCACCACATTCTCTATGACACCGGGAATGGTTGCAAATTCATGTTCAACACCGTCTATCCTGACGTACGTCAGAGCATATCCTTCCAAGGAGGACAATAGTATCCTGCGGAGTGCGTTACCGATAGTCGTGGCGTATCCGGGTTCCAACGGGCGAAACTCAAAACGGCCGAACGTATCGGTAGATTCCAGCATAATTACTTTATCGGGCTTTTGAAATGCTAAAATGGCCATTGTAAAAATTTAAAAATTATTTGGAGTACAACTCCACAATTAATTGTTCATTGATAGGTTCAGGTATTTCTGTCCTGTCCGGATAATTCAAAAATTTCCCCGACACAGAAGCGACGTCCCATTCTATCCAAGGATATTTGCTGACGCTGCGCGAAATGTTTTCCTGAATGACTTCAAGGTTCTTGGAGCGTTCCCTTACAGCTACCAATGAGCCGGGACGAACCAAAGCCGAGGGGATATTGCAAATCTTACCGTCAACCGTAATGTGACGGTGCGTGACCAACTGACGGGCAGCTTGCCTGGAAGGAGCTATTCCCATTCTGAAAACAATATTATCTAACCGGCTTTCCAATAATAGCAACAGGTTCTCACCTGTACGTCCTTTCATGGAGTTGGCTTTTTTAAACAAATTGTGGAACTGGCGTTCCAGAAGTCCGTACGTATACTTGACTTTTTGTTTTTCCTTAAGCTGAATGCCGTATTCGGAAGTTTTTCTCCGTCTTTTCATCATCCCGTGTTGTCCGGGAGGATAGTTCTTTCTTTCAAAATACTTATTGGGTCCGTAAATGGGTTCACCAAATTTACGCGCTATCTTTGTCTTTGGACCTATATATCTTGCCATCGTTCTTAATTTTAATAATCAGCCATTATACCCTGCGACGTGCCTTGGGACGGCACCCGTTATGAGGAAGCGGGGTAACATCAATTATTTCCGTAACTTCAATACCGGCTCCGTGAATGGTGCGAATGGCAGACTCACGTCCGGAACCCGGACCTTTCACATACGCTTTCACTTTACGTAATCCCATATCGTATGCGACTTTTGCACAATCGGCCGCAGCCGTTTGAGCTGCATACGGCGTATTCTTTTTAGAACCGCGAAAACCCATCTTTCCTGCAGAAGACCAGCTGATAACCTGTCCTTCGCTATTGGTAAGGGTAACTATCACATTGTTAAATGTAGAAGAAATATGTGCCTGACCGTGGGTATCCACCTTGACCACTTTCTTCTTATTGGAAGTACTCGTTTTTTTTGCCATAATCTTACTCGTTATTTGGTTGCTTTCTTCTTGTTGGCTACCGTTTTCTTACGTCCTTTACGGGTACGGGCGTTATTTTTTGTAGTCTGACCGCGTACAGGCAATCCTATACGATGGCGTATGCCTCTGTAGCAACCTATGTCCATCAATCTTTTGATGTTCATTTGTACCGATGAACGCAGTTCACCTTCAATTTTGTATTCTGCTGCAATGAGCGAGCGGATAGCTGCAATCTGATCATCATTCCAGTCCTTTACCTTAATATCGGGGTCAACCCCGGCTTTGGAAAGGATAGCATTGGCAGAGCTGCGGCCTATCCCGTAGATATAGGTTAACCCTATTTCTCCGCGCTTGTTGTTTGGTAAGTCAACTCCGGCTATTCGTGCCATAATGTATATTCCTTTTTTTTGATTTTACTTAAACCTATCCCTGGCGCATTTTGAACTTGGGGTTCTTTTTGCAAATAACATAGAGACGCCCCTTGCGTCTTACGATTTTACAATCTTCGCTGCGCTTTTTTACGGATGCTTTTACTTTCATTGCTGTAATCTTTAAATCGTATTACTTATACCTAAAGGTTATGCGACCTTTGGTAAGATCATAGGGAGACATTTCTACCCGTACCCTGTCACCCGGCAATATCCGGATGTAATGCATCCTCATTTTCCCGGAAATATGTGCAATAATCACATGTCCGTTATCCAATTCCACACGGAACATGGCGTTGGACAATGCTTCAATAATGACACCTTCTTTTTCTATGGCAGGTTGTTTGGGCATGTTGTCAATCTTTAATCTTCATGTTATCAAATATTTATATCATCAGGCCTTTCAATGAAGGCAAACGTGGACAGAATTTCAGCCTTGTCTTTACGTATTACAACCATGAGCTCGTAATGCGCCGAATTCCTGTTATCTGCTGTTCTCAGGGTCCATCCGTCGCGTTCCAGATAAACACCTCTTCCTCCCTCATTAATCATAGGTTCAATACACAGAACCATCCCCTCTGCCAGCTGTTTCCCCTGACCCGGCCGGCCGTAATTGGGAACATCAGGCTTTTCATGCAGCCTGCTTCCTATTCCGTGCCCGACCATTTCTCTTACCACGGAATACCCGTATCCCTCTACGTAAGTTTGAACAGCAGCGCCGATATCGCCAACGCGGTTACCGGCAAAAGCTTTCCCAATACCTTCAAAAAGTGATTGACGGGTCGTCTGCATAAGGAGTTCAGCCGCTTTGGACACCTGGCCTACGGCAAATGTGTAAGCCGAGTCTCCAAAAAAACCCTTATACTTTGTTCCGCAATCGATGGAAACGATATCTCCCTCCTGCAACCTGTAATCACTCGGAATTCCGTGCACCACCACAGCGTTGACGGAGATACATAAGGAATGGGGAAAACCATTATAACCGAGGAAGGCAGGCACGGCTCCGTGGTCTCTTATGTACGTTTCCGCCAGTGCATCCAGCTCCTTTGTCGTCACACCCGGAGCTATATGGCGGCCAACTTCTGCCAGAGTTTTGGAAACCAGAATCCCGTTCTCGCGCAAAAGCGCTATTTCTTCTTCGGTTTTAATATAATTCATCAAACAAAGAACTATTCTTTTTTACCTGTTGGAACGGCCTGTCAGCCTTCCTGTCTTCATCAGCCCATCGTAATGACGCATCAGAAGATGGCTTTCAATTTGCTGCAATGTGTCCAGGATAACACCCACCAAAATCAGCAGAGACGTTCCTCCATAGAACTGAGCAAATTGCGTATCCACACCCATCATACGCGCAAAAACCGGCATAATGGCAACGAGTCCCAAAAATATGGAGCCCGGCAGCGTAATGCGGGACATTACGGTATCAAGGTATTCGGCTGTTTTTTTACCGGGTTTAACACCGGGAATAAAGCCGCCGTTCTTTTTCATATCCTCAGCCATATTGGTGGGATTCACGGTAACAGCCGTATAAAAATACGTAAAGGCAACCACCAATATGAAAAACACAAAGTTGTACCAAAAGCCCTGCATGTTGCTCATAACCGCTGCAAATCCCCGCGTGGCGTCAAAGCTGGCAAAAATCATGGGAAAGAGCATCAAGGCTTGTGCAAAAATAATGGGCATAACACCGGCAGCGTTGATTTTCAAGGGAATATATTGCCGTACTCCTCCATACTGCTTGTTGCCTACAATACGTTTTGCGTACTGTACCGGTACTTTTCGAACACCTTGCACAAGGGCAATGGAAGCAATAAAGATAAAAAATAATACTATCAATTCCACAACCAGCATCAGTAAGCCTCCGGCAGTCTGCCCCAAACGGGCACCTACCTCGGCCGTAAAAGCAAACGGCAGTCGTGCCACAATGCCCACCATAATAATCAGGGAAATACCATTACCCAACCCACGGTCGGTGATTCTTTCACCCAGCCACATAATAAACATGGTACCTCCGATAAGTACTATCGTGGCAAAAATGTTAAACGAAAAACCGCTCAGCAGGAAAGCCGATTCGGGAAGCTGGGCATGCAGGTTCGTAAGGTAAGCAGGTCCCTGGAGCGCCAGAATAAGGATGGTCAGATAACGTGTCCATTGGTTGATTTTACGTTGTCCGCTTTCTCCTTCCCGCTGCATCCTCTGAAAATATGGAATCATAATCCCTAAAAGCTGGATGACAATAGAAGCGGAAATATAGGGCATCACACCTAGTGCAAAAATAGATGCGTTACCAAAAGCTCCACCGGAAAACATGTTCAGCAGTCCAATCAGACCGCCCGCCGTTTGGGCTTTCAGATTGGTCAATTGCATAGGATCTATGCCGGGAAGTACCACAAAACTGCCCAACCTGTATATCAAAAGAAGCAAAACCGTGTAAACAATACGATTACGCAGTTCTTCAATTTTGAAAATGTTTTTTATGGTTTCTATCAGTTTCTTCATTTTTCAGGCTTGTTCTGGGTTATTCCATAATTTCTGCCTTCCCTTCCCTGGCCTCAATAGCTTCTTTCGCTTTCCTGGAAAAACCATGTGCAGTTACGTTCAATTTAGCGTGCAGGTCTCCATTTCCCAGAATCTTGACCAAATCATTCTTAGAAACAAGACCTTGGTCAATAAATACATTCAGGTCAAAATCGGAAATACCTGTCTTCTCATGAAGAGCTTGTAAAGTAGAGAGGTTTATGGCTTTGTAAACAACCCTGCTCCTGTTTTTGAATCCAAACTTGGGAACTCTGCGCTGCAAGGGCATCTGTCCTCCTTCAAAGCCCATTTTGCGGGCATATCCGGACCTGGACTGTGCTCCTTTGTGTCCACGTGTGGACTGTCCGCCGCGTCCGGAGCCTTCGCCCCGTCCAATGCGTTTTCTTTTGTTCACAGACCCTTTTGCAGGTTTTAAATTAGATAAATTCATATAGTGTCCTCCTTTACTTTACTTCTTCAACCGTAACCAGGTGGCGTACTTTTTCTACCATGCCCCTGATGACCGGAGTAGCTTCTTTTTCTACAAAATGATTGATTCTACGGAGTCCTAAAGCTTCCAGGGTGGCAATCTGACGTTTAGTGGCAGAATTACTGCTCTTTATCTGTTTGATTCTCCAAATTTCCATAGCTTATTCTCCTATCCGTTAAATACTTTATCCATGGCAATACCACGTACTCCGGCTACCTCGTAAGCATCGCGCATGTCCAGCAATGCGTGTACCGTTGCTTTTACCAGGTTATGCGGGTTGGACGATCCCTGGGATTTGGCCAATACGTCGTTAATACCAACAGATTCAAATACAGCCCTCATGGCTCCTCCGGCAATTACTCCCGTTCCGGGTGCCGCAGGCTTCATGAATACGCGTGCTCCTCCGAATTTTCCTATTATTTCATGAGGAATGGTTTCACCTATGATGGAAACACGGTACAAATTTTTCTTCGCTTCTTCAATTCCCTTGGATATGGCAGATGTAACTTCACCTGCTTTACCCAGACCGTATCCAACCACTCCTTTTTCATCGCCTACCACAACTACAGCGGTAAAACTAAAATTACGACCGCCTTTTGTTACTTTGGTGACTCGCTTGATAGCTACAAGACGGTCTTTCAGATCAAGGTCTGCAGCTTTAACTCTTTTTGCTTTAATGTTAACCATATCCTTCTTAGAATTTAAGACCGCCTTCTCTGGCAGCATCAGCTAAACTTTTTACTCTTCCGTGAAAAAGATACCCTCCCCTGTCAAAAGAAACGGCCGTTATTCCTTTTTCCAAAGCACGTTCTGCAGCCAGTTTGCCTACCAGAGCGGCTGCTTCGATGGGAGTTTTTCCTTTTATGTCTTCTGCCAACAACGCATCTTTTGAGGATGCCTGTGCCAGAGTTATTCCTTTGATATCGTCAATAAATTGCACGTAAATCTGTTTGTTGCTCCTATATACCGCCATTCTGGGACGTTCAGGAGTGCCCGATATCCGCTTGCGTATGCGGTATCTTATTCTTTGTCTTCTTGCTTGTTTTGATAACGCCATAATACTACCTCCTACTATTTGGCACCGGCCGATTTACCGGCTTTACGGCGGATTTGTTCACCTACAAATTTAATACCCTTGCCTTTGTAAGGTTCAGGTTTGCGCAGCGAGCGGATTTTGGCAGCTACTGTTCCCAGCAGTTGTTTATCATGACTCGTCAACGTGAGTATGGGGTTAGCCCCTCTACGTGCAACTTCTACAGAAGCCTTTACTTCATCGGGAAGCATAAAATGGATTTCATGGGAATATCCCAGGCTGAATTCCAAAAGTTGTCCTTTCACTTCCAAACGGTATCCTACGCCCACCAATTCCTGCTGGATGGTATATCCTTCAGAAACGCCAACCACCATGTTGTTGATCAACGTACGGTACAATCCATGCATGGATCTGTGCCTGGGCTGGTCTGTGGGGCGTTCAAACGTGAGCTCGGTTCCCTCTGCTTTTATTTTTATATCGGGATCCACTTTTTGCACAAGTGTCCCCAGAGGGCCTTTCACCGTGACCAAATTGTGCGGGTCTATGTCTACACTCACACCTTTTGGCAGGTTTACAGGGAGTTTTCCTATTCGTGACATATTGTTCTATTAATTAATATACGTAACACATTACTTCACCCCCTACGTTCAGCGTTTTGGCTTCCTTATCGGTGATGATGCCTCTGGATGTGGAAATAATGGCTATCCCCAATCCGTTCAACACACGAGGTAAGGCGTCTGCCTTTGCATAACGACGCAACCCCGGAGAAGAAACCCTTACGAGTTTCTTTATGGCCGGTTGTTTTGTACCGGGATGATACTTAAGAGCGATTTTGATGGTGTTTGAGGGTTTTCCTTCTTCTACCTTATAACTGAGAATATAACCCTTTTCATGTAAAATACGAGTGAGTTCCGTTTTTACCCTCGATGCGGGAATTTCTACGACTTTATGTCCAGCTTGTACCGCATTACGAATCCTTGTCAGATAATCTGCTATTGGATCAGTCATGATAAAAGTTTTTAAAAATTTGTTTTCGACAATAAATTGCCCGATATCCAATAAAAAATATGTATTGCCGGTCTTCCGACCGGACGTAAATTACCAGCTTGCTTTACGCACCCCGGGTATCAAGCCTTTGCTTGCCATTTCCCTGAACTGAATACGGGAAAGGCCAAACTTACGCATATACCCTTTGGGCCTGCCTGTAATGGAGCAACGGTTATGCATGCGTACAGGGCTGGAGTTTCTGGGCAATTTTGCCAGACCTGTCCAGTCACCTGCCTCTTTCAAGGCTTGCCTCTTCTCTGCATATTTGGCTACCATGCGGGCACGCTTAACTTCGCGGGCTTTCATTGATTCCTTTGCCATCTATTGTACTTTTTTTATGTTCTTAAACGGTAATCCAAATTCCCTCAGCAAAGCATAAGCTTCCTTATCATCATTGGTGTTCGTGACAAACGTTACTTCCACACCCATGATTCTGGAAATTTTGTCTATGTCAATTTCCGGGAAAATGATTTGTTCCTTTATTCCCAACGTATAATTTCCGCGACCGTCAAATTTTTCAGCAATGCCGTTGAAGTCCCTGATGCGGGGCAAAGCAATGGCAATCAAACGATCTAAAAACTCATACATCCTGGCACCGCGCAACGTCACTTTTACGCCAATAGGCATGCCTCTACGCAGTTTAAAATTGGAAACGTCTTTGCTGGATACCGTTTGTACGGCTTTTTGTCCGGCTATCAAAGACAATTCCTGTTGCGCTATCTCAATCAGTTTCTTATCTGCGACGGCAGCTCCCACGCCTTCGTTCAGCACAATCTTATCCAACCGGGGAACCTGCATGACGGATTTGTACCCAAATTCCTTCATCAGTTTGGGAACGATCTCTTCTCTGTATTTCTTGTGCAGGGACGGCATATACCCTTTAGGTACCACGGGTGTTGCCTGTTCTTTTTTTTCTGCTTTTGCCATTATTTAATCTCCTCTCCCGATTTTTTTGCATAACGTACCAGTTTTCCCTTATCGTTCAAACGGCGTCCTATGCGTGTTGGACCACCTTTTACAGGATCTACTACCTGTAAATTGGAAATATGGACGGGGGCCTCTTTTTCTATAATGCCGCCCTGGGGATATTTTGCAGAAGGCTTAGTGTGTTTTTTAATCAGATTCACTCCTTCCACAATAGCTCTTTGTTTGGCCGGCCGTACTTCCAGCACCCTGCCGGTCTTTCCTTTGTCCTCCCCGGTATTTACGTATACCGTATCTCCTTTCTTAATGTGCAATTTTGTGCTCATACCATACAATTCTTATAATACCTCGGGGGCAAGTGATACAATTTTCATATAATTACTCCTGAGTTCGCGGGCAACAGGTCCAAAGATGCGCGTACCGCGCAACTCGCCGGCATTATTCAGCAATACACAGGCGTTGTCATCAAAGCGTATATACGAACCGTCGGGACGACGGATTTCTTTTTTGGTTCTTACCACCACAGCTTTGGAAATAGTACCTTTTTTGGCATCTCCCCCACCGGGGACCGCACTCTTGACACTTACTACGATAGTATCGCCAATACGGGCATAGCGACGTCTTGTGCCGCCTAAAACACGAATACAAAGAACCTCCTTTGCACCGCTGTTGTCAGCCACCAGTAAACGTGATTCTTGCTGTATCATGGCTACTTAACTTTTTCAATAATTTCTACTAAACGCCAGCATTTGGTTTTGCTCAAAGGCCGTGTTTCCATAATGCGTACTGTATCCCCTTCGCTGCACTCGTTGTTCTCGTCGTGAGCTACAAACTTGGTGGTTTTGTTTACGTACTTGCCGTATATGGGGTGTTTTACTTTTCTTCTCACAGCAACCACAATGGATTTATCCATTTTGTTGCTGACCACCAGTCCTATTCTTTCTTTTCTAAGATTTCTTTCCATTTTTTTCGGTACTTAAAATCGTAAGCATCCGTGCGATGGTGCGGCGTGCTTTCTTAATTTGTGATAAGTCATCTATAGGAGAGATGGCGTGATTCATTTTAAGACGAAGCAAGTTGGCTTTTTCCGCCTCAATACGATCTATTAAATCTTTTTCAGATAACTCGCGTATTTCAGGTGCTTTCATTGTTGTTAAACTTTATTCTTCATAATCTCTACGTACCACAAACTTGGTAACAATAGGCAGTTTCTGGGCACCCAGTCTAAGGGCTTCCTTGGCTACTTCATAGGGAACACCTTCTACCTCCAGCAAAAGTCTGCCGGGTGTCACGGGACAGACAAATCCTTCCGGAGAACCTTTCCCTTTACCCATACGTACTTCAGCAGGTTTTTTTGTATAAGGCTTGTCAGGGAATACACGAATCCAAAGCTGTCCCTCACGTTTCATGTAACGTGTAACTGCCTGACGTGCAGCTTCTATCTGACGTCCGGTCAGCCAGCAAGATTCCGTAGCCTTGATTCCGAATGACCCAAAAGCAAGTTGGTTTCCCCTTTGGGCCATACCTTTCATGCGGCCTTTCTGTTGCCTTCTGAATTTGGTTTTTTTAGGTTGTAACATTGTTTTTCCTAACGTTTAACGTAACGTAAATATGTATTGTTGCTTCGGTGCATTTTTACCCGGGGCTACAAACGCAACCCCTTGATCCGCAAATTGTTAAGGCACACTTTCCCTAAAATTGCGGGTTGCAAAGATAGAACTTAATTTCTGATTTACAAAAATTTACGAACAAAAGAATGGGGAAATTGTTAAAAACTTTCCGCGTATGTACGAGCCGCCTCCATCACGCGCAAAACATTGTCCCCCCATAATTTCCCAATTTCTTCAGAAGTATATCCCTCTTCCAGTAAAGCCCGGGTAATAGCTTTCATCTTACCCATATCTTCCACACCCACTATACCTCCGCCACCGTCAAAATCGCTGCCAATTCCCACATGGTCTATACCCACAAGATCAACTACATAATTGATATGCTCCATCAAGTGGGAAATACCTACCTCTGCTTTTGGGAGCGTGGACAAGAAATACCTTCCTATAGATACTTGTATCAGACCGCCTTTTTCAGCAATGGCTATGATTTCTTTGTCTGTCAGATTCCTGGGAATGGGCTTTAAGGCATATACCCCGGAATGGCTGGCCATGACAGGCGTTTTGCTCCATTCCACTACTTGCAGGCAAGACTCGCGCGAGGCATGTGATACATCCACAATGATCCCCAATCGGTTCATTTCTTTGATGACATCCCGTCCAAAAGGTGATAGCCCGCCGTGGGTCCGGGTTGTATCCGTAGCAGCATCTGCTATACAATTATCTCCGTTATGGGTAAGGCCGATCATCCGGACACCCAGATCGTAATAATGTTTCACCAGGGAAATATCCTCTCCCAGGCAGTACGCATTTTCTATAGACAGCAATATGGCAGCCTTCCCTTGTCTTTTCAGGGCTTTCACATCGTCTGCCGTATATGCTACTGCACCCAGGTCCTCGTGTTCCGCCGCATACCGGTGCAAAGCCAACAACATACTATCGGCATAAATTTTTGCGTGTTCGTGGGCCTCTTTCGTACAAGGCCCCTGTGCCTGATAAGCAGCAAAAAAGGCCCCGTCCAGACGCCCTTTTTTCATCAGTTCAAAAGAAACCTGACCTTGAGCCACCGTCCTTTCCATGCCGGGAAAAGCATTATTGACGGCAAAATCGTTATGCGTGTCTATAGATATAATTACATCGTGCAATTGTTCCACCCTCCTGTCCAGAGAGTCTGTCAAAAAAGCTTGTGTCAGCAAGCCTATCAGTAAAATCAGTTTCATTCTGTAAATATATATAATAATGCCTATTTTGTTACTTTTGTTAAAAGTTACCATGAAAATGCATCGGCTCTACCTGCCTCTTTTCTTATTATTTCTGTCTGCACTTTCGCTAACGGCTCAAGACGTGCGTAAGCCGGCCTCTGTTACCGGGCCTTTAGAAACAGTCCGTCAGCAGCAAAAAGACAATCCGGAAAAAGGGCTGCAGGGCTATGTCATGGGTTATGTCATAGAAGACGGAGATACTTTATTTGTGTCTTCTATCCCCCCTTTACATATTTTCTCCCGGGACAAGAGAAAAAAGGACAGGGAGTGGAGGGAATTTTATCTGGTTGTCCATAATTTTGCAAAAGCCTATCCGTACGCTCTGCAAGCCCGTGTCCGGCTGGACAAAGCCGACAGCATCCTGGCTTCCCGAAAGTTTACTGCGCGCGAAAAAGAGCAGTTCCTGGCTAAAACGGAGCGGGAACTCTTTGCCGAGTTTGAAGCGCCTTTGCGTAAACTCACGTTTTCCCAGGGTCGTATGCTGCTGCGGCTCATTGATCGGGAAATAGGCATGACTTCTTTTGCGGTAGTAAAAAGTTACCGAGGCGGCCTTACGGCCTCTTTCTGGCAGGGAGTGGCACGCATCTTTGGTGCCGATATGAAGAAACCTTACGATAAATACGGCGAAGACAAACTGTTGGAAGAATTAGTCCTGATGTACCATGACGGACGCTTTTACTACCTCTACTTTTCCTTGTTCGGTCCCCCCAAAGACCCCAATATCTCCCCTTACGGCACCCGGGTTGTCGTCCGTTGAAAGCCAGTCTTCCAAAACAATCCATTCTCCTCCTGCCGGCAAAGACAGCCGCGCAGCGGTATGCAAATGACCCGTTATGCAATAATCTATGGATTTTTCATAAGTTGTTGCAAACCGGTACGTAGCCTCTTCCACACCTTTAAAAACGTGCCTTGAAGCTCCGTTATTCCGGTTACATACAGACCATCTCTCCGCCAATGCATAAGCCAGACGGGGGTGCAGCATGCTGAAAAGCCTCTGCAAGAAACGGTTGTGAAACATATTGTGCAACATCCGGCTTCTGAAAGGGTATTTCCCCATTCTGTGACCGTGTCCCAACAGAAAATTTTTTCCACCCAGCCGGACGAACAAAGCGTCCCTGTGCACCTGTATGCCCAATTCCTCTTCCAGGTATCCGAACGTCCACAAATCGTGATTTCCCGGGAAAAAGTGAACGGGAATGCCCCTGTCCGTTACCCGGGCCAAAGCCCCCAATACGCGTGTAAAACCTCTCGGGATTACGTATTTGTATTCATACCAAAAATCAAAAATATCTCCCAGCAGGAACAAACCCCGTGTACCTTTTTCCAATCTTTCCAAAAAAGCCACAAAACGCTTTTCCCTTTCAGCGGGATCACCTACTTTCAAGCCCAGGTGCACGTCGGCAACAAAATAATAATTTCCTGTTTTTTCCATAATCAAAGGAACAACACAGCAACCAGACCGACCACAAAACAATATACGGCAAACCAGGTAAGTTTCCTTTTACGAATCAGAGCCAGCATAAATCGGCAAGCCAGCCACCCCGACGCAAAGGCCGTTACAAAACCAACGGCCATAGCTGTCACGGAAAGCCCTGTTGCAGCAGGTGTGAACTCTCCGCCTGCTATCCCTAAAAAAGCTTGTCCCAAAATGGGTATCAATACCATTAAAAAAGAAAAGGGAGCTACCTTGTCTTTCTCAACCCCCAATATCAAACCGGTGGCAATGGTGGCTCCGGAACGGGAAAGACCCGGCATGACGGCACAAGCCTGAGCCATGCCAATGACAAACGCATCTATAAAGCGGATGGGGTGTGTCTTGCCTGTTTGTTGCCTTCGTACGGAAAGCCATTGGGACAAACCCAGCAAACAAGCCGTCAGCAGCAACATCCAGCCTACCACCTTTGCCCCTTTTGCCGTGAAAAAAATCTCTACCTTATCTTTGAAAAACAATCCTACCACAAGAACCGGCAAGGCAGAAAGCAAAATACGCCAGGTAAGCGCCGAGGCCTCTGTTTTCCGAAAACGCACCGTATCCGCCACCATCTCCCATATCTGTTTTCCAAAGACTACCACAATGCTCAGAGCCGTTGCTATATGTACAATAATTTCAAAAGAGGCATTCTCCAACTCAATCCCAAACAACACTTTGCCAATAAGCAGATGACCGCTGCTGCTGACCGGCAAAAATTCTGTTAATCCCTGTACAAGACCTAAAAGAAAGGCTTCAAGCGCGTTCATCGTCCTTCTTTTTCTTTATACGCATAATGGCGACAACCCCATATACAAAACCTCCGCACACGAGTATAGGCGCCACTACCATCCTCCTAAAATTAAAAAGTGCCTGGCCGGTAAATATTTCAGGGTCTTTGGAGCCTCCTCCGGCCATCAAAACAAATCCCACTACTATAACGGCCAGAGCAGCTGCCAGCATCCATACGTTTCTTTTTGGCAGTGCCAATTTTTCTTCCGTTTCTTTTTTATGCATCTTGTGTTTCTTCATAATCATTAATAATAAAAGGCAGAAGATTTCAATTTTACCACCCGGTTTACAACAAAAAAAGTAGATAACCGGCACAACACAATCCCCGTTACCATCATGACGCCCAAAACGACCAAAAATACTTCCCTGGAAATGAACATCAAAATATCCGGAAATTCACGTTGCAATGCATACAGCCCCCCCATAAGCAGCAAAATAGCCAATAGAGCAGACAAAAACCCCTGTATCGCGGCTTGCACCATAAACGGTCTTCTTATAAACCTTTTGGTTGCGCCTACCAACCGCATGGTATAAATGGTAAAACGACGGGCATACACTGAAAGTCTGATGGTGTTGTGTATCAAGGCAAACGATATGATCAGCAACACCAACGTTACGGAACCCAATATCCAGCCCAGATTCTTTAGATTCCTGTTGATTAAAGAAACAACGGGGGCCTGGTACGTGACTTCTTCCACAAAAGGAAGCCTCAATAGACTTTGTTCCAAACATGCTATGCTGTCGTTGTGAACGTAAGCTGCCCGCAGTTTCAATTCTACAGAAGCCGGTAAGGGATTGTATTCAAAAACATCCAGAAATCCTGCCCCCAAAAGCTCCTCCATTTCAATAGCCCCCCTGTCCCGCGCTATAAAATAGGCATCGCGCACGGCTTTCCGGGCATATGGTACAGCCAGTAATTGTTTGACCAACAACGTAGAATCAGCATCTTTGGTCTGCTGCTCCAAGATGACGGTGACGCCCAGGTGTTCTTTGAAATAATCAGTAACCGTACGTGCATGGATGGCCAGAAGACCGGTAATTCCAATCAGAAGCAACACCAGCGCAATACTTATGACAGAAGATAAGTAAGACTGCACAAGTTGCTGATTGATAATACTTTTATCTTGCTGTAACATAATGAAGGATTTCAAAGATAAGGAAAAGAATAAGATTTTTGTTATCTTTGTATGCTTTAACAGGAAAAAAGATTATGGCCAAAATTAAAAAAATCCTTTATGTGAGTTCAGAAATCTTCCCGTTCCTGCCACAGACGGATATGTCGTACATTGGCCGTCATCTGCCGCAGGCTATTCAAGAAACAGGTGGGGAAATACGTTTGTTTATGCCTAAATACGGCTGTATCAACGAACGTCGCAACCAGCTTCATGAAGTCATCCGTCTTTCAGGAATGAATCTCATCATAAATGAAATAGACCGTCCCCTTATTATTAAAGTAGCTTCCATTTCAGCTGCCCGCATGCAGGTTTATTTTATCGACAATGAAGATTACTTCCAGAGAAGACTCCTGTACCGTAATGAAGAGGAAGTTTTCTTTGAAGACAACGATGAAAGAAGCATATTCTTTGCCCGGGGAGTATTGGAAACGGTTAAAAAACTGCGCTGGAAGCCCACTTTGGTACATTGCCACGGCTGGCTCAGCCATTTGCTTCCCATGTACCTCAAAAAAGTGTACCGCGACGACCCGCTTTTCAGTCATACACGTGTTGTTGTATCGCTGTACAACGACCTCTCTAAGGAATCTTTCAACGCAGCTATGCGTACCAAAGCCATGGCACCCGGTTTAAAGACAAAAGATATGGAATGGCTGGATAATCCCACAGCACTTCACGTAGCCAAAACAGCCGTCCAATATGCAGACGGCATAATCATGGCCGCACCTCAGATAGATACGGAACTGGAGGCATACGTCAAAGAGAGGGACATACCCGTTCTGCCCTATGTCAATCCGCTGGAACCGGACAGCACATACCTTTCTGATTACAACAACTTTTACGACCAAATATCAGGTATCAAATGAAGTTAAGACTCCGCAGCTTTATTCCGGCTGCTTTTTTCTTTATACATATCACCTCCTGTATCACGGTAGATAACCGTATGGGATCGGATTTGTTACCCGTCAACCAAATCATCCATATTTATACGGCAGATTTTGAAGCGCCTATGTTTACGGCCGTTGCAGACAGCCTGAACATGTCTTCACCCCCGTATATAGAGTTCGGGTCGCTGAACACACCGTTTTTTGGAACAACAACAAGTGCTTCTGTTATCCAGATAGCCCCCTACTCTTACCAAACAACATACGGTAAAGACCCTGAGGTTAAGAAAATGTACGTACACATTCCCTTGAGCGGTTTTACCATTTTCCAGACACAAGAAAGGTACATACCGCAAAACGTATACGTGTACAAACTGGTAAAAGATCTGGACCATTTAAGCATTTACCACAATTCTTTCTCGGAAGATTTTATAGACCCGGTTCCCGTAAACAAGCCGGGCTATATCTATATGGGAGGCGACACGCTGTACCTGGAGTTCAAAGAATCTTTTGCCTACGAATTGCTGCAGGCAGATTCTGCAGAACGGGTCAACCCGGATGAATTCGCCAAGCGGTTTAAAGGACTTTACTTTGCCACGGAACCTTATAAAGGGACCGTACCCGGAGGCAGGATTAATTACCTGGACATTGAAGAGGCGAATGTATATATTAATTACAAATCGGAAGGCGGCGACAGCCTGCTTACTTATTTCTTCAATATTTACAATACCTATTATAATATATCTACGCACGAATCATCCCACCTGGCAACAAAAGAACCGGCCTCTACTTTGTATTATGAAGGTCTGGCCGGCGTAAAACCCTGCCTGGACGCGGCAGCTTTATCAGCACAAATCAAAGCCTGGGGTGCCCAACAGACACCGCCTGTACAAACCGGACAGCTGCTCGTATCCAGAGCGCAGCTTATCATGCCGGTAGCCATTCCGGCAGATGGTGACTACCATGCGGCAAACAATGCTCCAACTCAATTATTTCCCTGTACTTTGTCGGATAACGACACTTTGATATACTACAGACCGTTGCGTGAAATTAACCAGGAAAATCACGGCGGTACCATGAACAGGACCCATTGGGAATACACCTTTGAAATTACTTCTTACATTCAGGAACTGCTCAAAAAGCATACTTTTACAGAAAAGGACAACCTTTGGATCTTACCTACGTTTTCCTACAGTACCAATCAGGGAGAAGTATATGAAGTGGACAACTTCACATACCGCAATACGCTGCTAAATGGAAACCTGTCCGACAGGCCTCCGTATATCCGGATTACGTACGCCGTATTGCAGCAATAAGAAAGATTTGTACCTTTGCAACCTCTTTTGACTTCGTAGCTCAGGTGGTAGAGCAAATGACTCTTAATCATTGGGTCGAGGGTTCGAATCCCTCCGAGGTCACAACAACTCTGTTACATTCACTCATCCAGGCTTGTCTGGAGGCTTCTTGTTCAGCGTCCTTTTTTGAACACCCTGTGCCCGTTCCCAAAACACTGCTATCCGTAACTACTTGAGCTTGAAAAGATACTTGCTTTCCCGGTTTTTGTGGGAGCATCTGTACGTGGAAAGAAAGTGTTTTTCCTTTTTTCTGATAACGTTCTACCAATCGGGATTTGAAATCTGTTTCCGTACATTCCAATGCTTGCCAATCCACATGCGAAAGCAAATGGTTGAGCAAAACCTTTTTACTTTTTCTAAAACCGATGTCCAAGAAAATGGCGCCTGCCAACGCTTCGTACATATTACCGGCCAGGTTGCGGGAGTTGACGTCTTTCCCTTTTACAAGAAGCCACTCGTGTATGCCGGCGCTGACAGCAATCCTGTTCAACGAATCACGACTTACGAGTTTGGAGCGCATTTGTGTCAAATAACCTTCATCTGCATGGGAGTACCTGTTGTAAACAGCTTCTCCTACCACCATGCCTAAAACAGCATCACCCAAAAACTCCAGACGTTCGTTAGATTCGCAATCATGCGATGCGGCAGATCGATGTGTGAGGGCTGTTTTATAATACGCCAACTTCTTTGGCCAAAAACCAAAGGTTTTACGTATTTCTTTTCTTAATATTCTGTCTGTAAGATTTTTATCCGTAAGCCGGAAGAAAGTCATTATTCCGGTTTTTTTATCAACAAGCTGGAATTATGGCCTCCAAACCCAAATGTGTTGGAAATGGCCACACGTACTTCTCTTTCCTGAGCCTGGTTGAACGTGAAATTCAGTTTGTAATCTATGTCGGGATCTTCTTCTTTGAAGTTTATGGTAGGCGGCACCATACCACGCTCCATGGCACAAATACAAGCCAGGATTTCCAGAGCTCCCGTAGCCCCCAAAGCATGGCCGGCCATCGATTTGGTGGAACTCAAGTGCATCTTATAAGCATGGTCTCCAAAAAGCGTATTGATGGCCCTGGCTTCCACCACATCCCCAAGAGGCGTGGCAGTTCCGTGCAGGTTGATATAATCCACGTCGGCAGGTTTCAAACCCGCTTCTTCAATGGCCAATTCCATAACCCTGCGTGCTCCTTTACCATCGGGATGGGGAGCCGTAATATGGTAGGCATCGGCCGTCATGCCGCAACCACCCAACTCGGCATATATTTTAGCACCCCGGCGCCTGGCATGTTCATACTCTTCAAAAATCAAAACACCGGCCCCTTCTCCCATAACAAAACCATCACGCGTTTTATCAAACGGACGTGAGGCTGTCAGGTACTCTTCGTTGTTGGTGGAAATGGCTCTGGCCGCATTAAATCCGCCTATACCGGCCTCGTGGATGGGAGCCTCTGACCCTCCCGTAACCACAATGTCTGCTTTTCCCAGGCGGATGAGCGTAAAAGCGTCGCTCATGGCGTGGTTAGATGTGGAGCAAGCAGATACGGTGGCGTAGTTGGGGCCTTGAAAGCCGTATTTCATGGATAAAAGACCCGATGCGATATCGGGAATCATCATGGGAACCAGAAAAGGGCTAAACCGGGGTTCCATGCCTCCGGCGTAAAACTGACGGAGTTCTTTCATCAAGGTTTCCACACCGCCAATGCCCGATCCTACTATTACCCCAACTCTGTCTTTATCAATGGCCTCCAAATCCAAACCGCTGTCGCGGATGGCTTCGTCGGCCGCAATAAAAGCGTATTGTGCAAACAAGTCATTCCTGCGGGCTTCTTTTTTATCGATTCCGAATTTCTCCGGGTCGTAATCTTTGATTTCGCAGGCAAAACGTGTTTTAAATTTCTGAGTATCAAAACGGGTAATCAAACCGGCGCCGGATGTACCGGCTATCAGGCTGTCAAAATATTCCGGCACGTTATGCCCCAAAGGATTTATGGTGCCTATTCCGGTAATGACCACCCGTTTCAGTTTCATGTTGGTTTTGGTTAATTATTCGGCTTTAACGTTATCTTCAATGTACTTGATGGCGTCGCCTACTGTGGAAATTTTCTCAGCGGCTTCGTCCGGGATGTTGATGCCGAAAGCTTCTTCAAATTCCATAATCAATTCTACGGTATCCAAAGAATCCGCACCTAAATCGTTTGTAAAGTTAGCTTCGGGGGTTACTTCGCTTTCGTCCGCACCCAGTTTATCCACGATAATCTGCTTAACTTTTTCTTCAATGTTAACTGCCATAATTAAATAATTAGTTAATAAATGTAGTTCAAATGCAAAATTTTAAAAACTTTGCAAGCAACAAAGTAAAAAAATTTATTTCATATTACGAAATAACCCCATTTTGCTGAGCAATAAAGGGTGTATGTAGAACCTGGTTTGGTTTTTGTACTAAAATAGATAATTTTGTGATTGTTAAAGAAAAACCATTCGCTATGAAGACTTTAAAAATTTTTCTTGCTATTGCCTTTTTAACGGGTTTTTCTTCTTTTACTGTTGCTCTGGCGCAAGGTCAAACTTCGGGCGGAACTTCAGGGGATGCTTCTATTACTTTAGTAGAAATTACAGAAGTAACAAAATTAACCGATTTGTTTTTTGGGAATATAATCCCTCAGGGAAGCGGTTCCGTAATCATTAATACCAGTGGAAATCGCAGTACCACCGGCAATGTGAGTGTATTTGGCACCGTTTTTAGCGCAGCCCGATTTGAAATAATCGGAGGCGCCGGTCAGTCTTTTTCCATTAGTAACCTGCCAGCCTCCATCACCCTTAAGAGTCCCCAAAACCACACCATGACTGTCAGTGGCTTTGGAGTTCATCCCGGCAGCGGACAACTGGGAAACGACGGAAAAATTACAGTGACTGTAGGAGCAACTTTACAGGTTAATGCCAACCAAGCGTCAGGTATGTACACCAATGATACAGACTTAATAATTACGGTTTACTTTCAGTAGCAACCACCGTAGTCTTTATCTCCATAGCCAGGTCTATGGTTTGAACCATTCCGCCCTGCTCTACTACCAAATCTCCCTTCAGATTCTGTGTTCCTTCACTCACTATCACCCACCCGCTATCAATATCTACTGTAGTAGCAGCTTGTCCGTTTCCGGTAATATTCTCCATGCGCTGCGGAGCATCTTTCTTTTTGGCATTGGGATCAGGCATGACTACTGCCTGTGCCGTTAAATACGCTTTGCCCTCCTCTACAGCCGTTAACCGTAGTTGGGTTGTGACCAGTACCCCCATTTCTTCGTTTTTATCATCTTCTGTCCAAACGGATGGTACAGCCAAAGTCTTGTCGGGAAACTTAGTCAACCCTGCCTGTACTATACTTTTAATAGTCTGACTGTTTAAAATGGCTTTGATTTCATCCAATGTGGCATTCCGCTTTCTACGTGCATACTGGGTGGCCAGAATACTATCTGCCGTATGGAAAAAATCTTCCGGCAACGGCAAGACTTCCACCACTTCTCCCAAAGAAGACGCTACCACTTTGAAAGATTGTGCCATGACAGATTTGATGGCCTGGCTTTTCACATCTTCTCCTTCTGAATCGTACTCCTGTGACTGGCCTTGGGCAGAGGAACGAATGTAGAGGTGTGTCAGACGAACGTCCATTAAATACCCTTGTTCTGTTTTTTCATCCAGCGTAAGCACGGCTTTAAATTCCTGGTCGGTCTGTGTTGTCATATCTCCCATCATGGGAACACGCAATGTGGTGTATTGATTTACTGTTAAAGATATCGGATATTCAGCTCCTTCTGCCGGGTTGAACACCAATGTTATATGTTGGGCTTGTAACGTAAGCGACACACAGATTAATATACTGCTCAATAAACGTTTCATTATGTATTTCTTTAAAGATTTCCCAAACTTACAAACAATTCGTTAATTTTGAAGACCTAAAAACCCATGTTATGAACAGAAAACTTTTTTTACTTATGGTCATTGCCGGCTCCCTTGCCTTAAACGGTTGTAACGGGAGCAAATCACAAACTCCTTTAATAGGAAAAAGTACCGCCATTCCGGAAGACGACTTATTGAACGCATCCGTCCTCAACAGCTTTGGACGTGTATCGGATCCGCAGGTTTCTCCGGACGGAAAAAAAATAGTCTACGGCGTGAGTTATATTTCCGTAGCACAAAACAAGAGCAACAGAGAACTCTTTGTCATGGATATTGACGGCAGCCATAGCCGCCAAATTACCTTTACACCGGAAAACGAATCAAATGCCCGCTGGCTGGATAACGACCACATCTTATTTTTAAATCAAGGGAAATTATGGACTATGCGGGCCGACGGAGCGGGAAGAAAACAAATAAAAGGAACGGAACGCGCTTTGGCCGGTTTCAGTCTCTCCCCCGCCAAAGATAAAATCCTATACATATCGTATGTGCCGGCCGGAACACGTCCGACGGACCTTGACCCTTCGTTGGATAAGGCTACGGGGCGTATCATTGACGATTTAATGTACCGCCACTGGGATGGTTTTGTAGAAGAAATCCCCCATACGTTCGTCGCCTCTTTTGACGGTACGTCCGTAAGTCAAGAAAAAGACCTGCTGGAAGGATTGCCTTATGAATTGCCCACGTTGCCTTTTGGAGGTATGGAAGAGCTGAGCTGGAGTCCTGACGGCAAAAGCGTTGCTTACTCTTGCCGTAAATTGACAGGTGCCGCTTATGCAGTATCTACCAATACTGATATTTACCTGCGCAACCTGGAAACAGATGAAGAGGTCAACCTGAGCGAAGGTATGATGGGATACGATACAGCTCCCGTCTTTTCTCCCTGTGGTACCTATCTGGTATGGAACAGCATGGAGCGTGACGGCTACGAAGCCGATAAAAGCCGATTGATGCTTTATAGCTTCAAAGACGGTTCCATCAAAGACTTGACAGCCCGTTTCCGTTACAATGTGGACCAGGCTGCCTGGATGCCGGATGGCAAAGGGCTGTACTTTATTTCTTTGTCAGAAGGTGTGCGACATGTATTTGCGCTTGATCTGACAACCGGAAAAATCAGACAAATCACTAACGGTTTGTACGATTGCGGACCCGTTCAGGTAACACCGGGCCCATCCGGAGAGGAACAACTCATTGGGACTTATGTATCGCTGTCCATGCCAACAGAAGTGGTTTCCATAAACCCTGTGACAGGAGCCTACACGCAATTGTCCCATGAAAACAAACACCTTTTGGATGCACTGACTTTGGGTCGTGTGGAAGAACGTTGGGTTACTACAACAGATCATAAAAAAATGCTTACCTGGGTTGTCTATCCGCCGCATTTCAACCCCAAAGAAAAATATCCGGTCATCCTGTTCTGTACAGGAGGGCCTCAATCTACTCTCTCCCAAAGCTGGTCTTACCGCTGGTGCCATCAATTGATTGCTGCCAACGGTTATATTGTCCTCCTGCCCAACCGCAGAGGTACTACTGCGTTTGGAAAAGAATGGACGGAACAAATCAGTGGAGATTACCCGGGACAAAACATGCAGGATTACCTGAGCGCCGTAGACCACATGAAACGTGAACCGTTCGTGGACGGTAACCGTATTGGCGCTGTAGGTGCCAGTTATGGAGGTTATTCCATCTTCCAGCTTGCCGGATATCATAAAGAACGGTTTGCCGCCTTCATTGCTCATGCCGGTATCTTTAACCAGGAGCACATGTACATGACTACTGAAGAAGTCTGGTTTCCGCACTGGGATAACGGAGGAGCTCCCTGGGACACGAATCCGGTAGCCCTACGGCATTATGCACTTTCTCCACACAAAGGCGTGCAAAACTGGGACAGACCCATTCTCATTACCCATGGAGAACTGGATTACCGCGTGCCGGTTGACCAGGCGATGGCCGCCTTCAATGCTGCCAGGCTCAACGGTGTCCCGGCTAAAATGCTGTTATTCCCCGATGAAAACCACTGGATACTGAAACCCCAGAACAACATGCTTTGGAACCGGGTGTTTTTTGATTTTCTGGACAAGTATTTAAAATAACAGAAAAGACGCTTTACAGCTTTTTATCCATTTTGTCCGATTATTCTCATATAAACGGGTTACGTTTGAATCACAAACATTTAAATACCTGTATGTATGGAATTATCAATTAACAAAGTAGAATTGCTGGGACGAGTAGGTGCAGATCCCAGAATTGGACAATCGGAAGAAGGAAGAAAAGTCATGAATTTCAGCCTGGCTACCGGTGAAATCATCCGCCTGGCCGATGGTGCACTAAAAGAAGAAACCACATGGCACAAAGTTGTTGCCTGGGAGGGAAAAGACATCCTTCCTTTTGACAAAGTAAAAAAGGGAACCCGTCTTTACGTCACCGGACGAATCCGTACGAGTGTGTACGAAAAGGACGGGCAAACTAAACATTTTCAGGAAATTTTGGCACAAACACTCAAAGAGGCAACCCCGGACTGATAAAAAGGTCCGAATAAAAATCACTACATTTGTAGTTTCACAAACAACACACTATGCCGCACGAAATCTTTATTTATAACACACTTACAAGAAAAAAAGAAAAATTTGAACCACTGGTGCCCGGACACGTGGGACTGTACGTTTGCGGTCCCACCGTGTACGGAGATCCGCATCTGGGGCATGCACGACCCGGTGTGGTATACGATGTTTTTGTAAGGCTTTTGAAAGACCTGGGCTACAAAGTCCGTTACGTACGTAACATCACTGATGTAGGGCATATGGAAAGCGACGCTGATGAAGGAGAAGATAAGATTGCCAAAAAAGCCCGCCTGGAACAATTGGAGCCCATGGAAATTGTACAACATTACACCATCCGGTATCACAAGGCCATGGAACAGCTCAATACCCTTCCGCCATCTATCGAGCCCAGAGCTTCCGGCCATATAACAGAACAGATTGCCATGGTGCAGCAAATCCTGGATGCAGGCATGGCCTATGAAGTCAACGGTTCTGTTTATTTTGATATTGATGCATACAGTAAAAAGCACAACTACGGTATACTCTCCGGAAGGATTTTAGAAGATTTGCACGTACAAACCAGAGCTCTGGAAGGCGGTGAAGACAAACGTTCACCTTACGATTTTGCCCTATGGAAAAAAGCAGCTCCCGAGCACATTATGCGTTGGCCCTCACCTTGGGGCGAAGGTTTTCCGGGCTGGCACCTGGAATGTTCCGTCATGAGTTCCAAATACCTGGGGCAGGTATTTGATATCCATGGCGGTGGCATGGATCTGCTCTTTCCTCACCATGAATGTGAATTGGCCCAGAATACCGTAACACGTGGTAAAGACAGCATCCGGTATTGGATGCACAACAACCTGATTACCATAAACGGTCAAAAAATGGGCAAGTCTTTGGGAAATTTTATCACGCTGGAAGAAGTTTTCAGCGGCAGTCATCCGCTTCTTTCCCGGGCTTTTCACCCCATGACTGTCCGTTTCTTCATCCTGCAAGCCCACTACAGGGGTCCGCTTGATTTCAGCAATCAGGCTCTGGTAGCTGCAGGAGCGGGACTTAAGAGGCTCTTCAGAGGGTATGATCAGTTGCAAAAACTACCTACTGACCCGCAAGCAGCACCTTCTCCCTTGATGCATAACCTGGAAGAACGAATTTACAAAGCCCTTTGTGACGACTTAAACACACCCGTAGCCCTGGCTGCACTTTTTGAAATGGTAACATGGATCCACACCTCGGCACAAACGGGAAAACCCATTGCTCCAATTGACAAAAAAACGGCCGAACGTTTGTACCAACGCGTGGTCAACAACATTTTGGGCCTGGAGCAGGAGAAGGATCAAAACCAAATGCCTGTTGTTGAGGAACTGGTAGAGATGGTACTGGATTTCCGCACCCGGGCAAGAACACAAAAAGATTGGACTACTTCAGATTTCATCAGAAATAAACTTGCTGACCTGGGCATTCAAATTAAAGATACGCCGGACGGAACGGAATGGGAAATGTAAGGGTTGGACTTATATATAAAATGAGGACGCTTTTTTTCGTCCTCATTTTATTTTGTGGCGCGTGACCTATCTTTTGTTTGCATGAAAAATTTTCCGCGCTCACTACAGCCTTTCGTATATTATTTAACCCAAATACCATTCCACAAATTCTTTACATTAACAAAAAACGACAAGGTGTTTTTTCAAATTCCTGTTAATCAACCGTATCTGCCATTTTGCCAAATCAGTATCAGATAACCGCTCTTTAAAAATGGGGAAAAACATGGGCAACGTGGGGAATGTTAGTGTTAAATTGGGGAAAAATTCCCCAATTTGACCTGTTTGTGCGGCCGGGATTTCTTTTTAACTTCGTCTTATGAAACAAGATGCACGCTTTAAACTGAAAATCGTTTTCAGTTACATCTTGCTCCTGGCCCTGGCTCTGGGATCGGGATGGTATGTTTACAAACACGTATATCCCTTTTTGTTTCAAAGTGAGGACCGTCGTGAGGAAATCCTGGAGCGCAGCCTGCTCATAAGCAACACCATCTCTTTATTGTACGAAGCTGAATGGCTGGGAACACGTTTTATCCAGGACCCGAAAGAGGATAACTACAACCTATACCGCTCCGCACTTCACAAAGTAGACACTTTGCTGGATTCACTCCAGAGGAGCACTCCCGTGAAACGACAAAAAAGAATCATCCGGGAAATCGACAGCCTGCTGCTTTGCAGGGATACCAATATTCTGGATATCGCACGTCAGCAGCAAGAACTGACTCGACGCAGCAAGCAAGAAACGGTAGTTCAAAAAGTGGACAGAGCTTTGCCGCCGCTTCCTCCTGTACCCCGGACACCGATACTTACAGAAGTCACATCCCGCCCCTCTCCCCCGGTAGTAATCCGGCAAGAAGTCATATACGATACTATCGTTACGGCCATACAACGCCCCAAACTCACCTTTTTTGAACGGCTGGGACAAGCCTTCGTTCCACAACGTTTACAAGACAGCATTACAGAATTTAAACAAATCAGACGTACGGTCACAGATTCGCTGGTACGTATGATTTCTCCGGTACCGGATACTACGCACTATACGACAGCTCGGCGCGACACAGTAGTAAGAGCCGTACTGGAAGTATTGGATTATGTAGAAACGGAACGTCAAACGCAACTTAGAATCATAGGTATGCGGCTGGAACAGCTGATTGATACAGACAGGGCTCTAAATCTGGAAATCAACAAACTGCTGGACGAGCTGAATAAAGAATGGTTCCAGTCAACGGCAGGGGCTCTGGAAACAAGAAGAGCATCACTGGAACAGGCGGGAACCTCTCTGTCTATATTAGGTGCCACAGCTCTCTTTATAATCTTTTTGTTTACGCTCCTCATTTTTGCAGATGTCAACAAAAGCCGTAAATACCGTAAAGACCTGGAAGTAGCCAGAAACCGGGCCGAAAACCTTATGAACAGCCGTGAGAAATTGCTTTTGACCGTAACACACGATATCAAGGCACCGCTGAGCTCCATTGTAGGCTATTTGGATCTTATGCGCCAGGGGCCGGAAAAGAACAACGCGGAAAAGCAAGGTGATTATGTGACCCCTATGATGCATTCCGCGGAACATGTTATGGAACTACTCGCCAATCTGCTGGAATATTACCGGCTGGAATCCGAGAAAATACAGCTGAATCCGGTACCTGTACCCATAAAACGATTTTTTGAAGAAGCCCTGGCAGTATTTGTACCGGTAGCTGGTCAAAAAGGGCTCTCCCTGAATCTGAAAACAGACATTCCACAGGATTATTACGGAAAGACAGACCCTTTGCGTTTACGGCAGATCATCATGAACTTACTCTCCAATGCCGTAAAATTTACAGAAAAAGGACGCGTGGATGTATACGCTGCAGCAGACGACAAGGAGTTGTTTTTCTCTATATACGATACCGGTATCGGCATTTCTCCGGAAGCCCGGTCAGCCATTTTTGAAGAATTTACCCAGCTGAGCAACGTACCGCAACCGGAAAAAGAAGGAATGGGATTAGGGTTGTCTATCGTAAAACGTACCGTAGAATTATTAAAAGGAAGTATTACGCTCACTGGCAACGAAGAAGGAGGAAGCACCTTTAGCGTAACCCTTCCCGTCAAGCCGGCACACATACCCGATGATGTTTCTGTCCCGGAAGATGCAGCCATCCGGGAGTCCATGATGCCCGCCGCAGAAACGGCTGCCATCGGAAAAACAGGTCCCTTAAGGGTGCTTGTGGTAGATGACGATGCTTCGCAACGTATCCTTACTCAGGAAATGCTGCGCCTGTTGGGCCATTTATCAACAACGGCAGAGGGAACAAAACAGGCATTGGAAAAACTCAATACGTTGCGTGTAGATATTGTATTGACCGATATCCGCATGCCCCGGGAAGACGGTTTTTCTCTTTTGGAAACCATCCGTACCAAACAAAATATTCCTGTAATTGCCGTTACGGCAGAAGGTATGCATCCCACTCATTATTACATGGAAAAAGGATTTGCAGCACATTTGTCCAAACCTTTTTTAATGGGACAGCTGAAAGATATCCTGGACACCTATGTTACCGCAGTACCGTATGAAGTGTTTTCCCTCCGGGAAATGGGACGTATGCTGGATGCAGACCTGGAATCTGTTTCTCAGGTACTGCATGTCTTCTATACAACTACTGCAGAAAGCCTTGCTGTTATGGAAGAAAGCATACGAGCGGAAAATTTTGTGCAAATAACCACACTTGCTCACAAAATGTTACCTATGTTCCGTCAGTTGCAATCTCCTCTGGCTGACCACCTGGCCTTGTTGGAGCGGTCAGAAGGCAAAGATATTAAGAGGGTGCAATACGTAATAGACGGGGCACGCGAATTACTCCATATTATAGAGCTTCATTTTATTGTATAACGTCTTGCGGTCTATGCCCAGCAGACGTGCAGCCCGCGTGCGATTATTTTTCGTACGCGCCAATGCCTGCGTAATCATTTGCCGTTCGTGCTGTTCCTTAAGTGTTTGCGCATCCTGACCCTCTGCCTGAGCAGGCGCAATGCCGGAAGTCGTTTCTCTTAACGGCAAATTCCGGATTTCTTCCGGCAAATCGGCTGCCTGTACCAACGGTCCTTCACTCAGCAACACCGTACGTTTTACCACATTCAGCAGCTCCCGCAAATTGCCCCTCCAATCATACGCCAGCAATAATTCTTGCGTTTCCGGAGCAAAACCTTCAATGCTTTTATTCATTTGGCGGTTGGCGTATTCCAGAAAATGACCGGCAAAAAGCAGGACATCCCTGCCCCTGTCTTTTAACAACGGCATATGCAATTGAAATTCGTTAATCCTGTGGTACAAGTCTTCACGAAATCTACCCTGCTCAATCATATCCTTCAAATCCACATTGGTAGCCGTGATGATCCGGATATTCACCTCTATCACCCCTGAACTGCCCACCGGTTTGATGACTCCTTCCTGCAAGGCACGCAGCAGCTGCATTTGCACATCGGCAGAAAGATTTCCTACCTCGTCCAAAAACAACGTGCCTCCGTCTGCCATTTCAAAAGCTCCTTTTTTATCACCAATGGCCCCCGTAAAAGAACCTTTCAAATGTCCAAACAACTCACTGCCCGCCAAATCGCGCGGAATGGCACCGCAATCCAAAGCCACAAAAGGACCCTCTTTCCGCAAGCTGTTCTGATGTATTTGATTGGCCACGTATTCCTTCCCTGTTCCGCTGGCTCCGGAAATCAACACCGACAAAAACGTAGGAGCCACCAGCATCATATGTTCATACAACTTCACAGAGACTTCACTTTCCCCTTTAATAAAAGGTATACGTTCGTAGGGGCGGTCTTTCTTCTTGATGACTTCTTCAATTTTCTCCTTCAGCATTACAGGATCTACCGGTTTTTCCAAATAATCTGCGGCTCCCAGCCGAATAGCCTGCACAGCTGTATGGATATCTGCATAACCGGTCATCATAAATACCACACTATCCGGGGATATCTCCCGTATCCATTTCAATAACGTAAGACCTTCCGTATCCGGCAGACGCAAATCCAACAGTACTATATCGTACACGCGCGCCTGAATGGTTTTCATGGCTTCTCCCGCAGACAACACGCTTTCAGCTTTATACCCGGCTTTGGAAAGCCATGTCTTCAACAACGCATTGAAAGCAGCATCATCTTCAATAATCAATATCTTAACCATATGTGCAAATGTAAAAAATATTTTTATGTATCTTTGCAGCAACATGAGAGGTACTGTATCAGCATTTTTAGTTTTTATAGCCCTGTTGCTTTGCGGTGGAAGTACTGTATATGGACAATCAATAACAAAAACTTTTACCATACCTGTCAGAATTGATATTAAGATGAGCGGAGGTGTTCAGCCGGGCGCCATTGAAGTGATACAGGAAGAGGAACTTCTTTTTGGCGATGTATTAAGGGTAGCCAGCGGCAGTAACCAGGTAACCATTACCGCCTCTGCAAATCCTCAGGTAAGTGCCACCCACGGCGCTACCCTGTTGACTCCCTCTTCCATGAGTGCCGCCAAGTTCAGAGTAGAAGGAGAAGCAAACTATACAGTCCAGCTAACCTTAAGCAACTCCAATATAAACCTGACCCAGGGCGGAAATTCTTTAGCCCTGTCGCTCACTTTGTCCAACAGCACCCTGACTCTTAATAATAATGGTATCAATTATTTTTACGTAGGGGGCACTGTCACCTACTCTGCAAGCAATCCCAGGGGTACCTATACCGGTACTTTTAATGTATCTGCCAACTACAACTAATCAATTGGTTGTAGAACAATTTGCACGTTTGGTTGAAGAAAACCAAGTGTATGTTGAAATCGTTTGTTTTTACTATACCAACAACATACTTTTGTACCGCTTTAAAAAGAAGTTGACATTTTTAGTAAAAACCATTTAAATACTCTCATTCATTATGAAAACAACATTTAAAATTTTCGCTCTCACAGCCCTCTTTTTCGGATTCGCAACCGTTTCATTTGCACAAAACACAGCTACAGAAAGTTCTACTATAGGTGCCAGGATTATAGCCCCCATAGGACTTGCTAATAACCAAGGTCTAGAGTTTGGTGATATCA
Organism: Bacteroidales bacterium; assembly: GCA_049652385.1. Taxonomy (GTDB): domain Bacteria; phylum Bacteroidota; class Bacteroidia; order Bacteroidales; family UBA932; genus DMER64. The sequence goes on along the minus strand of JBASDX010000001.1, from coordinate 62,380 downwards.
TTAAAGCTGCAGGAACGGTTACAATAGCACCTGCCGCAGGTACAGGGGATGACGTTAGAACTGCGAGTCCTACAGCTATGATACAAGTAACCAGTACCCGTACTCCACAAGCAGCTAAATTTACGGCAAGCGGTGAAAGTGGTTTTTCATTTAAGATAGCTGTGCCAACCACTAACATTGAAATTACAAGCGGAAGCAACAAAATTACAGTAAACAATTTTAAAGTTAGTGATGGCTCAACTAGTGCTACCTTAGGTGGTAGAGTTCTGGGGACAGACGACGTTTTTTATGTCGGCGCAGATTTAATAGTAACATCAAGTACTGTAATCGGTGTGTATTCAGGAACTTTTGAAGTAACCGTCACTTACGAATAAAAAATAACATACCTCCCCGGTCGCTCCTTTCATAGGAATGGAGCGTTCCGGGGAAGGTTTTTAACTAAAAACGACATTCCTTACTAGTAATTAAAATCATGAAAAAACTCACACTTACACTTATTTTCGGCCTTCTGTTTACCGGGTTTACCGTGAGTCTTAAAGCCCAGGTAACAGCAAGCGTCACAGCCAATGCCCATGCAGAATTGGTCGAAGCCCTTTCCGCAGAAGAGTTGACCGCACTTAATTTCGGACGTTTTGTACCCGGATCGTCTGCCGGTACTATTGTTATTGATGCTACACAAGCATTGAACCGCTCCAAAACGGGTGGCGTTACCATTATAACCGCCAGCGGTAGTCCCTCTTCCGGAAAATTTGGGGTTTATGGCTTAGCCTCACAATCTCTTGCTGTTACCTTGCCGGCAGCCAATTCGGTAAAAATCGCGAATACAGAAGGTGATCAATTAACCATTGCACAGTTTACTGTATCCGATGCTTCTCCCACTTTGGGTCTGGATGGATCCGCCACCATTTACGTAGGTGGTACCTTAAACATCCCTGATAATCAAGCCGGGTTGAGAAAAGGTCTTTTTACAGGAACCTACACCGTAACTTTCTCACACAATTGATGCGTAAAAAAAGAGGTATTATATACTCTATATAAATACGTAACGCTTCTTTTTTATGCAAAAAGAAGCGTTTTTTTTATTTATCCTAAAATACACTGCGCCATGAGACCCTTTACATATAACATATTTACCCTCCTGTGGATAACATGTATGAGCCTCTGTATGGTGTTTATTCCCAAAACAGTACAGGCGCAAGGCCAGGAAGTAACAGGAACAGCTACGGCAGAGTTGGTTGATATTTTAGCCGGCAAGGAAATTTCTTCGCTGGCTTTTGGAAGGTTTTATATTGAAGGTGAAACTACGACGGGCGGTATTACCATTAAACCGTCACCTGAAATTGAAAGAACAACTACAGGAGGTTCTTTGTTTTTAGTTTCCGGAGGATTGGAGGGGCCGGCTATCTATGAAATCACAGGTTACCCGGAAAGTACCATTGCCGTTACGCTGCCGGGAGTCACACAAATTGTACATAGCAGCAACCCGTCTTTTCAAATGACCGTAAACCAATGGACAGTATCTCCCTCCACTGCTCCACAGCTTGATGCCAATGGCAAACTTACCTTATTTTTGGGAGCATCATTAAGAATTGAGACTATCTCCAAAAATCCCATTGGTTTCTATAGCGGAACGTATTCTCTGGTTTTATCCTACAATTAATACGTCGTATAGTTTTTTGTGCTATATTTGCTGATACTCTTTATAAATGCTGCACATTATGTACAAGTTTAGGAATATAGCCTTTCTTTTAATACTTTCCCTGGTTGCAGGTTTTTCTATTCCTGTTAAAGCACAAGGTAATCTATTGGTAACTCCCCGTCGTGTTGTCTTTGACGGATCCAGACGGGTTATGGAATTAAACCTGGCCAACACAGGACAGGATACGGCGCGGTATAACATTTCTTTTGTGCAATACAGAATGACGGAGGATGGTGATTTTGAGGAAATTACCGAACCGGATCCGGGACAGTTTTTTGCTGACCGTCATTTACGCTTCTTTCCTCGTACTATTTTGCTGGGACCTTCGGAGTCACAAACAGTCCGTATGCAGGTCATTGGAAGGGAACGCTTAGATCCGGGTGAATACAGGTCCCATGTGTATTTCCGCGCTGTTCCCAACGAGATGGCCCTGGGAGAGATTGACCCCAATGCAGATACCACAATGGTAAGTATCCGGTTGATTCCCATCTTTGGTATTACCATCCCTGTAATTATCCGTGTAGGAGAATCTACTACAAAAGTATTCCTTTCTGACCTCAAATTGTCTGACAATGAAGAAGGCCAAAAACTTCTGGCCTTTACGTTCAACCGTTCCGGCAATATGTCTGTATACGGAGATATTGCCGTTACATATATAGCACCTGATGGAACGGAAACAAAAGTTGGTGTGGTAAACGGCATAGCCGTATATACTCCCAATGCCGTCAGGAAGTTTCAACTCCTGTTAAATCAAGGCGAAAAGGTCGATTTTACATCCGGCAAATTACTAATTACCTATAGCGCACAATCAGACGTACGTCCCGAAACTTATGCGTCTGCACAATTAATCTTGCCTTAACTCTGTTAATGACAACTCCAAACTATGAAATGGAGAATTCTCATAGGTATCTTATTGATTTTACCGGTCACTTACGTCAATGCACAAAATCCTGATATTGGTATTGAAGTTCGGGAAACTCTTTACTTTGGAAATTGGACACCCACGTCTAATTGCTGGAATTGTATAGTAGAGATTAAAAAAGGTGCAAATAAGCAGCCGAAAATAGAATACGGCGCAAATGTGATTTTTGATAACGTTTGGTACGCTGCTGAAGTAAGACTGTACTACATATCCAACGGGAGTAACAAACCCATTCATATCACCAGTTTTCAACATGCAGCCGGGACTTTATATAATACAACAGGTAGCGGACAGCTTGGTTTTCAACCCTATAGCCATTATTGGAATGAAGTCAACGGCACTCAACAGTATGTTTTATCACCAAGTAACCCTGAGGTTATCTACTATATAGGAGGAGCAGTACAGTTTAATAAAGAGACTCCTGCGGGCATTTATACCAACAACGCCATACCGGTTACTATTGGTTATTGGTATTGAAACACTTTCCGGATTAGCGCCTCGGGATCGGGATCACGCCCGCGGAATTGCCTGTATAGCCTATCCGGTGCTTCTATATTGCCGCGTGATAAGACATGCTCCCTCAATTTATCGGCCAGGTGTCTGTTAAATATGCCTTCTTCTTTAAAGTATTCAAAGGCATCCGCTCCCAGAACTTCCGACCATTTGTATGCATAGTAGCCGGCTGCATAGCCGCCGGAGAAGATGTGTGTAAAAGACGGTGAAAGTGCCGTACCGGGTATATACGTTAACAATTGAAAACCATCCAGCGTTTTTTCTTCATAAGGCACTACGTCATCTTGCGGTACTTCCGTAACAAAATGCCAGGACATATCTACTTTTCCAAAGTGCAACTGCCTGATTTGGGCATAGCCCGCCAAAAACTTCCGGGAAGACACAATACGCTCTATGAGGTCTTGCGGAATAGGTTCCTTTGTTTTATAATGCAACGCATACATACGTATGAATTCCGGTTCAAAAGCCCAGTTCTCCAAAATTTGTGAAGGAAATTCCACAAAGTCGCGCTCTACATTGGTTCCGGTCAAAGAGGCATACTTACCCTCTGCCAATATACCCTGCAGGCAATGACCAAATTCATGAAACAACGTAGTGACTTCATCCAGGGTTAATAACGACGGCACGGTGGCCGTTGGTTTTGTCAGATTAGCCACGAGCGATACAAAGGGACGCAATTCTTTGCCTTTGCAAAAATACTGCTGTCTGTATACCGTCATCCATGCACCTTGTTGTTTGGATGGCCTTGGATAATAATCTGTATAGAGCAAGCCCATAAATTTCCCTTTCTCATCGGTTACTCTATACACCTGCACATCGGGATGGTAGACAGATACGTCAGGTTCCCCGGTAAAATGCAAACCGAATAATTTATTGCCTAAGTCAAAGAGGCCTTGCTGGACATGCTCCAAAGAAAAATACGGCTTTACTAACTCTTCCTGCAATTGGTATTTCTCCTGGCGGAACTTCTCTGACCAAAAAGAAAAATCCCATGGCATCAACAACCCTTTGAACCCTTTTGAACGTGCAAATTGCTGTACTTCTGCCACCTCCTTTTTTGCGAAAGGCAAAGTTTTTACCATAAGCTCTTCCAGGAAGGTTTGTACGGTTTCCGGATTTTTTGCCATTCGAGTCTCGAGAATATAGTCGGCATAAGTTGCATAACCCAGTAAACGAGCCGTTTGAATCCTAAGGTCTACTATTTCTTTAATCAGAGAACGGTTGTTGTGCTTGTCCAGACAGCGGCTGCTGAAGGTTTTCCACATTTTTTCACGCAGGGGTCTGTTTTCGCTGTATTTCATAAAGCCCATAAAACTGGGACCTTGCAGCGTAAATATCCATCCGTCTTCCTTCCGTGACAAAGCCGTTTCTCTTCCCATTTCCCTCATAGATTCCGGGAGACCCGCCAAATCTTCTTCCCTTGTGATTTTAAGGACAAAATCGTTGTTGGCGGCCAGCACATTTCTGGAAAATTCAATAGCTGCTACCGACAAACGCTCCTGAATCCGGCTGTACATCAGTTTATCTTCTTCAACCAGATTTGCCCCACCGCGTATATAATCCTTATAGGTTATTTGCAGCAAACGGGCTTCTTCCTGCGTAAGCGTACTCCAGTCTGACTTTTCATATACTTCCTTGACGCGTCTGAACAAATCCGTATGCAGCGTGACAAACAATTCGTATTCCGTTATAAGCTTAGACATATCCCCGGCCAGACGTTGCATCTTGTCGGAAGTCTCTGCCTCGTTTAGATTAAAGAAAATATGAGAAATCCACTCTACTTCTTCCCCCGCCAATTCTAACGCTTCTATGGTGTTTCTGAAAGTAGGTGCTTCCGGATTGTAGGCTATGGAGTCGATTTGTTTTTCCGCTTTCTCAATGGCCCGCTCAAAAGCCGGTTTGTAATGTTTGAGCTTTATTTTGTCAAACGGCGGTTGTCCATACCCTTCCTGCGGTATGTCAAACAATGGATTGTCGTTCATGGTACAAGAAAAAATCAGTAATAAAGCAGCGGCAAAAAAGCTTATTTTTTTCATAATATTTATAATGTAGCCGTGAGTATATCACCACTCAACAAAAGTAAAGATATCTCACAGATTTTTATATTATATTCTACGGTAGAAAGTCGTTCTTCCGATTTTAGCAGGCTCAACTGTGCCTCCCTTAAGGCAATCCCGGATAGTTCACTCAAACGGTAACGCTCCATGGCCACTTCGTAATTGCTTTTAGCTACTTGTAGGTTGCTTTTTTCTATTTCCCACAAATTCAAATTATTGGTATATGCAAGCCACAAGCCGGCCAACTCTGCTTGTACCGCTTGTTCCAATTGTTCCCGCTGCAGACGGGTATTCTCCATCGTCAACCGTGCATTGGCTTGTTCTCGTTTTCTGTTTCCTCCGTCGTACAATGCAAAGCCCATAGAGGCACCTATAGTGGGCCCCCATTGATTACCTCGTTCGTCCGCGTTTCCCGTAAACCAATAATGCCGATACCCGTAACCGGCATTCAGCCGTACCGAGGGATAATTCCGGCTTTGAATCCGCTTGTACTCCAGGTCCGAGATGTTTTTACGGGTAGAGGCTTGCAACAGTTGTGTATTAGACTCCATAGCCCTGCGTTCCAGCCGTATCCTGTCCAGATGTTTATTGGGGATTATAATGGTATCGGCCGGTGTCGTGATTTGGTCGACATCCGGAAAAGCAAGCAGTTTATTCAACTGAATGATGGATCTTCGAACCAATTCTACTTGCACCAGGTATTCAGACGTATCTGCGTTATAATCTACCTGCGCCTGCTGATAATCAAGACCCGACGAGGCTCCCAGGCGGTAGCTTTCCTGCACAATACGTAAGCGCTCCCGGGACAGAATCACCGATTTACGCAGGTTACCCAACCGCACCTGCTGACGGATTAGGCGGTAATATTCCGTTGCGGCCGAGGCCACAAAATCTTCCAAAGCCCCTTGCATATCCAACGTCCCCAAAATACGCAGCTCCTGAAGCCGGTCGTAGTTGGCCCTGATGCTGAACCCATTAAAGAGCGTCCAGCTGATATCGGCACCCGTCTGTACGTTGTTGTTTAAAGCACTGTTTTGGAGCGAGCCCCCATACACCGCATTTATACCTACAGAAGGCAATTGCCCCGCATGGCCCCGCGTTGCGTTATTAACGGCCTGTTGTTCCAGGTTGCGCATGATGCGCACAGAGAAATTGTTCTGTAATCCTACTTCTATACAATCTTCCAGAGTCATCAACAGGATGCTGTCAGACTCCATAGGGTCTCCGAAAGGTCCTGCATGCGCAGCCGATCCGACGGCGACCGACACCAGCAAGAAAAACAACTTAATATTCATGAAGTTTTTTCTCATTTTTATTCCTGTCTGTGGCAATGTATCCATACATGGCCGGTACAATAAACAACGTCATAAACGTAGCAAATACCAACCCGCCCGTTACGGCTATACCCATAGCCACCCGTCCGTGGGCACCTTCTCCCGTAGCAAACACCAACGGGATGAGTCCCAATATGGTAGAAATGCTGGTCATCAACACGGGACGCAACCGTTGCGAGGCAGCCGCTACGATGGCCTCCATTTTCGGTTGCCCGGCAGCCTGTTTCTGGTTGGCAAATTCCACTATCAATATACCGTTCTTGGCCACCAATCCTATGAGCATGATTAACCCAATCTGGCTGAAGATATTCATGGTCTGTCCGGTCCAACGCATCAAAGCCAACCCTCCGGCCAAGGCGAGCGGTACAGTAAACATTACAATCAACGGGTCTTTAAAACTTTCAAACTGTGCCGAGAGTACCAGAAAAATCAAAACCAGGGCCAGGACCATGGCAAAAATCAGGCTCGATGCACTTTCCCTGAACTCTTTAGACTCTCCGGACAATGCCGTCCGAAAGGTCTCATCCAGCACCAGATCTGCAATACGGTCCATTTCTGCCAGCCCGTCTCCTATGGTGTAGCCCCGGTTAAGACCGGATGTAACCGTTGCCGACACAAACCGGTTGTACCGGTACAATTGTGGCGGAGCAACGTCTTCCACCAGCTCTACCAAGTTTTCCATCTGGATCATTTGCCCTTTGTCGTTGCGAACAAAAATAGACTCCAAATGGGCCGGCATGTTGCGTTGGCGCCTGTTGATTTCGCCTAGAATCTGGTATTGCTTTCCGTTCATATAAAAATAGCCCATGCGTTGTCCGCTTAAGGCGTATTGCAGGGTTTGCGCAATGGTTCGCGTACTCACACCCATGATACCGGCTTTATCCCTGTCAATGACAATTCGCAGTTCCGGTTTGGTAAACTTGAGGTTTACGTCCGACATACGCAGGACCGGACTCTTGTCTACTTCTTCCATAAAAACAGGCAGCACTTCCCGTAATTTTTCAATATTGGGAGCCTGCAGCACATACTGCACGGGCATGCCTCCTCGCCGGCCGCCAAAGGTCGAAGCTTGCTGCACAAATACGCGGGCACGTGTTTCGCGGGTCACCTGTCGGGTGACCGCCTCGGCAATTTCCATCTGGCTGCGCTCCCTTTGGTCGATATCGGGCAGCATAATGCTCACAAAACCGTTTCCGGTGCCGGAACGTGAAGTAAGCGCTCTTTTTTCGTATACTACAGAATCGGCCAACCGGGCTATATCATCGGTGATATCACGTACGTATTCAAACGTACTCCCCTCCTGACCGCGGACGTTGATGGAAAATTGAGAGCGGTCTTCCAGTGGCGATAATTCAGAAGGAAGCACTTTCCAATACCACCCTATGGCAGCCAGCAGAAGTACAACTATGGGAATAGCCAGCCATTTTCGTTTCATAAATACACTTAACCAGCGCGTATAACCCGTAATCATGCCGTTGAAAAACGGTTCCGTTTTCATATATAACCAGCCCTGTTTATCTCTTTTGCGCAGTATTTTTGTAGCCAGCATGGGAGTAAACGTAAGGGCTACCAAAGAAGAAATAGATACCGCTCCGGCAATGACAATGCTAAATTCCCGGAACAACCGGCCCGTCATCCCTTCCATAAAAACAATGGGCAAAAAAACGGCTACCAGCGTAATGGTGGTAGACACCACAGCAAAGAAAATTTCTTTGGACCCCTCTATACCGGCTTTGATGGGCGTTATACCGCGCTCAATACGTACGTAAATATTTTCCGTCACCACAATGGCATCGTCCACCACCAGCCCCACCGATAGCACTACTGCCAGCATGGAAAGCACGTTGATGGAGAATCCGGCCAGGTACATGATGAAAAAAGCCCCTACCAAAGAAACGGGAATCACGACTACCGGTACCAGGGTTACCCTCCAATCGCGCAAAAAGACATAAATGATAAATACCACCAGCAAGAAGGCAATGTAAATGGTATTACGTACTTCTTTTATGGAAGCCCTGATAAACCGGGTATTGTCCATCAGTACTTCTACCGACACATCCTCAGGCAAGTCTTTTTGCATCTGCTCAATACGGCTGATGGCCTCGTCCGCTATCATGATATGGTTGGCCCCCGGCTGCGGGATAATGACCACCACCACCATCGGCACCCCGTCTTTGCGGAAGGCACTGCGCGTATCTTCCGGCCCCAATTCAGCCCAGCCTACATCCTGAAAACGGACAATATTGCCTTTACTCTCTTTAATAATCAGGTTGTTGAACTCATAGGGCGTTGTCATAAGCCCCAATGTGCGAATGGATAATTCAATTTTATCTCCTTCTATCCGCCCCGAAGGCAATTCTACGTTTTCCCTGTCCACAGCGTTTTTGACATCCAGCGGCGTAATACCGTAGCCGGCCATACGCACCGGATCCAGCCACAAACGCATGGAATACCGTTTCTCTCCCCATATGCTTACACCACTCACGTCCTGGATGGTCTGCAATTGTTCTTTGACCGTAAGGTCTGCTATCTCACTGACTTCCATTAAAGAACGCTTGTCGCTGCGCACGCTTATCTGCATGATGGGCTGCGCATCCGCATCGGCTTTAGACACGGTAGGCGGATCACAATCCCTGGGCAGGAAACGTTGGGCCCGCGATACTTTGTCCCTGACGTCGTTGGCAGCCGTTTCCAAATCTACACTCAATTCAAACTCTACCGTTATACGCGACATCCCCTGGCTGCTCACGCTGCTTAGGGAACGAATACCGGGAATACCGTTTATGTTTTGCTCCAATGGCTCCGTAATCTGGTTCATGATAACGTCTGCATTGGCTCCCGGATAACTGGTACTGACCGTAATAATGGGCTGGTCCACACTGGGAAATTCACGCGTCCCTAAAAACGTGTATCCAATAAGACCAAACAGGGTAATGACCAGAACCACTACCGTGGCCAGCACCGGCCTTTTTATACTTAATTCAGAAACGTTCATGGCCGGTTCACATACTTATCAATCACGACATCCAGCCCGTTGCGCAATTGCATCACGCCCGATACAATGAGCGTATCTCCGGCTTCTACACCGCTCAGGGCCTGTACCCGGCTTTCCGTACGCAAGCCTGCCTCCATACTTATGGAGTAAGCCTTTCCGTTACGATACACGAATACAAGGTTGTCTCCCATTTCCGGAATGATGGCTTCTGAAGGAACCGAGACGGCCCGGTCTATTTGTGATTTCAAGATTTTCACGGATACATACCTTCCCGGAATCAATAATTGGCTCACGTTGCTGTACAAAGCCCGTACGGTCAAAGTGCGTGTGTCCCGGTGAATACCCGCCTCGGCAGCATATACGTTAGCCCGGCACGTCCTTTCCTTTCCCTGATTGTCGGTCAACACAAATTCAATGGGCGTTCCTTTTTTGATATCGGTAGCGTACATTTCCGGTACGGAAAATTCAATCTTCAACGTACCAATATCTGATAACGTGGCTATGGTGCTACCCGGCGAGGCATAAGCACCCTCGCTCAAGCGGCGTAACCCAATAACCCCGTCAAAAGGGGCCCGCAGTTCCGTTTGTGCCAGTTGTGCTTTTACCAATTCTATATCTGCCATCAATTTGTTGTAATCGGTTTGTACAGACTCAAAGGCTTCCCGGCTCACAGCGTCTTTTTCCAGCAACGCCTGCTGGCGATAGACCCGGTCTTGTGCCAGTTTTACCTGCGATTCCAGCTTTTTGAGCTGCGCCTGCAACGGTGCATCATTTATGCGGGCCAATACCGTTCCTTTCTTTACAAATTCACCTTCGTTAAAGCAAATCTCCACTACTTTCCCGGAAATCTCAAAAGTCAGATTCACTTCTTCTGCCGGCAAAATATCACCCGTTGTAATGGTATAATCGGTCATGGGATGCGTATCCAACACTTCCACATGTACATGCAAGACACGTTCACCCTGACTCCCGGGACCCGGTAATCCGGCCAATCCTTGCGGGTTTGCTTTTCTTCCGGCAGTTATAAAATAAAGAATACCCCCCAACAAGATGAAGACAAGGGATACTATGATCCATCGGACTCGTTTTAACATATGCAAAAAATAAAAAAAAGACTGAAAGTTTGACTTCAGTCTTTGCCAAAAGTTTAATAATAACTAAGTATTTATACGGGAACAGAGAACATTTTTATCAAACGCATGGCATAGTAATAATTCGTCAGCAATACCGCTGAGCTCACAAAACATAACCATGCCAGTACCTTAAAGCGTGTATCCCATGTAAAAGGCGGTATAAGTATAAACCATACAGCCATTGCCATCAGCATAATTACTGTGATAAGAAACGCCAAAACCATTTTTTTATTTGTCAGGCGGTACAACTTGGCATTGTTGTTCCACTGGATAGCCAGCAGCGTACTAAGTCCCAATGCCGTAAATTGTATCACATAACCTTGCAAGTTGTTGTTAAAAATGAGAAGACTAATGGCTACTATAATCATTACCAACCCCATGTAGAAAAAGATCTTAACATCTCTACATGTTTTTTTAATCGGCTTTGATACAGATTTCTTCTCCATTTTTTCATTTTCTTCCCTACGCTGCTTTTTACCCGGCAGGTTTGTTTTATTCATACCCCAGGTAAAAAACACGACCTGTGCATTAATCAGGTATAAAAGCGCCAATAAAAAAATATGTGTTGTAGGTCTACACAAAAGAAGTACACCCGCAAGTTGTGCTATGAATGCACCATACAGAACAACGTATAAATATCTCTTATCAGGTACCCCCATAAGAATGGCTTTTTGAACTTTTACAAATTTAAGTAATTTTTTATAATATTACAACTATCTCCATAATTAATGATATACCTGCCATTTTTTCAGTATACACATAAATAAGTGTTCCCTGCACGTTATTTGCTATACTACCTTATAGTATTTACCCTTTAGCATTACATGCCTTATGAAAATCACCTCTTACAAAGATTTTGAAACATCCAAAAATCCGCACGGCGTAGACGCCCGCATCATTTTCAATTCAGACGCCGTACAAGTAGTCCACATTTCTCTTGGAAAAGGCGAAGGATTAAAACTTCATACCACCCCCATTGACGTATTCTTCTACATCCTGGAAGGCGAAGGTTTCATTGAAATAGGAGATGAAATCCAAAAAGTAGGTCCGGACATGCTCATTGACAGCCCCAAAAATATCCCCCACCGCCCCTTCAACAAGGACAGCGAGCGGTTCCGCCTGTTGGTGGTCAAGCTGAAGAAATAACGCGATTGAAAAGTGACATTTTTTACCCCTCTGATGACAACGGTTTAGAATAAATCCCATATTTGCAGATTCATTTAATCAAATCTGTAAACCATGAACCGCTTACCCTCACTGCTTACACTACTTTTTGTGGTGTGTATCTCTATGGCTTCCTGTAACAAACAAGATAATCCCAAAACGGGAATGTCTTATACAGTAGAAACCGCTGCTGCTTCTTTCAACTTTGTATTCAGTCCGGAAGCTGACTGGACTGCCACACCTTCCGCATCCTGGGTGTCTGCTTCGCCTGCTTTCGGCAATGCCGGTGAAAACATTACCCTGGAGGTATCTGTGGAAGAGAATACGAGTTACGACGACAGAACTGCCACCATCACTATTATGGCAGGTGATAAAAAACAAACACTTACCGTTAAACAAACTGCAAAGAAAGGTTTTCAGCTCACCGGTACTACGTTCTCCGTTGGTAAAGACGGTGGTAATATCTCCATACCTATTAAAGCTAATGTGACTTATACCTGCACCGTTTCTGAAGGTGCTAAATCCTGGCTGTCAGTTAGTAAGACAAAAGCGTTGTCCAATTATACAATTATTTTGCAGGCTGCAAAGAACCAAACGTACGATGCAAGAACAGGGACCGTTACCATTGCTTATGAAGGCCAATCTGCTACTGTTACAATTACTCAAAGTCAGAAAGATGAATTGATTATGAGTCAGAAAGAATTTGAGGTAGACAGTGAAGGCGGAGAGTTGAAAGTACCTGTTTCTACCAATACTGAATATACATGTAGTGTCATGGAGGGTGCGCAGGATTGGATTTCCATTACCAACCCCCGCACAAAAGGACTGGAAGATTACAACATTGTATTGCAAATTGCAGAAAACGAGAGCAACGAAGGCAGGGTAGGTCAAATCAAAGTGACAGGGGCCGGTAAAGAAAGTTTTATCACCATCACCCAACTAACCCGGGACCTGATAGCCGGTCAAAGGTCTGCATTGATGGCGCTGTACAACGCATTGAATGGCTTTCAATGGAATAAAAAAGACAACTGGGGCTCTGACAAACCGCTTGGAGAGTGGTATGGGGTAACGACGGATGGAAACGGGGATGTTATCCGACTGGAGCTGCATGAAAACAACCTTTCCGGCACGTTACCTGCTGAAATCGGGGATTTGGTGAAACTTACCTATCTTTTTCTGGGATACAACTACGGCATAAGCGGAAGTATTCCCGCTGAAATAGGAAACCTGAAGGAATTAGAAATTTTGAATCTGTATGGAAATGAACTGAGCGGAGAAATTCCGGAAGAATTGTATTCCCTTCCTGAATTGTCTTACCTGAATCTAGGTGTCAACAACCTTTCCGGGGAGCTGTCACCTAAAATTGCCGGGTTAAGTAAGCTTACAGGTTTATGGTTGAACAGTAATAATTTTTCTGGACCTTTGCCAAAAGAACTGGGGCAGATGAATCTTATTCAGGTTGGACTCAACGATAATTCTTTCTCCGGCTCACTGCCCGACGAACTGGGAACGTTGAATAATCTTGAAATATTCCGCCTGGCTGCCAACGAATTTTCGGGCATTATACCCATTTCTATTCTTAACAATCCCAATATCTGGGATAAATTCTGGGGGACAATTACAGCCTATAATAATTTTGATCTTTCCACTCTTACCTATTTCCCGGCACCTGACTTTACGTTCAATGATGTGGAAGGAAACCGCATTAATCTGGGAGAGGAATACACAGCAAACCAATACACGGTATTGTATTCATGGCAATCCTGGTGTCCTTATGCTACAGCGTTTCATCCTACATTAATTTCACTCTACAATCAGTATAAATCCAAAGGTCTTGATGTTATTGGCTATTCAAGTTCTGATCAACTTTATGATCAGATGGGCATGACAGATCAGATACTGAAGGAGGTTGCTGATCAATTAGGTATGCCATGGAGAACCATATACGTGACTCCCAAGTACCATGATGCCTATTATTCCATGATGACTCAGGGTGGTTCACCATCCGTCCACGTTGTTGACAAAATCGGCAACATTGTATTTTCTACTTTATCTTTCTCACAAAATAGGGATGATCTGGAAGCTTTTATTGCAGATAAACTGGGCGAAGGTTCAGGAAGTGTAAGTTATTATGCTTCCACAGATTATTCGGCAGACGGGGCAGTCAGGACAATCCAGACACATACGGCCGGAAGTGGCATAACACTTATATTTACCGGCGATGCATTTACAGATAAGGACCATGCCGATGGTTCTTTTGATACCAGAATCAATCAGGCGGTAGAAGCGTTCTTTAGTGAAGAGCCTTATACCTCTTTGCGAAATCGTTTTGACGTGTATTCCGTGGCTGCCGTGTCTAAAAACCGCGAGATTACGGACAATTCAGAAACGGCTTTTAGCACCTATTTTGGTGCCGGAACAAAAGTGGGCGGAGATGATGTGGCAGTATTCACTTATGCACAGAAAGTTCCCGGTGTTGACCTGGCAAAAACCCTGGTCAGCGTTGTGGTCAACTCCCCCAATTATTCGGGTACATGCTATATGTACGAAGACAACGCTGCCATTGGTTACTCGACAATCTCGGGGTTCTCAGAAGCGGAATTTGCCAAGCTGATCAGGCATGAAAGCGGAGGACACGGTTTTGGGAAACTGTTGGATGAATACGCTTATTCAGGGACCATTTCTGCGAGTGATAAGAACGATTTCATTTACAAAAGAGATGTTCTGGGTTGGGGAGGGAACGTAGATGTTACGTCCAATCCGGCCGAGATACAATGGTCGGTCATGTTAAGCGATACGCGCTATCAGGATGTTGTAGGTATCTATGAGGGTGCCTTGACGTATGCTTCCGGAGCCTGGAGACCCACGCACAACAGCATTATGCACCTTAATGTCGGCGGTTACAATGCGCCCTCAAGATTTGCTATATACAAGCGCATTATACGTTTGTCCGAGAACAGGGAGGCTACTTTTGAAGAGTTTGCCACATTTGATGCTCCCAACCTTACAAAACCTTCTGCCGCACCTGCTATGGCAGAAAAATTCGAACCCCTGGCTCCGCCGGTATTTATAAAAGGCAGTTGGAAGGATGCGAAGAAATTGAAGAGTCTAAAATAATCCGGATGGCTATTGCCTCATGACATATCCGGGAGCTTTGGTACATCCAGGTTCTCGGATATTTTTTTGTAATACGTAAATCTTGCAAAATTTTGCCCGGTTTGTCTTCTGTGGCAAGCCACAGAATATCATCATCCAATTGCAGTGCGTAGAGTACGCGCAAGTAGATACCTATAGCTACCGTAGGCATTCCTTTTTCTATAAGTGCTACTGCCTGCTGGTGGTCAAGCTGAAGAAATAGAACGGCTTTCTGCTACAAAACATTGGTGCGTTTTTTAAATACCTCTCCAAAGGTGTCCATTTCCCGTTTTGTAATACCTAACCGGGTTGCCAGTGGTTGCCAGTTTTTTACAACGGTTACTACCTGAGATATTATTTGTTCAGCCGTTGTTTTATAAAGCATATAATCTTCAGATGCATTCAATAAAATTGATAAGTCCGCTTTATTGGAAGATTTGGAAATAAGCAGACTTTGGTACTTGTTTAGACTGGGATTCATGTCGTAGGCAGGAGAAAGGGTCCATCCCCTGGCGGTAAGGATAAAACCGTGGTTGCGAAAATGATCATCGGAATTGGCTATACAAATATTGAAAGCCACACGGCGGAAAAGTTCCTGGAGGTTGGTTTCTACATCGGTGCAGTTTTGTACTATGAAGTCTACAATATCCGGATAACCGTGTCCGGAAGAAGCACTGTCTCCATCCGAGAAACCTAATGCAGTGAGGGCAGAGGCAAAATGGATGCGTTTTCCGCTATCTGTTCTGTCAAACCTTCGTGACAAAAATGTGTGGTATTTCTCACTAAGAGAAAGCACTTGTGATTGTGCGGTATGTATACCTGCTTTTTGGGCAAGCAGGTGGCAAAAATGCTCCCATAAACCACAGTCGTAATCATCTTTGCGCGATGGAAATTTTGCCATATATAAACGCTTGTTTTCATCTATTACACTTGCTTTAGGGCGAGCTCCTCCCAGGGAAGTTCCGGGTTGAATCAATTGTGTAAGCCATTTCTTGTCAGGCAATTGGCTGCTTTCCTCACTTCTTTCAATCTCTTGACTGGCCTGAAATAACGACCTTATGCTTGCAATGGGAGGGATGGTAAACCGACTGTTCTTGTTTATAAAATCATGCTCAACTTGTTCTTTAAATCGAAATCCACCCATTCTGGAAAAATCATCAATGCCTATAAGATAATCATAAGAGGAAAGCCGGCGGGCGGGACGGTTTTCTTCCGCAGCCAAAATCTGTTCTCTACGGTTCAACAACGTCCTTCCCCAACGATCAGGAAGTACGTCAGAAAAGCATCCAAATATATCTTTTCCGGGTTGGGTATATTGCAGTCCCGGGTAGTTATTCAGATCCGCACTTAGAAACAAGCTTCCGTATTTTATAAGCCATTCGTCATCAAACGTAAACCCATAACTATCAGAACCACGAATGGATTGATAGCTGAGTTCCCCCACAAGCGTTATTTCCTTAAGCCAATCAAAATCAGCATATACTAATGTTTTTTTCATCGCAATTACTTTTTAGAAGCACGCTGGCGAACAACCATACTTAAATCTTGTAAAGCCCTGCCCAGTTTGTCTTCTTTGGCAAGCCACAGAATATCATCATCCAATTGCAGTGCGTAGAGTACGCGCAAATAGATACCGATGGCTACCGTAGAGGTTCCTTTTTCTATACGTGCTACTGTAAGTGGCGAACAGGTGGCACGCTCGGCAACTTGTGCTATACTTAAATTTCTTCGCAGACGAGCCAGTTTGATTTGTTCTCCCACTGTCTGCATCTTCTGCTCCAGTTTTCGAGGAAGTTTTGTCCCCATTGTCCTTTTTGCCATACCTTAACTCATCATATAATATGCAAATATAGTCTTTTTGGTTATTATATGATGGGTTGAGATAAAATCCTGCTACGAACTAAGTGACCACTTCCTGAAATCGTCCTTATATTTTCTGGAGATTTCTATGGTATAAGCCCCTACTATCACCTGGTTGGCGGTGGAGTGTGTAATGTGGCTTGTATTGATCAGGTAGGAGCGATGAACCCTGATAAACCTATCGTCCAGGACCGATTCCCATTGTGAGATTTTCATCTTGGTACGGTAGTCCGTTTGGCTGTCGGTACGTATCCACACCTCGGCATCACATGATTCCACCAGCAGAATGGAATCTATCTTTAATGTGACTTTTTTACGATCCGAGGTAAAAGTGATATATTCATCAGGCTGTACGGTTTTCACCAGGTAATGTTGCAAGAGGTGCTCCAGGATAACAAATACAGCCAGCAGCAGCCAGATAAGGATGGGATTGAAAATGAGACCGGGCAAGGTGCCGGGATAAAGTTTTAGCAGGTACCAGCTGGTAAAGATGATACAAAGGTATTCTGTAAGCAACGTGGAAACGGCCAGGCAGAGGCTGTGCAATATACCTTTGCGATTGTTTTCGAAGGACAAGTCTTTCATAAGGTATTTGGCCAGCAACGCCCCGGGCAGAAACATGATGGCCAGCAATAAAGCTTTGGAGTACCCATTGACTATACTGGTAAATACCAGGCTCATCACCAGCACTACTCCAAACCAATATACCAGGCTGAAATATTTTTTCATATTCAAAAATAGGCATTTCCCTGTGAAGTTCCCGACTCGATAATAAGCCAAACCGTTAAGAAACGGTTATGACACCTTAGCAGACGGATTCAACCTTTGCTGTGAAGATAGCGTAGTATACTTTTGTAGTAACTAATTAAAACAATAATAGTATGTTACGTTTTTTCATTGAAGGTGGTCCTCTTTTTATGGGCCTGCTGACCATAATCCTGGTCTTTTTGTTTATTGCCGTATGGAAGGCCCCTGCCTGGGTGCGTGAGATAGGAAATATTGCGCTTATAGTAGGAGTTTTGTCAACACTTTTAGGATTTGCTCAGGCCGGAGATGCCATACACAAGGCCGGAGACGTTTCTATGGCACTTATAGCCTCGGGTATTAAGGTTGCCTTTATACCCGCCATTTACGGCGGATTCATCTACCTGGTATCTCTGATTATGCGGATTATACTGAAGCCGAGGATATAAATCCTTGATGTCCTTAAACAATAAGAAGCAATTCAAGGGTTATTCTTACTCCATAAATGAATTCGCTTTAGACATTCTCCGTTAGGTAGATCCAGCATTGGGTTTATCACATTACATAGTTCTTTCAACTTCTCAGCGGCTGTTATACCCATTAAGATTTTATTATTTACCAAATTATCAAGTACCCAAAGATGTCCATGAACTTCAATTTTGTGCTTCTGTGCAAATTTTCTCAAGGTATTATCACTTGTGATAATAATTGCTGAATATTGTTGTGCCTTATAAAATGTTGAACAATCCTGTTCTGATAAGCTGGGTTTAGTATCCCTGATCTTCAATATTTCAATGAGATCTTCTTCTGTAATATCGTCAACAATTAAACTGCCTGTTTCAATATAAGGAAATAAAGCTTCTTTTTGTTCTACAAAGAGTTCTTCAAGTATAAGATTTGTTGTATGAAACTCAAATTCAAGTTGAAAGAACCAATGTAATATCTTTAACTCTACCAGATCTATTAAAATGTTAGCATCATTGACAATTATTATCATAGGGTTACAAACTCTTTGCGAAATTCCGCCAATTTCTGGTTTGACAAATTGGCGGCTTTACTTAGCGAAATAATTTCTTCGGCCGCCGCCCTATAGATCAATTGCTTAAAACGGAAAGATTGTTCAGCCCCTTTATATGTTCCTAAGTTTTTTTCAGAGCGGTTATTGCTTATTTTTTTGCAGAATGAAGTATAGTGAGATTCGGTTATAATTCCCAGATTTTTTGCCCTTGCCATGATTGCTTGAATGGAAATACCATAGGTTTCCTTCACAGAAATTAATTCGGACAAGAAAAAATGAGAACGATTATCTCCAATTTCCTGGCGAAAGGTTGGTTCCGGCATTAACATAGCACCTGCAAACTGAAAGCATATTTTTTCTTTTTCCTTACTTTCAATTGCCTCATTGATATTCAAAATTAAGTGTCCTAACTCATGCAGAGCAGTTAAACGCTTGCGTTCTGCATTATAATTCTTATTGATGACAATAATCGGAATTCTGCCATCACCCCAGCCTGAAAATCCATCAAAACTGTCAGGTGCTTCTACTTCAATCACTTTTATCTCTTTATCCTCTAAAAGATCTATTACATTTGGTAATGTATTTATTCCCAGCTTCCATTTGGAACGAACCTGCAAAGCTGCTTCTTCAACATCCTGTATAGTGGAAATAGCCATATCTTGAATCGGACTGACAAATGAGGAAGTAATGTTTAAAAATTGTTCTATTTCAATATACCGTTCTACAAAGTCGGTTGCAATTTGCATAATGACTTTTGAGTCCTTAGTTGCAAGCCGTTTCTTTTTACGAAATTCGATTTTTTTTATTTCTACTGTAAATGGGCGGAAAAAATAATCGAGTTTAACATTCAATGCTTCTGACAGAGCAAGTAGTACATTACTATTTGCCATCATTTGGCCTCTTTCATACTTAGATATAGCGTTTTTGGACACAATATTACCCATTTTCTCAACCAACTTGCCTTGAGAAAGGGCAGCCATATTTCTGGCACTTTTGAGCCGTTTACTAAATATCTCCTTCATTATTTTCATTTTTGGTTTACAATTATTCACAAATATACATTTTTGTAAACCAAAAAAACAAATGTTTGTTAAAAGCCCAATTGCTCCTCTATGGGAGCCAATGCCTCCAGAGCCAGCTGTGCGAACTCCGGCAGCGGTATGCCAATATCTTCACACTCAAGGATGTTTTCCCTGCTGACCGAGGCGGCAAACAGCTTCTCTTTCATCCGTTTGGTGACCGATTTGGGCTTTACGCTCGATATCTTTTTGTCCGGATACACCAGCGCCACAGCAAAAATCAGCCCGGTGATGGTTTCTCCGGCAGCCAGGGCGTGGTGCAGCCGTGTGCTGCGCTTCTCTCCGCCCGCCGCATGTTCGTTATGTAAGCGGACGGCCTCGGCCACCTCGGCCGGTATACCATGTTCCTGCAAAAAGGCGGCGCCTTCCGGACCGTGACGCAGCGGATCTGCCTGGGTCCATTCCACATCTATATCGTGCAACAGCCCGGCCAGACCCCACAGCTCTTCGTCTTCCCCAAACTTGCGAGCCAGTGCCTTCATAACGGCTTCGGCTGCCAACGAGTGTGCAATCATCTTGGGGTTTTTGATGTGCGTGTGCAATAGATTTAAATAGTATTCGCGTGGTTTCATGTTCATTCTTATGGTTTTCTATATGCGTTCCGGCTGCTCATTTCCTCCAGCGGCTTGCGTTTCTTCTCCCGGATGCGGGCCTCTGAATACCCCAGGGCCACCATCAGGGCTATGCGCCTTCTTTTGTCCACCTGCAACAACTTCTTGATTTTCTCTTCCTTAAACCAGCCCATGATGCACGTGTCCAGGTCCAGCTCGGCCGCTTGCAGACAAAACTGATTGACGGCCATACCCACGTCGTAATCGCAGAAATTCTTGTCTTTCACCAATCCGCCGAGCGAGGACATCACATGCTCTTTATCCAGCACCACTACTACCAGTACCGGTGCCTGCGAAGCAAAAAAATTCATTCCCAGTCCGGCCGTACACGCCGCTACCCGGTTTTTTAGGTCCGGCTCATCTACCACCACAAAGTTCCAGGGCTGCTGGTTATACGCCGAGGGCGCCAACCGAGCCGCCTCCAGGCATTGCAGAATCTTTTCTTCCTCAATGGGTTTGTCAATGTAAGCGCGCGTACTCTGGCGCCGCTTTATCAATTCAGAGAATGGTTTCATATATGTATTCGTTAGGTTTTTTCGTTTGCAGCCCCTAAATTACGAAAAACAACAGAAATCCGTGGTTCCTTTCCTCGCACGTAATGGGGCAGCCGGCTGTATCGGCACGGAAAATCCTCCCCACCTGACGGTGGTTCCCCTCCTTTTCGGGAGCCAATGTTTTCCTTAGCCGCTACAGTCCGCCTCGCTGTCACGTTTCACTTCTACTACGGCGCTCTGTGAAGTGCTTACCTTTGTTTTCCTTTGGTTCTTTTTTTTTGTTGGCTTTCTTTTACGCAATCGCTAACACTGCTTCGTACTACAGAGCTTTTCGCAGAAGCTCAAACAAAGTAACTGACACAAAAAAGTATTTTTTGTAGGCAGGGCGGCACGCCCAATGGCGTGCCAAGACTTATGTTAATGTGCCAGCATCAAGCTGGCACACCGCTCATTACCTAGTACTCTGCACCTTGTGTCATTGCCGTTTCTGCAACAAAGCGCAGAATCCGGGGAGTTTTGCCGAGGCTTCCGCTCGTTTGTTGCAATTCCGGCTACGTTTTGCAGGTTGACTGCCTGCAATGACGTAGCTAGCAAAAGCGTCCTGTTATATGCCCGCAACGTCATGGTAGTTGGCTGGGTAGTGAGTAGCGTTTTTTCGTTTGCCCTCCTACTATCCTGGCATTCAATCGCTTACCCTCTTTTCCTGTTTTGTTGAACTCACTACCTAGAAGCAAAAAGGCCAGTTTTCGGTATTTTCTTGGCTGGGTAGTGAGTGACCATTTTTTAAACGGAGCGCTAACGCGCAGATATACACAACGTTGCGGCGTTTGGCGTTTTTACACTACTCACTACCTGGGAACAAGAAGCCCGGCTTGCTGCTATCGACAGAGCGGCCGGCTGTCTCAATCATAATGAAATCTACACTTAGCTATAAGTATGTCGTTATCTTTCACTTGATAGATAAGCCTATGTTCACGCGAAATTCTTCTAGACCAAAAACCTTGATATTTAAACTTTAATGGCTCCGGTTTCCCAATTCCATTATACGGATTTCTAGCAATATCTTTTAAAAGCTTGTTAATCTTTTCCAAGATTTTTTTGTCTGTCTCTTGCCAATACAAATAGTCTTCCCACGACTCGTCAACAAAAATATATCTCATTCGGTGTTAATTTCTTTTGAAAACGATTTTCCACTCCTCAATTTTTCTATGGCTGCGTCTAACCTCTGCTCATTAAGCTTTGATGACAATTCATGCTGAGTTGCTTGTAAAGCATTATATTCTTCCAAAGAGATGATTACCACACCTGTATCCTTACCTCTGTTGATAATCAAGGTGTCACTATTCATTGTTACTTTATCAAAATATGACTTCATATCTTTTCTGAAGTCTGATAGTGTTGTTGTTAACATATTCACTCCTACTTAACCAAATTGTTTGCACATATAATTGTACAAATATATGTACATTTTTACAAATTTTAAAATTCTTTTTTGTTTTATGGCATATGATCTTCCTATCTTTGCAGCCAAATGAAAGAAAAGATCAAAACCATAGCGTTCGATGCAGACGATACCTTATGGGTGAACGAGCTGTTTTTCCGTGAGTCAAGCAAAAAATTGTGTGCCATGCTGAGTGCCTACATGCCGGTAGAAGAAGTACAAAAAGAGCTGGATAAAACAATCGTAGAAGATCTGGAATGGTACGGATACGGCGTGAAAGCGTTTGTGTTGAGCATGATAGATACAGCCATCCGCATCTCTGACAACACTTTGCCAGCTGCACGGGTACAAGATATCCTGAATATGGGCAGGGACATGTTGCAAAAACCCATTGAACTGTTACCGGGTGTTGTTGAAACCCTGGAACGGCTGAACGGACGCTACCGTCTGGTCGTAGCCACCAAAGGCGACCTGCTGGATCAGGAACGGAAGTTAAGAAAATCCGGACTGGAGCGGTATTTCCACCACATTGAAATCATGAGCGACAAGACCCGTACCGAGTACACCAAACTGCTGCACCACCTGGATTGCCCGGCAGACAACTTTCTGATGATTGGCAACTCCATGCGATCGGACATCGTACCCGTCCTGGAACTCGGCGCCTACGCCGCCCACATCCCTCACCATGTCACCTGGGCCCACGAAGAAATCCCCTATACCTCACAAAGCGAGCGCTTTCTGGAGCTGGATTGCATCAGTGATATTCTGGAGTATTTGCTATAGGCGAACAACTTTTATGCGTTGCGTAATTCGCTTATCTTCTTGGCTCTCTGCCAATTATGAAAAGTCATCCCCTTGGGGACCGTTTCTCACAAACTGCTGTATTACCGCCATTTAACGCTTTTATGCGTTGCATAAATAGGCCGTTTTCATTAAAAAACTGCACAAGGTGGTAAGTAATACATAACTCCAACACATGCACATTTGGCAGATTACCTGGCATTTACAGCTTTCAGCAACAAATTTATTACTTACCACCTTGTTTTACAAAAATGGATTCCTTCTGAAGAGAACGACATGATTTGACGTAGAGAGCGGTTTTCTTTGTAGAAAACAATTATTCTTTAACCTTAAAATTGTAATTATGAGAAAATCTATCTTATTCCTTACCGGGCTAGCATTATGGATGATTGCCTGTGTTCCGCAAGATGCTATGAGTCCAGAACATTTCACGCAAGCTCAAATAGATGTTTTACGTGTATTAAATGGAACATTCCAGGCAAATGTTGAAGAAGAAAATGTTCAACTCATTTTTCTTGAAAAGTACAACCCGCCAAAAGAAGCAACTTTTGTTGATATTGTAACTGTGTTAGTACATGGCAAATTAAGACTTCCTGTTGTTTTTGACGAATATGATGACGGTTATTTAGATGCTTTTATTGATTGCTATTTTTTCGTCTCTAAAGATGGTAATACACTTACTTTATTAACAATAGGAGAAATACCGCTGGACGTAGCTTTAGACATTCGTGTTCTTTCAGACAATTCATTCAAAATCAGACTGAAGGACGAAGATGACGCTGAGTGGATTACATTTACCAAATAATCTAAATCATCTTTATTTACTTTATAGGAGTTGCAATAACAAAACGCGGAAGCAAGTGGAACGTATCGAGGCTTCCGCGTTTTGTTACAGGCAACATTACCATGCATCGCATAGAATGCTCATCTCCTTGACACACTTCCAGTAAAAAAAATTGCGACCTGCGGGACCGTGTTTTGTAAAAAGCTGTATCTTCTCAAAGAACAATTTTTTGTTTTTTGTGGTACTTATGAACCTCAACAATAATATTTTATCTTTGTTATACTTCCTTAAATCTATGTTTAAAGCCGCCCCTATGCAAAACACTTCAAAACAGCACGAATCATCTTTATTAAAACGCCACGTTTTGACGTAACTTTGAAATAAATATGCAAAATATCAGAATAATATCTGATCATAAATAGTATTAATTCATGCGTAATTATTATTACAAAGACAGCATATCTTCCTTTCTTTCAAAAACCACAAGTGATATTATTGGAGAGATTACACGAAACAACACCTTTGATACCTTATTTAAACAAAACAGTGCCTGGGAATATGAAATTGAGTTCTTAAAAAAAGCTCTTAATTCCTATGAAGGAACTATCTTTTTTGAGTTTTCGATTCCGCGTATGGGTAAACGTGTAGATGTCCTTTTATTGATTGAAGGGGTTGTTTTTTTAATTGAATTCAAAGTCGGAGAGAAAAATTATCTAAGAGCAGATATAGAACAGGTATATGATTACGCATTGGACCTTAAATATTTTCATGAACCCAGTCACAAAGCCTTGATTGTCCCTATTTTGCTGGCTACGGATGCTTCTCATTCGTATATCAATCTAATTACTACTCCCCATAATGACAACCTATTAGAACCTTTAAAGATTAACAAATCTGGTCTTATTGAGGTTATTAATAATGCTTTAACCTTCTTTTTTGATGAGAATAGAATTAATTCAGAAGAGTTTGCTTATGGTAGTTACTCTCCTACTCCAACAATCGTTGAAGCAGCAATAGCATTATATCAGAACCATTCAGTAGCTAATATCACAAGGTCTGATGCCGGCGCCATTAACTTAACAAAGACTACCTCAGTCATATCTGATATCATAGAAAAGGCCAAATCGGAACACTCAAAAATCATTTGTTTTGTTACAGGCGTTCCTGGTGCAGGAAAAACATTAGTTGGATTAAAAATCGCTACAACACGACAAGATGAAGTCGGTAACACAATGAGTGTTTATTTGTCGGGTAACGGGCCACTTGTGGCTGTTTTGCAAGAAGCATTAACTAGAGATAGACTAAAAAACCAGGCAGATTCAGATACGAGACTTACTAAAGGACAAATAAAATCCAGTGTTAAAACATTTATCCAAAATATACACCATTACAGAGACGCCTACTTAGTTGATCAAAAACCACCATACGATCATGTTGCCATTTTTGATGAAGCTCAAAGAGCATGGAATAAAGAACAGACTGTTAAGTTTATGAAGTCAAAAAAGAATCAACCCAATTTTGATTACTCTGAACCCGAGTTTCTTATATCATGTCTAAATCGTCATGAAGATTGGGCTGTAATTGTTTGCCTAGTAGGTGGTGGACAAGAAATTAATACCGGTGAGGCTGGGATTTCTGAATGGTTGAAGGCAATCAAAAATGAATTCCCACACTGGAACGTTTATATTTCTCCCAACCTGATTGAATCAGAATATGATGCAGAAGAAGCCGTAAAAGAGTTACAACAGATAACCAAAGTCTATCAAAACGTAGATTTACATCTCAACGTATCAATGCGATCATTTAGAGCTGAAAACCTTTCTTCATTTGTGAAGTATTTGCTTGATATGGAAAAAGAAAAAGCAAAAGAGATGTATGAATTAATAAAAGACAACTACCCAATTGTCATTACACGCGATTTATCTAAGGCTAAAGATTGGTTGAAAAGAAAAGCTAGAGGCAGTGAGCGATATGGCTTAATTGTATCTTCTCAGGCCCAAAGATTGAAACCACATGCCATTGATGTAAGGACTCCAATAAATCCGGTACATTGGTTTTTAAATGGTAAAGATGATGTCCGCTCTTCATATTTTCTTGAAGACGTAGCCACAGAATTTCAAATCCAAGGTTTGGAACTTGATTGGGCATGCGTTACGTGGGATGGGGATTTAAGATATGAAGAAACTGGTTGGGAAACATTCTCATTTGTGGGTACCAAATGGCAACGAATTCGAAAACCAGAAAGAATAAGCTATTTAATAAATGCTTACCGTGTTCTTCTAACAAGGGCACGCCAAGGAATGGTAATAGTCGTACCCAAAGGAAGCGAAAATGACCTCACCCGACAGTCTACATTTTACGACCCTACGTTCCTGTATTTGAAAGAAATAGGGATTCCTGTACTTTAAAACTTTAGTGTCTGATCAATTTTTTAATTAGGCGCTACCATAACAAAACGCGGAAGCAAAGGGAACGGGCAGAGGCTTCCGCTTTTTTGTTACCGACAGCTTTTCATGCGTCGCATAAAGTGCTCATTTTGCTGATTTACTGCTAATTATGAGAAGTCGTACCCCGCAGGACCATTTCTTACAAGCTGCTGTGTCACTGTCGTTTAACGCTTTTATGCGTTGCATAAATATGCCTACGTCATGTTTTGACGTAGGGCTTTTTTATTTTAAGTGGCGTAATTACCAACCTATTAATAACTGTCTATTATGTTGCTGATAGTATTGATTATATTAGGGTGTCTACTTGACGGTGCTTCCATGCTTTTTGAAAAGCCAAAATTTAAATGATACTCCATCGCGCTTGAGCCTTCAAGAAATATCTTCTGATAAAACTATTTGGGGATTAGTGGTTTTTGT
Source organism: Bacteroidales bacterium (assembly GCA_049652385.1). Lineage (GTDB taxonomy): Bacteria > Bacteroidota > Bacteroidia > Bacteroidales > UBA932 > DMER64. The sequence goes on along the minus strand of JBASDX010000001.1, from coordinate 35,732 downwards.
GCTCAGAGGGTTTTTTCATAAATTTGAATATATCTAGTAAACCCGAAAATAAACAGCTTCGGCTCAAGGACAACTAATACTTAAATCAATTATCGAATATTCTATTATGGAAACTTTTGATTCAAAGAAGACAAGTCTTTATGAAATTCTAAAAAACATACATATAGGGAAAATTCAACTGCCAGATTTTCAGAGAGGATGGGTCTGGGATGACAATCGAATAAAAGGCATATTGGCAAGTGTTGCTAAATCCTTCCCTATTGGAGCCGTGATGTTACTTGAAACAGGAAATGAGTCTGTTCGTTTCAAGACAAAAATGGTAGAAGGTGCTCCATTAACAAATTCCAGCAAACCTGAATTGCTAATCCTTGATGGACAACAACGTCTTACCTCTCTATATCAGGCTATCATATCAAACAAGGTTGTAACAACCAAAAATGCCAAAGGATATGAAATCAAGAGATGGTATTATATTGATATGCAAAAAGCCCTTGACCCCGGAACCGATCTTGAGGAAGCCATCTTTTCCATCAACGAGAATAAAATAATTACCGAGAATATCGGGCGTGATATTGTATTAGATCTCACAACACAAGAAAAGGAATTTGAAAGTCTCATGTACCCTGTAAGCATGGTAGATGAATACGACACGTGGTTTCCTGCTTTTTTTGAGTATTGGGATTATGATAAAGAAAAAATCAAATTCTGGAATGAGTTTCACAAAAAAATTATTCTAGGATTCAACAATTATTCACTGCCTGTTATTCAAATGACTAAGGAGAACCCCAAAGAAGCTGTTTGTCAAGTATTTGAAAAAGTCAATACCGGTGGGGTATCACTTACCGTCTTTGAGCTCCTTACCGCCACTTTTGCTTCTGAAGAATTTGACTTAAAAGAAGACTGGTTACATATCAAAACACAATTTAAACCGTACAAAGTATTGGACAAAACCAGTGAAACGGATTTTATTCAGGCTGTCACTCTTGTCTCCACCTACAGGAGTAGAATCTATCATGAGCTTAGCGGTCAAAAAGAAAATCTCCCTGCGGTAAGCGCAAAGAGAAAGGAAATGTTAAATCTGGAACTTCCCGATTATTTGAAATATAAAGAGCAGGTAGCAGAAGGTTTTATCAAAGCATCCAAAATACTTGTTGAAAACCACATATTTCACTCAAGAGACGTTCCTTACACGACTCAACTGGTTCCCATGGCAGCTATTCTTTCACAATTAGGAAATGAAATTGACAATATCGGCAATAAGAATAAGCTTATGCGTTGGTTCTGGTGTGGTGTTTTTGGAGAACTATATGGTTCTGCCAACGAAACAAGATATGCCCTCGATATTGTACAGGTTATAGATTGGATAAGTAATAACGGGCCCGAACCAAAAACTATTTTTGACGCGAACTTTGTTCCGTCTCGATTACTTACACTAAGAACAAGAAACAGTGCTGCGTACAAAGGAGTCTATGCCGTCTTATTAGATAACAACACCCGTGACTGGCTCTCTGGGACAAAAATTGATTTCAGCACTTATTTTTCAGAATCTATAGATATTCATCATATATTTCCTATTGCGTGGTGCGAAAAAGCGGAGAATGCTATTCCACGAAGTTCCTATGACTCTATTATCAATAAAACACCTTTGTCGGGTAGAACTAATCGATTTGTAAGCGGAGATGCACCCAGTAAATATCTGGATCGTCTGAAGAAAAAATTAAATGTTTCAGATGATGAATTCATTGAAATATTAGAAACTCATGTAGTCAATCCGGATTTTCTGTATCAAGATGATTTTTATGGCTTTTTCAAAGACAGGCAAGAGCGTATTTTACAACGCATAGAAAAAGCCATGGGGAAAACCATTGCTCGTGAGAAAAGCAACGAAGAGGAAGGTATTTATATCAATGAGGAAGAGGATGTTAGTGAATATTAAAGCGAAATGACACAACAAGCAAGCAAACAAGTAAAATCCAAAAAAAGGGTTGCAGACCACGGAGAAGTGTTTACTAACGAGCGGGAAGTAAATGCAATGCTTGATTTGGTAAAACATGAAACGGAACGCATAGACTCTCGCTTCTTAGAGCCTGCTTGTGGAAACGGCAACTTTCTTGCAGAAATACTCAAAAGGAAACTCAGTGTGGTTGACCGGCAATACAGTAAAAACCAATTTGACTGGGAGCGTTATGCTGTCCTAGCTATATCTAGCATTTATGGAGTAGAAATATTAGAAGACAACGCCCGGGAATGCAGAGAGCGCCTATTTACCATTTTTAACGAGCGGTACCACGCTTTGTTTAAAGAAAATTGTAAAGAGGAATGCAAACGAAGTATTCGTTTCTTGTTAAACAGAAATATTCTTTGGGGCGATGCCCTGGATTTTACGAATCCGGTGACTAAAGAGCCCATCGTTTTTTCAGAATGGAGCGCTGTCAACGGTTTTATGATGAAGCGTAGAGATTATGTATTTAAGTTCTTGGTAGAGAAAACCCATCAATTTTCACTCTTCAATGACGAGGGACAAGCCGCTTCTATTGACGAACCCATAAAAGACTTTCCGCTTATTCACTTCTTAAAACTTGGTGATGATGCAAACAAATTATAATCCCGATGTGCTCACCTGCCTTGCCAACTTAAGCAACGACGAGGTGTTTACGCCACCCCATTTGGTAAACGACATGCTGGATTTATTGCCTGCCGAGTTGTGGAGTAATCCAAACGCCCGCTTTCTGGACCCTGTAAGTAAAACGGGCGTGTTCTTGCGAGAGATGGCAAAGAGGCTCATGCACGGCCTGGAAACCAAAATACCCGACAAGCAAGAACGTATTAACCATATTTTCAGCAAGCAACTCTATGGCATAGCCATTACGGAACTCACCTCTTTTCTTTCGCGCAGAAGTGTCTATTGCTCTAAAACAGCCAATGGTAAATACTCTGTTTGTGAAGCCTTTGATAACGAACAAGGCAATATCTATTACAAGCGCATGCAACATACCTGGCAAGATGGAAAATGTTCTTATTGCGGTGCAAGCCAAGACGTATACGACCGTGATGATGCGTTAGAGACTTATGCTTATAACTTTATTCATACAAAGAACCCGGAAAAAATATTTAATATGAAGTTTGATGTCATTATAGGCAATCCACCTTATCAGCTGAGTGATGGAGGAGGTATGGGTACAAGCGCAACACCTATATATCAGAAATTTATTCAACAGGCAAAAAAAATGAGTCCTAAATATCTTTCAATGATTATCCCATCTCGTTGGTTCGCTGGAGGAAAAGGATTGGATGAATTCAGGGAGGAAATGTTAAATGATAGAAGAATTTCAAAACTAGTTGATTATTTTGATTCAACCGAGTGTTTTCCAGGTGTTGATATATCAGGTGGCGTTTGTTATTTTCTATGGGAAAAGGCTTATTATGGTGATTGTGAGGTCGTCTCGATAAGAAAAGGAGAGGAATCCAGACTTAAGAGACCTTTGCTTGAAAAAAATACTGATAGCTTTATTCGTTTTAATGAGTCCATACCAATAATAAGAAAAATAGCTCAAAAGAAGGAAGATCAATTTTTTAAACAAATTAGTTCGAGAAAACCTTTTGGTATAGTTAGTTCCGTAAAACCTAAAAATAAAAAATTTGCTAATAGTGTTAAAATATATTCTTATCCTAACAACGGGTATATTGATAAGGGATCCATTATCCAAAATACGGAATGGATAAAAGAATTCAAAGTTTTTATTGCCAAAGCATATGGTGAGAGAGGATCATTCCCGTATAGAGTTTTGGGACAACCCTTTCTTGGAGAGAAGTGGACAGTCTGCTCAGAAACCTATTTACTTATAGGGCCTTATTCGAATGAAATAATTGCAAAGAATGTAATTAGTTATATTAACACTAAATTTTTTCGATTTTTAGTTTTGTTTAAGAAAAACACTCAAAATGCTGCAAGAGGTGTGTATCAGTTTGTGCCTGCTCAAGATTTCTCTGAACCTTGGACAGACGAAAAACTTTACAAAAAATACGGTTTAACCCAAGAAGAAATAGATTTCATTGAAAGTATGATTCGTCCTATGGATTTAAACACGGAAGATGACACAGATGAGTAAAAAAGAATCCATACAAGTCTTTGAGGACAAGCAGGTGCGTACTCTGTGGAGTGACGAACAGGAAAAATGGTTTTTAACAGAAAGCAAAGACTCGAAATTAAAAAAAATGAAAGTGTGACAAATTGTCACGCTTTGAAAATGCTTGCCGCCAACGGTAATACTAAAAAAAAATAAATCTATTGCAGGTAAAAAAACATAAGCAAACCAATGCATAAAAAGAACGAAAATGAGTAAGAAAGAGTTTTTCCCGGCTCGGCCCGTTACTAAACCTACCATCTATGCATATGAGCTAGTAGGTGTAGCAACGCACAAAGGGTGGTTAAAGATAGGCTACACAGACCGTGACGCTCAAACACGTATCAAAGAGCAACTGGGCACAGCAGCCATTCCTTATAAAATCGTGTTTGAAGAATCGGCCATGAAGCGCGATGGTAGCTGTTTCAGCGACCATGATGTGCATCGCCAATTGCGTGAGCAAGGTTTCCAAAACCCAGAAGGTGAATGGTTTGTATGTGGTCTGAACGATTTACGCAGGGCCATTTGGGAAATCAAAACGGGAGAACGCACGGAAACCAACCGAACGCATTCGTTCAAGATGCGACCCGAGCAAGAAGATGCCGTTAAAAAGACTATGGTGTATTTCAAAAGCTATACAAAAGAAAACCCCGAGAAAACGCCTCATTTTCTCTGGAATGCTAAGATGCGCTTTGGAAAAACTTTTGCAAGCTATCAATTGGCAAAAAAAATGGGATGGACAAAAGTCTTGGTACTCACCTTTAAACCTGCCGTACAAAGCGCTTGGGAGGAAGATTTATTGACCCACGTAGATTTTAAAGGATGGCAATTTATCTCGCGCAATGGATTGAGCTATGAAGACGCCGATATGCATAAACCATTTGTTTGTTTTGGCTCGTTTCAAGATTATCTTGGTAAAAACACAAGTACGGGTGGCATCAAAACAAAAAACGAATGGGTGCACGCTACCCACTGGGATTGTGTGATTTTTGACGAATACCATTATGGCGCCTGGCGGGACAATGCCAAAGAACTTTTTGAAGCAGAAGGCAATAGAGAAATTGCCTTTGGGGTGGGTGAAGGCATGGACTACTTTGATGTAGATACAATCCCTATCACCACCAATCACTATTTGTATCTATCGGGTACGCCTTTTCGTGCTATAGCAACGGGTGAATTTATTGAAGAACAAATCTTTAACTGGACGTATTCAGACGAGCAAAAAGCAAAAGAAGAGTGGGATGAAAGCAAAGGAGAAAACCCTTATGCACCTTTGCCTCGCATGGTTATGATGACTTACCAACTGCCGGACTCCATCAGCCGGATAGCCGATATGGGTGAATTTGACGGTTTTGATTTGAACGTATTTTTTGCAGCAGAAGGTGAGCGTTCCAAGGCAAGGTTTACATATGAGGATGAAGTCCAAAAATGGTTGGATTTAATTCGCGGATCCTTTAGTGAAACCACTGTTGACCACTTAAAAATGGGAGCTAAAAAACCTCCGTTACCGTTTTCTCACGCCCCATTGCTGAACGTCTTGAACCATACTTTTTGGTTTCTACCTTCCGTAGCAGCTTGCTACGCGATGGCTAATTTATTAAGGCAAAGGCAAAATAGGTTTTACCACGATTTTACGGTAGTAGTGGCAGCGGGAACACAAGCGGGTATTGGCGTACAAGCTTTGCCACCCGTTCTAGACGCCATGACTGACAACCCATTGGAATCAAAAACCATTACCCTATCTTGTGGCAAATTGACTACAGGTGTTTCCGTAAAACCTTGGACAGGAATCTTTATGTTGAGGAATTCATCTAGTCCAGAAACTTATTTTCAAGCAGCATTCCGGGTACAAACACCTTGGGGCATCAAAAATCCAGACAGTAAATCACCTAACAAAGAGGACATATTAAAAGAAGAGTGCTATGTCTTTGATTTTGCACCTAATAGAGCTCTACGACAAATCGCTGATTATGCATGTCGCCTGAATGTTAATGAAGCTAATCCTGAAAAGAATGTGGCAGATTTCATCAACTTCTTACCCGTACTGGCTTATGACGGAAGTTCCATGAAACAAATAGATGCTGCAGGAGTTTTAGATATTGCCATGAGTGGCACAACCGCTACGCTTCTGGCAAGGCGGTGGGAAAGTGCTTTGCTGGTTAATGTGGACAACAATACACTGGCCCGCTTGATGGCTAATGAAGAAGCCATGAATGCTTTAATGAATATTGAAGGATTTCGGAGTTTGAATCAAGATATCGAAACCATTATCAATAAATCAGAAAGCGTTAAAAAAGCGAAGAAAGAAGCGAACGACGGCAAGCTTTCTAAGGCAGAAAAAAAGGAACTGACAGAAGAAGAAAAGGAATACAAGAGCTTGAGAAAACAAATTCAAGAGAAACTCATCAAGTTCGCTACCCGGGTTCCGGTTTTTATGTACCTAACAGATTTTAGGGAAAGGAGCTTGAAAGATGTTATCACGCAGCTTGAGCCGGGTCTTTTCAAAAAAGTTACAGGGCTGGCAGTAAAAGATTTTGAGCTTCTTGTTAGCCTAAATGTTTTTAATTCGGCGCTGATGAACGACGCTGTTTATAAATTCAAGAGATATGAAGATGCCAGCTTGGAGTATATTGGAATCAATAAACACGAAGGAGAAGAAGTTGGACTATACGACACCGTCCTCAGCAGAAGTGACTATGAAAAAACATTTGTCAATGAACCTGTGGATCAATATAACTAATACGTATAAGACGAAATTTTATCGTAATAAAACTCAAAAACCATGAAAGAACTAACCTGGAAAGAAGCAATAGCTAAAGTTTTAGAAGAAGAAAAAAGAGCCTTGCATTATACAGAAATTGCCGAACTGATTTCTGAGCGTGAATATAGAAGGAATTTTGGGGCAACACCACAAGATACTGTTAGCGCTCAAATAACGACTGATATAAATACAAAAGGCGAAAAATCCGATTTTGCCAAAGTAGATCGCGGAATTTATATTCATCGAAAATTTTTAGATGATAAATCACAAATCATTGTTCCTGAAAAAATAACTAAGTCTACTAGTGTAAAAACCGACAAAGACGAACCTGTAAAAATCATCAACTCTTTTGGGATTTATTGGAATAGAAATTTGGTTTTCTGGGAAAACACAAACCCTGATTTATTAGCTATTCAGCAAAAAGGAGCAAAAACCATTAACTTCAAAAATCAAATAGGAATTTACATGCTTCACGACAGTAGAGAAACCATATACGTAGGACAGGCTATCAAACGCCCCCTTGGATTAAGACTCCGAGAACATACGCAAGACAGATTAAGCGGAAGATGGGATCGTTTCTCCTGGTTTGGTTTTTACCCTGTAAATGAACACGGAAAACTTATAACTAATATTTCTTTTAACAATCTGACTATTGAGCAAATAGCAGATCTGTTAGAAGCCCTTTTAATAGAAAGTATTGAACCTAGACAAAACAGAAAACAAGGCAATCTCTTTTACGGCTTAGAGTATCTACAACAAGAAGCTATAGAAATAAAAGAAAAACAATTTAAGCAAGCGATGCAGGCAATGGTAGAAAAATTTAGCCAATAAACTATGAAAGATCTTTCCCTCCACCTCCCTACCCCCGCCCACCAACCTGCAGCGGAGCGGTTTAAGCGGGCGTTTTTTGAGAACGGGGAGCGGGTGATTTATGGCAGTGCGTTGTTTGACCGGATGGAGTACGGTCCGTGGCTGGAGCATAACACCAGGGGCCGGCATAAGGATACCGTGGCGGAGGGCTGGGTGGTGGCTACTACCTTTTTTGCCATCAGGCAGCAGGATGGGAAGATTGTGGGTATGATAGACATCCGGCATTCGCTGGACCATCCTTTTCTTTCAGAGTATGGTGGGCATATAGGGTATTCCGTATGTCCCAACGAAAGAGGTAAGGGGTACGGAACGGCCATCCTGAAGATGGGCGTGGAGTTTGCCGAGGCCATTCCTTTGAAAGAGTTGATGCTCGCCTGCTTTTCAGACAACGTGCCGTCCATCAAAACCATTGAAAAAAACGGCGGAGTGCTAAAGGAAATAAAATCCTACATAGAAGACGGGCAGGTCCACATCCCCGGTGCCCCGGAGCGCATGGTACACGTGTACCGGATTAGCTTATAGATTACCTGAATTACTAGATCTTTCTTTAAACAACAAGTGCATATGAAACTGAAACATATATTATTGACCGGATTGGTTGCAGGTTGTTTTTTGAGCCTGCTTGTTTCTTGCAACACTAGAGAGCCTGCTCAAGACATTTCGCCGGTCGATTATGTTTCCACGCTGGTGGGTACGCAATCTGACTTTTCTTTTTCCACCGGGAACACCTATCCGGCAGTCGCCCTGCCATGGGGTATGAATTTCTGGACACCGCAAACGGGGAAAATGGGCAATGGGTGGACGTATACGTATACGGCAAAAAAGATTGTGGGAATCAAACAGACGCATCAACCCAGCCCGTGGATTAACGACTACGGGCAGTTTTCCATCATGCCCATCATTGGGACAAGCAAGATCAGTGAAGAGGAGCGTGCCAGTTATTTTTCCCATAAAGCCGAGGTGGCCCGTCCCTATTATTACAGCGTCTATCTGGCAGATTATGATATTACGGCTGAGCTGGCTCCCACAGACAGGAGCGCTGTTTTTCGCTTTACGTATCCGCGCAGCGATTCTTCAGCGGTGGTGGTAGATGCGTTTGACCGAGGCTCCTACGTATGCGTACAGCCTGAATTGCAACGTGTTATAGGCTACAGCACAAAAAACAGCGGAGGCGTTCCTGATAATTTCAGAAATTATTTTGTGGTGGAGTTCGACAGGCCCTTTAGCAGCGTGGCTGTGTACAGGGACGGCAAAATTGTCGATGGCCCGGAAGGCGAAGGCAATCATATGATGGCTGCGGTATCGTTTGCCACAGAAAAAGGCGAACAAGTACACATGAAAGCGTCCTCGTCTTTCATATCTGAGGAGCAGGCGCTGGTAAATCTGCAGGAAATACAGTCCCGCAGTTTTGATACCGTAAAGGAAGATGCCAGGACCATCTGGAATGAAACACTGGGCCGCATACGCGTAGAAGGCGGCAGCCAAGATCAATACCGGACCTTTTATTCTTGTTTATACAGGTGTCTGCTGTTCCCACGGAAATTTTATGAGGTGGCCCCCGATGGAAGCATATACCACTACAGCCCGTACAACGGACAGGTGTGTGAAGGGTATTTATTTACAGACACCGGTTTTTGGGACACCTTCAGGGCCTTGTTCCCGCTGTTGAATCTGGTGTACCCTTCTGTAAATACCCGTATACAAGAAGGCTTGGTCAACACAGCCCGGGAAAGCGGCTTTTTGCCCGAATGGGCCTCGCCCGGGCACCGCGATTGCATGATAGGAAACAACTCTGCCTCGGTAGTGGCCGATGCCGCCGTTAAGGAAATCGGAGAGCACGACCTGGAGCTTTTGTACCAAACCTTGCAGCACGGAACCACCCATGTGCATCCGCATGCCTCTTCGACCGGGCGCCTGGGACATAAATATTACAACACCATGGGGTACATCCCGTACGATGTGGGCATCCATGAGAATGTGGCCAGAACACTGGAGTATGCGTATAACGATTGGTGCCTGCTGCAATTGGCAAAGAAACTGGAGCGTCCCCGGGAAGAGCTGGCCGTACTGGAGGCGCGCTGCCAAAACTACAGAAACGTATTTGATCCGGAAACCGGTCTGATGCGTGGGCGCAATGCAGACGGAACGTTCCAGTCCCCCTTTAATCCCTACAAATGGGGCGATGCGTTTACGGAAGGAAATAGCTGGCATTATACGTTTAGTGTATTTCATGACATCCAGGGCCTCATAGATCTCATGGGAGGAGACAACCGGTTTGTGGCGTTATTGGATTCTGTTTTTGTTGTACCCCCTGTTTATGACGACAGCTACTACGGATACCGTATTCATGAAATATTGGAAATGCAGGTCATGAATATGGGCAATTACGCCCACGGCAATCAGCCCATTCAACACATGATCTATCTTTACAATTACGCCGGGCAGCCCTGGAAAGCACAGCAACACGTAAGGAACGTAATGAACCGTTTATATACCCCGGCTCCCGATGGGTATTGCGGAGATGAGGACAACGGGCAGACTTCGGCCTGGTATGTTCTTTCAGCCCTGGGATTTTACAGCGTTTGTCCCGGTTCCGATGAATACGTACTGGGAGCGCCCCTGTTTAAAAAGGCCACCTTGCACCTGGAGAACGGTAAGCGTTTGGTATTTTCTGCTCCCAACAACTCAGATAAAAATATATACATCGGTAAAATGAGGCTAAACGGCAAGAAGTATTCGCACAATTTTCTTACCTATCAGGATTTAATAAAAGGAGGGCGTATAAAATTTGATATGGCAGCACAACCCAATTACCATCGTGGCATAAATAAAGACGACCGTCCGTATTCGTACAGCAGAAATAGCAACTAACCTACTCATCAAACATGAACACTTTACCACCTGCTTTTTTTGAAATACTCCGGCACGAGGGCGTGGTGTCCATCCTGTCCCAAGGCGTGGAGCCGCACCTGGTAAACACCTGGAACTCATACCTCACCATAACTGCCGATGGGCGTATCCTCATTCCGGCAGGCGGATACCGGAAAACCGAGGAAAACATAGCCGCCGACAACCGCATCAAGCTGACCTTGGGAAGCCGTCAGGTACCGGGCAAAGGAGGGTCCCCCGGCACCGGATTTCTGGTGGAAGGAACAGCCCGCTTTCTCACCTCGGGCCAAGACTTCCAAACCATCCGGCAGAAATTCCCCTGGCTTAGCCGGGTCCTTGAAATCACCGTACTCTCCGCCAAGCAAACACTTTAAGCCCTGACATTTTCTCTAAATAAAAAAGCTCCTACTGGGTAAATTTGCTCTGGAAATAATCCGAGGGAGTTTTACCGGTACATTGTTTGAAATTTCTTAAGGCGGCGCTACGTGAGCGATAGCCTACAAAAAAGAATGCGTCCTGGTAATTGTCAAAACGACCCAAACGCATTAGGTTCAAAAAATCTTCTATTCTCAATTTGTTTATATACGTACTGTACGTGTCAAGCCCGTGTTTATGCATAACTGAAGCCAGAGTCGTTCTATTGGTAAAAAGAGCAGATGCCAGTGTAGTTAAAGAAAGATTGGGATCTCTCCAGGCATAATTGTTTTGCATAAACGCATCCAGCCTGCCTATCAAAGCTTCATCCTTATGGCCGACAATGGAAGTCGAGTGGGTAACGGTTGGTTTTCCAATAATCCTATCATACAATTCCATGTATACAATGAACAAACTACAACCTACACTTATGTAATAATACACCGTATGTAACAGCAAATGATTAAACAGAAGGACCATAAGATAGGCAATGATATTTATGGACAAAGCCGTTGTATATCTTTTCAGCCATTGGAGGTCGGTATTGTTGTATTTCCTTTTATGGTAAACATAACGTATGAAGAAGATGGGAGCCACAATAAATACAGTAAGCAAAACAGAAAAAACGGTGTCGAATCCAAAAGGCGCTCTCCACATTTCCAGTAGCGACGGATACGATCTATAGTGAATTCCGGCATAGGAAGAGATCAGGTAAAAAAGATACAAAATCATCAAAGGAGCGTACAGTTTACATACCCTCTTCCAATGTAACCATCCGGGTACTATGACCTCTATGGGATATAAAATATAGGAAACTACCATAAAATTTGCCAGGAGCAGCATTCCCGGCGATACTATCATATCCGGAAGCATTGAACGGCTCAGCTCAATAAATCTTATGGTATAATTACATACGGAAAATAAAACTATTACGGATAAAATAACACGAGATCTTTCACCGGTTTTACGACGCAGCCATAAAAGCAAAGAGGCTAACAAGCAAACCAGCGCTCCGGCAAAAACAGTGGCTATGTACAATTGTTCCATTAAAAATATTGTAAAAATAAAACACTGATTTTGTAAATCTGCAACAGGTCAAATTTACCTTTAATCTAGATTTGTGCAATAGAAACAACCCTCTTATTTACTACGTTTATGAAAAAATTCTGTTACATCATTTCTCTTGCAACACTGATATTTGCAGTTGTTGCTTGCGATAAAATCAACCCTTGCCGATTAAACCCTTTTGACAATATAGATGAAAGTGATAACACAATCCGTGACAAAATTGTGGTTATTAGCGATTTGCATTTAGGCAATGATCTGACTTACTCAGAAAACGTAAAACATCTTGCCAGACTGGAAGAGTTTTTAACAGAAATCCGTTTTTCCAAAACAGTAAGGGAACTGGTTATTGCAGGAGACATGTTTGACGAATGGTATATCCCAACCCGCATAGATGCTTACGGTGGTCAATCTCAGGCAGAGTTCATCAAAAAAAGTGTTAAGGCAAACAGGGGAATCTTTCAGGTACTCAATAACATCATCAAAGAAAGGGAGGTTCGTGTCACCTATATTCCCGGTAATCATGACATGGGCTTTTTCCCAAAAAATATTGACCTGGCCATGCCAGGAGTCAATCAGGCCCGAGACAGCGGAAACAAATACGGTGTGGGGACCTACAGTCCGTTGAATTATCCGGAAATTTGCATTGAACATGGACATAGGTATGATTTCTTTAATGCCATGACCCTTGCGGGGACACTCCCTCCCGGTTATTTCTTTGCCCGTATTGCCGCTAATTCTTTTACAGACCCCACCACACAGAAAGAAGCCACAAAAGTACCGGAAGTATTCCTCAATCACCCGGAAGATCCGGAACAAAACAGTAAATATCTTTATTATACTTTATGGAGAGATGTCCTGGAAAATTCCATTTTTGTAAAAGACAATTTTGAAGATCCCATCATCAAAACCAATGTGGGCAACTATACTCAGGACTACGCCATACGGGACATACTCCCTTATAACAGCAGTACAGACGGCAGTATTCATATGAACCTGTTCAATGATATCTTTACCCAGTTAAGTTGGGATGAACGAGAAAGGTTCAACAACGTGTCTGTCTTGTCCAACATCGACCAGGCTATCCTCGGAAGTCTTGATACTGAATTTCTTGACAACCAGGCAAATATTCAATATTTTCAAGACCCCTATTCAAAAGTACGCGTTGTTATTTTTGGTCATACTCATAAGCCCATGATAAAGACCTTTACAAACACAAAAGGTGAAGAATGTGTCTATGCCAACAGCGGTACCTGGGAAGACGTAAAATCCAGAGATAACAGCTCCGGTATTGACCAGGATGTCTTTAAAATGGACTTTGTAATAGTCTTTCCGGTAAAATCTGACAGAAAAAAATTGTACGTCAGACTTTACCAATACAAACAAGGCACCCACACCCTGAAAGACAGCAAAACCATCAATCTGTAATCCGGCCCCGGACCTTCCTACTGCCCCAGCACCCACGCAAAAATGAGCGGGGCCACTATGGTGGCATCGGATTCAATGACAAAACTGGGGGTATCTACGTCCAGCTTGCCCCAGGTGATTTTCTCGTTGGGAATGCAGCCCGAGTACGACCCGTACGATGTAGTCGAGTCTGTAATCTGGCAGTAGTACCTCCACTTTTGGATGTTGTCTTTCTCCAGGTCTTGCTCCAGCATGGGCGCTACGCACATAGAAAAGTCACCGGCAATACCTCCGCCAATCTGAAAAAAGCCGAGGCCGTGGCCCACAGAATTCTTTTCGTAGAAATCGGCCAGCCAGACCATATATTCAATACCGCTTTTCACGGTCGAGGCTTTCAGTTCACCTTTAATCACGTACGAGGCAAAGATGTTCCCCATGGTCGAGTCTTCCCAGCCCGGCACCACAATGGGCAGGTTGCGCTCGGCAGCCGCCAGCATCCAGGAATTTGCGGGATCAATCTCGTAGTCGTCCTTCAGCACGCCGCTGAGCAGCAGTTTGTACATGTACTCGTGCGGGAAGTAGCGCTCGCCCCTGGCCTCGGCATCTTTCCAGATCTTTTCAATGTGATGCTGGATTTTGCGGAATGCCTCCTCTTCCGGGATGCACGTATCCGTCACGCGGTTGTATTTGTTGAGCAGCAACTCCAGTTCGTCTTGCGGCGTCAGGTCGCGATAGTGAGGAATCCGTTTGTAATGCGAGTGGGCCACCAGGTTCATGATATCCTCTTCCAGGTTGGCACCCGTGCAGCTGATGATATCCACCTTGCCTTGCCGAATCATTTCAGCCAGCGATATCCCCAGTTCGGCCGTACTCATGGCTCCGGCCAACGAAATCAACATCTTCCCCCCATTGAGCAAATGCGCCTCATACCCTTTGGCGGCATCCACCACCGTAGCCGCATTAAAATGCAGGAAATTCTTTGCCATAAACTGTGAAATAGGTCCTTTCTTCGTTTCCATATACTACCTTATTAATCGTGTTAATTCGCACAAAGTTACAAAAAGCTCCCGAAGGAAGAATCATTATTTGAAAAGTTACCAATTTTTGGTACTTTTGAAGTAAATAAATTTAAATTATATGGCAAACAATACATCGGTAGCATTAGGGACTCATTTCGAACAATTTGTTCGTACTAGTATCTCTGAAGGACGTTATAAAAATGCCAGTGAAGTAATACGTGCCGGATTGCGACTATTGGAAGACCATGAAAATAAAGTAAAAGCGTTACGTCACGCCATTCAGGAAGGGTTGGACAGTAGTGTGGTAGAAAATTTTGATCCCGACAATTTTCTAGAAGAACTGAAAGCAAGAAAGTAGCATGGCCCCTTATCGCTTAAGCAACCAAGCCAAATCCGACATCATCTCTATATGGGACTATACAGCAAAAACATGGTCCGTAAACCAGGCCGAAAAATATTATAAACAACTGATTCAATCTTTTCTTTATATTGCTCAAAAACCTAAGGTCGGTAGAAACTATTCAGAAATATTCGCTTTTCTATACGGATATCGCGTAGGAAAACATATTGTATTCTATAAAATTGACAACGACCACTCCATTCTAATTGTGAGAATTTTGCACGTTCGCATGGATATTGAAACAAAATTCAAATAAGGTCCGAAGGTAATAAGTGCCATAAAATGGCGTAGCGCTGTAACGCATTGAGATTCCGTGTGTTAACACACTGACATGCAAACGGCCACTTACTACCTCCCCAATACGAAATGTTGCAAGAAAATCTTAAAAAAAGGATCGGTAATAAAATGCTTACCCTCCGCTTTATCAATGACACCATCATTTACTAGCCCTTTTTCTGCTCGTTGCAATGTGGCTGAACTGGGCAAGCGATACGCCCTTCTGTATGATTCAGAGAAAATGTTTTCACCATTTGTGCACAGTGCTGTTAACAATTGTTTTTTGCTTACAGACTGATTTTCGAAGAATTCCATAAAATAATCACTTTTCATTGTAACAATCCGGCTTACGCACTTATCAACTATTTCTCTGGTAATACTGCTGTTTTCTTCAATATTCAGCCATATTTCCGAAGCCAGTTGCTGGATATAATAGGGTATGTTAGCTGTCACTTCAATAATATATGCTCCTATCTCAGTATTTAGCGCTACATTTTTTTTCAAGAAATTGTCATGTAAAAATGTGAGAGTATCTTCTTTTGGCAGATAGCCTATAGTCATTTGAGATGCTGCATTAAAAAACGGTCTGCTTTTATCATTGAACATGGACTGCATCATATGATTTTTACTGCCGAAGAACAGATAATTTACACGCGTTTGGTGCTGAATTTTACTACGTAAAAGACCCTCGAAATGAATTTCTTTTAATTTTTCAACTTCTTGAAACTCGTCAAAGAAAACTAAAACACGCTTGTTATTACCTGCTAAAGACTCCAAAATATCAAGTATTTGAGAAATATCTGTTTCATCAATTCTATCTCTGGTAATGTCAATAGAGAATTCATAACTTCCTTCAAAGCCAATTTTTAGTACGGGACGAATATTCTTCACAACAGAACTAAAAGTTCTTGCAAATTTCTGCAAGTTACTTTGCCTGGTCGCTAATGCTTTTGTAAATAGCCTCACAAAAGATTCAATCGAAAAAACCGGCATAAAATCAAAGTAGATGCATATGAAGCCCTTATCTTCCAATAGCTGAAGTGCCTTGAGAATTAATGAAGTTTTACCAAACCTTCTTGGCGCGTATAGAACAATATTATTACCTCACGCAAGCGTTTTGACTATGTAATCACACTCTTTTTCCCTATCGTAGAAACTATTGCCCGTTGCTACAGTACCATATATAAAAGTTTTTTATTATGCAAATTTGCATAATGCAAAAACGCATAATCAACAGCATTTATTAAAAAAAAGCCCTTTCCGGTACCTTCCAAAAATTCTTTTTGCATAAATTGTGCAGAAAACCTACATTTATACCATTCAAACTCAATCAGTAATTATGAAAAACACATTATTCGCTTTACTACTGCTATCTGCAGTTCTGGTTAGTAGTTGTAACAACACGTACATAGAAGGAAAAATTCTGGATGGTTTTGGAAAACCCGTACCGGAAGCCATTGTGGAAACGGAGGGAACCGATTATGTCACACAAACAGATGCCAAAGGGTATTACCGCATAACCTACGTGCCCGGAGAGGTTCGCGTAGTCGTTTCTAAAGAAGGATACGCAGGTGGTGAGCTTACGGCCAGCATCCTGAAAGAAATGCGGGTTGTCGCAGAGCCCATCATACTTTATGAGATACCTCCGGCTGAAGAAGTGTTTATTATTCAAGACGGCCGGTATGTGGAACTACGGAAAGGCGTTTTACACAGCAGTAAACAAGACGTAAGCGACAGTTGGCATTACAGAGAAAAGTATGTCTATACGGTTTCTTACAACCCGGAAGACATTCCTGTCGTGCGAAAATCTAAGGATCCCATCGCGCTCTTTGACCACGAACCGCGGACTGTCCTATTGGCTAAAGTAATGAATCCCGGTACAACCGGCGGAACGCTGATGGAGCGTATTATTGATAATGGAGCGGAAGGTTTTGCAGCCGGCGATTTTACAGAAATAAAAATGTTTATTGAAGGAGAATATTTTACTTTAAATGCACCGAATTCCAGATTAAGGTATTATACCCTTGATCCCGGTGATTACGCCATTGTTGAGTATAGCAGAAATAAGTTTATCGCTATTACCGGTCAGGTGTATCTTTTTAAAGTGACAGACTAAAACCCCAAGTAATTATGGACACAAAAAGAATTGTAGTCATTGGCGGATCGGCAGCCGGTCCCAAAGCGGCCTCCAGGGCCAGACGGATGGACGAACACGCCCACATAACACTCATTCAAAAATCGGCAGAATTGTCAATGGCCTCCTGCGGTTATCCCTACTACGTAGGCGGTTTTTTTGACGACAGAGACCAATTGCTCTGTTCTCCGGCCGGTGTGGTCAGAGATTCCCGGTTCTTCTGGAATGCCAAACGCATAGAAACGAAGGTTAAAACGGAAGTAACCAGGGTAGACCCCGTAGCCAAAGAAGTTTTCTACAAAAACCTGGACACCGAAGAGACCGGCTCCCTGCCTTACGATAAATTGATTATTGCTACCGGAGCCACTCCCCGTAAACCACCTGTTCCCGGCATTGAACTGGATGGCATCACCACCTTGCAATCCATGCAAGACGCAGACTTCCTTAGAAAGATCAGGGATGAGGGCATCATCAAAAAAGCCGTGGTCATTGGCGGAGGACTGATTGGTATAGAAACGTGCGAGGCGCTCCACCTGGCCGGCATAGATATCACCCTGGTAGAGATGCTCCCCCAACTGCTTACCTTCCTGGACCTGCAAATGGCCATGTTGGTGGAAGGATACGTTCGGACAAAAGCCAATGTCATTCTGGAAAACGGCGTAGCGGCCTTCCTGGGTGAAAACGGAAAACTGACCGGAGTCAAGCTGCAAAACGGTACAGAAATCCCCTGCCAGCTGGCCGTTGTAGCCATTGGCGTAGTCCCCAACGTGGGTCTGGCCCGCGATATGGGCATTACCATAGGTGAACGTGGGGGTATTGTGGTGAACAAGCACATGCAAACCAATCTGGAAGACGTGTACGCCGTAGGTGACTGCGTAGAAACAACTAACCTCATCACCAACACCCAGGTGCACGCCCCGTTTGGAGACCTGGCCAATTTGCAGGGACGCGTGGCGGGAGAAAATGCCATTTGCGGCAACGTAAAAGAATTCCCCGGCACCATCCAAACGGGTATCTGTAAGGTGTTCGATTACGGTGTAGGTTCTACCGGACTGTCTGAACAAAACGCTGCCCGCAACAAGATCACCAACTACGAGGTCATCTATAACGCCAGTCTGGACAGACCGGGTTTCATGCAGGGCAAATTGCTCGTTACCAAATTGCTGGCAGACAAATCCTCCCGCCGAATCCTGGGAGCCCAGGTACTCGGCCCCGGGGACGTAGGCAAACAAATAGCCATCTGGGCCATGGCCATCCAAAACCATATGACGGTGGACCAAATGTGTAACGCAGACCTGCCCTATGCACCGCCGTTCTCGTTAGCTATCGACCATAGCATCGCCTCGGCCCATATCATGCAGAACAAACTGGATGGCATCATGGACGGCCTGAACGCTTTTGAACTGAAAGAGAAGCTGAAAAAAGAAGAGAAGATGCTATTGCTGGACGTACGGAACCCCAACGAATTCGAACAAATGCGTTTGGGTATTGGCGAGGTGCTTATCCCGCTGGGCCAGCTGCGGGCACGCTTGAATGAGTTGCCGGAAGACAAAAATATACCCATTGTCACCTGGTGTAAAATCTCCTTGCGCGGATACGAGGCGGCACTCATTCTCAAGGCACACGGCTACACGAATGTGAAGGTGCTGGAAGGCGGTCTTATGGCCTGGCCTTTTGCCCGGGAGCGCTAAGAAACCGCAACCTGTCGGCTAACAACAAAAAGTAGTCGTTTGACCAGATATCCAACAGTGCCGGATTCTGAACAAATGGCAATACATCACGTTTAACCATACCAATATCGGTATGGTTAAACTTTTCTTTTAATCGTTCCATAAACGTTTTCTGATCTATTTCCATGCCGTTAAACTGCCGTATTCTTGCTTGAAAATGCGCAAAATTCAGCGGAATGTCATGTCTGATATACCATTCAAAATCAAACCAATCGCGGCCTTTTACCCTATTCCTCCACGTTCTGAACAATAACGCATGCATCTTACCGGCAAACAAATCCGGTAAGACAAAACAACGCGTAATAAAAGAAAAAGGCATTAAAGAGATTTTCGACTCTGTAGAAAAACCCAAAGGAGGGTCTATATCCACTTCAATCTTAATACGTATTTCCTTTTCTGTTTTAAATTTCAAGTCGTACAGGGCTGTGCCTTCTTTCAAAAAAGCCGATTCGACGGTAACTCCTTCTCTCTTCTCTTTTTTGGTTATTACCACATCCTTACCGGCCGATGTAAATTCAGCAACAATTGCATCAAAATAGTTTTCCAGGTTGAAATCTAAATCTTTGTTAATTAACGAAAAGTCCATGTCTTCGCTAAAACGCGGCAGGTGATGAAAAATCCGTAAGCACGTGCCTCCGTAAAAAGCAGCTTTATCAAAAAAGCCTCCCCTGTATAATCCGGCAAGCGCTATCTCCTGCATTACTTCATGCATGGCCTGGCATCTTTGTTCGCCGGTCTTTACCTGATACCTGGCTAACATATGATCAAAAACGTTCATGAGCGTATTGTATTGAATAAAAATTCCAACGTGTTTTTCTTTTTTCCTGTTTCCATACACTTTCTTATAAGGTCCGGATTCAAAGTACGTAACGCAGTCCTATCAAAACGGATATCGTCTTCCAAATAAACCCTCATAGCCTTAGGGGATTGAATACGCAACCCAGGAGTAGCTGTAATCAAATCGCACAAGGCCTTTTCAGGAGATGCTATCAAATACGTGTAACCGTTCCCTGCAATTTGTTGAACAATACCTATAGGATAATAAGCAGCCGGAACGGTGGTGTATTCAAAATAACCCAGGCTGGTTTTGTATTTTTTGGATCGGTTCAACGTCATGGATCTCACCGTATACACTTGCTCAGGTATCAAACCGTAGTTGCGTAACGCACTTTCCATAGAAACGTAAGATGGCCCGTAAAGGTGATTTGCCAGCAATTCAACAGACAACAATTGTCTACTGACTTGTGGAGAGACCACATACAACCCCCTCTTTAAACGAATAATCT
The DNA here is from genome assembly GCA_049652385.1 of Bacteroidales bacterium. Lineage (GTDB taxonomy): Bacteria > Bacteroidota > Bacteroidia > Bacteroidales > UBA932 > DMER64. The sequence goes on along the minus strand of JBASDX010000001.1, from coordinate 15,357 downwards.
TCCCCTCCTTTTCCAAGGCGGCAATTTTATTTCTGGGGAACCGGTACTGATTATACAAAGTGCATAAAGCACCGTAATCTATAGGGATTATTCCAAAAGGTTCCAGGTTTTCCATTATATCTACAATTTACATACAAATATAGCAAATATTACATAGATAGTTGAAATTTATCAGAATAACTATGTGATTTCTGCTATTAAATGCGTAAAAAAAGGACTTACCCAAACGGATAAGTCCTTTTTGTAGCGAGGACGAGAATTGAACTCGTGACCTCATGATTATGAATCATGCGCTCTAACCATCTGAGCTACCTCGCCAAAGAGTTGAGAGCTGCAAAAGTAAGCATAATTTTCAAACGTGCAAACCCTATTTATCGGGATACAACAGCACCGTAGCATAGACCGCTATCCCTTCCTGGCGACCCACAAAGCCAATCCGTTCCCCCGTAGTGGCTTTGATAGAAACCTGATTTACATCTGCTTCCAGTATTCCGGCCAGCACCTGCCGCATCTGCACGATATACGGCCCTATTTTGGGAGCCTGCAGGTGCACCGTGCAATCGGCATTACCCAGACGGTAACCGGCGTGGCGTACCATTTCGTACGTCCTGGCCAACAGCACTTTGCTGTCGATGCCTTTGAACCGGTCCGAGGTGTCGGGAAAGTGCACGCCGATATCACCCAGTGCCAATGCCCCCAACAGCGCATCGCACAAAGCGTGGATCAGACAGTCTCCGTCAGAATGAGCCACACAACCCAGCCTGGATTCCAGACGTATGCCCCCTAAATAAAAAGGCAGCCCCGGCTCCAGCCTATGCACATCGTATCCGTTGCCCACCCGGGGTATCCGCTCACCCATCACTTGCTCACCCGTCACCTGGTTGCCCGTCACCTGGTTGCCCGTCACCTGGTTGCCTATCACCTGCTCACCGGTCGCCCTTTCTCCCGAAGAATGATCGCCCATTACCTGTTTCTGTGGCATATCGTTCGCCGTTGGCTCTTTAATCCTCGTTTTCATAGCTCCACAAAAATAACGATTTTTCCATATCTTTGTAAGTTATGACAAGAATTGCGCTTTTTGCATCGGGCAACGGAACAAACGCAGAGAACCTCATCCGCAGGCTGACTAAAGGACAGGTTGTCGTACTGCTTTGCAACAACCCTCAGGCCCCCGTACTGGACCGGGCCCGCAGGCTGGGTGTCCCTGCAGAGGTGTTCACGGCAGAGCAGCTGCAAAACCCGACGACAGAGCCACCTGCAGACTCAGCGGCACCCGGTGTCTTATCCATCCTGCAAGCATACAAGGCAGACCTATTGGTGCTGTCTGGATTCCTGTGGAAAATCCCTGAGCACCTGCTGCAAGCCTACCCCGGCCGCATCCTGAACATACACCCGGCCCTGCTTCCGGCTTTCGGTGGCAAAGGCATGTACAACATGCATGTGCACCGGGCCGTTCTGGAGCACCTGCGCAACCGCTCCGCCTCGGCAAACAACACCGTGACAGACAGCGCTCCGGCTGCCACCCCTCCGGCAAACGCCACCACTGCAAACGACGGCTCCTCCTCGGCAAATACATCACAGCATACAGAGGCTGTCCTGCCAGTGCCCGCCCCCACACCCCCGTACGGCGTCTCGGGCATTACCATTCACTTGATTGACAGCCACTACGACCGCGGACAGATACTTTTTCAGGCCACCTGCCCGGTAGACCGCGATGACACCCCGGAGAGCCTGGCACAAAAAGTGCACGCTTTGGAGTACAAATACTTCCCGCACGTAGTAGACCACTATATAGATACGGCGCTGATGCGCGATAAAACCTTATAAACACTGCATTACCATGGCCTTTAGAATATCATTTTTTCGCACACCCAAACACCGCGTCTTCAATTACAAACCCATTTACTGGGACCCGGAAAAGGAAGAATTTGAAGAGCGCATAAAAAGAACGCGTGCAACGGTAGCCGCCCGGAAGAAGGACGAAGACAAGCCCTACATACCCGGCGGATCCATCCGCGGGTCGTTCCGCTCCATGCACCATGTGGAACGCCGCTATCCGGCCCGGCAGAAACTCATACGCGCCATCATCATTTTCTCCCTGATAGCCATCATGCTCATGGCCGTATACTTTACCCAGGCATTCAGTTACCTGTTTAAGATTTTCAAATGATTTCCATACTTCCGTCGCACATAGCCAGTCAGATAGCCGCCGGGGAAGTGATCCAACGTCCGGCCTCGGTCATCAAAGAGCTGATGGAGAATGCCGTAGATGCCGGAGCCGACCGCATAGACGTGACGTTGCGCGACGGCGGAGCTACTTTGCTGCAGGTAACCGACAACGGCAGCGGCATGAGTCCGCAAGATGCCGTATTGGCCTTTAAACGCCATGCCACCAGTAAATTGCGCAGCGTGGAAGACCTGGAAGAAATCGTTTCTTTTGGGTTCCGGGGCGAGGCCCTGGCCTCCATCGCATCGGTGGCGCACGTACGGCTGCGCACACGCCGGGAAGAAGATGAATTGGGAACGGAGATCAATCTGGTCGGCTCGGAAATCGAGTCGCAGGAAGAAGTCGTCTGTGCCAAAGGTACCGATATCTGCGTCCGGAACTTGTTCTACAACGTACCGGCCCGCCGCCGGTTCCTGAAATCCGAGCAAGTGGAAATGCGCCATATCCTGGAAGAATTTTACCGGGTAGCCCTGTGCCGGCCGAACATCACCTTCACCCTCACACACAACGACAACACCCTGCACCATCTGCCGGCCGGAGAAACCTTACGTGCCCGCATTACGGGAGCGTTGGGCAAGGACCTGAACCAGCAATTGCTGGATGCCAACGTAGAAACACCCCTGGTATCTGTGAAAGGATACGTCAGCCGCCCCAAAGACACCTACAAACGCGGAGGGCACCGGTACCTGTTCATCAACGGACGGTATTTCAAAAGCCCCTACCTGCACAAAGCCATTGTAAACGGCTACGGACCGCTGCTGCCCGATGAAAAATTGCCTACGTATTTCCTTTACTTCACCACCGACCCAAAAACAGTAGACGTCAACATACATCCTACGAAAACGGAAATCCGTTTTGAAGACGAAAACGTCATCTTCCAGATGTTGCAGGCCCTGGTCCGGGAAACGCTGGGCCGCTTTGCTCTGGGCCCGAGCATAGACTTTGACCTGGGCGGCATGCAGCACCACATACCCATTCCCCCGGCGCCCGGCGAATACGTACCGCCACCCAAAATCGATTACGACCCGCTCTTTGACCCCTTTAAAGAACCGCAAAAGCCGCAACGCCTGTTCCGGGAACAGCCCTTACAACTTGCCGAGGCCCCCATCCTTCCCCTGCAAAAACGTTACCTGGTAACTCTTGTATCGGGCGGACTGATGGTCGTCCACCGCAGGCGGGCCCTGGAGCGCATCTTCTATGAAGAACTGCTCCCCCGCTACAAAGACAGGCAGCCGGTTCCGGAGCCGCTATCCTTTCCCGTAACGCCTGACCTGCAGCCACCGCTGTCCCTGCTCCTGGAAGAAAGCCGGAACCACCTGTTGCACATGGGATTTGCACTGGATGACCAGGGACGCGTCACGGGCGTACCGGCCGGACACCCCACAGACCAGGCCTCTGTGACGGATTCTGTCCGGGAACTGCTGACCCGATTGTCTCCGGTTTCTGAACAAGACTATGCGGACGAGTCCGGACTCAGCTACGGAGAGCGCCTGGCTGCCACCGTAGCCCGCCGCCTGGCCGCCTCGGAAACCCGCACCGGCAGTACTGCACTCGGCATAGAAAAACCAATATACGAAAGCCAATTCCGGGAAGCAGAACCAGTCTACAGGGATAAACCACCGGCAGAAGAGCTTTTATACAGAGATAGTCCACCTGAAGAAGAACCCATATACGGCGGCCCATCGACAAAAGAGCCCGTTTACAGAGACTACCCACCTGAAGAAGAGCAAGCCTACAGGGACAGTCCTCCGTCAAAGGAAGAGATGTACTCACAGGCACGTGTTGTCGGCCTCCCGGGCAAGGACCGGATGCTGCTGGAAAGGCTGCTGGCGTGCGAACAGCCGGGTCTCACCCCCGACGGCAGGCCGTGCCTTACCGTCTTAAGCACAGAAGAAATAGATAAATATTTTACATAACCACTATGTACCAATACAACCCGGGCGGATTTTTTGCCCGTATGCCCATTGTCATAAAGAACATCATCATCTTAAACGCGTTTATGCTCATCCTGACCACCATCAACCAGGAGTTTATGATAGAGCGTTTTGCGTTGTTCTTTCCCATGTCAAAGTTTTTCAGACCGTGGCAAATCATCACCCACATGTTCATGCACGGCAACTTCACCCATTTGCTGTTCAACATGTACGCGTTGTGGATGTTCGGATCTGTCCTGGAACAACTGTGGGGACCCAAAAAGTTCCTGCTCTTTTTCTTTGTGACCGGCCTGGGAGCAGCCGCCATTCACATGGGTGTACAATGGATCAGCATTTCCTCTCTGGCAAGGACCATTCAGGAAAACGGGCCTGCAGCCGTAAACGCATTGGCTCGTTACCGTGCGATGGTAAACGTACCTACGGTGGGAGCTTCGGGTGCAGTATACGGCATCCTGCTGGGTTACGGAATGCTGTTTCCCAATACGGAATTGCGCATCATCCTCACACCCATAGCCCTGAAAGCAAAATACTTTGTCATCATCTTCGCTGTCATTGAATTGGTACTGGGCTTGATAGGAGGCGGCAACGTCGCCCATTTCGCCCACCTGGGAGGTATGATTTTCGGGTATTTCTTGATCCGCCACTGGAAAAGGAAAAACAGAATGTACTATTGACAACGTACCGCTATGAGATACAGTCCGGATATATACAAACACATCGACGCCGCTGCCGAAGTTTTGCGCGGCGGAGGCACCATCCTGTATCCCACAGACACCATTTGGGGATTGGGCTGCGATGCCTGCAATCCCAAAGGTGTTAAAAAAATTACGGCCCTGAAACACAGGGGCGAACACAAACATTACATCGTCCTGGTAGCCGATTTAGCGATGTTGTACCGGTATGTGGAATACGTACCCGATATTGCGGAAGAATTGGTGCAGGTATCCGACAAGCCGCTGACCCTCATCTATCCCAAAGGCATCAACCTGGCCCCCGGCGTGATGGCGGAAGACGGCAGCGTGGCCATCCGCATCCCCAACTACGACTTTTGCCAGTCGCTCATCCGCAGGCTCAAAAGGCCGCTGCTTTCCACCTCGGCAAACGTGAGCGGAGCGGCTGCTCCGGCCCTTTATCAAGACATCGACAAAGCCCTGCTCCAACAAGTGGACTGGGCCGCTCCCTCTTTCCTGGAAGCCGGCAGCACCGGAAAGCCCTCTTCCATCATCCGCGTGGGAAAACATAACGAAGTTGAAATCATCCGACCTTAACCCATATACCATGCACAGAACACCCCTGCAAATACGGTTTAACGACATCGATATGCTCGGCCACGTGAACAACGTGATATTCGGGCATTATTACGATTTGGCCAAAACCGACTATTTTCTTCATAAAACCACTTACAACCCCATATTCGGGAAAGATGAAAAGTTCATCATCATGGTCCACGCCGAGCACGATTACCTGGCCCCGTGCTTCCTTACCGATACGCTTTTTGTGGAAACCACCCTGGTGAAAGTAGGCGAACGAAGTCTGCATTTTTTGCAGGAGATTGTAGACGACAAAGGCGTGGTACGAGCACGCTCGCGCAGCGTCATGTCCACGTTTGATAAGGCTACGGGCAAATCGTTCCCCATAAAAGGCGAATGGGAATTTTTTGAGCAATGATACTCTTCTACGCACCCCATATCAACCAGCCTAATCATACGCTTTCTCCGGAAGAAAGCCTGCATTGCGTTAAAGTGCTCCGGCTGAAAAAATCGGATACCGTATACGTAACAGACGGCAAAGGCACTCTCTGTACAGGGGTGCTGGAAGAGCCCGACCCGCGCGCCTGCCGGTTGCTCATTACCCATGTTGCCGAGAACTACGGAGCCCGCTCCTACCACTTGCACATAGCCGTAGCCCCGCCCAAAAACACGGAACGCTTTGAATGGTTTGTGGAAAAAGCTACCGAAGCCGGCACCGATACCATCACCCCGATTATTTGCGAGCGCTCTGAGCGAAAAACCTTAAAAACGACACGCTGCGAGCGTATTGCCATAGCCGCTCTCAAACAATGCAAACGGGCGCAGATGCCGGAGATCCGGCAGCCGGTATCTTTTGCCGGGTTTCTGGAATCCGGAGCCCTGGAAGGCACCCGGGCCGCCATCGCCTGCTGCTTCACCGACACCCCCCGCATCCCCATCACCCGCTGGATGGCCGCGGCAGCCAGCCCCTCACACCCCGCTCCGCCGGCCAACGCACCGATAGCGACTCCTGCCCGGCTGACCGTACTTGTAGGGCCCGAAGGGGACTTCTCCCCGCGGGAAATTGATGCGGCCATTGCCCGCGGGTGCACGCCCGTAGACCTGGGACCTGCCATACTACGCACAGAAACTGCCGCCCTGGGAATTGTTTTCCTGACTGCCTTCCATTTCCTATATTTGTAAAAACTATCTCTTGCCCATATGTCAACAACCTTAACAAAACAACGGTACGTAGCGCTGGATGTGCTGCGGGGCATGACTATTGCCGGCATGATTCTGGTCAACAACCCGGGCAACTGGGGACAGATTTACCCACCCCTGCGGCACGCCGCCTGGATAGGCTGTACGCCCACAGACCTGGTCTTTCCCTTTTTCCTGTTTGTGGTAGGTACGGCCATGGCGTTTTCTTTCTCCCGCTTTTTTGAGGGAGATGCAGCTATGAAAAGCGCCTACGCCAAATTGTACAAACGGGCTGCCCTCATCTTTCTGGTAGGTTTTCTCTTGCAAGCCTTTCCGTTTGTGCCGCTTAACAAAGCTCCCGACGTTTCGTTCTTCAGAAGTATACTCCGTTATTACGCCAATATCAGGATTTTCGGAGTCTTGCAGCGTATTGCCACGGCCTACGCCTTAGGCGGTACACTGGCTTTGTGGTTGAAAAAACCACGCAGGATTGCCTGGGGATTTGTCGTTGTCCTGTTGCTGCATTGGCTCTTGTTGTACGCCTTCGGAGGTAACGAACCGTATGGCAAAGAGACCAATTTTGCACGCACCCTGGACCTCTTCCTTGTAGGTCCCCGTCATTTGTATAAAGGATACGGGCTGCCTTTTGATCCGGAAGGCGTATTGGGTATGATTTCCGGAGCCGGCACCGTATTGATGGGGTATCTGGCCGGGGTACAAATCCGCAAAAGTCCGGAAAAGATTTATGCTGTGGGCTCTCTTTACACCTGGGGCCTGGCCGCCCTGGGACTGGGTATGGTGTGGAGTATTTGGCTGCCCATCAGCAAACCGTTGTGGACAAGTTCGTACGTGTTGTACGCCGGAGGCTGGACCTTATTGATGCTGGCGTTTTTCATGTACCTGATTGATATAAAGGGCAAAGAAAAGTGGTTCTTCCCCTTCAAAGCCCTGGGTCTTAACCCGCTCTTTGCTTTTGTCCTGTCCGGATTGGTAGCCAAGACCTTTGGCCGTATCATCCATTGGACGGCTCAGGACGGTACGTATTACACACCGCTCAGCTGGTTGTACAAAAACGTATTTGCCGCAGCACTGGGCAATAACCCGGCCGGATCACTAGCATACGCCATTTTTTATGTGGCTGTCTTTACCCTCCTGGCCATCCTCCTGTATAGAAAAAACATTGTCATCAAATTATAAACTTCAAAACAGTATATATGAGAAAAAAACATTTTCTATTCGTTAGCCTGATTATCCTTATGGGATTACCCCTTCAGGCCCAAATCCAACGCGGCCCGGCTCGTGAAAAAGCAGATTACGAGACGGCTGCCCGTTTTTCCATGAAAAAAGTACGCAAGATGGTCTTTACCACAGGCGTACGTCCCATGTGGTTCAAAAATTCGGACCTGTTCTGGTATACCTATAAAACGTCACAAGGCGAAAGCTGGTACGTAGCAGATCCCGTAAAAGGCACGCAGCAAGAACTCTTTGACAGGGTGCAGCTGGCGGCCGACCTGACCCGCATTGTCAAAGACCCCTTTGATGCACAAAACCTGCCCTTGCGGGATCTCAAGCTCAAAGACGACGACACCTTTACCTTCTACATCCAAAGTACCGAGATGGTAGAGAAGAAGAAAAAGGAGGACGAGAAAAAAGGGAAGGACGAAGAGAAGAAGGACGAGGAATCTGCCCTGTGGGCCGACGAAGTGGCTTTGTGGCAGCAAGATGATGCATTGTGGGCCAACGATCCGCAGATGCGCTTTGGCATGCCCTCCCGTCCGGGCGGAGCTGCCGGAGGCAAAGAGCCTCGGCTTTTCCATTTTGAATACGCCTGGCGGACAAAAACCCTCACCTGGCTGGAAGACAAAGAGAAAGAAGACCGCGTACCCATGTGGGCCAACATCTCGCCCAACAAAGAGTATGTCCTCTTTTCCCGCAACTTCGACTTGTACTGGATGGATTGGGAAAACTTTGAGAAAGCCCGCAAAGACGATAAAGATTCCACCATTGTGGAACACCGCCTGACTACCACCGGTACCCGCGATTTCCCCTTTGGTTCCGGCTCGGAAGATTTTTATGCAGACTCCACCGAGCTGAACAAACGCACCGGCGTGTTTGCCCTGTGGAGCCCCGACTCGCGCCGCTTTGCCCTGGTGCGCTCAGACGCCACCAAGGTGAAAGACCTGTTTGTCATAGACGTACTGGCCCAGCCTCGGCCCAAACTGGAACGCTACAAATACGAAATGCCGGGCGAGGAAAACATTCCGCAGCAATCCATCGTGCTGTTCAACATGGAAGACAAAACCTGGAAAACCATAGAAACAGCCGCTTTTAAAGACCAGGCGTTGGGTATGTTGTACAAACCCATGGAAAAACGCACCATGTCAGACGAATTCCGCTTCAGGGAATGGCAGGGTGATGCCAACGGTTTCTATTTCACGCGGACCAGCCGCGACCTCAAACGCATCGACCTGTGCCGTGTAGAAGTGGACAAAGATACAGCGCTCACCATCATTGAAGAACGCCTGAATACGTACGTGGAGACCCGCCCCGTGGAATTGATCAACAACGGAAAAGAGTTGATTCATTGGTCCGAGCGTACCGGTTGGGGGCACCTGTACCTGTACGACAACCAAGGCAACGAGAAGAACGCCATCACGTCAGGTCCCTGGCACGTGGAACAAATCCTGGGCGTCAACGAAGCCACCCGTACCGTATACTTTACGGCTTGCGGCCGGGAACCGGGCATTGACCCCTACTACCAGTTTGTCTATTCCGTACGTCTGGACGGCAGCCAGTTGCGTCAACTAACCCCCGGCGATTACCATTACACGGCCGATTTGTCCGACAGCCGCAAGTACTTTGTGGCCAACCGCTCCCGTGTAGACGCCGCTCCCGTGTCTGAACTGTACGATGCCAACGGCAGGAAAGTGCTCGAGCTGCAAAAGACCGATATCAGTCTGCTGGAAGAAGCCGGTTACAAATATCCCGAGCGCTTTAAAGTAAAAGCAGCCGACGGTATTACCGATTTGTACGGCATCATGTACAAACCGTTCAACTTTGATCCCTCCCGTAAATATCCGATTATCACCTATGTCTATCCCGGACCGCAGGTAGAAGGACCCGGTCAGAACTGGAGTTTCTCCATGGACCGTCTGGACCGCCTGGCCCAAATCGGCTTTATAGTCATATCGGTAGGAAACCGCGGAGGCCATCCCAACCGCTCCAAATGGTACCACAACTACGGATACGGCAATTTGCGCGACTACGGACTGGAAGACCAGAAATACGCCATTGAACAACTGGCTGCCCGTCATCCGTTCATAGATCAATCACGCGTAGGTATCCACGGACACTCGGGCGGAGGCTTCATGTCCACAGCCGCCATCCTGCAATACCCCAACTTCTTTAAAGTAGCCGTTTCCTGTGCCGGCAACCACGAAAACAACATTTACAACCGCTGGTGGAGTGAAAAACACCACGGCGTACTGGAAGAAATCACGGCCAAAGGAGACACCACCTTCAAATACAACATCGCCACCAACTCGCAAATAGCAAGCAAATTACAAGGAAGACTGCTCCTGATCCACGGCGACATCGACAACAACGTGCACCCGGGCAATACCCTGCGCGTAGCCAACGCCCTGATCCGCGCCAACAAACGCTTTGATATGCTCATCCTCCCCGGTCAGCGCCACGGCTTTGGAGACATGCAAGAATACTTCTTCTGGCGCATGGCAGATTACTTTGCCCGCTACCTGCTGGGCGACTACGAAAACACCGTCGACATCCCGCAGATGTATAATGATTAATACTGTGCTGCGCTTTAGTACGCATTGATGCACTGTCATTTGTGGCGTGCCGGAAGTGATTCGGTGCGCCATTTTTCGTTTCGGAGGTGGTAAGTATCACAAAATAGTGTAGCGCTGTATCTTGCTGACAATCTACTTGTTACATCTTTAGCTCGAAAAAGGTTACTTACCACCTCGAACGGGAAACAGCGAAAAACGGCCTTTTACTGCCGAGGTGGTAAGTACCATAAAGTGGCGTAGCACTGCAACTTAGTGATACTCTGTGCGTTATTACCGCGGGACAGAAACGAGGACTTACCACCTTGTCAAGGAAAACGTTAGCACCCGAAAAAGGTAGGGACGCGCCGCCGGCCGGAAGTAGTTTCCGCGCCGATACAGCCGGCCGCATAAACGTAGCGTCAATGGCGCACTCAGATCTGATTACGTGCGTCATTTTGCAACGCAAAAATCTAACTGTCTTATTGTCTGCATTTCATTTTGGTTGGATATCCAAGGTGACGCACTTAATCAGATTTGAGTGCGTCACCGCGGGCGGGTTGCCTTCCTTCTTGAACGAACCAAGAAATCTACGACAAGTAGAACGCCTACTCCCACAGCCAGGGATAACATGTACCATACCTGAACCGGTAATCCGGCAACTACTGCTGCGGTCTTTTTCGCCATCCCGGTAATTTTAGTTGCCGTCGCTGCACCTTGCCTTAACACTTCTCCTTGAACACCTTCTACCCCATCTCCCGGCACTACAGCTTGTACGACTGTTCGCACCTGTTCCCAAACGGGGCGGAGGGTACTGCTTGCCGCTTGCCGGATGCCTGTGTAGGCCTCGGCAATGTGTTGAGCCAGCGTTGCACTTGCTTGCGTTGCTGCGGTTCGTGCAGACGGTATCGTGTAGAAAACCGTCGTTCCCACTGCCAGCAATACACAAACTACCGCTGCCGCCAGGGCGTACCGCTGTCTTTTGCGCCGGACGGCTTGCTGCGCCGCAATCTCCCGGGTCACAAGCACTCCCATGGGAGGCAATGCAGCTGCCTCGGCTTCCCATTGGCGGCGTTCCTTTTCAAGCAGAACCGCGTAACTCGGTTCAAAAATATCTGACAAGGGCTTGTCTTCTGTATACTCGGGATGTTCTCTCATGGCTTTTCGTTTGTACTTGTTGTTGTCATTTCTATTTCCGGCTGCATGCCTGCCTTTCGCTTTGTTATCGCTTCTCTTTCCATGCCCGCTTTCAATTTCTGGCGGATTCTGAACATACTCACCTTAACGTTGGAGGGAGTCAGGGAACAGATATGCGCTATTTCTTCCATTTTCAGGTCTTTGTAATAATACAGCTCTATGAGCAGACGTTCTTTGGGAGGCAGGGAAGCAACCAGTAACCTCAGCTTTTGGTACCGCTGCTGTTCGGCGGCATCTTGTTCTTCCTCGGCATATTCCGGGATATGGGCCGAGGTTTCTGCCGAGGCATGTAAAGCATGCGCCTTGTAGTCTTGTGCGCGCCGCTCCCTGCTCTGCTCCTTCCTTATATGGCTGATGGCCGTATTGTAAGCGATGCGGTACAGCCATGTTTTGAACGAGGCCTCCCCCCGGAAGGTATGCAACTGTTTGTACGCCTGCAGAAATACATCCTGAGTTACTTCCCGGGCATCCTCGGCATGGCGGCAAACGCTGCGCACCAAAACAAACACCATGCTCTGGTATTTATCCACCAAAGCCGCGTAGGCTTTCATATCTCCGGCTCTGGTCCTGGTAATATACTCTTTGTCAGCTTTCAACTTACTATGCGGGCATTTCTCCGTAACAATAGGGCGGTTGCATTCTTACCACATTTTGTTTACCTGCTTGCGGGCCCAATAGGCATCTTTCTTAATTGACGCAAAATAACCGATTTCGTTACATGTATGTAACCAAAAATAGGGTTTTACGTCAAATGAGTAAACCTTTAAAATTAACAAGAAAATGGATTTAACTGCTGTATTGGTTGTAGGTATTATCTTTTATACTTTTTACGCCTTGTGGTCAAGATCGGCCACCAAAAGAGAACGCTTAAACTTTTTTGACCTGCTGTCCACCATGGACCCGGCCGCCCTGCAAGCATATAAAGAAATCAACCCCCAATGGGAGGTCATGGTGAAGAAACAACCCTTCCCGGCCCTGCGCTCTGCCTGCCTGTTGTTGGGACTGGGATTGGGACTGGTGGTTGTTTGGCTGAGCCTGTCTTTCTTATACGCCGGTACGCTTAAAGAAGCCATGTGGGACCGCGGCAACGCCTTCCTGATTCTAGGCGCCCCCCTGCTCTTTGGAGGCCTGGGACTGCTGGTTGCGTACCTGATTGAGCGGAAACAAAGCTGACGCTTCACGATAGCTGAAACGCAAGACGACTCCAGATTACGCTCCCCAGAGGGTATCTCTTCTAAATTTTTGGAAGGGTGCTCTTTGGGGAGTGTTTTTTTTCACTCAAGTTCCTCGATTCTTATGATTGGTTACTTGTTATTGCCTTCGCTCTTTATTAATCTCTGCAATCCGTAGATTCTTCTTTTTCTGAATTTTTAGAGGTTCAGTTTTTCCACCCCAAGAACAGTCTCTGCAATCCGTAGATTCTTCTTTTTCTGAATTCTATTTAGGTTAAGTTAACAAAAGATTTATATTCGTCTCTGCAATCCGTAGATTCTTCTTTTTCTGAATTGAAAATTTCTGCCAGTATCCTATTCGATCGGCATATCGTCTCTGCAATCCGTAGATTCTTCTTTTTCTGAATTCTCACAGAGATAGGGGGTGATCTTATTAGATGGTGTCTCTGCAATCCGTAGATTCTTCTTTTTCTGAATAATGGACACGCTAAGCTTAATCCACAAATTCTTTCGTCTCTGCAATCCGTAGATTCTTCTTTTTCTGAATGAAAGGTCTATACAGGAATTGGGATTCCTTTACTAGGTCTCTGCAATCCGTAGATTCTTCTTTTTCTGAATGAAAAAAGTTGAACGAATACATTTATTGGAGAAAATGTCTCTGCAATCCGTAGATTCTTCTTTTTCTGAATAGTTTGATATCTAATAATGTAGATTACATAATCCTTAATTTTTAAACTTGTCTTGTATAATAATGAACTGTTATACATATATATACACAAAAATATAAGAAATGTTCGCAAATCGTATTATTTTTATCTTAAAGTTTCATATTTATTTCTAAAAATAAATTTATAGTCCTGATAATTAGTTTATTATACAGAAATGACGTTTCGCAAATACATACTTCTAATTTCTTTTTAATGCATTTTCGATTATTTCATAATTACATTAAAATAATATGGCTATATAACAGGCAGTTAAAAAAGGACCTTTCCAATATCTTCGCAAGAAGTAATTAGTTTAGAAAAAAATTTTGACTTGCGATACTACTTTATTAAAAGTTTCATTGCTAATATCCATAACTTACTGAAAATCTTCAACTTAGCAAAAGTGACTGTTTCGCAAATGTTTATATGCAATATACATCCTTTTCTTTTGATATGTGCTTGCCAACATATTCAGCCTTTTTAATACATTTTACACATAAATAGTAATAAAGAACAGAGTCTTCTTTGACGTTGATAATTTGTATAATCTCGGATTGCATTAATGCAATTTCTCTCTCTGTAAGAAAACACTCAAAAACACTAAGGTTACAACGTTGACCATATTTCCCCATAATTCCGGCCACCTTGTTTCTTCTTTTATTATTGACAATATCATATGCCACAACAACCATTTGCTTAATCATTTCTTACCATTTTTTGATATAGGGTCTATAATTATTCACTTCTCCCTTTAGAAATTTCGCCATCATATTTGTCTGAAATTGAATAATCTCAAAAAATCGCATTTCATGCCCTCGAAATTTTTCAACTACATTCATTCTTTCTAATATTTTTTTTACAATAACTTGTTTTGTTTGGTCACTTAATTGTTTGTTTTCTAATTTTAAAGCAGTGTTTTTACGTACAATGGCAAATATAACACGATCGACACCTTGACTTCTAAACTCTTCAATAAGATCGTATACTAAAGTAGGCTTAAAGGAATCAGGTTTATGTAAATAGCTCATGTGAGGGTTTAAGTGCGACTTAATTATGGCTTCATGTATTTTCGAATACAGTATACCATAACCATAATTAAGCATATTATTAATCAAATCGGATGGCTTTTTTCTAATTCTACCTTCAAACTCCATTTTGCCTTTAAACAAGAGTGCATTCATTTTCCAATAGATTATTGAAGCTTGTCCCTCATAACCAAACATAATCAGCCTTAATTTTTCAATATCAAAAGTTTCATTTTCTAGTACATGCTTTGCCAAACTCTTTAACTTTAAGATACTTCCTGAATAGTTGTCTCTGAATTCTTTGTTCCTCTTAAGGTTATATTTACCTTGATACTTAATTAAGTTCGTTTGATTTAAAATTTTACCATATACAAATTGTTTTATTAACTTCTGTCCTTTCCCATTGTTATATGCATTCAACTGAGCCATACCAATCTCTTTTTCAACATATTGAGGAGAATAAAGCATGGCATATGGTATTCCGTTAAAATTAAGGAAATGAATTGAAACTTTATTTAGAACACATGCTTTAATGGCATTAGAAGAAATGCTAATACCGTCACTGCTAATTGTAACATTTTGCAGGTTTGTTAATTGCATAGTTTGAAGCACTTTGCCTTCTTTTTTACTATAAGATTGTTTTCTTTTTTCCCGAGAACAAGTCCCTGTGTTGTAAGAGCCAAACTCAAACCTCTGGATGCTAATTTGCGATATTCAAACTTTCTTTTAGCAATTGCTGAAGTGCTTTTTATTGGTAAGCATCCGATAAAACACATATTGCAGGGCTAGTAAGCGCTTTTTACTTTTGCTTCCAAAGTAAAAGCCATGACACTCGAAGAATTTTATCAACTAGAACAGGACATTCAGGCCTCAGGACAGAG